>NZ_JASGFN010000029.1:0-99527 GCF_047605525.1 Paraburkholderia sp. | reverse complement strand
AGCGCTGTATCGCAGCGGCGACCGTTTCGACAACATTTATGCGGTGCGCTCCGGCGGGTGCCGCGCGCGGGCGGCGCGCTGGCAATACGTTCGGCGGCGCCTGGGGCGCGAATCACGGATCGGGTAATGGTGGAAGGAGTCGACATGGTCTGCGCGCGATTATCGTGGTAGTGATGGATTGTCTGTCCCATCCTTCGCCGAGGCATTTCGTCGACAGGTTCGGTGGGCAACGGCGGTTCAACTTCTGGGCGGTTCAGCTTCGGCCAGGCGGCGCGTGGCGCACTGCCCGGCGGGTGGTGCATGGTGCAAAAAACTCAGACGGGTTCGTTGTCCGCGCCGGCCGCGGACGGAATCAGCAGCACGGGCAGGGTGGCCTGACGCACGCAGCGCTCGGCGACGCTGCCGAGAATCAGCCGCTGGAACCCGCGCCGGCCGTGCGTGCCCATCACCAGCAGATCGGCATTGAACTCGGCCGCGGCCTTCAGCACGATTTCCGACACATCGCCGAGTGACGATGCCTCGGAGACCGCCGGTTCTCCCTTTACGCCCTGCTCGGCCATCGCCTTCGTGAACTCCGCGCGCAGTTCCTGGCCTTCCTCGATCAGCCGGTTGCGCAGGATGGACGGATCGTAGCCGGGCGCCTCGAAATACATCGGCGTGTTTTCGACGACATAGAAGGGCCGCAAAACCGCGCCGCTGGATTTGGCGAGATCGAGCGCCGCTTCGAACGCACGGCGCGAGGTGTTGCTGCCGTCGACCGCTACAAGAATGCGTGTGTACATATCGACTCCGCGTCTGAAAATGCGTCTGCCGCGATTATTGCCGCGGCAGGGTTTATTGATCTTTTATACCAGCGAAGCTTAGATGATCGCCAGAAAAGATGCATCCGACCAGGATGTAAATCAAACATTTGCCAAATTTTCCGGATCGGAGCGCAGCCGCGGGAAGGCGTCGCGGCGGCCTCGGGCGAAATCCGGCTTGCATAAGTTTGCCGAGGCGACAGAGGGTTGGCCTTACAATCTGGCGATATTCAGACAAGCTGCCTAGTCCGCCGATGAGCGACCGCAAAATCAAGGGCTTACCCGACCAGATCTACGGCGACATCCTCAACCGCATTCTCGAAGGCGAATACAAGGAAGGCGAGCGTTTGCCGACCGAGCATGCGCTGGCCGAGCGTTTCGCGACGTCGCGGCCGACGGTGCGCGAAGCGCTGGCGCGGCTGCGGGCGGACGGCATCATCAGCACGCGGCACGGCTCGGGCACGACCGTGGCCCGGCGGCCCGATCCGGACGTGCGCCGGTTCGCGCCGCTCGAAACGCTGTCCGATATCCGCCGCTGCTACGAATTCCGCATCGTGACCGAGGCGGGCGCGGCCGCCCATGCCGCGCTCAAGGCCGATGCCGACGATATCGCCGCGATTCAGCGCGCGTGGGACGAACTCGAGCGGATCATCGAGGCGCAGGGGATCGGCGCGAAGGACGACTTCATGTTCCATCTGGCGGTTGCGCGGGCGTCGAAGAACCCGTTTTTCATCACCGTGATGTCGTTCATCGAGGAACAGATCCTGTTCAGCATGAATCTGTCGCGCAATCTGTCGCTGGTGAAGACGGTCGAGCGGCAACGGCTCGTGCAGGCCGAACACATGGCGGTGCTCGACGCGATCCGCCGCAAGGACGCGGCGGCCGCGGGCGCGGCGATGCGCGCGCATCTCGAGAATGCGCTCGAACGGATGTTCGGCTCCTGAATCTCGCGCCCGTGGTTCGGCCGGCCCGCCGCTCGGATCGATCGAGCCACGGTCGGGCGGCGAGCGCGGTAATCAGGCTGCCGCGGCGACCGGTCCAAACAGCGCGGTGAGGGTCTTCTCGCTCACCGCCACATCGAGCGCCACCGCCCGTTCGACCCCAATCCGCAGCGGCTCGCCGAGCCGGCTGATGTCGAGGCCGGCTCGCCGCAGCATCCGTTCGATCGGCGTGGTCGTCACGGTTACGTAGTGCGTGATGCCCATGCGCTGCGCGAAGCGCATGACTTGCTGGATCGCCTGGATCGTCATGTCCGTGAAACCGAACGACTGTTCCTCGCCGCCGGTTTCGATCGCCCACCGGCTGAGTTCCCAGATGTGCCGCCCGACCGGCGCGGCCGCGCCGTGCAGCAGTTGCGGGAAGGTGTCCTTCAGCATATTGGGGCCTTCGGTCGGCATCAGCCGCCAACAGCCGCGCAACCGCTGGCTCTCATCCTGAATCAGCATGTAATGCGGCCCGAGCGCGTCGTAGCCGTCTATTTCCATTCCCGCGATGGTCGGGATCTCCCAGCCGAGCCGGCCGTGAAACACCCGGGCCCGCAGGCGGTACATCTCGTTGATGAGTTCGTTGTCGAATTCCTGCCGCATTCCAATACGAATCGTTGTTTGCATGACGTTCTCCTGAACGTGTTTGGGGTGGCCAATACGCAGAAAAACTTATGCATTTTGAATCTATTCGCCACCTACCTACCTGGATAGGTGTGAATGCTTATCGGGTAAAGCAGAATTCAAGCACGTATCCGCCAATAACCTACAAGGCTCAAAAATGGAACTTCTCGAGAATCACTGGCAACCGCAAACCCATCTCCAGTCGCGTCCGGCGGAGGTTTCCACGGCAGTCGACCGCGTTCTGATCATTGCCTATCGCAAGAAGAAAAAAGAGAGCCAGCGCCGTTTCTGGGCGCGCTTCGGCGTCACGCAATCGCGCGGCAGCCGCTTCGAATCGGGCGCGGAGATTCCGGCGCCGGTGTCGATCCTGCTGGGCCTGTATTTCACGAAGACCGTTTCCGACGCCGACCTGGGCCGCGCCGAACGCGTCATGCACAGCCGCGACGCCGCCGCGCTGCTCAACCCGGGTCAATAAGCCCCAACTGAGCCGCAATCACGGCTGCCGCACGCCGCGAATTCACGCCGAATTTCGTCCTGATGTTCTTCATATGGAAGTTCACGACGGCTTCCGAACAGTTCAGGATATGGGAGATCTCCCACGTGGATTTGCCGCGTGCGGTCCATTTCAGACATTCGCGTTCGCGCGGCGTGAGCTTCGGCAATAACGTCTGGGCATGCGTGTTCAGATGCCGCTGACTGGTGTCTATCACGAGATCCCGCAATAGCACCAGGTTGGGCAACGCGGCGTTGACATGACGCCGGAAGCCGTCGGACAGATTGCTCTCGTTGACGAAGCACATCATGCCAGCTTCCTGATTCGGCCCATGAATCGGCAGCGATACGCCGGAGCGCAGGCCGTACGAGCGGGCTTCCTCGAAAAGCGATCGCTGCGCCTTGGTCGCGAAAATATCCGGTGTCCAGATGAGCGGCGCGGAGCGCGACAGACAATGCACGACCGTCGGGTCGATATGAACCATGCCCGCCTCGTCATACATCTGCCGCCATGCCGGCGCATAGGTGCTGCGCAGGTAGGCATCCTCCAGACGCATGGTGGGGCGCGGCAGCATCGCGATCAGAATCCTGTCGAAGCCCCACGTCTCGGCAAGGCCCGCGATCGCGCCGAACCATTCCGCCTCGTCGGCGGCGTCCAGTAGCGGTGCCAGTTGCTCGATAAAATGTAGCGACAATTTTGACTCTCTCAGGCTCGCAAACATCTCATTTGCGGTTAATCGCGGGTCGGCGCTCCATCCGTCTATTTTATTCGCATAATCTATCACCAAAAAACGGTTCCGCAATGCCGCAAATCCCTGCTGAGTCGGGAGAAACGGCAAGCTTTCGGGCAATGAACAATTGGCATTCATTTTTTAGCCTATTCAGGATTCGCGGGTTATTGAAAGAGCTAATTGTCACCAAATAACGCACTTTAATTCGCATTATTGACGGCATTATTGCCACTCGCCTTTATTAAATCGCCACTATTCGATTATTCGGGAAACGGATTAATGTTTGCCCAGCCCCCTCTATCCTGAAAAGCGGCCGCGGCGATCGCGTCATGCGTCGTCTTCATGCTCTATTGTCATACAAAATTGAGATAAACCTGTCTCAACTCTGCATGCTGTCGCGCCAGGTACGTGTGCGAGGCCGGCCGGAGCCCACGTTGTTTGACGACATTGCGGCGCCGATGCTACCGTGAAAGGCCCGCCTCGCGCGCTTGCGCGTGAATCATCATGAACGAATCCCCGCTCCGCGACGATGAATTTGCCGCGTCGGTCATGGCCGTGCCGCCGCTCGCGCGTCGCGCCGATTACGCACTCGACGCCGGGCAGAATCGCGCGCTGATCCGCCATATCGAGGCCGGCGGCTTGCGCACGCTGCTATACGGCGGCAACGCGAACCTTTATCACGTCGCGCCGAGCGAATACCGGGAACTGCTGGATCTCCTCGCCGACGCCGCCGGTCCCGCGACGCGTGTGATTCCGGCCATCGGCCCCGACTACGGAAAAATGCTCGATCAGGCGCGCATCCTCGCGCAAACGCATTACCGGACCGCGATGGTGCTGCCGTTCGGCGGCTTCACGACGTCCGAGGGCGTCGAGGCGGGGCTCGCGCGGATCGCCGACACGGCCGGCATGCCGCTTACGCTGTATGTGAAGAGCGAAAACTACGTGGATGTCGACGCGCTCGCGCGGCTCATCGAGCGCGGCACGCTGAGCGCGGTCAAATACGCGATCGTGCGCGACGATCCCGCGCACGATCCGTATCTGCGCCGGCTGCTGGACAGCGTGCCGGTCGCGAAGGTCGTGTCGGGCATGGGCGAGCGGCCGGCGCTCGTGCATCTGCGCGAGTTCGGCCTTGCCGCGTGGACGAGCGGTTCAGGCTGCATCGCGCCGCGCATGGCGATGGCGTTGCTGCGCGCGATCCAAAGCGGTCAGAACGGCCAAAGCGGCCGAAGCAGCCAACGCAACACCGACGACATCGTCCAACGTCTGTACGACGCATTCATGCCGCTCGAAACGCTGCGCGACCAGATCTCGCTGATTCGCGTGCTGCACGACGCCGTGACGTTCTCGGACATCGCCGACATGGGCCCACTGTTGCCGCTGCTCAGTTCGACGCCGTCCGGCCATCATGCGAAGATCGCGCAGGCCGCGCGAACGCTGCTCGCGCTCGAGCGCGAATTCGCGCAGACCCACCCGAACCTCTCCGACACCCAGGCAACCGCATGACCGACAACAGCCGACGCTATCCCGATCCTTCCGTCCGCGTGTTCGACCCGCGCTTCAAATCGCTGATTCTCGCGTCGGCGTCCGTCGAGTGTCTGTATCAGGGCACGCGCTGGTCGGAGGGGCCCGTGTGGTTCGGCGACGGACGCTATCTGCTGTGGAGCGACATTCCGAACGACCGCATCCTGCGTTGGGATGAAACGACCGGCACGGTCAGCACGTTCCGCCAATCGTCGAACAATGCGAACGGCCATACGCGCGATCGCGAAGGGCGCCTCGTCAGTTGCGAGCATCTGACGCGCCGCGTCACGCGCACCGAGTACGACGGCTCGATCACCGTGCTCGCCGATCGTTATCAGGGCAAGCGTTTCAATTCGCCGAACGACGTGGTCGTCAAATCGGACGGCTCGATCTGGTTCACCGATCCGACCTTCGGCATCGACAGCTTCTACGAGGGCGAGCACCAGGAGTCCGAACTGAACGCGTGCGTGTATCGGATCGACGGCCAGTCCGGCGAAGTGACGGTCGTTGCCGGCGATGTGCTCGGCCCCAACGGCCTCGCGTTTTCGCCGGACGAGTCCCTGCTTTACGTCGTCGAATCGCGTGGCGAGCCGCGCAAGATCCGCGTGTTCGACGTCGACATCGACGGTCAAGGCAAGGGCGCGATGCTGTCGAACAATCGTGTGCTGATCGATGCGGGCCCCGGTACGCCGGACGGTTTTCGCGTCGATGTACACGGCAATCTGTGGTGCGGCTGGGGGATGGGCATCGACGAACTCGACGGCGTGCGCGTCTTCACCGCGCAAGGCGAGCCGCTCGGCCATATCGCGTTGCCGGAGCGTTGCGCGAACCTGTGCTTCGGCGGACGGCATCGCAACCGCCTGTTCATGGCGGCGAGCCACGGGCTGTATTCGTTGTACGTGAACACGCAGGGTGTGCGCGGCGGCTGATCGGCAGGCACCGGAACACACGGCACATCCAGTCGTCCGCTTGCCTGACAACGTTTGTTGCAGCTTTATCGCCTGCTCGGGTTTGCCCCTGGATGCGGTGCGCAAACCATTGAACGACAAGGATTTCGCGTAAAAACAGCCACTTTCGCGCGCCGCGCGCCGTCGCGACTATTTGCTTGACATCGGCTGTTGCGCTTCGCTATGTTCCCTTGGTAGAAAGACACCGCCCGCAACGCATCTGACCGGCGGGCTTCCATACCAAGAAGCGAGGAGACGCAATGACTGTTTCGCACAGGTTGTCGCTCAAGCTGGTATCCGTATGTATCGCGGCGAGCGCCGCCTTCACCCCCGCTGCGCGCGCGGCCGATCCGGTCACGATCAATATCGTCGACGTGGCCGGCGATCTCCAGCTCACGCAAAAAGGCTTCGAGGCGTTCAAGGCGAAATATCCGAACCTCGTCGCGAACATCACGTTTACGAATGCGCCCGCGCCGCAACTGCCCGGCAAGATCAAGGCGATGCAGGCCGCGGGCCGCTCCGATATCGACCTCGTGCTGACCGGCACCGACGCGCTCGCGGCCGGCATCGAACAGAACCTGTGGATCAGGCTGCTGCCCGACAACGCGGCGCAGTTCCCCGGCGTGCTCGACAAATACGCGCCGGGTCCGCGCAAGATGCAGGACCTCGCGCAGGGCTACGGGCTCGAGGTCGCGTATATGCCGGCCGGTCCGCTGCTCGAATACAACCCGGCCAAGGTCGGCGATCCGCCGAAAACGCCCGAGCAATTGCTGCAATGGTGCAAGGCGCATCCCGACAAGCTGATCTACGCGCGGCCGGCGAACTCCGGTCCGGGCCGCACGTTTCTGATGGGTCTGCCTTACGTGCTCGGCGACAAGGACCCGCAGGATCCGGTGCATGGCTGGGACAAGACGTGGGCATTCCTCAAGCAGCTCAACGACTGCATTCCGTACTATCCGGGCGGCACCGCGGCGGTGATGAAGGAACTGGGCGAAGGCACGCGCGACATGACCGTCACCGTGACGGGCTGGGACATCAATCCGCGCGCGCTCGGCATCGTGCCGGCCGAATTCCGCGTGCAGCCGTTCGACAACATGACGTGGGTCAACGACGCGCACTACATGGTGATCCCGAAGGGCGTGCCGAAGGAAAAGCTCGACGTGCTCTACAAGATGATGAACTTCATGCTGGAGCCCGCGCAGCAGGCGATGACCTACGACGACGGTTATTTCTATCCGGGCCCGGCGATCAAGGGCGTCACGCTCGAGCAGGCGCCTGCGCATAGCCAGGAGGTGCTGCGCAAGTACGGCCGTCCGGAATACGCGAAGATGCTGACCGACCATCCGCATGCGTTGCCGCTCAATGCGGCTGCGATGGTCGCGGCTTTCAAGAAATGGGATAGCGACGTCGGCGCGCAGAAGACCCGCTAGACCTTGCCATTGCGAAGCGGGACGGAGCGCGGAGCACAACGCGGCGTGACGCACCGTCGTGCCACGCGGATCAGGAAACCGCCATGAAGCATCACTTTGAGCAGTTGCGGCTCGATTCGGTGAGCCGCAGTTTCACGACCGCGCAAGGCGCCGCGATCGCGGCGCTGCAAGGACTCGACCTGACGATCCGGCGCGGCGAGTTCATCGCGTTGCTCGGGCCGTCGGGCTGCGGCAAATCGACTGCGCTGAATTGCATCGCCGGCCTGCAGCCGTTGAGCGGCGGCGGCATCTGGCTCGACGACCGGCGCATCGACGTGCTGCCGCCGGAAAAGCGCGGCTTCGGCATGGTGTTCCAGAACTACGCGCTGTTTCCGCATATGAGCGTGCTCGACAACGTCGGCTTCGGGCTGAAGATGCGCGGCGTGGGAAGACGCGAAATCGCGCGCCGCGCGCGCGAAGCGCTGCAACTCGTGCAACTGGTCGGCCATGAGCACAAGCTGCCCGGTCAGTTGTCCGGCGGTCAGCAGCAGCGTGTCGCGATTGCGCGCGCCATCGTGATCGAGCCGCCGCTGATTCTGATGGACGAGCCGCTGTCGAATCTCGACACCAAACTGCGCATCGAAATGCGCGCGGAGATTCGCCGCATTCATACGCGGCTCGAACGCGCGACGCTCTACGTGACGCACGATCAGGACGAAGCGCTATCGATGGCGGACCGCATCGTCGTGATGAAGGAGGGCGTCGTGCAGCAGGTCGCGACGCCGAAAGAGGTCTACACGCGGCCGCGCAATCTGCATGTCGCGCGTTTCATGGGCTATCGCAACGTCGCCGGGTTCACGCTCGACGGCACGCAGGGCGACGGCGTCGCCGTCAGCGCGAACGGCGTGCGGCTGGTCGGCACGCCGATGGCGGACTTCGACGGCAAGCGCGTGAGCGTCGCGCTGCGCCCCGAAGACATGGAGCGTGCCGCGCCCGGCGCGGACAACGCGTTCGACGCGCTGATCGACGCGGTCGAATACGGCGGCCACGATTCGCTGCTGCGCGTGAAGACCGCGTTCGGCGACGTCTGGGCGCGCGTGAGCGGCGAATTCGCGCAAGGCGAGCGCATCAGCCTGCGCGTGCGGCCGTCGTGCGTGCTCGTCTACGGCGCCGCGGCCGCATGAACACGCCGACGCTGTCGCCACCCCGGGCGCCACGCGCGCCGCGCGATGCGAAGGCTTGGCTCGTCACGCCCGCGCTGCTCTTCATCGTCGCGCTCTTCATCTATCCGTTCGCGTATGGTCTCGCGCTGTCGTTCCAGCCGATGAACGGCGGCGGCGCGTGGGCCAACTATCTGACGTTCTTCACCGACACGTCGATGTGGCCGACGATCCTCGTCACGCTGAAGCTCGCGGTGCCGGCCACGCTGATCAACGTCGGCGTGTCGGTGCCGGTCGCGTTCGCGCTGCGCCGCTACTCGCGCTATCAGAAGATCGTCACGACGCTGCTCGTGATTCCGGTGACGCTCGGCACGGTGCTGATCGCCGACGGCATGCTCACGTATTTCGGCCCGCACGGCTGGCTGCCGCAGGCGTTGCACGCGCTGCATCTGTACACACGGGAAGTGCGCCTCACGCACAACTTCACGGGCGTGCTGCTGTCGCTGATCGTATCGGGCTTTCCGTTTGCGTTTCTGCTGACGCTGTCGTACGTGACCGGCATCGACCCGACGCTCGCAAGCGCGGCGGCCACGCTCGGCGCGAGTCCGTGGCAGCAGTTTCGCCGCATCTATCTGCCGCTGCTGGTGCCGGGGCTGACGATGGCCGCGTGTCTGTCGTTCGTGCAGGCGTTTTCGGTGTTTCCGTCGGCGGTGCTGCTCGGCGCGCCGGCGGGTCCGACGCGCGTGATGTCGATTGCCGCCGCCGAAGCCGCGTTCGAAAGCTACGACTATTCGCTCGCGTCGGCGATCGCGATGGTGATGGGCTTCGTGCAACTGATCGTGGTCGCCGCGCTGCTCGGCGCGCGCCGCTGGTTCTATCGCGGGCCCGCAACCGGAGGCAAAGGCTGATGCCGACCGATCGTCAACCGGCGCGGTCCGACTGGCCCACGTCCGCATCCGCATCCGCCTCGCGGCAACCGGGCGACGGCGCGCGCGAGCCCGCGAAGCATGCGCGTCAGCGCGCGAACGTCGCCGGCCGCGTCTGGCAGGCGCTGGTGTGGGCCGTGATGGCGTTTTTTCTGATCAATGTCCTGTTGCTGATCGCGACCGTCGCGGTCAATTCGATCGCGACGCGCTGGTTCGGCACCGCGTTGCCGCAGGGCTTCACGCTGCACTGGTATGCGCAGGCATGGAGCGACTTCCAGCTCGCGAGCGTGCTGTGGGTGACCGTGCAGGTGGTCGGCGCGGTGGTGCTGCTGTCGGTGCTGCTCGGCGTGCCGGCCGCGTATGCGCTCGCGCGCGTGCAGTTTCCCGGCAAGCGCCTCGCGATGCTGATCTTCCTGCTGCCGTTGATGGTGCCGCCTGTCACCTACGGCATTCCGATGGCCACCGTGATGTACAAGGTCGGCCTCGCCGGCACGCTATGGGGCGTGATTCTCGCGAACCTCGTGCCGGCGCTGCCGTTCGTGATTCTCGTGATGACGCCGTTCATCGAGCAGATCGATCCGAATCTCGAGGCGGCCGCGCGCATTTTCGGCGCCAACACGTTGCGCTATTTCCGCTACGTGCTGCTGCCGCTGCTCGTGCCCGGCATGCTCGCCGCCGGACTGCTGGTACTGGTGCGCACGATCGGCATGTTCGAGCTGACGTTTTTTACGGCGGGTCCCGCGACGCAAACGCTGGTGGTCGCGTTGTACTACGCTGTATTCTCAACCGGCGTGCGCGCTCCGCAGTCGATCGACGCGATGGCGATGATCTATATGGCGATCACGCTGGTCTGGGTGCTGATCGCGCTGCAATTCGTGAGCCCGACGCAGATCGTCTCGCGCGTGAAGGAAGAGCGGCGCTGACCCGCGTGCGGCCACATCCTGGAGCAGACGTTGACCAACAGAAAGACCCCCGAGGAGTTGCGCAGCCATCGCTGGTACGGCGTGAACGATCTGCGTTCGTTCGGACATCGTTCGCGCGCCGCGCAGATGGGCTATGACCGCGACGAATACGCAGGCAAGCCGGTCATCGCGATTCTCAATACGTGGAGCGAGATCAACCCGTGCCACACGCATTTCAGGCAGCGCGTCGAGGAAGTGAAGCGGGGGATCTGGCAGGCCGGCGGCTTTCCGATCGAACTGCCGGTGCAAACGCTCTCCGAGCCGTTCCAGAAGCCCACCACGATGCTGTACCGCAACTTCCTCGCGATGGAAGCGGAGGAAACGCTGCGCTCCTATCCCGCCGACGGCGTCGTGCTGATGGGCGGCTGCGACAAGACCACGCCCGCGCTGCTGATGGGCGCGATCTCGATGGATCTGCCGGCGATCTTCCTGCCCGCCGGCCCGATGCTGCGCGGCAACTGGAACGGCGTGACGCTCGGCTCCGGCTCGGACTCGTGGAAGTACTGGGCCGAACTGCGCGCGGGCACGATCACGCAGGACGACTGGAGCGGCGTCGAAGGCGGCATCGCGCGCTCGCCCGGGCACTGCATGACGATGGGCACCGCGTCGACGATGACGAGCGCGGCCGAAGCGCTCGGCTTCACGCTGCCCGGCTTCGCGTCGATTCCGGCGCCGGATTCGCGTCATGCACGGTTGGCCGCGAAGACCGGCAGGCGCATCGTCGAGATGGTGTGGGAGGATCTGAAGCCATCGGACCTGCTGACGCCCGCGGCGGTCGATAACGCGGTGACCACCTGCGTCGCGCTATCCGGTTCGACCAATGCGATCGTACATATGATCGCGGTGGCGCGGCGCGCCGGCATCGGGTTGACGCTCGATCGCTTCGACGAGATCGCGCGCCGCACGCCGGTGCTCGCGAACATCCGACCGACCGGCGCCTATCTGATGGAGGATTTTTTCTACGCGGGCGGCCTGCGCGCGCTGCTCGCGGAACTCGGCGAGCTGATCGATCGCTCGCAGAAGACGGTGAATGGCCGCACGCTCGGCGAGAACCTCGAAGGCGCGCGGATCTTCAACGACGAGGTGATCCGCCGCCGCGACAGGCCGCTGCTGCGGGACAGCAGTCTCGCGGTGCTGCGCGGCAATCTCGCGCCCGCTGGCGCCGTGATCAAACCCGGCGCGGCCGAGCCACGGCTGCTCGTGCATACCGGCCGCGCGGTCGTGTTCAGCGATTACAACGACATGGCCGCGCGTATCGACGACGATGCGCTCGATATCGACGAGACCTGCGTGCTCGTGCTGCAACATGCGGGACCGGTCGGCGCCGGGATGCCCGAGTGGGGCCAACTGCCGATTCCGCGCAAGCTGCTGCAACAGGGCGTGCGCGATATGGTGCGCATCTCGGATGCGCGGATGAGCGGCACGAGCTATGGCGCCTGCGTGCTGCACGTCGCACCGGAGTCGTTCATCGGCGGCCCGCTCGCGCTGGTGCGAACCGGCGATCTGATCGAACTCGATGTGCCGCGCCGCAGGCTGAACCTGCTTGTATCGGACGACGAATTCGCGCGCCGCAAGGCCGCGTGGGTCAAGCCGGCGCCGCGTTTCGAGCGCGGTTATGGCGCGCTGCATCAGGTCCATGTGATGCAGGCCGACCAGGGCTGCGATTTCGATTTTCTGCAACGCGGCGGCGCGCGGGCGCAAGCGGATGGCGCCACGCATGACGGCAACGCCGGCGAGCCGGAGATTCATTGAGGCTGGTGGGTCGGCCGACATGCACGTTGCCGCAATTTTTTTATGCGCGGCTCCACTGAACGAACAGAAGATAAATAAAGCAAAGCACGCACCAGAATTGAAACGGTGCGTGCGGCGTTATTAGCTGATTAATAGGAATAAACGCGTTAATTCAAACACCAGCCTCAATGCGGCGGATCCGCGGGCATGCTTATTTCAGCCGATGTAATTCAATCACGCGCGTGGGCCGTAAATGATTGAGCGCGTAATGAATTCGGCCGCGCTCCTGGCGATGTCCGACCGGACGCGGGTCGTCGTACTGAAGGTCGGCCGAATAGCGGCCTTGCGGCTCGGCCATGCCCTTGTCGATCACCGTATAGCCGGGCGCGAGCGCGAGCAGCAGATGATTGCCGCCGACCCGGCTGTCGAAACCGGCCATGCCGTCGCGCGACTCGGGCACGCTGTTGGTCAGCGTCGCGTTGCTGGTGACGATCTCGTCGGGCGAGATCGGGCTGTGACCCGCGATGCGCGCGGCTTCGTGGTTCTTGCCGTCGGTGTCGACGGTGCTGTCGTGCGTGCGGTCGTTGTGCAGATCCGTCGTTGGCGGGTCCTTCGGGGCCGGTTTCGTGCCGGTGTTTTCTGGTTTGCTGATCGCGCTGTTCATCGTGCATTCTCCTGAAGAGGACATGGTTGAAGTCAGCAAAAGCCGTTCCGAGTCGCACTGCGCCTGTGCTCGGGATTCGCCCATCGCACGCAACCTGCTCTGCCGAGACCGGCGTTTGCGCTCGCGCTTGATTGGCGATTGCGTCCGCGATTCTTTTCGTTTTTTTTAATGGACGCGCATTTTCTACAGAGTATGATCTTACTCCGGCGAGCGATGCGCGGTTAAATTGACGGCATGCTCCGACTGTTCCATCATGGTCGGAAATAACGAACAGGCACACTGACCGCGCGACCGAAAACATGTTACGGGGCTGTCAGGGGCGGTGACACATGCACTTCGATGCTGCATTCACACATCGTGGCTATCTGTTGAATTGTGAACCGGCACGCGCGGGCGACGGCTCGTGGCAACCGTATGTGGTGATCTCGCGCTCGAGCGACGGCGAACTGGTCGCCAACCGTTTCTTTCCCACCGACTTGCGCTTTTCCGACGAGGCCGCCGCGATCGCGCATGCGCGCGACTGGGCCGTGCGCTGGATCGACGCGAGCAGCCTGACCATCTGAAAATTTGACGAACCGGATGCACGGCCTGGGCCACGCGCGCGCCGCGTCGCCATGTGCCGGCCCATGCCGGCAACCCAGGCCGAGCGCGCCACGCCGCGCGGGCCATGTTAAAACGCGGTAATCTCTTCGCGTAGCCACTTCGAACCGTGCTTGCCGCACGGCGCCGTTCCCTATGCCTAACGTGCCTACCCAGAACTGGGGTCTCGAACAGATCGTCGCGGACCTGCGCGCGTCGCGCGAACAATTGCATCGCACGCGGCATCCGCTCGGCATTCGCGAATTGCCGTCGCGCGAAGCGGTGGTCAACATCGTGACCGGCCTGCGCGCGGCGCTCTTTCCCACGCATTACGGCGCGCCCGATCTGACCGACGAAACCGTCGACTACTACGTCGGCCATACCCTCGAAAGCACGTTGCGTCTGCTCGCTGAACAGATTCGCCGCGCGCTGCGCTTTCTGCCCGAGTTCGGCGCGACGCCGGACGCGGAGTTGCAGGAGCGCGCGTTCGCGGTGGCGCGCGAGTTCGCGACGCAACTGCCGGGCATTCGCGCGCTGCTCGTCAGCGACATTCAGGCGGCTTTCACCGGCGACCCCGCCGCGCAGCACATCACCGAAATCCTGCTCTGCTATCCGGGCGTGTGGGCGATGACGCATCACCGGCTCGCGCATGCGCTGCATCGCCTCGGCGTGCCGCTGCTCGCGCGCTTCATCAACGAGATCGCGCACTCGGCGACCGGCATCGACATTCACCCCGGCGCGACGATCGGGTCGAGTTTCTTTATCGACCACGGCACGGGCGTCGTGATCGGCGAGACGGCGATCATCGGCGAGCGCGTGCGCGTGTATCAGGCGGTGACGCTCGGCGCGAAGAGCTTTGCGGCCGATGAAGACGGCACGCTGATCAAGGGCAACGCGCGGCATCCGATCGTCGAGGACGACGTCGTGATTTACGCGGGCGCGACGATCCTCGGACGCGTGACGATCGGGCGCGGCTCGGTGATCGGCGGCAACGTGTGGCTCACGCATAGCGTGCCGCCGGGCAGCAGCGTGTCGCAAGGCAAGGTCCGCGAAGGCGAGCGCGCCGTCGAGGGGCCGAAGTGAGGCGCCGCTTCATGCGCCCGCGCGGGTGCGCCGCGGCGTACCTGTTTGCGTGAGCGACGAAATGTGCCGCGGCCGCGTCCAGATGCGTCGTTGCGCGATTGCCGGCGTCGAAGCGACGGTGGCCGACACCGCGCATTCGTTTCCGCGTCATTCGCACGATCGCTTCGGCGTCGGCGTGATCGTGAGCGGCGGGCATCGGTCGGCGAGCGGGCGCGGCCTCGTCGAGGCACGCGCAAACGATGCGATCATGGTCAACCCCGGCGAAGTTCACGACGGCAGTCCGCTCGACGAACGCGGGCGCGCATGGCGAATGCTTTACTTCGAGCCGTCGATACTGACATGCGCCGGTGCCGAACTGAACGACACGGCGGCGCGCGAGATCGAACTCACGCAGCCGGTCGCGCACGATCCGCTGCTCACGCGTTTGTTCGAGCGACTGTTTGCGGTGTCGGTGCTGGCGCGCTCCGTGCAGGATGAACTGATAAGGGAAGAGGCGCTGCTCGATCTGCTCGCGCACCTCGTGCGGGCTCATGCGACGAGGTCCGCGCGTGTGCGTGCAACTATGGCGAGCGGACCGGTTGCGCGGGCAAGAGCGCGCATCGACGACGATCCCGCCGCCGCGCTGACACTCGCCGATCTCGCCGCCGATGCCGGCATGAGCCGCTTCCGGTTGCTGCGCGCGTTCGCGCAGCAGACGGGTTTGCCGCCGCACGCATACCGGATGCAGCGGCGCGTGTCGCTGGCGAGGCAATCGATCGCGAACGGCGCGATGCTCGCCGATGCCGCCGCGGCGGCGGGCTTTGCCGATCAGAGTCATATGACGCGAGCGTTCGTGCGTCTGCTCGGCGTGACGCCGGCCAACTATGCGGCGGCGATGCGCTGAGGGATGCCGGCGCCGAGCGTCTTGGCCGGGCGCCCTTGGGCCTGTGCCTTCACCCTACCCGCAAATGCCGCAACCACGGCAATCCATACGCGCCATGCAGCCCTACATGCGCGCTGATAAACCATGCGGCCGCCCATGACGCCGCGACGATGATCAGATCGCAGCGCCCGCTGTTCCACAGATTCAACGAATGCCGCCCGGCGATCCACGGTACGCCGAGAGGATTCGGCCAGTCGGCGAGCAGATGCATGAGGCCGCCGCACGCGAAGCCGAACGCCGGTGCCGCATAGACCGAATGCCCGAGCGCGTGGTACGACACGGCGAGCAGCGCAAGCCAGCCGATGCCCCAATGCGTCAGCGTGCGATGCGTGATCCACAGCCGCCGCGCACGCGACCACCATGCGACTTCGAGCCAGTCCGGCGCGGTGCCGCCGGCCACGCCGGCGATAAAACTCAGCAGCACGCCCGGATGAAGCGGACCACCGCCGATATGCGCGACGATTGCCGCCGCGATGACGCCGGCGGCGAAACCGGTCGCATGATGCGCCTTGCTGGATGCCATCGAAGCTCGCGGCTCGCGCGCAGCCGAAAAACAAAGGGTGGTTATGTTCGCAGATGAGCGGATAAAAAAATAGCCGGGGCGCGAGATAAAAAATCGCGCCTCGACCTGGTGTTCACGATGCCGGGTTCGTCGGCGCGCGCGATGTGATCCGAGGATCTCAGGACGCGCAGCGCGCGATATCGAAGCGCATTTCCGATTCAGGCGGATCGTCGGGCGCGTTGGCCGGACGCATGACCTTGATGACCGTATTGTCGTTGAGCGGCGTCAGCGTGACGAAATACGAGTTGTTCGAATCGGCGCCGACCGCAAGCTCGGTCGCGTTGCCCGCATGCGACGTGCGCACGCGCGGCAGACGGTCCCGGAGGCAGGCGGCGATGGAGGCGGCCGGGCGTGACGACGACACGTACACCATCGGTACGGACGCATCGTGCGCGGGACCGCCCGAGGAACCGCAGGCGGCGAGGGTAGCAGTGATGGCGGCAACGGGGGCAAGCAGGAGAAGTCTTTTCATGAGATCCGATCGTCGGCGTTCCCGGTCGTGCATGGGAAGGTGAGGCGCGGGCGAAGCGCGATGCGCTGGTGTGCAGCGCGATGCTTCGCGACGAAGCCGCCGGGCATCCGTCGCGACATCGCGGCGGGTGAGGCGGCCGGGGCAGTATAACGCCGGCTTGCTGCCCGTTGCCGTGGCCGTCCTGTTTGTTCGAGTCGATGAGGCCTGCGTCGAGCGGGCCGTACAACGTGACGCCGTGCCGCTCCCCGGCGCGGCTTGTCCATTCGTCAGAGTGAGTACGGCACCGCGCGCCGGGCAGGTAAAATCGCGGGTTCAAAGTATTTTCGCCTCGCGAAGTGAGTGAACCTGTGATGAACGACACGCCTTTTTTCTCGTCCGACGGGACGGATGCCGATTTGCCGCCGGAAGATTCGTCCGCGCCGGAAGAAAGCGTGCACGAAGAGCGTTTGTGGCGCGATAACGGCTGGACCGCGCGCATCATCAAGAATGAGGACGACGAAGGCTGGGCCGTCGAAATGATCAAGGACGGCGAGGCGGAACCCGCGCTCGTCGGACCGTGGACGATGGGCCGCAACAAGAAAGACCCGAAGCCGCTCGACGTATCGGCGTTCAACACGCTGGTGAAAACGGCCTCGGAAGTGCTGCGCCGCCATGAGCAGCAGCTACGCGCGCAACTGCATAAGGCGGTGCGGGTGCCGGGAGCGGACGGCAGCGACGAACTCGAAATTACGCTCGATATCGTTCCCGACGAGGACGAGCCGTACGCGTTGCTGACCGCGCTCGATACTTTCGGCGAACAGCTCGCGCAGGTGCAGGTCGCGCCGACGTTCAAGCTCAGCAAGGCAAGCGCCGCGGCGTGGGTGGAAAACGAATTTCGCCGGCCGGCGTAAGGAAAGTAATAGCGGAACCGGCGAGGCCCTTCGGCCAGGGAGCCAGCGACTGCGAATCTCGCTGGCTTCAGTCCCGCTTGCAGAAAATCGCGGTGATGAGCGGCGCGACGTGATGCACGATCGCCGTGCTGCCGGCATCCGTAATCGCGCTGCGCACCTTGTCCTCGGCGCCGAACACGACGGCGCCGTACGCGGATTGCGCGAGCGGCTCGCCGTCGCCGACACGGAATATCGGGTCGTCTTTCTGAAAGCCGACTACCGCGAACACGCGAAAGCCGAAGGCGGTCAGATTGGCGTCGTGCGTCGGCGAAAACGCATTGATCGAATTGCGTTCGACGTGCGTCGGCTTCGGGTTGATCAACTGTTGCTGGATGAGGTCGGCAATGAACTGGTGGCCACTTTCATTGCAGACGAGCGGCGCGTCGAGCGTAACGGCGAAACCGCGAAGCGGCAGCGCGGCGGCCGCGGCAAACAGGAGGGGGGCAAAAAAACGGTTCATGAGCTTAGGCGGCAATCCTGATTCGATGTCGTGGATTCGCAACGGCCGGCGGCGCGGCGTAAGGGCTCGCGGGGCGCGCCTGTCGAAGGGATTCCGTATGACAGGCGCGACTGGATTCGCACTTTATCGCGATTCGGCGGACCCCGCTTTGTGACGGACACACAATTGTCATCGACAATCCGCGCGGAAACATGCGGGAAGAAAGCAATCTTTGGCGATCCCGTATATATTTCCGGGTTATGACTTCGCACGCCCAACCTCCAAGTAATGTTCCGCCGCCCCGCACCTGGGACGCCCGGCTCGCCCGCCGGCTCGTGACGCCGCTGGTCAATACCTGGGTCACGCCGAACCATCTGACCACGCTGCGCCTCCTGATCGGCCTGGCAGGCGCGCTCTGCCTCGCCCACGGCGAATTCGCGTGGGTTAATGGCGGCGCGTTGCTGATCGTACTGTCGAATTTCGTCGATCACACGGACGGCGAACTCGCGCGAATCGGCGGCAAATCGAGCCGGATCGGTCATTTTTACGATCTCGCCTGCGACGCGCTCGTCACCGTGATGCTGTTCGTCGGCATGGGCATCGGTGTCGGGGGCGCCCAACCCGGCGGGCTGAAAATCGCGCCGGGCGTACTCGGCACGGTGGCCGGCGTGGCAGTCGCGTTGATCTTCTTTCTGCGCATGCGCATCGAGGAAATGGTCGGCAAGGCGGGCACGAAGCAGGCGTCGGCCGGCGGCTTCGAAACCGAAGACGTACTGTATCTGCTGCCCATCGTGACGCTTACGGGCGTCGTGACGCCGTTCGTCGTGGTGGCGTCGATCGGCGCGCCGCTGTTCGCCGCGTGGGTGGTGATCGACTACTGGCGCGTCGCGCGCCGTACCGCCCGCCCCGCAGCCCAGGCCGCCAAGACTTCCGAAAACAGTCAATTTTGGGCCAGCGAATGAGTACCCACGCCGAAGACGACGTGATCGCGCCAGCATCCGCTGCGGCAACCGTATCTCCCCAGGCATCGGCCGGCCCCGCGCCGGACGTCGACCGCGCGCTCGCGCGCCGCACGCACACGTTCGACAACGCGCGTCTGCGCAAGGAATTCGCCGCGCAGGACGCGTTTCTCTATCTGGAAGATTTTCTCGCGCCGGAAGTCACCGCGCAACTGATCCATAGCGCGCGTGCGCTCGTCGACGAGGTGAACCGCAACTATCTGCCGGGTCACAAGCAGGGCGGCAGCGTGAGCCGCCATACGATCGACCGCCTGGCGCCGTTCATCGCCGAACTGTATCGCTCGAAGGAACTGGTCGGCTGGCTCGCGCAGTTGAGCGGCGACAGGCTGCAGGTCTCGCCCGCCGACGATCCCCACGCCTACGCGCTCTACTACTACACGCGGCCGGGCGACCATATCGGCTGGCACTACGATACTTCGTATTACGACGGCCGCCGCTACACGCTGCTGCTCGGTGTGATCGACGAATCGTCGTGCCGGCTCGACTACGAACTGCACACGCGCAATCCCGACGTGCCGGATCAACCGGGCTCCGTGCAGATTCCGCCGGGTGGCCTCGTGTTTTTCGACGGCGACAAGCTGCGCCATCGCATCACGCCGGCCGGTCCGAACGAGATGCGCGTATCGCTGACATTCGAGTATGTCACCGACCCCAATATGCGGCCGTGGCGCCGCTTTATTTCGAACATGAAGGACGCGATCGCGTACTTCGGTTTTCGCCAGGTGTTCCGTCAGATGACCTCGCGCGGCAAGGACGCCGCATGAGCCGCGCGGCCCTGCTTCTGCTTTCGATCGGCACGGCGCTGTTCGTCGGCCTGCTCGCGTGGCAGGGGTTCGGCTCGGTGGCTTCGACCTTGCTCGCGGCCGGCTGGGGGCTCGCGATCGTCGCGGCGTTCCACGTCGTGCCGCTCGTGCTCGATGCCGGCGCGATCGCGGTGCTGTTCGCGCGGCGGCATGAGGGCGCGGCGCGGCATCTGTCGTTGCGCGATGCGCTGTTCGCGCGCTGGATCGGCGAATCGGTGAATAGTCTGCTGCCGGCCGGCCAGATCGGCGGTCCGGTCGTGATGGTGCGGCAACTGTCGCAGCGCGGCATGCTGCTGCGCGACGCGGCCGCGGCGATCACCGTCAGCACGACCTGGCAGGCGCTCGCGCAAATCGTCTTCGCGCTCGGCGGCCTGCTGCTGTTTGGCGCCTACGCCGCGCACGGCGCGCTGCACGATCTGCGAACCGCGACGCTGATCGCAACCTGCGTGCTTGGCGGGATGATCGCCGGTTTCTACCTCGCGCAGCGGCGCGGGCTGTTCGGCCGGCTGCTCGGCGTGGTGTCGAAGGTGTTCGGCAAGCGCGACTGGTCGTCGCTGATGACGCGCGCGGAAGCCGTCGATGCCGCCGTGCAGTCGCTCTACCGCGAGCGCGGCCGGGTCGCGGCGAGCTTCGCGTTGAGCGTGGTCGGCTGGGTGGTCGGCACGGTCGAGGTGTGGCTGGCGCTGCGTTTTCTCGGTCATCCGGTCGGCTGGATCGACGCGCTGCTGCTCGAGAGCATCGGCCAGGCGATTCGCGGCGCGGCGTTTATGATTCCGGGCTCGCTCGGCGTGCAGGAGGGCGGCTATCTACTGCTCGCGCCGCTGGTGGGTTTGCCGCCCGACGCGGCGCTGGCGCTCTCGCTCGCCAAGCGCGCGCGCGAAATCCTGCTAGGCTTGCCGGGCCTGCTGGTTTTGCACTTCAGCGAAAGAAGCTGGCAACGACGGCGCGCCGTGCGGCGCATGCCGGTTGCCGATTGATCTCCGTATTTTTTCAAAGGACCGCGCATGCGTGCCATCATCCTCGCAGCGGGCCTCGGCCTGCGTCTACAGCAACCGCCGCAGGCTCAGTTTCCGAAGTGCCTGTTGCAGTTCGACGGCATGAGCCTGCTCGAACGGCATCTGCAGATGCTCGAAACCGCCGGCGTAACCGACGTCGTGCTGGCGCTCGGTTTCCAGCCGGAATCGGTGCAGGCGGAACTCGCGCGTATCAACTGGCCGCGTAAGGTCGAGACCGTGCTCAATCCGCGTTTCGATCTCGGCAGCGTGTTGACCGTGCATACGGTCGCGGACGCGCTTACGCGCGGCGGCGACGTGCTGCTGATGGACGCCGACGTGCTCTACGACGAGCGCATCCTGAACGCGCTGGTGGCCGGCGAATCGGTCAACCGTCTGCTGATCGACCGCGATTTCGAAGCGGGCGACGAGCCCGTCAAGCTGTGTCTGAAAGACGGCGTGCCGGTCGAATTGCGCAAGCAGCTCGCAGTGAATCTCGAGTACGACACGATCGGCGAGTCGGTCGGCTTTTTCCGCTTCCGCGAGGAAACCGCCCGCCGTTTCACGCAGATCGTCGCGGGTTATATCGACAGTGACCGCGCGAACATGCCGCACGAAGAAGCGGTGCGCGACCTGCTGCTCGAACGCAGCCAGGTATTCGATACCGCCGACGTAACCGGCGCGCCGTGGATCGAAATCGACTTCCCGAACGACGTTACGCGCGCAGCCAATGAAATCCTGCCGCAACTGCAGCCAATCGTCAGCGCATCGCGATAACACACCGGGCCAGTCGGAACGGCGGGTTCCATTGAAACCGAAGCAGCCCGCCGCGGCATTCCCCAGGCAGCACGATTGCGCCGCCGCGCGATGTTAAACCGGCCGCGCGCCGGTTTAACATTCGCGTTGCGTTGCACGGCAAATCCCTTCGCGCAACAACATTTGTTGCCGCCGCAATGCCATAATCGACGCTTTCAATTGATGGCCTAGCGCCCCATCATCACACCCATGCCGCTCGCTTTAGGCACTTTCATCGTTCCGTTGATCGTCGCTTGCGCGATGTTCATGGAAAACGTGGACGGCACGGTTATCGTGACGTCGCTGCCGGTTCTGGCGCGCGATCTCGGCCACGATCCCATTACCCTGAAGCTCGCCGTCACGTCGTATGTGATCGGCCTCGGCGTGTTTATCCCGATCTGCGGCTGGGTCGCCGACCGTTTCGGTTCGCGCACCGTGTTCCGCACGGCCATCGGCATCTTTATGGCGGGCTCGCTGATGTGCGCGGCCTCCACTTCGCTCGATACCTTCGTGGCCGCGCGCTTCGTGCAGGGCATCGGCGGCGCGCTGATGGTGCCGGTGGGCCGCATCATTATTTTCCGTTCGGTGCCGAAGTCCGAGTTCATCCGCGCGATGAACTATCTGTCGGTGCCGGCGCTGCTCGGCCCGGTCGTCGGGCCGCCGCTCGGCGGCTTTATCACGACGTATCTGCACTGGCGTCTGATCTTCGTCATCAATGTCCCGATCGGTCTGCTCGGCATCTGGCTCACGAACAAATACATCGCTAATGCGCGCGAGCCGCATCCGGGCCGACTGGACTGGATTGGCTTCGTGCTGTCGGCGAGCGGTGCGTCGTTGTTCATGCTCGGGCTTTCGCTGGTCGGCGGTGAACTGGTGTCGACGCACGAATCGGTCGGCATGTGCGTGAGCGGCGTCGTGCTGCTGCTGATCTACGTGCTGTATGCGAGTCGTGTCGCGTTGCCGGTGCTCGATCTGCGTCTGCTGCGAATTCCGAGTTTTCATGCGAGCGTGATCGGCGGTTCGATGTTTCGTATCGGTCTCGGGGCCGTGCCGTTTCTTTTGCCGCTCGCGTTGCAGGAAGGGCTCGGCATGACCGCGTTCAGAGCGGGCGCGATTACATGCGCGTCCGCATTCGGCTCGATCTTTATGAAGACGGTGGCGTCGCGCATTCTCCGGCGCTTTGGTTTTCGCACGGTGCTGATGGTCAATGCCGCTTGCGCGGGTCTTGCGATCGCGGTGTATGGACTGTTTTTTCCGGGCACGCCGCATTGGGTGATCTGGTGCGTCGTGCTGGTGGGCGGCTTCTTTCCGTCGTTGCAGTTTACGTCGCTGAATTCGCTCGCATATGCGGATATTCCGGGCAGCGATGTTGGCCGCGCAACGAGCCTGGCGAGCGTGATCCAGCAGATGTCGCTCGGGCTCGGCGTAACGATCTCGGGTATCGTTCTGCAGATTTCGCATTACGTGCAGGGTCATCCGAAGATCGTCTTCTCCGATTTCTGGCCGGCGTTTCTCGTTGTTGGCCTGTTCTCGTTCCTGTCGATTCCGATTACCCGGCGCATGCCGCAAAGCGCGGGCGATGAGATTGCGCGCGGCAACCGCGGGCGCGCGTGAGCGATCGATTCGCCGCATCGCCTCGATGCGCGTTGGCCTGATTTCACGGCTTCGGATTCGTCGTTTCATCTTGCATCGCTGGTCGTCCGGGGGTTCTCAATGAAGTTGTTCCGCAACGCCAAAGCTTCGGCCAGCGGCTTCGCGCTGGTTGCACTCATCGCTGTTTCGACTGGCTTTCTGGAGGCGACGCTCGCCATCGCGAGGGCGCCCGCGAAAGCGCAGCCGGCCGTGCTTACCGGTTCGGCGATCGCCGTACCGGATCAGTACAGTGCCGATGCCGCCGAGCAGATCTTCAAGGAAGGCGGTAATGCGGTCGATGCGGCCGTCGCGATTGCTTTTACGCTTGCCGTAACGTATCCGGACGCGGGCAATATCGGCGGGGGCGGCTTTATGACGCTGTATGTCGACGGCAAGCCTTACTTTCTCGACTACCGCGAGTGCGCGCCATTGGCCGCGACGAAGAATATGTATCTCGACGACAAGGGCGAGGTCGTCAAGGACATGAGCCTTATCGGTTATCGCGCGGTAGGCGTGCCGGGCACCGTCGACGGTATGTGGGAAGCGCAACGCCGCTTCGGCAAGCTCGAATGGAAGCAGGTGCTGGCGCCGGCGATTCACTATGCGCGCGACGGTTTCGAAGTCAGCCAGCAATTGCAGCAGCGGCGCGACCGCGCGGCAAAAAACTTCTTGGGCAAAACCAATTTCGACGCGTACTTCGGCAATCTGAAGCAGGGCGTCAATTTCAGGCAACCTGATCTCGCCGCGGTGCTGCAACGTATTTCGGATCAGGGCGCTAAGGATTTCTATTCGGGCAAGACCGCCGATCTGATTGCCGATTCGATGCGCGGGCATGGCCTGATTACGAAGGCCGATCTCGAGCAATACAAGGCGGTGTGGCGTGAGCCGGTCACGGCGGACTGGAACGGCTATCGGGTGATTACCGCGCCGCCGCCGAGCTCGGGCGGTATCGGTCTCGTGCAGCTATTAAAGATGAAGGCCGATCTCGCACCCGATTTCAAGGACGTGCCGCTCAACTCGGCGCAATACGTGCACTTGATCGCGGAGATCGAGAAACGCGTGTTCGCCGATCGCGCGCAGTATCTCGGCGATCCGGACTTCTACAAGGTGCCGGTCGCGCAACTGACCGACGATGCGTATCTCGCGAAGCGCGCGGCCGAAGTCAATCCGGATAGACCGTCGGATACGAAGAGCGTTGAGCCGGGGCTCGGCACATCGATGCCGGAGAAGGCCGAGACCACGCACTTCTCGGTGATCGACAAATGGGGTAATGCGGTGTCGAACACCTACACGCTCAACGGCGCTTTTGGCTCGGGCGTGGTGGTGGATCGCGCTGGCATCGTGCTGAACGACGAGATGGACGACTTCTCCGCGAAGCCGGGCGTCGCGAATATGTTCGGCGTGGTGGGCAGCGATGCGAATGCGATCGAACCGAAGAAGCGTCCGCTGTCGTCGATGGATCCGACGATCCTGACGAAGGACGGCAAGGTCGCGCTGGTGATCGGCACGCCGGGTGGCTCGCGCATCTTTACGTCGATTTTCCAGGTGATCAACAATATCTACGACTACGACATGCCGCTGCCCGATGCGGTTGCCGCGATGCGTTTCCATCATCAGTTGTTGCCGCCGAACACGATCTTCTGGGAGCCGTACAAGCCGATTGAAGGCGAGCTCGCGCAGCAGATCGAAGCAAAGGGCTACACGCTGGAAGGGCAGCATTTCAACGGCGATATCCAGGTGATCAGGATCAACGGCAATACACCCGAAGCGGTGGCCGATCCGCGCGGGCGAGGGGTGACGCGGTTGGTTCAGTAGGCGTTGGCGGGGGCCGCGCCGCCGCCAGCGCGTTGCGTCAACCCGCCTGCTCCACCGGCGTCACCGTCAACTGCACCCGCTGCGCGCCGCGCAGCACGGTCACGCCGACCGGCTTGTCGATGCGCGAAGCGTCGAGCGTGCGTTGCAGGCTATCGACGTCCTGCACCGGCTGCGCATCGATTGCGACGATCGTGTCGTCGGTGCGCAAACCGCCGAGCGCAGCCGGGCTGCCTTTGACGATTTCCATCACATGCACGCCGCTTTGCGCGCTCAGGCCGAAATAGCGCTGTACGCGGCGCGACAGCGGCGCCGTCGTGCCGGCCACGCCGATATACGCGCGCCGCACGCGGCCGTGCGCGAAGATCTGCATGATCACCCACTTGGCGGTATCGATCGCGGTCGCAAAGCAGATCGCCTGCGCACCGGGGATGATCGCGGTATTCACGCCGACCACCTGGCCCGCCGAATTGATCAGCGGGCCGCCCGAATTGCCCGGATTGAGCGCGGCATCGGTCTGGATCACGTCGTAGATCATGCGGCCGGAGTTCGAGCGCAGCGAACGGCCGAGCGCGGAAATTACCCCCGTGGTCACGGTCTGCTGGAGACCGAGCGGATTGCCGACCGCGATCGCGATCTGCCCGACGCGCAGTTTCGACGATTCGCCGAGCTCGACGTGCGGCAGCGGCTCCGGCGAGCCGATGCGCAGCACGGCGAGATCGCTGCCGGGGTCGTCGCCGACCAGGTCGGCGTCGAATTTCGCGCCGTCGGCGAGCGTGACCCGGATATGCGTCGCGCCATGCACGACGTGGCTATTGGTCAGCAGATAGCCGTCGGGCGTAAACAGAAAGCCCGAGCCGGTGCCGCCACGCGCGCCGCGGCTGTGTCCGGACGGCTCGCCCGGCAGCCGGTGTTCGACGGCAATAAACGCGACCGCCTGCTGGACGCGTTCCAGCGCGCCGATCACGGTGCGGGAGTAGGCGTCGAGCAGGGCGTCGTCGTCGGGAGTGAGAAGATCGGTGGATTGGGGCCCGGGGGCGTCGGATGCGGCGCTCGACAGGTCATCGATGAAGCGTGGGCGGCTTCCCATGGCGATGCTCCGGATAAACGGACTTCGAGATGCGGGGCGCGGCGCGGCTTTTCAAGGGCATCCGCGGAGCACGGCGCCGGGACGGCCGGCCTTCGCGTATGAGACACTTTTCGGCGCGAGCCGCCGGTCCACCGAGCCGCCGGCCATCGCGACCTAACCGCTACCCACGCGCCACGGAGACGATCCCATGTCCACTTCCCCCTCCCCGGTTCCGCAAGACACGCAGCCGGAGCCGCGCATCGAATCGCTCAGCGCAATCACGCTGGCGACGAGCGATATGCGGCGCGCGGTGCCGTTCTATGAAGCGCTCGGCTTCCCGCTCGAATTCGGCGGCCCAGAGCAGGCGTTTACGTCATTCGCGTTCGGCGGATCGTATCTGAACCTGATCTCCGACACGCGCGCGCCAGTCAACTGGTGGGGGCGCGTGATTATCTACGTATCGGATGTCGATGCGCTCTATAACAAAGCGCTGGCGGCGGGGTTGCAGCCGTCGTTCGCACCGTCCGACGCGCCGTGGGGCGAGCGCTATTTTCATATCACCGATCCGGATGGCCATGAACTGAGCTTCGCGCGGCCGCTGCGCGAGGAGCGCGTCGCGGATTGAGCGGGAATCGAGCCGGATGACGGCGACCGGCCTTCGATGCGCTCATGGCGGACCTGCGCGCAAAACTCGCTATCATTGTGTCGCCACGCGCGTGCGCCGCGATGACGTCGATAAAGCTGCCGCAAAGCCACTTTCCAACCTGCTGCCTGCCGGCTCGCCGGTTCGCGCGGTAATACGGCTGACACCTCGCGCTTCGATAATCGAACGCGTCCGCGTCGCGCTTGCCGCCGCGCGCCATACCATTCCTGTTGCGAGGAGAGCCGCAATGAAAGAGACGGACCCGAGATCTGAAACCGAATTATTGGTGGAGCGGCAGCGCCGTTTCGAGGAAGACCTCATCGACGCCTACGACGAGGAACTCGAAATGGAAGTCGACGACCGCCTTGTGGAGGGGTTGGACGGCTTTACGCCCGAGCATCGCGCGGCGCGCAAGCAGTACTTTCGGGAGCTGTTCCGGCTGCAGGGGGAACTGGTCAAGCTACAGGACTGGATCGTGCAGACCGGCCATCGTCTCGTCGTGATTTTCGAGGGGCGGGATGCGGCCGGCAAGGGCGGCGCGATCAAGCGCATCACGCAGCGGCTCAATCCGCGTGTGTGCCGCGTGGCCGCGCTGCCCGCGCCGAACAATCGCGAGCGCACCCAATGGTATTTCCAGCGCTATGTTTCGCATCTGCCCGCGGGCGGCGAAATGGTGCTGTTCGATCGAAGCTGGTACAACCGCGCGGGCGTCGAGCGCGTGATGAATTTCTGCACGGACGACGAGTACGAAGAGTTTTTCCGCTCGGTGCCCGAGTTCGAAAAGATGCTCGTGCGCAGCGGCGTGCAGATTATCAAGTACTGGTTTTCGATCACCGACGAAGAGCAGGAAATCCGCTTCCAGAATCGTATTCACGATCCGCTCAAGCAGTGGAAGCTGAGTCCGATGGACCTCGAGAGCCGCCGCCGCTGGGAAGCGTATACGCAGGCGAAAGAAGTGATGCTGCAGCGCTCGCATATCCCCGAGGCGCCGTGGTGGGTCGTGCAGGCCGTCGACAAGAAGCGCGCGCGTCTGAATTGCATCAATCATCTGCTGAGCCAGGTGCCGTATCACGAGATCGAGCATCAGCCGATCGAATTGCCGTCGCGCGTCCATCACGAAGACTACAGCCGCCAGCCGGTGCCGCAGGCGATGATCGTGCCCGAGGTGTACTGATCGCGTTGCCGTCGCGAGAATCGATGGCTCAATGTGAA
This sequence comes from Paraburkholderia sp., assembly GCF_047605525.1. Lineage (GTDB taxonomy): Bacteria > Pseudomonadota > Gammaproteobacteria > Burkholderiales > Burkholderiaceae > Paraburkholderia. The sequence goes on along the minus strand of NZ_JASGFN010000029.1, from coordinate 71,614 downwards.
AAAGCCGCTTTTAAAGCGGCTTTTTTTGTCCCTGCTTCGCGGACCGGCCGGCCGTTGCAGCCGACCGGTCCGCGGTCCGGTCGGCAAAGCGACAGCAAAGCAGCGGGTTAGAACACCGCGCGGAACACCCAGTACAGACCCGCGGCCAGCGCGATCGACGCGGGCAGCGTCAGCACCCACGCGAGTATGAGACTGCGCACGGTGGCCCATTGCAGACCCGAGCCGTTGGCCGCCATCGTGCCGGCCACGCCGGAGGACAGCACGTGGGTCGTCGAGACGGGCAGGCCGTACGCGTCGGCGGCGCCGATCGTGACCATCGCGACGACTTCGGCCGCCGCGCCTTGCCCATAGGTCAGATGCTGCTTGCCGATCTTCTCGCCGACCGTCACGACGATGCGCTTCCAGCCGACCATCGTGCCGAGCCCCAGCGCAATCGCCACCGCCACCTTGACCCAGGTCGGAATGAACTTGGTCGCATGATCCATCTGCGTTTTGAAGTTGCCGATGATCTGCGCATGTTCGGGCGCGAACTGCGGCTGATTGGCCTTTTGCATCAGACGGATCGCTTCGGACGCGACATACATGTTGTTGCGCACGTTATCGACCATGCCTTGCGGCACCGCGGCCATCGAGCCCGAGTCGCCGACCTGGCGGCCGATCTGCGCGGTGAGCTGCTGCAACGCCGGCACCGTGGCGGGCGTCAGATGACGCGTGCGCACGAAGTCTTCGACATCGGCACGCGGATTCGCGGAAGGCGCCGCGCCCTGCGTGTAGTTGGCGAGCGTCGCCGCGGTTTGCTGGGCGACCGCGACGAAGTTCTGCGTCTGCTCCGGCGTGACCGCCTTGTTCAGCGCATAGGCGGTGGGCACCGTGCCGATCAGGATCAGCATGATGAGGCCCATGCCTTTCTGGCCGTCGTTCGAACCATGCGCGAACGACACGCCCGTGCAGGTCAGAATCAGCAGGCAGCGAATCCAGAACGGCGGCGGTTCCTTGCCTTTCGGCTCGGCATACAGCGCGGGCACGCGCACCACCGCTTTCAGGATCAGCAGCAGCAAGCCCGCGAGCAGAAAGCCGACGATCGGCGAAAACAGCAGCGACTTGCCGACGCCGAGCGCCTGATTCCAGTCGACGCCGCTGGTGCCGTTCGCGCCGTGCATCAACTGATTCATCAAACCCACGCCGATGATCGAGCCGATCAGCGTATGCGAGCTCGACGACGGCAGGCCGAAATACCAGGTGCCGAGATTCCAGATGATCGCGGCGATCAGCAGCGCGAACACCATCGCGAAGCCGGCGCTGCTGCCGACCTGCAGGATCAGCTCGACAGGCAGCAGTTGCAGGATGCCGAACGCGACCGCGCCGGTCGACGTCAGCACGCCGAGAAAATTCCACGCGCCGGACCATACGACCGCGAGATTCGGCGAGAGCGAATGCGTATAGATCACGGTCGCGACGGCATTGGCCGTATCGTGAAAGCCATTGACGAATTCGAAGCCGAGCGCGATCAGCAGCGCTATGCCGAGCAGCAGATACGGCAGCGCCGAGCTCTCGCGCACGGGCTGCAAATCGTCGAGCAGATGCACGGCGCAATACACCACGCCGGCGACGAGCAGGGCGATAAAGATAAACAGACCGAAATTGCGCCCTTTGCCGCTAGCGGCGCCTGGTTGCGGATAGGAAAGTTCCGGCATGACGTGAGCCCCAGAAGTTTGTCGCGGAACTCCCAATGCTGCTGGTGCTGCGTGTCGCGATGATGACAATTGCGTGACGCGATGCGCGGGCGCCTGAAACGAGACGCGGCGCGGGTTTGGAGCCGCGCCGCGCCGGTCTGCTCCGCGCCGGATGGCGGAGTGGAATAGCCGAATGTCCGAAAAGAACGGCGCAAGGCAATCGTCATGCCTGCCGCGCCGTTACGCGGCTATGGCTATGAGGCATCGATCACTTCACCGCTCGCGCTGCCGCCGAGGCTGCGTTTATAGGCTTGCGCGACGATCGCGGCCGGCACGCCTTGCGACGGGTCGCGGCCCATCGACTCGAGCGTTTCCGCGACCCAGCCGGGGCTCACTACATTGACGCGCGCCTTGCCGCGCAACTCGAGCGCGGCCGAGCGCGCGAATGCTTCGACGCCGGCATTCACGATGCTGACCGCCGCGCTGCCTTCCATCGGCTGTTGCGCGAGCACGCCGCTCGTCAGTGTGAAGCAGCCGCCTTGCGATATGTGCGCGGCGCCGCAGCGCACGAGATTGACCTGGCCCATCAGTTTGTTGGCAAGGCTAAACGAGAAGTCTTCGTCGGCGAGTGTCGCGAGCGGCGCGAATTTCGCCGAACCCGCCGCGCAGACGATCGCGTCGAGCGTACCGGTCTGCGTGTACATCGATTCGATGCTGCGTTTGTCGGACAGGTCCACGTGCAGATCGGAGCCCTTACGGCTTGCGGTGACGATGTCGTGTTCGGCCGCCAGCAGCTTCACGATTTCGGAGCCGAGCAGACCCGTTGCACCGACGACAAGTATTCGCATACATCCTCCTCAGGTTGGCGTGCCGCTCCGGCGGACAAGGTCCGCCAGGACTTGCCGCGCGGTAAGCGGCGGCGTGCTTGCGTGTACAGGTTCAAGATAGCCGCTTTAGACGTTTGGTGCGCGGTGCGATCCGGTAACAGGAAAAGCGCACCGCCGCAGAAATACCCGGCGAATAGCGTGTGCGGATTATTTTTTGCTACGCTGGAAGCAGATCATGTTTCGGGGACGTCAATGAAGCGAGACAGCGAAGCAGTGCCTCAGCCGGGCCGCGCGCTCCCGGCCCAGCAGGCGTTCGCGTCGTATGCCGCGCCGCTGATCGCTCACGCGATCGAGCTTGCCGAGGCGGTGCACGAAGACGCTTCACCCGAAGCATTGCATCAGCTACGTGTGTCGTTGCGGCGGCTGCGATCATTGTGGTGGGCGTTCTCACCGTTGCTCGACAAGGGCGAAAACGCCCGTCAACGCGCGGTCTACAAGTTTCTCGCCACGGCGGCCGGCAAGACGCGCGACTGGGACATCCTGATCGAATTGCTCATGCAGCCGGACAGCGGCGCGCGGGAACTGCTGCCGAGGCTCGACGAGGCGCGCGCCGACACGCTCGCGGTCAGCCGCGAAACGTTATTGAACGCCGACGTCAAGCATCTGTTGCGCGATGTGTTCGCGAGCACCTCCGCTGAACTGAACGTCGCGCACGAATCACGTATCGCGCTGCATCAATTCGCCGCCAAACGCGTCGATGCGTCGAAGCGATCGTTGAAAAAGCGCATCAAACGCGCAGGCCGTGCCAAACGCTCCAACTATGCGGCCTTCCACGATGTCCGAAAGGCGGGCAAGAAATTGCGCTATCTGTTCGAGTTTTTTGGACCGGTGCTCGAGGGCGGTCATAAGCGCACGCTCAAGCGTTTGAAGAAAATCCAGAAACACTTCGGCAAGCTCAACGATGTCGTCGCAAGCGAGGCGCTGTTGCGCGAGAATGCCGAACTGCTCATCGGTGCCGGCGATCTGGACGCCGCGCTGGATTGGCTCGGCAGGCAACGCAAGCGCCGCATGCGCGCGGTGGTCGGCTTGCTGCGCTAATTGCGCGCCCGACGCAGCCTCGCGGGGCGCTTCACGTCCGCGGCCCGCCGCCTTGCCCACCACGCGGCGCAAAACCGCGCAACGTAATCGCGCCTTGCGTGTCGGCGCGCAATGGCGGCGTCCCCCGGTCCGCGATCGCGCAGTCCACGGCCGCCAGCAAGCCGACCGGAAAGCCGCGCCGCTGCCAGGCGTCGAGTCCGCCCCGCAGGGCGCGAATCCGCGTATAGCCGTTGCTGCGCATATGCTGCGAGACTTCGAGCGCGGTCGCGCTGTCCGGGCAGATGCAGTAGATCACCATGTCATGCGTGCGCAGCGCGCCGTCGAGCTGTTCGGGCGAATGTGGATCGAGCGCGAGGGCGCTGGGGATGCGGCGTTGCAGCTCGGGCATCGGCGCGCCGGGGCGCGCGTCGAGCACTCTGGACGGCACCATGCGGCGCCAGCCGCGCGCGGTTGTCGGTGCGCTCGGCGTCGACGCGGCGCGCGCGAACACGCGCCGCTCGCGGTAACGCAGATACAGGCGGTAAAGCAGATAAACGAGCGCCGCCGCGAGAAGAATGTCGGCAAGCGTGCCGCCGCGCGATTTGACGAACGCGTGCAGCATATGCAGCTCTCTTTCGACCGCGGCGCCGCCGAGCAGCCAGAACGTCGCCCATGCGATTCCGCTTGCGAGGTCCCATAACGCGTAGATGCGGATGTCGACGGCGGTCGTGCCCATTAGCGGCGGCGTGATGAGTCCGAGCCCGGGAACGAACTTCGAGATCGACACGAGCGGCACGCCATAGCGTTCGAATAGCGAGCGCGCCATTTCGAGCCTGGCATCGAGCGCGGGAGACAGGCGGCCGAGCCACGCAAGCAGTTTGCGGCCATAGAGACGGCCGGCGGCGAACCAGGTGCCGTCGCCGATCAGCGCGCCCAGCACCGCGGCGCCGAGGATCGGCCAGAACGACAAGGTGCCGGCGGCGATCGCCGAGCCGGCGAACAGCAGCATCGGAACGGCCGGAATCGGCACGCCGAGGCGCGTCAGCAAAACGTTGACGAAGACGATCGTGCCGCCCCAGGTCGAAATTGCCGATGACGGAAACTCTACCAATTGAGGCGCTCCTGTTGCTGTTCCTGGGCCGGCATGAGTGCATGAACGCGCAAAGCGGATTCGCGCGATGCCGTCTGCTCAGCATACCCGATGGCTCGCGCGCCGGCTCGCGGCCCGCAGCGCCTGCCGGCGCTGCAATTTCGTTCAAGACCGTACGCGGCGCATGCATCTAGTCTGTGGGCTCGTTCAACGGCACGCACAGGACGGCACCATGAATTCGCGCTACGCGGGCTACCTCTTTTGCGCACTCGCGATGACCGGCGTCGGCAGCACGGTCGTGGTCAGCAAGACGATCGCGGCGGGGTTGCCGCCGTTTAGCGCGACCGCGCTGCGTTTCGCGATCGCGTTTCCGCTGTTTGTCATCGCGATGCGCTGGCGCGGCGTGCGCTGGCCGCGCCTCGACCGGCGCGATACGTTGCTTGTGATTGCGCAGGCCGGAGCGGGCAGCGTCGGCTATACGGTGTTGCTGATCAGCGGGATGCGGCTCGCGTCGGCCGCCGATGCCGGTGTGATTGCGGGCACGTTGCCCGCGGTATCGGCGGCGGTTGCGATGCTTGCGCTCGGCGAGCGTCCCGCGCCCGCGCTGCTCGGCGCGATCGCGCTCGCGACGGCGGGCGTGCTCGCGTGCACCGTGCATCCCGGCGATCTGCGCGCACCGCACGCAGCCGGTTCGCTGGCGGGCAACGCGCTGGTGTTCGCGGCGGTGGTCTGCGAGGCGCTTTTTATTCTGCTGAACCGCAAGCTGCGTACGCCGGTCGCGCCGCTACCGCTGTCGGCGCTGATGTGCGGCATCGGACTCGCGGTGGCGCTCGGACCCGCCTGCCTGGAAAGACCGTGGACCTTGCCCGTCGATGCCGCCGCGCTGCTCGGCGTCGCCTATTACGCGCTGGTGCCGACCGTCGTGGGTTTCGTCCTGTGGTACGCGGGCGCGGCGCGCATCAGCGGCGCGGAGGCGGGGCTCACGACCGCGCTCGTGCCCGTGAGCGCGCTGGCGTTCGCCGCGCTGCTGCTGCGCGAGCGGGTGGGCGCGGCGCAACTGACGGGCGCCGCGTGCGTGCTGGGCGCGGTGTTGCTGGCGAGCCTGGGGAGGATGCGCGCGGCGCGCGCGGTGGCTTCGGAAGGGGTAATGGGCGAGGTGGAATGAGCGGCCTGTGGGTCGAAGCCTCGCCCGCGCTCAAACCCTCGGCTTCAGCTATTCGGCACCGCCACGACCCCCGGATTTCCCACAATCGACAGAAACTCGCGACGCGTCGACGGATCGGTGCGGAAGGTGCCGAGCATGCGCGACGTGACCATCGTGACGCCGGCCTTGTGCACGCCACGCGTCGACATGCACTGGTGCGCGGCTTCGAGAATCACGCCGACGCCGGCCGGCTGCAGCACCTCGTTCAGCGTATCGGCGATCTGCACCGTCATCTTTTCCTGAATCTGCAGCCGCTTCGCGAACGCGTCGACGAGACGCGCGAGCTTCGAGATGCCGACCACGCGATGTTGCGGCAGATAGGCGACGTGCGCGCGCCCGATGATCGGCACCATATGGTGCTCGCAATAACTTTCGAAGCGAATGTCCTTCAGCACGATCATTTCGTCGTAGCCGTCCACTTCGGAGAAGGTGCGAGCGAGAATTTCGCGCGGGTCGACCTGGTAGCCCGCGAAGAACTCGTCGTACGCGCGCACCACGCGCGCCGGGGTGTCGAGCAGACCTTCGCGCCGCGGATCGTCGCCGGCCCAGCGCAACAGCACGCGAACGGCTGCTTCAGCTTCTTCGCGGCTCGGGCGCTCCACGGCCGCTGCGGGTTTGGTTTTCTTTGCCTTGCTGCTGGTCATGCGTCGTTCCTCCTGGATCGCGCGTCGACGCTGCGCGGGGTCAGTAACTGCGGGCATTGTTCCATGTTTTGCGACCGAACGTGCCGATGTCCCTTGCGCCGGCGGGGCGGCCCGCGCGAGGCGACTGCCCGGCCGGCTATTTCGGCCATTCATCCATCGCATCGTTGAACAGCTCGGCGACGACGCCCCGCAGCCAGCTACCGCGCGGATCGTTATGAAACTTGCGATGCCAGTGCTGCCGCAGATCGAAGCGCGGCAGCGGCAGCGGCGGCTCGACGAGCATGATCGACGCGTGCTCCGACACGTACGCGAAGCCGATCGCGTGCGGCACGGTCGCGAGCAGATCGGTGCGCGCGAGGATAAACGGCAGGCTCATGAAATGCGGTGTCTCGAGCACCGCGCGCCGCTTGATGCGCTTCTTTTCCAGGTACTGCTCGAGCACCTCCTGGCTGCGTCCCTCGGCGCGCACGACCGCATGTCCCGACGCGACATACTGTTCGAGCGTGAGCGGCGCCCTGGACAGCGGATGGCCGCTGCGCATCAGGCAGATGAAGCGATGCGTAAAGAGCCGTTGCTGGAAGAAGTTGGTGCCGGACAGGTCCGGGAAATAGCCGACGGCAAGATCGACGTCGCCCGATTCGAGCCCGCGTTCCACCTGCGACGGCGACAGCGAAACCGAGCGCAGATTCGCGGACGGCGCGCGCTCGGCGAACAGTTGCAGAAGCCGCGGCAGAAACACGATCTCGCCGACGTCGGAGAGCGCGATCGAGAACGTATGGGTGCTGGTGGCCGGATCGAAGTCCTGCACGTCGAGCATGCCTTTCTCGATGCGCAGCAGTGCGTCGCGCGCGGCGGGCAGGATCGCGAGCGCGCGCGGCGTCGGCTCCATGCCTTTGGACGTGCGCACGAACAGCGGATCGTCGAAGTATTCGCGCAGACGGCCGAGCGCGGTGCTCACGCGCGGCTGGCTGACGCCGAGCTGCTCGGCGGCGCGGCTTACGTTGCGCGTGTCTTCCATCGCGACCAGATAGGGGATCAGGTTCAGATCCAGAGGTGTGTCGGACATGCTTGTCGTGGGTTCACGCGGCGCGGATGCCTATGCCGTATCGTTATAAAGGGTAGTTGAAAAATCGCCCATAAGCATAGTGGGAATTTACGCAGCCGGTTTTTTCGCGTGCAACGCAAAGCCCTCATTGCTCCGCACCGCGACCTATCATGAAGGGGATTTCCCTGCCTTGACAACGCGCCCAAAGGACAACCATAATCGCCGAAGCGTTCGCTAAACGAATCACTGTTCATACAACGAACAATTCGGCGGTGAACCCATCGAAGGCGCCAGCCCGCTCTCCACTTTGCGAGCCGTCGCCAGCATGCCCGGAGACTGTTTCCGGCGCGAGTGTTGCCGGTCACGGCTGTCAGTCCGGCGGCACGTAGCGCCCCCAAAGGAAATTCGACATGATCAACAAGATTTTCGAGTCACTTCAATCGGCCGTCGCCGATGTCCAGGACGGCGCGACCGTCATGATCGGCGGCTTCGGCACGGCAGGCATGCCGTCCGAGCTGATCGACGCGCTCATCGAGCAGGGCGCGCGCGAGCTGACCATCGTCAACAACAACGCAGGCAACGGCGACATCGGCCTCGCGGCGCTGCTCAAGGCGAAGCGCGTGCGCAAGATCATCTGCTCGTTCCCGCGTCAGACCGACTCGTATGTGTTCGACGCGCTCTATCGCGCCGGCGAAATCGAACTCGAGCTCGTGCCGCAAGGCAATCTCGCGGAGCGCATTCGCGCAGCGGGCGCGGGTATCGGCGGTTTCTTCACGCCGACCGCGTACGGCACCAAGCTCGCCGAAGGCAAGGAAACCCGTCTGATCGACGGCAGGCACTATGTGCTTGAGTCGCCGCTGCACGCCGATTTCGCGCTGATCAAGGCGTACAAGGGCGACCGCTGGGGCAACCTGATCTATCGCAAGACCGCGCGCAACTTCGGGCCGATCATGGCGAGCGCCGCGAAAACCGCGATCGCGCAGGTGTCGGAAGTGGTGCCGCTCGGCGCGCTCGATCCCGAAGTGATCGTCACGCCCGGCATTTTCGTGCAACGCGTGATCGAAGTGCCGCAAGCGGCACATGCCCCGGCGCCCAATCCTCGCGACGCCGCTGCCTGAACCGGAGACCGACATGAAAAAACTGACCCGCGATGAAATGGCCAAACGCGTTGCCCAGGACATCCCCGAAGGCGCTTACGTGAACCTCGGCATCGGCGTGCCGACGCTGGTGGCGAACCATCTCGCCGCCGACAAGGAAATCTTCCTGCACAGCGAAAACGGCCTGCTCGGCATGGGCCCGGCGCCCGCGAAAGGCGAGGAAGACGACGAACTGATCAACGCCGGCAAGCAGCACGTCACGCTGCTGACGGGCGGCGCCTACTTCCATCACGCGGATTCGTTCGCGATGATGCGCGGCGGCCATCTGGACTTCTGCGTGCTCGGCGCGTTCCAGGTGTCGGCAACCGGCGACCTCGCGAACTGGCACACCGGCGCGCCCGACGCGATTCCGGCTGTCGGCGGCGCGATGGACCTCGCGATCGGCGCGAAGCAGGTCTACGTGATGATGGAGCACCTGACCAAGCAGGGCGAAAGCAAGATTGCCGCCGAGTGCTCGTACCCGGTGACGGGCGTCGGCTGCGTGGACCGCATCTATACGGACCTCGCGATGATCGACGTGACGAAGGAAGGCCTCGTCGTGCGCGAGATCTTCTCCGACATCGGCTTCGACGAACTGCTGAAGCTGACCGGCGTGCCGATGATCGACGGCACGCAGGCTGCGCACGCGGCGTGATATCGCGGCTTCAGGCGTAGCGGCTGGCTGCTTGCCTGCCTGAACGGCGCGCAGCGCTTCGCGCACGGGCCAGCGCTTGCGGGGTCAATCCTCGTTAGCGCTGGCCCGGCAACTTCGGCGCCGTGCTTGCCGCGTTTGGCGCACAATATCCGACAGCGCGTAGCGGCGTGTAACGACGAGCATCCATGTGCTGGCGCGAGCGTCAGCGCGCCGCGGCGGCACGTGCTTCAGGTGTCGCATGTCGCGCCCATCCTCACCTCCGATTCCCTCGAACATCGACGTCATCATGCTCGACTCCAGCGCCCGTCTGACCGGCCTTCTTTGCGGCACCCAGCCGATGAACGACATCTGGGCGCCGCGTGCCACGCTGCAACGGATGCTCGACGTCGAAGCCGCGCTCGCGCGCGCTTCGGCCGCCCATCAAGTCATTCCCGAATCCGCCGTACCCGCGATCGAAGCCGCCTGCCGGGCCGATCAGCTCGACGCCGACGCGCTCGCGCGCGACGCCGCACTCGGCGGCAACCTCGCGATTCCGCTCGTCAAGCAGCTCACCGCGCGCGTCAAGGCGGCCGACGCCGAAGCCGGCAAATACGTGCACTGGGGCGCGACGAGCCAGGACATCATCGACACGGCGACGGTGCTGCAACTGTGCGACACCTTCGATCTGCTCGACAGCGGCCTGCAAGCCACCTGCGATGCGATCGCAAAACTCGCGGCCACCCATCGCGCGACGCCGATGATCGGCCGCACGTGGCTGCAACAGGCACTGCCGATCACGCTCGGCCTTAAATTCGCGCAATGGCTCGACGCGCTGCTGCGCCATCGCGAGCGCCTCGACACGCTGCGCGAGCGCGTGCTCGTGCTGCAATTCGGCGGCGCGGCCGGCACGCTCGCGAGTCTGCGCGAGGCGGCGCCGCAGGTCACGCAAGCGCTTGCAAAAGAACTGGGCCTCGCGGTGCCGACGCTGCCGTGGCATACGCAGCGCGACCGCATCGCCGAAACGGCGTCGCTGTTCGGCATGCTGATCGGCACGCTCGGCAAGATCGCGCGCGATATTTCCCTGCAGATGCAGACCGAAATCGACGAACTCGCCGAGCCCGCCGCGGCCGGCAAGGGCGGTTCGTCGACGATGCCGCACAAGCGCAATCCGGTCGGCTGCGCGGCCGTGCTGACCGCCGCGACGCGCGCGCCGGGTCTCGTGGCGACGGTGTTCGCCGGCATGGTGCAGGAGCACGAGCGCGCGCTCGGCGGCTGGCAGGCCGAGTGGGATGCGTTGCCGGATCTCGCGCGTCTCGCGGGCGGCGCGCTCGCGAATATCGAACAGATTGCCGCGGGCCTGAACGTGAACGTCGCGCGTCTTGCCGCGAATCTCGACGTCACGCACGGTCTGATCCTCGGCGAAGCGGTGATGCTCGCGCTCGGCGACCGCATCGGCCGGCTCGACGCGCATCATCTGGTCGAGCGTGCGTCGAAAGCGGCGATCCGCGACGGCAGGACGCTGTACGACGTGCTCGCCGCCGACCCTGCCGTCACCGAACATCTTCCGCTCGAGCGCCTGCAGCAGTTGCTCGACCCCGCTCAATACGTCGGCCAGGCGCACGCATATGTGGACGCCGCGCTGGCGCTTCATACCACGCGCGCGCAGCGCGCCCATTCCAAGGAGTAACCGGCATGCCTTACGCCGCAGTCAACGGCACCGAGCTTCACTATCGCATCGACGGCGACCGTCACGGCCACGCGCCGTGGCTCGTGCTGTCGAATTCGCTCGGCAGCGATATGTCCATGTGGGCGCCGCAGGTCGCGGCGTTGTCGAAGCATTTCCGCGTGCTGCGTTACGACACGCGCGGCCACGGCCATTCGGAAGCGCCGAAGGGCCCTTACACGATCGAGCAGTTGACCGGCGACGTGCTCGGTCTGATGGACACGCTGAAGATCGCGCGCGCGAATTTCTGCGGGCTGTCGATGGGCGGTCTGACCGGCATCGCGCTCGCCGCGCGTCACGGCGACCGTTTCGAGCGTGTCGTGCTGTGCAATACGGCGGCGCGCATCGGCTCGCCGGAAGTGTGGGTGCCGCGCGCCGCGAAGGCCCGCAAGGAAGGCATGCCCGCGCTCGCCGACGCGGTACTGCCGCGCTGGTTCACGGCCGACTATATGGAGCGTGAGCCGGTCGTGCTGGCGATGATCCGCGACGTGTTCGTGCATACCGACAAGGAAGGCTACGCATCGAACTGCGATGCGATCGACGCGGCCGATCTGCGCCCCGAAGCGCCCGGCATCAAGCTGCCGACGCTCGTGATCAGCGGCACGCACGATCTCGCCGCGACGCCCGCGCAGGGCCGCGAACTCGCGCAGGCGATTTCGGGCGCGCGCTACGTCGAGCTCGACGCGTCGCACATTTCCAACATCGAGAAGGTCGACGAATTCACGAAGACCGTGCTCGACTTCCTGACGGAGACCAAATGAACGACGAAGACCGCTACGAAGCCGGACTCGGCGTGCGCCGCGCGGTGCTGGGCAACGCGCACGTCGACCGTTCGCTCGCGAACCGCACCGAGCTGACCGGGGAGTTCCAGAACCTGATCACGCGCTATGCGTGGGGCGAGATCTGGACGCGCGACGGCCTGCCGCGTCATACGCGCAGCCTGCTGACGATCGCGATGATGGTCGCGCTCAACCGCGGCGAAGAACTCGCGCTGCACCTGCGCGCCGCGAAAAACAACGGCGTGACGCGCGAGCAGATCAAGGAAGTGCTGCTGCAGACCGCGATCTACTGCGGCGTGCCGGCGGCGAATTCGGCGTTCCATCTCGCCGACAAGCTGTTCCGCGAGGACGACGCGGCGGCGGCGGCGGAAAAGCCGTAAGTAAGCACGCGCAGTCCACGGATCGAAAAACGCGACTCGACGTTTTCAAGCCGAGCCCCAAAAGTTGGATGCCAACTTTTGGGGCTTTTTAATGGTGTGTCGTTTTACGCGCCGACCCCGGCGTTGCCGCACCCGCAACGGATGCAAGCGCGCCGCGCGCTGCACGGCGGTCCGCTTCGGCGTAGATTTTGAGTGGGTTGTGATGCGGGTTGTTTCACTGGTAGTGTCCTGCCTTTGACGCGGGCGCGCAGGGTGCCGCACGCGCTTCAACGTCCGCCGACCGTGCCGCCGCGCCTGCCGCGCCCGCATCGTCCGGCGGGCTCCCGAGGGCCGTCATGCTTTCGAATCTGCTGGTGCAACTGGTGGGCGGACTCGCCGACGCGTCGACGCTGTTTCTCGTCGCCGCCGGTTTGTCGTTGATCTTCGGCGTGACGCGCATCGTCAACTTCGCGCACGGCTCGTTCTATATGTTCGGGATCTATGTCGCGTACAGCATCGCGAGCCGCTACGGCCATACGACGGGCGGTTTCTGGCTGTCGGTGCTGGCCGCCGCGCTGACGGTCGCGGTGCTTGGCGCACTCGTCGAAATCGTCGTGCTGCGGCGGATCTATCAGGCGCCCGAGCTGTTCCATCTGCTCGCCACCTTCGCGCTCGTGCTGATCTTTCGCGACTTCGCGCTATGGATATGGGGCCCCGACGATCTGTTCGGCCCGCGCGCGCCGCATCTCGCGGGCGCGGTCGATTTTCTCGGCCATCCGCTGCCCACCTACGATATCGCGCTGATCGTGATCGGCCCGCTCGTCTTGCTGCTGCTCTGGTATGTGTTGACGCGCACGCGCTGGGGCGCGCTGGTGCGCGCCGCGACGCAGGACCGCGAAATGCTCGGCGCGCTCGGCATCAACCAGGCGTGGCTGTTCACCGGCGTGTTTTGCGTCGGCGCGTTTCTCGCGGGGCTTGGCGGCGCGCTGCAAGGGCCGCGCATGTCGGCGAACCTGTCGCTCGATCTGGAGACGATCGGTAACGCGTTCGTCGTCGTCGTGGTCGGCGGCATGGGTTCGATTCCGGGCGCGTTTATCGCCGCGCTGCTGATCGCCGAGATCAAGGCGCTGTGCATCGGCATCGGGCACGTGACCATTTTCGGTATCGGCCTGTCGTTGAGCCGCTTCACGCTGGTCGCCGAGTTTGTCGTGATGGCAGTCGTGCTCGTCGTGCGGCCGTGGGGTCTGCTGGGCCGCGCGAGTGCGGCGGTGCGCGGCATCGGCGCGCCGGAGGCGCCGTTGCGGCCGGCGGGCAAGCGTCTGAAGTGGCTGGCCGCGCTGGTGTTGCTGGTGCTCGTGCTGGCGCCGCTCGCGGCCGGCGCGTTTCCGTATATGCCGGTGCTGCTCGTCGAAATCCTGATCGCGGTGCTGTTCGCGGCGAGCCTGCATTTCATCATGGGCCCCGGCGGTCTGCATTCGTTCGGCCATGCCGCGTACTTCGGGCTCGGCGCCTACGGCGCCGCGCTCTTCCTGAAGGTGCTCGAACTTCCGATGGAAGCCGCGCTGCTGCTGGGCCCGCTGCTCGCCGTGATCGGCGCGCTGGTGTTCGGCTGGTTCTGCGTGCGCCTCTCCGGCGTCTATCTCGCGATGCTGACGCTCGCGTTCGCGCAGATCGTCTGGTCGGTCGTGTTCCAGTGGGACGACGTGACGGGCGGCAGCAACGGCATACTCGGCCTGTGGCCGTCGAACTGGCTGTCGTCGCCGGTCGCGTTCTATTACCTGACGCTCGCGTGCGCGGTGCTCGGCGTGTGGCTGCTGCGCCGCATGCTGTTCTCGCCGCTCGGCTACGCGATGCGCGCGTCGCGCGATTCCGCGCTGCGCGCCGAGGCGATCGGCATCGACGTGAAGCGCGTGCAATGGGCGTCGTTCGTGATCGCGGCGCTGTTTTGCGGGCTTGCCGGATCGCTGTACGCGTTTTCGAAAGGCAATATCTCGCCCGAAGCGATCAGCGTGAGCCGCTCGGTCGACGGCCTCGTGATGGTGCTGCTCGGCGGCTTGCAGACGCTGAGCGGGCCGGTCGTCGGCGCGGCGGTGTTCACCTGGCTGCAGGATACGGTCGCGCGCCAGACCGATTACTGGCAGGCGCTGCTCGGCTTCGCAATCCTGCTGCTCGTGATCGCGTTTCCGCAGGGCATCGTCGGCTTTATTCGCGGGCGTTTCGGCGATCCGGGCTTCGATCTCGCGGATCACACCGACGGCGCCGCCGCGTCGCCGTCGCAACGGGCCGCGGCGGTCAAGGAGGGGCTATGAGCCTGCTGCGCGTGAGCGGCCTGTCGAGATCGTTCGGCGGTGTAAGGGCCGTCGACGATGTCTCGTTCGATCTGGATGCCGGCGAACTGCTGGCACTGCTGGGGCCCAACGGCGCGGGCAAATCCACCTGCTTCAATATGGTCAACGGCCAGTTGCGGCCGTCGGCGGGCTCGATTCTGCTCGACGGTCATGAACTGGTCGGCATGCGTCCGCGCGATATCTGGCGGCGCGGCGTCGGCCGCACGTTCCAGATCGCCGCCACGTTCAACTCGATGACCGTGCTCGAAAACGTGCAGATGGCGCTCGTCTCGCGCGAGAAAAAAACCTTTGGTCTGTGGAAAGCGGCGGGCTCGCGTTATGCCGACGAAGCATTCGCGCTGCTCGAACAGGTCGACATGGACGCGCACGCGAAGCGCGCGTGCGGCGTGCTCGCATATGGAGACGTGAAGCGCGTCGAGCTGGCGATCGCGCTCGCGAACCGCCCGAAACTGCTGCTGATGGACGAACCGACCGCCGGCATGGCGCCACAGGAGCGCAACGAATTGATGGCGCTGACCAAACGGCTCGTGACCGAACACAAGATTGGCGTGCTGTTCACCGAGCACAGCATGGACGTCGTGTTCGCCTACGCCGATCGCCTGATCGTGCTCGCGCGCGGCAAGCTGATCGCCGAGGGCGACGCCGGTACGATCCGCAACGACCCGCGCGTGCAGGAAGTCTATTTGGGCACCGGCAGGACGTTCCGGCCGCATGCGCCGTTGCGCGCCGTGGCGGACGGCGCGCAAGCGGGCGGAGCACCGCAATGAGCGAACCGGTGCTGAAAGTTTCCGGCCTCAACGCGTTCTATGGCCGCGCGCATATCCTGTTCGACGTCGGTCTCGAAGTCGGCCGCGGCGAAGTCGTCGCGCTGATGGGCCGCAACGGCGCGGGCAAATCGACGACGATGAAAGCGCTGATGGGACTGCTGCCGCGCCGTCACGGTGAAGTGACGTTCCGCGGCCGGAACATCGGCGCGCTGCCGCCGTACAAAATCGCGCGGATGGGCATCGGTTTCGTGCCCGAAGATCGCCGCGTGTTCGCGGACCTGACGGTGATGGAGAACCTCGACACCGGCCGTCAGCCGCCGCGCGAAGGCGCGCCGCAATGGACCCCGGAAAAACTGTTCCGCCTGTTTCCGAATCTCGGCGAAATGCCGAGGCGTCCGGGCGGCCAGATGAGCGGCGGCGAGCAGCAGATGCTGACCGTGTCGCGCACGCTGATGGGCAATCCGTATCTGCTGCTGCTCGACGAGCCGTCCGAAGGCGTTGCGCCGGTGATCGTCGAGCAGATGGCGAACATGATCCTTGAGCTCAAGCGCGAAGGGCTGTCGGTTCTGTTGTCCGAGCAGAATCTGCATTTTGCCGAGCTCGTCAGCGACCGCGCGTATGTGCTTGAAAAAGGGCAGATCCGCTTTAGCGGCACGATCGGCGAACTGGCGCGGAATGAGACGATAAGGCACGCTTATCTGGGCGTATAAGCCGACGCGCCAGCCGCGGCGACGGGAAGACGCGCGGCAGCCGCGCGGCGCCGGACAAGCCGATTCGCGCAATTCCCAATGGCCGCGGCTCGCCTGCGCGGCCCGAACTCGGTACGATGCCGCCTTACCGCGACAGTTTCGACGACGCCCCGAGCCAGCGCCGGGTTTGTGCCGTGTCCGCGCGAGCAGTGCGCGAGCGGCAAGCCGGCATGGCGGGACGCCGCGGCGAGCGAGGCCAGAATCCGCGCCGGATTGCGCATATTGCGCCGGCCGGCCGCCACCAAAAAACCAGCAATCCTTCTGATAACGGAGAAACGCATGACCACGCGCGCAGGATGGATCTCTCGCTTCATGGTGTCGGCCGCGTGCTCGTTGGCCACCTTGGGCGCGAGCGCACAGCAGACCATCAGGATCGGCGAGATCAATAGCTACAAGGCGCAACCCGCCTTTCTCGGGCCTTACAAAAACGGCTGGAATCTCGCGCTCGAGCAGGTGAACGCGGCGGGCGGCGTGCTCGGCAAGCAGCTCGAAGTGGTCTCGCGGGACGACAACGGCAACCCTGGCGACACGATTCGCGTCGCGCAGGAGCTGATCGCGCGCGAGCAGGTGCAACTGCTGTTCGGCGGCTTCCTGTCGAACACCGGCCTCGCGCTCGCCGATTTCGCGAAGCAGAAGAAAATTTTCTTCCTCGCCGCCGAGCCGCTGACCGACAAGATCGTCTGGGCCGATGGCAATAAATACACGTACCGTCTGCGTCCTTCCACGTATATGCAGGTCGCGATGCTGGTGCCGGAGGCGGCGAAGCTGAAGAAGAAGCGCTGGGCGATCGTGTATCCGAATTACGAGTACGGGCAATCGGCGGTGGCGACCTTCAAGAAGCTGCTGACGGCGGCGCAGCCCGACGTGCAGTTCGTCGTCGAACAGGCGACGCCGCTCGGCAACGTCGACGCGGGCGCCGTGACCCAGGCGATCGCCGATGCGAAGCCCGACGCGATCTTCAATGTGCTGTTCAGCGCGGACCTCGGCAAGTTCGTGCGCGAGGGCAATACGCGGGGGCTCTTCAAGGATCGCGCGGTGGTGTCGCTGCTGACCGGCGAGCCGGACTATCTCGATCCGCTCGGCGCCGAAGCGCCGACCGGCTGGATCGTGACCGGCTACCCGTGGTATTCGATCGATACGCCGGCCAACCGGAAATTCGTCGAAGAGTACCGCGCCAGGTATCACGACTATCCGCGCGTCGGTTCGGTGGTCGGATATTCGGCGCTGATGTCGATCGCGGACGGCATCCGGAAGGCCGGCTCGACCGATCCCGACAAGCTCGCCGCCGCGTTCAAGGGGCTCAACGTGCAGACGCCGTTCGGGCCGATTACTTACCGCCCGCAGGACAACCAGTCGACGATGGGCGCATATGTCGGCGTGACGGGCGTGAAGGATGGCAAGGGCGTGATGACCTCGTACCGGTACATCGACGGCGCGAGCGTGCAGCCGTCGGATGCCGAGGTGAAAAAGCTGCGGCCGGCGGACTAAAGGCGCGGTTCGCGTCAGTGTGCGTGACTGCTTCGTCACCGCCGGGTGACCCGGCCGGGAAAACTACTCCTCCGCGTCGTGCTCGGTGACGAAACGCTTCAGATAAGCGAGCACGGCCGCCTCGATCGCGCGGTGATCGGCGGTGCTCTTCGAGCCCGCGTTCTCCTCGTCGCCGAACAGCGTGGACGGCGCGTTATGCACGTCCACCTCTTGCCCCTCGCGAAACACGCGAATTTCATGGACGTCCTCGGCGTACTCGGCAACCCAGTGTACGCCCTCGATATGCGCACCCGCGCGAACGGTAGGTATTTTCATGGATGTCTCCAAGGCTGCCGGGGCGGACCTTGCGCCGACCCTTGTTCACAACCATACGCCGTCCCGCCGACGCGCGCGAGTCCCGCCTTGCGAATTCCCGAAGTTTCGCGGCGATTTACGCGGATGAGCGAATTTACCGTGCCCGGCATGTCTGCGCCCCCGGCACGGCCGTTGCTGAACGATAAGGCCACAGCCACAACCGGAGAACTGTCATGCCAGAGCAGAAAACCTTGAAGCGTGCCGCGGCCGATAAACGCGCCGGCAAATCGGCGAGCACTCAAGCGGGAGAGTTCGTCAAGGAACAGGTGGACAAGGTGCGCGCCGGCAAGCACGGCGTCAGGTCGTCGAAGCAGGCGATCGCGATCGGCCTGTCCGAGGCGCGCCGCGCGGGCGTCGACGTGAAGCCGCCGAAGCAGGGCGCGGCGAGCGAGGCGACCCGCAAGAAAGCGCGGAAGGACAGTGCCGCGGGCAAGCACGACGGCGCGGCGGGAAAGAGCGCGAGCAAGGAGTCGACGGCGAAGCGCTCGCGCGTCGCGGAGAATGTGCTCAAGCGCGAGAGCAAGGCCGGGGCGTCGCCTGCCGCGATGTCGAAACAGGCGAAGTCGGCAGCCGCCAGACGGCCCGCGGCCAGCCGTTCGGCTGCGGCGAAGAAGGCCGCGGCGACGAAGGGGGCGGCCGGACGCTCCGCCGCCGCGAAGAAGGCCGCGCATACGCGGGCTTCACGCACGCATCACTGACGCGGGGGCGCGGCCGAAGGCGTCTTGTCGAGACGCTCGGCGGGAATTCACGCGCCGCCGCCAGTCGACGTGCTTACTGCACGGTCGCGAGCGCGTCGCCGACCGTCTTGAAGATATGCGCGATCTGCTCCTCGTCGATGATGAGCGGCGGCGAAAACGCGAGGATGTCGCCGGTGAAGCGGATCAGCACCCCCGCCTCGAAGCATTTGACGAACGCCTCGTAAGCACGCGCGCCCGGCGCGCCGTCGCGCGATTCGAGTTCGATGCCCGCGATCATGCCGAGATTACGCACGTCCTTCACATGCTTCGCGCCGCGCAGCGCGTGCGCGGCGGCTTCGAACGAGGGCGCGAGGCGCGCCGCGCGCTCGAACAGGTTTTCGCGGCGATACAGATCGAGCGTCGCCACCGCGGCGGCCGCCGCTGCCGGATGCGCCGAATACGTATAGCCGTGGAACAGCTCGATCGCGCCCGGCGCGCCGCTATCCACGATCGTGTTGTGAATCGTGCGGCTCGCCGCGACCGCGCCCATCGGGATCGACGCGTTGTTGATCGCCTTCGCGAGCGTGATCAGGTCCGGCGTGACGCCGAAGTATTCGCTCGCCGTCGCCTTGCCGATGCGCCCGAAGCCCGTGATGACCTCGTCGAAGATCAGCAGGATGCCGTGCTTCGTGCAGATTTCGCGCAGTTTTTGCAGATAGCCCTGCGGCGGCACTAGCACGCCCGTCGAGCCGGCCACCGGCTCGACGATCACCGCGGCGATCGTCGATGCATCGTGCAGCGCGACGATGCGTTCGAGCTCTTCGGCCAGATGCGCGCCCCACGCCGGCTGGCCTTTCGAGAACGCGTTGTGCTCGAGATTGTGCGTGTGCGGCAGATGATCGACCGCCGGCAGCAGCGCGCCCGAGAAGGTCTTGCGATTCGGCGCGATGCCGCCGACCGAAATGCCGCCGAAGCCGACGCCGTGGTAGCCGCGCTCGCGGCCGATCAGGCGCGTGCGCTGCCCTTCGCCGCGCGCGCGGTGGTAGGCGAGCGCGATTTTCAGCGCGGTGTCGACCGATTCGGAGCCCGAGTTCGTGAAGAAGATGCGGTCGAGGCCGGCCGGCATCAGTTCGGCGACCTTCGTCGCGGCTTCGAACGCGAGCGGGTGGCCCATCTGGAAGGTCGGCGCGAAGTCGAGCGTCGACAACTGTTGCGTGATCGCCGCGACGATCTCGTCGCGGCCGTGCCCGGCGTTGACGCACCACAGACCCGCGCAGCCGTCGAGAATCTCGCGCCCGTCGGTGCCGCGGTAATACATGCCCTTCGCCGATTCCAGCAGGCGCGGCGCGGCCTTGAACTGGCGGTTGGCGGTAAAGGGCATCCAGAAGGACGACAGATCGTCGATGACGGGGCGCGAAGTCATGGCATCTCCTCGAAGTGGTTTGGGCGGACGGCCCCGGATGAAGGAAAGGGGGCTTCCTGGATAGCCAAACTGTAGCGCCCGAGGTTTAATGGCGGCATAAACAGTTGCCGAAGTGTGGTGCTAACCGTGCTGGCGGATTCGCGCAAACTGTATTGCTGCGCGCACATGACCCGGCCGCCGCCGCGGCTGCTTTTTCGACCGGATTTTTCGCCCGCATCATGATCGAACTGGAACTTCAGCGCGGCCGGCGTGCTTCGCCGACGCTCGTCGAGCAGGTCGTACAAGGCTTCGCGCGCGCGATCGAAGCGCAATCGCTGCGCGCGGGCGCGCTGCTGCCGTCGGTGCGGCAACTCGCGCAAAGCCATGCGCTGAGCACCTTCACGGTGACCGAGGCGTACAACCGGCTCGTCTCGATGGGGCTCGTGGTCGCGCGGCGCGGCTCTGGCTACCGCGTGGCCGCGCGCGCCTTCGCCACGCGCCCGGCCGTCGCCGACTGGCAGCCGCCGAGCCTCACCGCGACCTGGCTGCTGTCCGACGTGTTCGCCGATCATTCGGTGCCGATCAAGGCGGGCTGCGGCTGGCTGCCGGGCGAGTGGATCAACGAGAGCGGCCTGCAGCACGCGTTGCGCGCGCTGAGCCGGGTGCCGGCCGCGCGCTTCGGCGACTACGGTCATCCGTACGGCTTCGCGCCGCTGCGCGAGCGCATCGCGGAACAGCTCGACCGGCGCGGCCTGCCCGTCGACGTGACCAACGTGCTGCTCACGCAGGGCGCGACGCAGGGGCTCGACCTGATCGTGCGCACGCTGCTGCGCGCGGGCGACGCGGTGATCGTCGAAGATCCCGGCTACGGCAACCTGCTGCAGATCCTGAAGCTCGCCGGCCTCGTCGTGCATGGCGTGCCGCGCACGCCGGCCGGCGTCGATACGGACGTGCTCGACGCGCTGGTCGCGCGGCACAAGCCGAAGGCGATCTTCGTCAACACGACGTTGCAGAATCCGACCGGCGCGACGTTCGGCATGTCGACGGCGTTCCGTTTGCTGCAGATCGCCGAGCGCGAGCGCATCTGGGTGATCGAGGACGACGTCAGCCGCGAACTCGCGCCGCCCGGCGCGCCGCTGTTTGCCGCGATGGAGGGCCTGCAGCGGGTGCTGTACCTCGGCGGCTTTTCGAAGACGGTGACCCCGGCATTGCGTTGCGGCTACGTGGTCGCCGAGACGGCGGTGCTGCGCGAGCTGGCGCGCACGAAGATGGCGGTGGGGCTGACGTCGTCGGAAACGATCGAGCGGATCGTGGACAAGGTGCTGGTCGAAGGGCGCTACGCCCGCCATGTCGAAACGGTCAACGAACGGCTCAAGCTCGCGCACGCGGCGCTCGAGGCACGGCTCGACGCGCTCGGGATCGAGATGTTCCACCGGCCGCGCGGAGGGCTGTTCGCGTTGGCGCGTCTGCCGATCGAGGCGGAGCGCGCCGGCGAGGTCACGACGGCCGCCCTCGCGCACGGCATCTGGCTGGCGCCCGGCTCCTATTTCCGTCCCGACGATGCGCCGAGTGCGTGGTTCCGCTTCAACGCGCCATATTCGACCGACGATGCGCTGTGGCGCTTCATCGAACGGGTCGGGCAGGGGATGTTGTAGGCGCGTTGGACCTGGCCGCCGCGCTCACCCGCCGTGGCCAAGCAGCCTCAGCGCGATCGGGTACAGCGAAAACACGAGCAGCAGCGCCATTGCGACATTGAAGACACGCAGCCGCTTCGGGTCCGACAGCACCTGACGCATCGCCGTGCCGAAACCGGCCCATATGCAGATGCACGGAAAGCCGATCACGTAGAACACCACCGCCATCGCAACGACGTTCATGCCGTAGCTCTCGCTCAGGTGAATCGTCGTGGCGGCGGTCAGCACCATCATCCACGCCTTCGGATTGACCCACTGGAACGCGATTGCCTCGTGAAAGCGCATCGGGCGGCGCTCGCCTTTTCCGAGCTCCAGCCCGCCCGAGGTGCCGATCTTCCACGCCAGATACAGCAGATAAGCGACGCTGACGACTTCGAGCAACGTATACAGCACGGGGAAATGCAGGAACGCCTCGCCGAGCCCGATGCCGACCGACAGCATCAACAGCACCACGCCGGCGCTGATGCCGGACAGATGCGGGAGCGTACGGCGAAAACCGAAATTGACGCCCGAGGCCAGCAGCATCGTGTTGTTCGGACCGGGCGTGATGGACGTGACGAGCGCGAACAGAATGCCGGCAGGTAGCGCGCTGAGACTGACAGAGGACATAGAGGGCTCCGGTGTCGGCGGGAAATGGAGAGGGTCATTCTACCGACATGGTCCGGTACAGTACCTGTACGGTTTGGCGGATACTGTCCGATACGGACAGGGTTGGCCGGGAGAGTTGCCGCCGGGCGGTGCGGCGATCCGGATTCCGATACTCGGTAGTTAACCTCAGTAGTTAACATATGTTGCGAATATTTTTTTAATGGCAACATATGTAGACGGCTCGCGCAGAAGCCCGCAATTCCTGAGAAACATGCCGCACGATCGGAGAAAACCCATGAAAGTGATGAATTGGCCCGCTCTCGCTGTACTCGCTGCCCTGACTTCGGCGAGTCCGGGCGCGTTCGCGCAGGACGCGACGTCCACGCTCGCAAAAATCCAGCAAAGCGGCGTGATCGCGATCGGCCATCGCGAAACGTCGGTGCCGTTTTCGTATGTCGATGCAAACAATCAGGTCATCGGTTTTTCGCAGGATCTGTGCAACAAGGTCATCGACGCGGTCAAGGTGAAGACAAAACGCTCCGACCTGAAGGTGCGCTTCATTCCGGTGACGTCGCAAAACCGCATTCCACTCGTGCAGAACGGCACGGTCGATCTCGAATGCGGCGTGACGACCAATCTTGTGGCGCGTCAGAGCCAGGTGACGTTCGCCGACACGTTCTTCGTCGCGACGACGCGTCTTCTCACGCGCAAGGATTCCGGCATCAAGGACTTTCCGGATCTCGCGGGCAAGACCGTCGTGACGAATCAGGGCACGACGTCCGAGCGCATCCTGCGCAAGATGAACGAAGACAAGAAGATGAACATGCAGATCATCAGCGCGAAGGATTACGGCGAAGGGCGCCTCACGCTCGAAAGCGGCCGCGCCGTTGCGTACATGATGGACGACGTGTTGCTGGCCGGCACACGCACACTGACCGCGAAGCCGTCCGACTGGATCATTACCGGCACGCCGCAATCGTCGGAAGCATATGGCTTCATGCTGCGCCACGACGATACCGAGTTCAGAAAGCTCGTCAACGGCACGCTCGAACAGGTGATGAAAGGGCCGGAAATCCACACCCTGTACGACAAATGGTTCATGAAGCCCGTGCCGCCGAAGAACGTCAGCTTCGATTTTCCGATGGCCGATTCGCTGAAGCAGCTCTATGCGGCGCCGAACGACAAGGCGCTCGAATAACCGTGTTTCAGCGTTGACGGTGCCGCGCTTCTTGCCGCGAGCGCGTTCCACTCCACGCCCGCTGTTCCCGTTTCACGCACACGCGCAAAACGGGAACAGCGTTTTTTCTCGTGACATCCAACTCCATATCAACCGGCGCGTTTGCGATCCGGCTCAGGAGACATGTCATGAAAAGAACCTGTATTGCGCTATTTCCGGTACTGCTTCTCGCCGGTTTCGCGGCCTATGCACAAAGTACCGCGCCCACCGATCCTCAAATCGCGGCGATCGTCGTGACCGCCAATCAGGTCGATATCGACGCGGGCGAGCTTGCGCAGTCGAAGACCCATTCGAAGGACGTCAAGGCGTTCGCGCAACGCATGATTGCCGACCACGGCGGCGTCAACAAGGCGGCCGGCGATCTCGTGCGCAAACTGGGCGTGACGCCGGAGGACAACGCGACGAGCCGCGGCCTCCGGCAGAGTGGCGACGACAACCTCGCCCACCTGAAAACGCTCGCGGGCACGGCCTTCGATCGGACTTATATCGATCACGAAGTGGCCTATCATGAAAGTGTTCTCGATGCGCTCGACAAGACCCTGATTCCCGGTGCGCAGAGCGACCAACTGAAGGCGCTTCTCGTGAAGGTGCGCCCGGCTTTCGTCGCGCATCTGGAGCACGCGAAGCACCTGCAGGCGGAATTGGGCAAGAGCGGTGGATAAGCTTTGCGTGCTGATGGCCGCGTTTGTGACCGCCACGATGCTGCCGGCCGATGCCATTGCCGCGCCCGCAACCTACTACGTCGTGATCGAGCAGATGCGCTTCAATCCGCCGACGCTGACGGTGCGCCGCGGCGATCGCGTCGAGTGGGCGAACCGGGATCTGTTCGCGCACACGGCGAGCGCGGCGTCGAAGGCGTTCGATTCGGGCAGCATCGCGCCGAACGCGTCGTGGGGCTTTGTCGCGGGACAGGCGGGAAGCTACCCGTATCTGTGCAACTTCCACCCGACGATGCGTGGCACGCTGAATGTCCGCTGATACAACCTGACGAGCGTCCTATGATGGCCAGCGCACTCACATGTTCGGAATCACGTCCGCGGTCTCCGGCAACCGATGATGATCTGTCGATCGCGCGCCGCGTCGTCGACGGCGATCAGGCTGCCTTCGAGCTGCTGATGCGCCGGCATAACCGGCGCCTGTATCGTCTGGCGCGCGCGACGCTCCATAACGACGCGGAAGCGGAGGACGCACTGCAGGAAGTGTATCTGTCCGCGTATCGCGCGATGAACCAGTTTCGCGGCGACGCCGCGCTGCTCACGTGGCTGTCGCGTCTCGTGCTCAATGAATGCTTCGCGCGTTTGCGGCGCGAAGCGCGGCGCCAGAACGTGATTCCGATGGTGGACCCAGGCACTCATGTCGATATGGATGCGATCAATGCGGACGATTCCAATGCACCCGAGCGCGCGGCGGCGCGCGCGGAATGGCGCGCCTTGCTCGAACGCAAGCTGGACGAGCTGCCGGATGTGTTTCGTGTCGTGTTCGTACTGCGTTCTGTCGAGGAAATGAGCGTCGAGGAAACCGCGCAGTGTCTCGCGATACCGGAGGCCACCGTGCGCAGCCGCCATTTCCGCGCGAAGAATTTGCTGAGCGAGGCGTTGGCGCGGGAAATGGGTCTCGTCGAACGTGATCTGTTCGAATTCGGCGGCGCTCAATGCGACCGGATGGTCGCGAAGGTGCTGGCGCGATTGAAGGCGGAGCGGGGCGGCGCCTGCTGTTAGGTTGCCTTCATCAACGGCTTTCGGCCAGGCTCAAAGGAGGCGCAAAGTGATGACGGTGAATCGCCATACGGAAAACAGACCGGCTTTTTCCAGCGGAATCGTCCGCTGCATACCGGTCATATTGGGCGTGTTCCTGCTGGCCGCGAACGCCGGCACCGAAGAGCGCACGATCACGATCGTATCGGGCACTTACGGCGACAATTGTGGCGCGCCGCGCGGCAACCTGACCCGAGACGTCGCGCGTCATTGCAACGGCCGGTCGACCTGCGGCTATTCGGTGCCGGGGCTGCATAAAGGCGGCATGACGATGGGGTGCCAGCGTGATTTTCTTGCCGAATGGCATTGCGATAACGCGGAGTTCCACAGCGCCGCGCTGAGCCCCGGCGCCAAATCGGGCGATACGCTTATGCTTGGCTGCGTCGAGTCGCGTGGCGCGGGCAAATAACTGAGCGTAAGCGGAGGTGCTTCGTTAACTTACTCGATTACTCGAAGTACCAACAGAAAGGCCGAGGCCATCAGTGGCCTCGGCCTTTTATCGTCAATGGCGGCTTTTCTAGCCGACCTTGCGAACCGGTGCAAAGCGCCGTTTCCCGAGCGACGGCCCAATGCGACGGAAGCGCTCGCGCTTGTGCTCCTCTTCGAAGTGCGTGAGCGACGGTTTGACCAGATCGCTGCGCGACACGATGCCGACCAGACGCATGCTCTTGCGGTCGGCCACCACCGGCAGACGTTCGAGACCGAGTACCGCGAGGCGCGTCGCGACGAGCCGGCAGGTTTCGGATGGCAATGCAAACGCGGGGTTCTGTTCAGCGAATACATCGGCGAGCGTCATCGCACGCCTGCGTTGCTCGTCGTCGGCGCAGAACCGTTCGAGCAGCGTGCGGTCGGCCACGCCGATCACCGCGCCGTCGCGCACCACCGGATAGGCGCGGCGCAACTGGTTCGCACCGAACAGCGTCTGCAGCGTGTCGCCGATCGTCCTGCTGGAATCGACCGATTCCACCGATGCCGTCATCACTTCGTCGACATAGTGGCGCTCGAGCGGATCGACGCCGTATTCGCGGTAGATGTGATAGCCGCGGCGCGCGATCTTCTCGGTCATGATCGAGCGCCGCATCACCACCGTCGAGAAGCCGTGCGCGATCAGCGTTGCGGTCAACAGCGGCAATAGCGCGTTGCTGTCGTGCGTGAGGCCGAATGCAAATACGATCGCCGTCAGCGGCGCGCCGAGCGTGGCGCCGAGCGTCGCGGCCATGCAGACGAGCGGCCACAGCGCCGGCTCGCTGCCCGGCAGCCAGTGCGCGAGCACGGTGCCGAGTCCGGCGCCGAGCATCAGCAGCGGCGCAAGCACGCCGCCGGACGTGCCGGAGCCGAGCGCGACGACCCACATCACCGCCTTCACGGCGAGCAGCAGAAGGGCGATCTGCAACGCGATGTGCTGATGCAGCAGATCGCCGATCACGTCATAACCGACGCCGAGCGCACGCGGTTCGAGCCATCCGCCGATGCCGACGACGATCCCGCCGAGCGCCGGCCACCACATCCAGTGGATCGGCAGTTTGCCGAACAGGTCTTCCACTTTATAGAGCGCGGCGGACAGCCCGGATGCCAGCGCACCCGACAGCACACCAGCGATGGCGCATGAAATCAGCGACCAGCCGTCCGGCGCCGCAGTCTGAAGCGGAAACAGCGGCGCCGTGCCGAAGAAAATCGCACGCGCGAAACCGGCGACCGCGCAGGCCACCGCGACCGGCAGGAAACTGCGCGGGCGCCATTCGAACAGCAGCAGTTCGACCGCGAGCAGCACGGCGGCCACCGGTGTGCCGAATACCGCGGTCATGCCGGCGGCGGCGCCGGCTACGAGCAGCGTCTTGCGTTCCGCCGACGTGACTTTCACGCACTGCGCGATCAGCGAGCCGAGCGCGCCACCGGTCATGATGATCGGACCTTCCGCGCCGAACGGTCCGCCGCTGCCGATCACGATGCCTGACGACAGAGGCTTGAGCACAGCCACTTTCGGCGACATCCTGCTCTTGCCGAACAGGATTGCCTCGATTGCTTCGGGAATGCCGTGCCCGCGGATCTTCTCGGAACCGAAGCGCGCCATCAGCCCGACGATCAGCCCGCCGAGCACCGGCACGCCGATGACCCAGAGCCCGAGCGTGTTGGTGGCAGGCGAACGTTCGACGAACGACAGCGTGCCGAAGAAGAACAGATTGGTGAACAGATGGATCAGGTTCAGCAATACGAAAGCGGCAAGCGTGCTGACGAAGCCGATGCACGCCGCCAATGCAAAAATGCCGGGCAGCCGCGCGTTGGCCGAAAAGTCGCGCTTGTGGGAATTCATGCTCATGGTTATTCGAAGTCGATCTGTGGAATCTGGAAGGAACCTTCGAGCGATTTCAGTTCCGCGCGGTGCAATTCCGCGAGCCGCTCGAGTACTCGCTCGCCCGCTTTTTCGAGGTGAACTTCAACCTGACGGCGGTCGGTTTCGCTGATCCGGCGGCGTACCAGATTCAGCGCCTCGCAGCGCGACACCAGCGCGACGACGCCGTGGTGCTGGGCCTGAAGCCGCTCGGCGAGTTCGCCGACGGTGGCCCAGTCGCGCTCCGGATAACCCTTGATATGCAGCAACAACAGGTATTGCAGCGGCGTAATGCCTTCGTTCTGCGCGGCCTGTTCGGAGAACCGCTCGAAGCGCCGCATCTGATAGCGAAACTCCGAGAGTTGTTCGAAGTCGCTCTTGGCCAGCCTGCGAGTCCGTACTTTCATTGGATATCCGCCGATGTGAAGAAACGAAAAAATATATCACGTAATGATGTATTTGGGCGGAATCCGGTTCGTGCAATGCAGTACTGGTCGCGCAATTCTTTCAGCCGGCTTTCGCAGGCTCTTTCTCCGGCGTGCAATCAGGCGGTCTGGCGGGCTTTGGCAACGGTTTGTCGATAAAGACCGGAGATCAGATCCACCTGCGTAATCATGCCGACTACGCGCCCCGCGTGATCGAGTACCGGCACGTGGTGGTGGCCGAAGTTCGCGAACATCGGCACGAGTTCGGTAATCGGCTCATTCGCATTGACGCTGCAGACCTCGGTGGTCATTACGCTGCCGACGTCCGCGGTGCGAAGGGTGTCGCCGCGCAGCCAGCCGTCGAAGTAACTGAGGATCGGCGCAAACGCGCCGAAGCTTTTCCTGTCGACGAAGTCGGCGCGCGTGACGATGCCGATCAGTTTCTGCCCGGCGTCGACGACCGGCAGCGCTTTCACCTTGTTGCGCCTGAACAGATCCCACGCGGCGGCGCCGCGCGTTGCCGCGGATACCGCCACGACGTGGCGGGACATGATGTCTTCGCAGCGCAGTTCGTCGAAACTGCGCGAAAACGCCTGAAGCTGCGTTTCGCGCAACAGCGAATAAAGATCGTCCGGATCGATGTCGAGCATTTCGTCGCGACGTCCGAGAACGGCTTTGACGTCGGCGCGTGTGAAGCCGACGCGCGATGCCTCGTCGGCGGCCTGGCTGGCCGTGGCGCGATCCTGCCGTCCCGCATGCGGATAGCGGTGGCCGGTGGCGGCGTGATAGACGAGCGCGGCGAACAGCAGCGCGGCCGACTGGATCGCAATGGGCTCCATCACGAACCGATAGCCGAGCGCATGAATGACGGGGCCGCCGAGCACCGCGGTCAACGCGACCGCGCCCGACGGCGGATGCACGCAGCGCAACGCGAACATGCCGCAGATCGACAGCGCGACCGCCAGCGCGGCGGCGAGAGTCGGATCGCCGATCAGCTTCGCGCAGGTCACGCCGATCGTCGCGGATACGAGATTGCCGCCGATGATCGACCACGGTTGCGCGAGCGGACTCGCGGGCACCGCGAACAGCAGCACCGCGGACGCGCCCATCGGCGCGACGAGCAGCGGAATGTTCGCGCTGGGCCCGAGCAGCAGATACATGAGCCCGCCGGTGAAAGCGATACCGAGCAGTGCGCCGAGACATGAACGCGCACGCTCGTGCCATTTCACGGCGACCGGTGCGGGGAGAAAACTGGAAAGCCAGCTGGAAACGAGGGTGCGGGACAAGATAGAAGCGGAAAGTAGTCGATTATGCCGGGCCCGACATTACCGGGGAAACCCTGGCAACGCGAATACAGTGTGGTCATGATTATATTTCAATATGATATAAAAAGCCGTTTTGGCGTTCTTTGGCGCGGAAAAAGCGGGGTGTATTCACTGACAGGTGGAAGCCGGGTCAGGGCGGGTAACGCATGGTTTCATCACGGCGACGGCTGAGAATTTTTATCATGCCGTGATATAAAATGATGGAAAAGGTGGAGATGATCTGTTGTCCGGTTATCTCGCACATCTATAAAGGAGCCATCATGATGATCACTTTTCAATCGACGGCGTCACCGGATGTCGTGATGCTCAGAGACCTTGCTCAATATCTGCTGGGCCTGATCGGTAAGCGGCTCGGCGAACGCGGCGTCATTACACACGATGAACTGCCGCGCGCAATCGGCCGGCTCGAAGCGGCAATCTCCGACGATGCGACGGTGGAAGCAACCGTGGAAACGTTGCATTGCTCGGCCGGCAATCATCGCGAGTCGCACAACAGACTCTCGCAGCGCGCATGGCCGTTTCTGGACATGATGCGCGCGGCGCGCGAAAGCGACGCGGACATCATCTGGGGACTTTGAAGACGTTCTATTGAGTCAGTGTGAAGGATTGACGATGAAACGACGTTCATCGCGGCGACGTTTCGCCATCGTGCTCGTTGCGGCTTGTGTTATTCCGGCCGCCTACGCATTCGCGCCGGCGCGGATAGCCGACCGATACGAACGGTACGCGCACGGGCATGATCGATGGACGCGTTTTGCGGCAACGGGGTCCAGGGTTCCCACCACCGTAATCGGCATCTACGGCGGCACCGTGTTCGATCGGTTATCCGATGGAGCGGTGGTACTCGTGAAATGGCCAGAAGATTCGCCGCACGAGAAATGGAACGCGCGATGGCATCGAGA
The DNA here is from genome assembly GCF_047605525.1 of Paraburkholderia sp. Classification (GTDB taxonomy): domain Bacteria; phylum Pseudomonadota; class Gammaproteobacteria; order Burkholderiales; family Burkholderiaceae; genus Paraburkholderia. Next base: position 41,384 of record NZ_JASGFN010000029.1, on the reverse strand, counting down.
GAACATGCCCACCGGTTCCGAGCCAGGCGGTGTTCATGTTTTCTTTCTCTGGCCCGACTCGTAGCTCAGCGCACGGCGCTCCTGTGTGACGACCAGCAATACCACCAGCGCAAGCACAGCGCCGGCAACCACTAATTGCACCAGTAAATCGATCATGACCGTTCTCGCGCACGGCTATGCATCAATCGATGAGCGAGTCCGCGCGTCGCAACGAGTACCGCGGGCTACCCGCTCAGGTAAATAGCGGCACCGCTTCAATCAACGCAAACCCGTGCAACGTGAAACGCAATCGCGCTCACTGGCTTGTTACGGCGATTGCTTACCGGTTAGTATGTATCACACTGTGATCTATATAGGGCGACTGCCGAAACACGAGCGGCGTCGTTTTCATGCAGCAACGGCTGCGAGTCGATCCACAGATTCCTTTATCCAGTGACGAGGAGCGGCAGTGCAGATGAATGCGTCAAAAGGCGACTTCGCCACCGATACCCGGCTTCTGCGAATTACGATGATTGCCGCGGTGGTCGGCATGCTCAGCACGTTTGCCGCCGATTTCCTGCTGCATCTGATCCGTTTTTTCACTAATGCATTCTTCTTTCAGACGCTATCGAGCGCGGATCACTCGCCCGCCGGCAATACACTCGGGCCGTGGGTAATCGCGATGCCCGTCGTGGGCGGTCTGATCGTCGGTCTGATCGCGCGCTTCGGTTCGGAACAGATTCGCGGGCATGGTATTCCGGAGGCGATCGAGGCGATCCTGTTCGGCAAGAGCAGGATGTCGCCCAAGGTTGCCGTGTTGAAACCATTGGCCTCGGCGATTGCGATCGGCAGCGGCGGCCCGTTCGGCGCCGAAGGCCCGATCATCATGACGGGCGGCGCGCTCGGTTCGTTGATCGCGCAATTCTTCCATCTGTCGAGCGGCGAGCGCAAGACGCTGCTGGTGGCGGGCGCCGTCGCCGGCATGACTGCGGTGTTCGGCACGCCGGTGGCCGCGGTGCTGCTCGCGGTGGAGCTGCTGTTGTTCGAATTGAGGCCACGCAGCCTGCTGCCGGTCGCGGTGTCGTGCGCGGTGGCGGGCTTTTCGCGGCCGCTGTTGATGGCCGGCGGCCCGCTTTTTCCGCTGCAGACACTGCCGCTCGGCGCGCTCGGACTCGCTTCATGCGCGCTTGCGGGTCTGATCGCCGGCGCGTTGTCGTGGGGATTGTCGACGTGGCTCTATAAGGTCGAGGACGCCTTCGCGCGGCTGCCGTTTCACTGGATGTGGTGGCCGGCGCTCGGCGGTCTCGCCGTCGGCATCGGTGGCTATTTTCAGCCGCGCACGCTGGGCGTCGGCTACGACGTGATCGGCGATCTTCTGATGAATCACCTGGCCGTCGGCGTGGTGCTGGCGATCGTGCTGGTGAAGGCGGTGATCTGGGTAATTGCGTTGGGCTCAGGCACATCGGGCGGTGTGCTTGCGCCGTTGCTGATGATGGGCGCGGGCGTGGGCGCGTTGCTGGGTCCGGCGATGCCCGGCGGCGACCCCGCCATCTGGCCGCTCGTATTCATGGCGGCGGCGCTCGGCGGCATGATGCGCGCGCCGATCATGGCCGTCGTATTTGCGTTCGAGCTGACGCACGACGCGAATGCGTTGCTGCCGCTTCTGACCGCCGCGGCGGTTTCATATGGCTTTACCGTGCTTTTCATGCGCCGCTCGATTCTGACCGAGAAGATCGCGCGACGCGGCTATCACATCTATCGCGAGTACGGCATCGATCCGCTCGAACGCCATCACGTGGATGAAGTCATGACGCGCACCGTGAAGACGATCGAAGCGGATCTTGGCGTCGCCGACGCGCTCGCGCGGCACTTTGGGCCGACGCAGATCCATCGCGCCTATCCGGTGGTGCGGGCGGGACGGCTCGTCGGCATGGCGGATCGGCAGAGGCTGGCCGACGCGCTCGAAATGGGCCGCGCGACGGCGACGGTCGGCGATCTGTGCGCCGACGAACGGCTCGAGGTCGCGCTGCCGGACGAGACCTGCCGGCATGTCGCCGCGCGTCTTGCCGCGCGTTCGCTGGAGCGCGTGCCGGTGGTGGCCGACGAGTCCGGCTATCGACTGGTCGGTATCGTGTCCCGCCACGATCTCGTCAAACCGTCGCTGTCCATTTTCAACGAGGAACGCGAGCGGGAACGGTTCCGGCGCATTTCGCTGATTCACGGCAAGGATTCGGTTGCCGCGGAGCATCGCAAATAGTGCGCGCTTTATGTGATCTTCACGCGATTTTATGTATTTGCGTGAAATTCGCCGTGTGCTTTATGTATCACGAATTGACATATACTGAATCGAGGATGTGCCCGCGAAAACGGTGCAGGGGGAAATGACATGGCGTGCTTTAATCGCATTCTTCTCTGTTACGACGGAACGCGCGAAGGACAACACGCGTTGAAGGACGGCGCCGCTCTCGCGCAGGATCTCCAGGCGGAAGTGCACCTGCTTTCCGTGCTCAACAATTCGGCCTGGATGCAGGGCGCGGATATCACCTCCGCGGTTCCGCTCGATTTCATCAACGAATCCGCCAAAAATCTGCTCGACGAAGGATTGCAAAAACTTGCCGCACGCGGAATTCGCGCGGTGGGGCATCTTGCGATCGGCGAGCCGCTGGATCAGATCCCGTTCTTTGCCAAAGAGCTGGAGGCAGATCTCGTCGTGGTGGGGCATCGTCGCAGTCATGGGCTCGCGCGCTGGTGGGGCGGTCGCAACGATGGGCTGCTGCTGGACCGGGTGACGTGCAGCGTGCTCGTGACGATGGGCGCGCAAGCCGAAGCACCGGCGGCGGCAACCGGCGCGGCGGATACCGGCGAGACCGCGCGGTCCGCCGAGCACTCGTAAGCGTCGCGTTGGCGCTATCGCGTCTGGAAGGCGTCAGGAAGCGTTTGCGCCGCAACGGCAATCTTCCCGAGCTAAATCGCCCAGCTAATGTCCGCATGCCGCAGGTCGGCTTCGCGCATCATGTCGAGAAGCGGCCGGGCGCGTTGCGCGAGTCCATTGCCGCGTTCGCGCGGCACGGGCTGCGCGACGCAGTTCAACGCGTCTTCCGCGGTTTCCGCTTTTTCTTCATTGGAAATGGCCTGCTCGATCCGAATGATCGCGAGAGGCAACTTGTCGTGCTGGATGACGCCCGGCTTGTCCGGCCGTTTGCCGAGCAAGCCCAGCAGATACTGCGCGAGTTCGTTGAAGATCTGCACGTCGGCCGTGGCGGCCGACTGAAACGTGACCGGCATGACTGCTCCTTGATATTGTCCGCGCCATGCGGCCACCGTAGCCCGGGCAAGGCCTCGCGGCCACGTGAAGGCTCTTCCTCATAATATGTCATAAGGTGATATTTTCAAGCGCGGCGCTTCATTGAGCTGCCACGACAAGGAGGCACACCATGATCGAGGTCGACGAGCAATTCAAGCACCCACAGCCTGTGAAGCACAGCGATAACGAAAAGAGCAAGCTGCCGCAGCGCGAAGACGATCAGCACAAACCGAAGAAGAAACCGGAGGGCGAGCCACCGGTCGAATGACCCGCGACGTCGAGCGGTAGAACGATCGATCCATCCGCGCCCGGTTCTCGGACAACGCGCGCGGAACAGCATCTGCTGCGGGGCATCAATCCGCGTGGTGCAGGGGATGCATATTGGCCTGACGACGGCAGCCGCAAAGGCTCGAAGTGCCGAAAATACCCCGTTTCGGCGCCGAATTGGCCGCTTGCGTGTATGATAACGATTCTCATTAAGGGCGTGAATTACACCAGTCTCACGCTGTTTTCGCGGAATCATGGGGAATGTTCTGATCGTCGCGTCGGCAGTTGCCGGCGCGCTCCTGTTCTATATCAGCTCACCGGGCCAGCGCTGGCTGCGCGCGCCGTGGCCCGCGCGGCCGGCGCGGATCGCGGCCATCGTGTGCGTTGCGTTGTCGCTCGTGTGCGCGGCGCGTGCGTTTCAGCCGGCGACGTCGTTGTCGGTGGTCGTGACGACGCTGATGGCGAGTCTGACCGCGTGGCCGTTCATCGGCGCGCTGGTCGAGCGCCGCCGCGCACGGCGCACCGCGCGATGACGCGCGCATCCGCCAGCCGGCGCGCGGCCGGTTCGATCGAGCGCGATCTGTTCGCCAAATTCGTGGCCGGCATGGCCGGCGGTTTCGGCCTTGCGATCGCGGCAAGCGCGCTGTTCGCGCGCTTCTCGTCCGGCGGCCTGAGCGCGGCGAGCAAATTTCACGTCACGATGTGGCTCGTGCCGCCGCTGTGGATCGCGATCGCGTCCGCGTCGTTCATGTTTCGCAGCGGCGCGCGCGCATTCGGCTGGCTCGCGTTGAGCAACCTCGTTGCGTTCGCGCTGGTGCTGCTGTGTCAGCGGGTGCCGTTCTGAGCATGCCAGTCGTTCGAGCGATTCGGCTTTAGCTGTTTATTCCGCGAGCGGTCCGCCGCCCGCTTTATCTTCCGTTCAGCATGCGCAGCGACATTCTTCGCGTCTACAAAACCGTTCATACATGGACCGGCATCGTGGCCGGTCTGCTGCTTTTCATCGCGTTCTACGCGGGCGCGATCACGATGTTCAAGGACTCGCTCAGCGACTGGACGACGCCGCCCGCCGTCGCGACATCGCCATCGGTGCCGCTCGAACGCGCCGACGTGTTGATCGAACGCACGCTCGATGCGCATCCGGCCGCGCGCAAGCTGTTCACGCTGTCGCTCGTCGGCGAGGACCGTGTGCGGCTTTCGTGGCAATCGGCGCCGGGGCAGCGCTGGGACGCATGGCTCGATGACGCGGGTCGGTTGCACGCCGCGCAAAGCCGGCCTTCGGACGCGGCGCGTTTCATCGACGTACTGCACATGACGGCCGGCGTGCCCGGCGGTTACGACGTCGGCATGGGCGTCATGGGCGTGGTGTCGCTGCTGTACGGGCTCGCGCTCGTATCGGGCGTGATCGTGCTGCTGCCGACGCTCGTCAAGGATCTGTTCGCGCTGCGCATCGGCAAGAACCTGAAGCGGATGTGGCTCGATGCGCACAACGCGGTCGGCATTCTGAGCCTGCCGTTTCATCTCGTGATGGCACTGTCGGTCGTCGCGTTCGGCTTGAGCGACTACATTTTCAACGTGCAGGACAGGGTGATCTACGACGGCGCGCTCCAGCCGATGATGCTCGCGCAGAATCCGTTCTTCGCGACCGCGCCCATCGTGCCGCGCGCGGCGTCGGAGCCCGCGCCGGCGATGCTGCCGCCCGCGCGACTGCTCGCCAAAGTGCATGAGCGCGCGCCACGCTTCGAGCCGACCGCGTTGCGCTATCGTCGCGCGGGACAGCCGGGCGCGACCGTGTTCGTGGCCGGCGACGATGCGCGCTATCTGGCGCGCGACGGCGGCTTCGCGTTGATGGATCCGTTCACCGGCAGGTTCCTGAACGCGCAGTTCCTGCCGGGCGCGGCCGACGGCAACAACTGGTCGGCATCGACGAGCGCGTTCTACGCGCTGCACTTCGGCAGCTATGGCGGCGCGCCGGTGCGCTGGGGCTATTTCGTGCTCGGGCTCGCGGGTGCGTTCCTGTTCTATTCGGGCAACCTGTTGTGGATCGAAAGCCGGCGCAAGGCGCTGCGGCGCGACGGCATCCCCGTGACACAGCGGCGCTCGACGTTCATGATGGCATCGCTGAGCGTCGGCGTCGCGCTCGGCTGCATCTGCGGAATTTCGCTGACGCTGCTCGCGGGCAAGTTGCTGGCCGGCCGCGTCGACGATCTGCACACGTGGCATATCGGCATCTACTACGCGGTGTTCGTCGGCTCGATCGCATGGGCGATGGTGCGCGGCGCGGCGCGTGGGTCGGTGGAACTGCTTGCGCTGGCGACGTGGTCGACCGCGGCGATTCCGCTCGCGAGCCTGGTCGGCGCGCTCGCGCCGTCGAGCGGCTTGTGGTTTTCCGCCGATGCCGGGCCGCTGGGTGTCGATATCGGTGCGGCGCTGGGTGCGCTGTGTTTTGCGTGGATGTGGCGCAAGACGCGCGAACGTATTGCCGCGGGACGGGAGGATAGTGTGTGGTCGGTGCGGGCGAGAGAGGGCGCGGTGGACGCGCGGGGCGATGCGCCGGCGGCCACCGATGAGGTCACCGAAGAGGTTGTGCAAGAGGTGGCCGGTACGCAGCAGGAACGCTAGATTCCCGTTGACGGCAACTGGGCACTGGGCATAAACAGCGTAACGCGACGTGCCGTCATAGCGACACGTTTGCGCGACGACAAAAAAACGCCGCCGGGTCCAACAAACCCGGCGGCGTTTTTTCGTTACGCGGAAACCACCATGAAAGTGGCTCCGTCCAGCGCGCCTGTCAAAGCGCCTGGTATGACTCGCGCGACCTAGAAATCCGTCGTCATCGACATCAGGAACGTGCGCGGCGCGCCCTGCGTCAGATAGCCGCCAGTCGTCGATGCCCAGTACGACTTGTTCGCGACGTTCAGCACGCTCGCGCGGAAGGTGGTCGGCTTGCCGAACAGCACCGTTGCGTAGCGCGCGCCGAGGTCCACCGTATCCCACGTCGGGATCGACAGCGTGTTGGCCGTGTTCAGGTACTGCGGGCCGGTGTGCGTCCAGCGCGCGGTCAACGTGAGGCCGTTGACCATCGGCACGTCGTATTCGGCGCCCACGTTGAAGATGAAGCTCGGCACGCCGATCGGACGCTTGCCGTCGGTGGTGCCGGTGTCGAGCTGCGTTGCGTTGATGTACGTCGCGCCGGCGATCAGACGCACGCCCTTGTACGGCTCGCCGAACACCGACGCCTCGATACCGCGATGCCGCTCGGTGCCGTCCGCGACGAAGATCAGCGCGCTGTTCGTGAGGGTCTGCGGCTTTTCGATCTGGAATGCCGCGATGGACGCGCCGTACTTGCCGTTGTCGTACTTCGCGCCGACTTCGTATTGCTTCGAACGCTCGGGCGGCAGTTGCTGGCCGAAGTTCAGTGCGGTCGACGGTGCAACCTGGCCGGCCGCCAGCGCCTCGCTGCGGTTCGCGAAGAACGCCACGTTTTCCCACGGCTTGACGACGAGGCCGAACAGCGGCGTCGTGATCGAGTCGTTGTAGTTCTGCGTCTGGTTGCCGGTGTAGTCGAACGTATTCGCGAGAATCGACTGGTGGCGCGCGCCGACGGTGAACAGCACGCGGTCGTTCAGGAAACCCAGCGTGTCGGACACGGCGACACTGCGCATCAGCGTAAGCGCGGTGGTCTGCGGATCGGACAGATTGCCGCCCGAATAGACGGTCGGCGGGAAAGGCACCTGCGGCGTGTTGTACAGACTGGTCTGGAACGGATTGACCACGTCGCTCATCGTATAGGCCGACTGCGCATCGACCCGCACGATCGACGCGCCCGCCGTCACGAAGTGTGACACCGGGCCGGTATTGAAGCGCCCGCGCACGCCGGCTTCGGCGGACGTCGCGTCTTCCTGGTGCGGCACGCCGAGGCGGTAGCCCGTGGTGCCCGTGTCGCCGACGGACAGTGTCGAAAATTCGCCGTGCTCGTCGGTGTGGCGCGCGCCGCCCGCGACGTACGCGGTCCAGTTCGGCGCGAAGTCGTATTCGGCGCGCAGGATGCCGACTGTGTCTTCGAACGAGCTGTTGGTCCACGTCTGCGCGTAGTTGTAGGTGGCCGATGGCGGTTCGGGCACGGTGCTGCCGGTGACGAACACCACCGGCCGGCCGTCGTCGACGCGGTTGCGCTGATACAGGAAGTCGCCGTACAGACGCAGTTTGTCGCCGCGCCAGTCGAGCGAGACCGCCGTCGTGTTGTCGCGCCGGTGTTCGCCGTCGATCGAAGTTTCGCCGTCGCGATTGGCCTGGTTCACGCGAATGCCGAACTGGCCTTCGCTGCCGAAGCGGCGGCCCACGTCGATGTGCGCGCCGATTTCGCCCGACGCGCTGCCTTCGAGCGTGACGCGGGTGAGCGGTTTGTCGTCGGCGCGTTTCAACTGCACGTTGACGCCGCCACCGATCGCTGAGCCTGCCGGCGATGCGCCGCCGAGGAACGCATTCGCGCCCTTGAACACGTCGACCCGTTCGACCGCTTCGGTGTTCACCAACTGGCGCGGCGTGACGCCGTAAAGACCGTTCAGCGAGATGTCGTCGCCGTACAACTGGAAGCCGCGGATCACGAACACCTGGGAGAAATTGCCGTAGCCATAGGCCGTACGCACGGCCGGATCGTTCGCCAGCACGTCCGCGATCGTGCGCGCCTGCTGATCCTCGATCAGCTTCGACGTGTACGAACTCATGCTGAACGGTACGTTGATGCTCTTCTGCTGGCCGAGCACACCGAAGTCTCCGCCGCGTGCGACCTGGCCGCCGCGGAACGTCGGCATCGGGTCGCCGGGCAGCGTGTCTCTGCTGGCCTGGACCTTGACGGCAGGCAGCGTGCTGTCGGCGGCGGGAGCCGTGTCGGTGGATTGGGCAAAGGCGCCGGCCGGGACGCTGAACGCAACGGCGATGGCGGCGAGGATGGCGGCGCGATGGAGCGCGGCTTGGGCAGGCGCGGCCTGCGGTCGATACAAGCGTGAAACGGACATGAAATGGAAAGTTGGCGTGGTCGTCTATCTTCCGTCCCGGGGCGCTTGGTGGAATCCGGGCGGCGTTTTTCTGACTACGCGCGGACGATACGGGATAGATGTAAGCCGGCCACGCGCGGAACGAAAGGTTCGGCGGGATTATAAAGCAAATAGGAATGATTCCTATTGCATAAATGCAACGATTCTCAATTCAACCGCGGGAAAATTGGGGGATGATCGGGGAAGCGGGTGTGGTGAGTCGACTGGTGTTCCGAACTGGCGCGGTGCGGTACAGGGTTTGCTACTCGGCTGATTAATTTTCATCGCAGGCTGTCACGCATGTCCCGAATCCCGTCTACCTGTCAAAGATGGAGCGCCCGAGAAGTCAAGCTATTGCATGAAGTGCCGCGCGTCCTTGTCGTCGACGACAACGAAAACGCGGCCGAAGCGCTCGCCACCTGGCTTTCCTATGAAGGCGTCGAAGCGCGCGCCGCGACCGGCTGCGCCCATGCGCTGCGCTGCGTGAGGGACTGGGTGCCCGACGTCGTCGTGCTCGACATCATGATGCCGGAGCGCGACGGCTACGAAACCGCGAGCGCGCTGCGCAGATATCTGCCGACGCAAAGCCTCGGCATTGTCGCGTTCACGTCGCTCGACGGGGATCACGTGAAGGAAACCGGCCGGAGCCCGCACAATTTCGACGGCTATTGCCAGAAGGGCACGGCGCCGGCCGCGCTGCTCGCGCTGATACGGGAGATCTGGCGAGGGTAGGGAAGGCCCGGCGCTGCGGGCCGGCCGCGTTCAGCTCTTTTGCGCGGCCGGGATCCAGCCATTTGCGACGCCGGTCTGCGCGATCTGTTTCGCGACCGCATCGGCGAGGCGCTTCGCATCGGCCGACACGCCGGCGCGCCTTGCTTCGCCGGCGCCATGCAGGCCCGCGCCCGCCGCCGCCGAAGTCGCGATGCTGCCGGCCGCCGCGCCCACCCCCGCGGTTTCGACGACGCCCGGCATCCTGCCGCTGTCCGCATCGGCGCTGAAGCTTTGCACGACACGCGGCGCGCCGCCCGCGGGCTGGTACAGGATCTGCACCGAGCTCGTCACTTCGCTCTTGCCCGCGCCGAAACCGATCAGCGTGCGGCGGCGGCGATTGCCGGAGTCAATCGTCGCGAAGCTGCCTTGCACGAGCAGCACGTTCTGGTCGGCCGGCACCGGGCCATCTGCGCGCACCGCGTGCAGGCCTATCGCCTGCAACTTTTGCACGATTTCGTCGGCAACCTGTTCGCGGACCTCGCCGGCATCGGCAACCTGCTGCTGCGCGGCCGTTGAACCCGACATCTGCGTCTTCAGCTTCTGCAACATGCCGCTATCGAGCTTGACCTGCTGCGGATCGGCGGCGAACGTGTACACATAGATCGTGTCCGGATGCATCGTCGGCTGCGCGCCCGCCTGCATCGCGTCGGGCGTGTTCGCCGCGCTCATGTTCGTGACGGCGGCGCCGGCGCAACCGCTCAACAGCGCGCTGCCGCACACGAGCGCCGCGCAGATGGAACGGGTGGCATTCTTTTTGATGAAGTTCACTGAAGTCAGCATGATGATCCTGTCGTCGGCACGCGGTGCCGGTTGTCTCGAAGCCATCCGCCGATGATCGGGCAACCGTGGGATCTTCGATCATCGGCGAACGGGTTCGCACGTGAAGCACTTTCGATCTCATGCGTCGTTTGATTCGTCACGCACCGGCAGCGAACGAAGTATCGTCGCGTCGTCCGCGGAACGCCATTCAACAATTATTTCGCGCAATGTCACGGTGAAATGACGCGCCTGTAGCGTTGTTCGCAGCGGAAGGCGGCGCGAAAAAAAGAACGGACGTGAGGGGAAGGGAGACGGCGCGCGCGACGAGCCGCCACCGTAAAACACGTGTCGGCAAACACGCGCGACGATCAGTTCAACGCAAGCTTGACGATGCAGCACAGGACGAACACGAGCAGAGCGGCGGCAATGGCCACGTCCAGCGGATAGCGCATTCCTTCACCCTGCACTGATGTTGCGGTGCTCCTATCCTAATCACCTGACGGAAGATGAAAAGCGGCAGTGACGTGGCAATGTGGGACAGCTAACGTAGGCCGCCGGAGCCGCGCCGGAGGGGGCTGCGGGAGCGCTTCCAGGCGAAAGCGCCTGGCGCGGGCCGACGAATTTCGGGCGCGATGAAGCAGAAAAGAGCGCGGCATCGGGCGCGGCGCTCCCTTCCAATCCGCGATGAAACCTACTGCGGCTGAGCCGCCGGCTGCCCCGGCGCCTGACCCGGCTGAGGTCCCGGCGGCATTCCGCCCGGCATGCCATGCGGCGCCTTGTTCGCCGTCGCGAGATCTTCGGCGAGACTCGTGCGCAGCGTCGCGATCGCCTGTTCCGGATTCGCGGGCTTCAACTGCTCGCGCGCCAGCGAGTCGTACACGTAGTGACGCAGCATCGGATCCTGCGTCTTGCTCAGTACGTCGCGATAGACCGCGAGGATCTCGCCCTCATGACCGGTCATCGCATAGAGGTGCCGCAACTGTTCGAGATCCTGGATTACCGCGAAGCCGGGGCCGCGCGGACCCATCATCGGACCATGCGGCGGCCCGTCGCCGCGCGCCTCGCCGCCGCCGCCGTGCATCGCGGCGGCGGGGGGCGGCGGCATGCCTTCGTCGGCGAACGCAGCGGTCGCGCTCACGCCAAGAACGGCGGCCACGGCCGCGCTGAAGAGTACTTTTTTCATGATGTCGCTCCCATCGAAACAATGCCGGCGCCACGATGGCCCGGCACATCGGCAACGATAGTCGACACGGCGTTTCGTCGGGTTACTGAAACCCGCGTGTAACTTACGGGACCTTGCACACGGCGCCGGCACGAGCGTTCGCGGCACTATCGCGCGCGCCGCCCGGCGCCGCGCGTCAGGGTGAGTCCGCTGGCGCAACGCGGCGGGATAGCGCATGATTGGTCCGATGTGCCGTGCGACCCCAAAACCAGCTAGCCGGGGCGGCTCGCGCGGTACACGGCGTCGCCGGCATGAGCGTCGCGCCCGTTCAGGGCGGCGCCGCGCCGGCGGCGAGTATTCAACCGCAAGGAGGACTTCGCATGGACCGACCTGAAGCCGCCAATCCGTTTGGCGATCTCACCAAAATGCTGGAGCAGTTCAAGCTCCCCGGCTTCGACGTGCCGGCCATCATGGAAGCGCGTCGCAAGGACATGGAAGCGCTGGTTCTCGCGAATCAGACGGCTTTCCAGGGGATGCAGTCGCTCGCGCAGAAACAGGCCGACATGCTGCGCGCCACGCTGAACGAACTGCAATCGATTACGGCGCAACTCTCGACGGCCGGCGCGACGCCATCGACGAAAACCGCCGAACTGGTCCAGCAGAGTCTGCACAAATCGCTCGCCGATATGCAGCAGCTCGCGCAAGCCGCGTATCAGACGCAGGCGGAGTCGTATGCGGTGATCGCAAAACGCGTGGAAGAAAACGTGCAGGAGCTGAAGTCGCTTCTGAATCAGCAGAAAAAGTAAGGACGCTTTGGCGCTCTGACTTGCGTTCCGACGATCGATGCCGCGGGGGGGCCGCCGGGCTCTCCGCGGCATTTTTTTGCCCGGCGCAATGGCGCGCAAAACCTGCGTGTAGTCAGAGGAATAGCGGTGCCGGGATACCTTTATTCAACGATCGCTTACATCGATAAAACTCGTTGACGATCGGGGGTGCCTGCTTGCTTTAAACGTCATACGAACTGCAAATAGATGCCGACGTATTGATCGCAAAAGGCTTGACGTTTTCGAATCACGCGAAGCCGAACCGTGGCGCGGCGCCTGAAGGGTTGAATCGCAGCGCAAACGATTGTCGCGTGCGGTGTCCCTCATTAAAGTTTCGCCCCGTCCTTCCGTAGACGCATTCACGCAACCCGACCGGCATGAAGATCCGGCCGGCTGAATGCGCCCCTGGTCTCGCGCCTGTGACCGGCTCGATTCCGGACACCGGCGTTTCACCTCGAAGGACATCTCTTGAAACTAATGCCTGTTACCCGCATTGCGTGCGCAATGCTCGGGGCGAGCTGCGCGTTGCCGTATGCCGCGCACGCGACGCTCGGCCAGAACGTCAGCACCATCGACAGTGACCGGTCGCGACTGCATGCGGTCGCTCGCGCGGCGACTACGCAACCTGCGTATTCGGTGCATCCGCTGACGCTGCCGTCCGGCACGCAGGTGCGCGAGTACGTGGCATCCAACGGCATCGTATTCGGCGTCGCGTGGGACGGTCCGACGCTGCCGGACCTCGAGGCCATGCTCGGCGCGTCCTTCGACGCTTATGTCGCCGCCGGCGCGAGCCGGCGCGGCGCGCCGCTCGCGGTGTCGAACGACGATCTCGTGGTGTTCTCGAGCGGTCATCTGCGCGCCTTCACCGGCTATGCGTATCTGCCGCGGGCGGTGCCCGCGGGTGTCGATGTCGGCGTCATCCAGTAACGGAGCGAATCATGCGATACAGGTCTTCGTGGATGACCCGGCTGAGCGCGGCGCCCATCGTAGTGTTAGCACTGTTCGTGAGCGCATGCGGAGGCGGCGGAGGAGGAGACAGCGGCTCCGGCGGCTCCGGCAACGCGGGCACCACGGCCGGTTCGAGCAGCAGCTCGACCAGCTCACCGGCGGCCCCGACCGTCACCAACACGTCGCCGTCGCCGCAAGTACTGGCCGCGAACGCGGTGCGCGTGACGGTCGACTCGGGCGTGAGCAACGTGCCGAACATGCCGTTCGTCAGCATCACGCTCTGCGCGCCCGGCACGACCCAATGCCAGACGATCGATCACGTGCTGGTCGACACCGGCTCGTGGGGCGTGCGCGTGTTTGCGTCGCAACTGCCCGCGTCGATGAACCTGCCGCAGCAGAAGGACGGTGCGGGCAATCCCGTCGCCGAATGCATGCAGTTCTTCGACGGCTACACGTGGGGTGCGGTGAAACTCGCCGATCTGCAGATCGCCGGCGAGAAGGCGGAGTCGCTGCCGATCCAGGTGATCGACCCGGCCTACGCGGCGCTGCCCGCCGATTGCGCGGCCGTTGGCGCGGCGCGCAACACGCCGGGCGCGTTGCAGGCGAACGGCATTCTCGGCATCGGCGTGTTCAGGCACGACTGCGGTGCGAACTGTGTGCACCAGGCGATCCCCGCGACGTACTACGGTTGCGGCGGCACGAGCTGCACGTCGATCCCGCTTGCCGAGCAGTATCAGGTCGCCAATCCGGTGCCGTACTTCACGACGGACAACAACGGCTCGATCCTGAGCCTGCCGGCTGTCTCCGGCGGCGCGGCTTCGGTGTCGGGGCAACTGGTGTTCGGCATCGGCACGCAGAGCAACAATGCGCTCGGCAATGCGCAGGTGATCGGCGTGAATCCGTCGGACGGTACGTTCACGACGGTGCAGAACGGCACGACGTACACGCGCAGTATTTTCGACAGCGGCTCGACCGGGCTCTTCTTCCAGACCGCGCTGATGCCGGCCTGTGCAAACCCGAACGGCGCGTACTATTGCCCGCTGTCGACGCAGCAGTTGAGCGCGCTGATCGAAGGTGTGAACGGCGCGACGAGCGCGGTGACGTTCGACGTCGGCAATGCGGCCTCGATTGCGCAGACGTATGGCGGCGATGCGGCGCTGCCGCTGCTCGCGGGGCCGGCGTTCGTAACGTCGGCGGTGTTCGACTGGGGGCTGCCGTTCTTCTATGGCCGCAACGTGTACGCGGCGATCGAGCAGCAGTCGACGCCCGGCGGCACGGGGCCGTATGTCGCGTATTGAGCGTGGCTTGAGAAGCTGGGTCCGTCGTCGTTGAATTGGCGCTGCGTCACATGGGGTCCTGGTTCGGCGCGGCGCCGGATTCGCCCGCGGGTATCGGCATCGGCGCCGCCGCTTCGCCCGCCTGCGTCCCGGCGCCGCTGTCGGCCGCCGACGCGATCACGCGATGCACGAAGCGCAGCTTGTCGATCACCGGCGCGGCGAGGGTGAAGGGATAGCCGTCGGGCATCCCGAGACTGCGGTTCAGGCTATTCAGCGCGTATGTCAGCGGAAGCCAGCGCTTCATCAGATTGCCGAAGCTCGCTTCTTCGACCGGCGTGCGATCGGTCAGCGTCGGCTCGCTCGGATCGTCGGGCAGCAGCGCGAGACCATACGAGTTCGCGGTATCGAGCACGTCGACGATCAGCAGATAGTGCGCCCATGTCTCGGCCCAGTCTTCCCACGGATGCATCGTTGCGTATGCGCTGATGTACGAGGCCTGCCAGTCGGCCGGCGCGCCGTCGCGGTAGTAGGCGTTCAGCGCGTCGCCATAGTCGGCGCGCTCGTCGCCGAACAGCTCGCGGAAAGGCTCGAGCCAGCGCGTGTTGTTTTCGACCAATCGACTGAAGTAGTAATGGCCCGTCTCGTGGCGAAAATGGCCGAGCAGCGTGCGGTACGGCTCGCCCATCGCGGTGCGTACTTTCTCGCGGTGGGCGTCGTCGGCCTCGGCGATGTTCAGCGTGATCAGCCCGTTGTCGTGGCCGGTCATCACGGGCTCGCCGTTGCCGTCGTCGGCGAGGAATTCGAATGCGAGGCCCTGCTCGGGATTCGCGTCGCGCGATGGAACGTCGAGGCCGAGCTCGCTCAGCGTGTACAGCAGACGCCGCTTCGCGACTTCGAGCCGATACCAGTAGAGCCGGTTTTCCGGCGTGCTCAGGTTCGGGATCGTGCGGGTCAACTGGCACGCGCGGCACAGCGTGTCGGGCGAATCGGCGGGAATCATCCAGTTGCAGACGTTCTCGACCGCATAGTTGTGGCACTGGCGGAACAGCGCGCCGTCCGCGCGCGGGTGCAGGCTGCGCCAGCGGCCGTCGCCGGCGTCTTCGAATGCGCTGATCTCATGCAGTTCGGGCACGTAGCCGAGCAACGATTCGCAGCGCTCGCAACGGACGTTCTCGAAGAACACGAGTTGCGAACAGTGGTTGCAGTGGAAGGTTTTCATCGAGCGGGCCTTGGGTGAGGGCGGCGCCGAGCGTAGCCGCCAACGTGATCGTGAGGAAAAGTGGTCGCAATCTTCATGCCGCGATTGCCAGACCTCACTGCTTTAACGCACAGTACGTACATGATTGTGCATCGGCGCTGCGCTGCTTTGGTGCACGTTCCGATACAGGCCGCGCAACGAGGTTCGGTCTGCCCCGGCAGCGCCCGGCGGGCGATCGGGGTTTGACCGGATTGTGATTCGGACCCGGCCTGGCAGGTCGCGATGCACTTCGCGGCAGGCGCCAAGGCAACGCAGTCCATGAAGTACAACGCAGTTCACGTACGGTTGTCGGTCAACGGCATAAAGCTTGCTTTTTGGCGGCTTGCCCCATCTTCGTCCAGGAGTCCGGAGTGTCCATTCGCGTCGCGTTGCATCACGTCACTCATTACCGCTACGACAGGCTCGTCTCGCTGTCGCCCCAGGTCGTGCGGCTCAGGCCCGCGCCGCATTGCCGTACGCCGATCCTGTCGTATTCGATGCGGGTCGAGCCGGCCACGCACTTCATCAACTGGCAGCAGGACGCGTTCGCGAACTATCAGGCGCGCCTGGTGTTTCCCGAGCAGACGCGCGAATTCAGGGTGACCGTCGACCTGGTCGCCGAAATGGCCGTCTACAACCCGTTCGACTTCTTTCTCGAACCGTCGGCCGAGCAGTTCCCGTTCGACTACGAGCCGGGCCTCGCGGTCGAACTCGCGCCATACCTCATCAAGCGGCCGATGACGCCGCGCTTCGCCGAATTCGTCGCGAGCATCGACCGCACGCCGGCCGGCACCGCGAATTTTCTGGTCGCGCTGAACCAGCGGCTGCAACACGAGATCCGCTATCTGATCCGGATGGAGCCGGGCGTGCAGACGCCCGAGGAAACGCTGACGAACGCCTCGGGTTCGTGCCGCGATTCGGGCTGGCTGCTCGTCGAGACGTTGCGGCAGCTCGGTTTTGCGGCGCGCTTCGTGTCCGGCTATCTGCTGCAACTCGCGCCCGACGTCAAATCGATCGACGGCCCGAGCGGCACCGAAGTCGACTTCACCGATCTGCACGCGTGGTGCGAAGTCTATCTGCCCGGCGCGGGCTGGATCGGGCTCGACCCGACCTCGGGGCTGCTCGCCGGCGAAGGGCATATCCCGGTCGCCTGCACGCCGGAGCCGGGCAGCGCGGCGCCGATCGCGGGCGCGGTCGACGAATGCGAGGTCGAATTCGAGCACACGATGTCGATCGAACGCGTGCTAGAGACGCCGCGCGTGACGAAGCCGTACAGCGAGGCGGCCTGGGACGACGTGCTGAAAATGGGCGCGCAGGTCGACCGCGAACTCGCCGGCATGGACGTGCGGCTCACGATGGGCGGCGAGCCGACCTTCGTGTCGGTGCGCGACCGCGACGCCGCCGAATGGAACACCGACGCGCTGGGCCCGACCAAGCGCGGCTACGCGGTCGCGCTGATGGACAAGCTGCGCGCGCGCTACGGCGCGAATGGTTTTCTGCATATCGGCCAGGGCAAGTGGTATCCGGGCGAGCAGTTGCCGCGCTGGGCGATGTCGCTGTACTGGCGCGCCGACGGCGAGCCGTGCTGGCACAACCCGGCGCTGTTCGCCGACGAACGCGAACCGGGCCGCTACACGGCCGGCGACGCGCAGCGCTTCATCACGCATCTGGCGGCGAAGCTGTCGGTCGACCCGGATTGCATTCAGCCCGGCTACGAGGACACCTGGTACTACCTGTGGCGCGAGCGCCGCCTGCCGGTCAACGTCGATCCGTTCGACGCGCGTCTGGACGACGAGCTCGAACGCGTGCGTCTGCGCCGGGTGTTCGATGCGGGGCTTGCCAAACCGACCGGCTACGTGCTGCCGATCGGCCGCGAACGCGGCGAGCCGGGCGTGGCGCCGAAATGGACCAGCGGCCGCTGGTTCTTCCGCGACGAACGCATGTATCTGATCCCCGGCGATTCGTCGATGGGCTACCGGCTGCCGCTCGATTCGCTGCCGTGGGTGTCGAAGACCGACTACCCGTACCAGCATGCGCACGATCCGTTCGCGCCCGCGGAGCCGTTGCGCACCGCCGCGCAGTTGCGCGTGCAATACGAAGCGGGGCGTGAGCGCGCGGCGTCGGCGGCCGATGCAAGGACCGATCCGCGTCACGCGGCCGCGCTGTCGCTGTCCGCCGCGGATCTGCTGAGCGGCATGCCGCACGGCGGCGTGCTCGCGTATGCGCATCAGCCCGGCGACGAGCAGCCGCCGGCGCGCGGGCAATCGTCGACGGGCACGTTGCGCACCGCGCTATGCGTCGAGGCGCGCGACCCGAAACGCGCGGCCGGTCCGAAGGCCGAAACCGCTTCGTTCGGCAGCGGCCACACGCTGCTGCACGTGTTCATGCCGCCGCTCACCGATCTCGACGACTATCTCGATCTGCTCGCCGCCATCGAGGCAACCGCCGACGAGCTGAAGATGCAGGTCGTGCTCGAAGGCTATCAGCCGCCGCGCGACGCGCGCCTGAAGGTGCTTCAGGTGACGCCGGACCCCGGCGTGATCGAGGTCAACATCCATCCGGCCGCGAACTGGGACGAACTGGTCGATCACACCGAGTACCTGTATCAGTCGGCCGCGAACAGCTATCTGAGCAGCGAGAAGTTCATGCTCGACGGCCGCCATACCGGCACCGGCGGCGGCAATCACTTCGTGCTCGGCGGCGCGACGCCGGCCGACAGTCCGTTCCTGCGCCGCCCCGATCTGCTCGCGAGCCTGGTCGCGTACTGGCACAACCATCCGTCGCTGTCGTATCTGTTCTCGGGCCTGTTCATCGGACCGACCAGCCAGGCGCCGCGCGTCGACGAAGCACGCAACGACCAGCTCTACGAACTCGAAATCGCGTTCGACGAATTGCAGCGGCAGATCGATCTGCTCGGCGGCCGCGACAGCGCGAAGCTGCCGCCGTGGCTGATCGACCGTGCGCTGCGCAACATCCTGATCGACGTGACCGGCAACACGCACCGCGCCGAGTTCTGCATCGACAAGCTCTATTCACCGGACGGACCGGCGGGCCGCCTCGGCCTGCTCGAGCTGCGCGGCTTCGAAATGCCGCCGCACGCGCGCATGAGCCTCGTGCAGCAACTGCTGCTGCGCGCGCTGGTCGCGCGTTTCTGGCGCACGCCGTACACGCGGCGCCTGACGCGCTGGGGCACCGAACTGCATGACCGCTTCCTGCTCGGCACCTTCGTGAAGATGGATTTCGACGACGTGCTCGCCGAGCTCGACGAAGCCGGCTTCGTGTTCGACGCCGCCTGGTTCGCGCCGCACTTCGAATTCCGCTTCCCGCTGGTCGGCGAACTGATGGTGAGCGGCGTCGATCTGACGATCCGCAACGCGCTCGAACCGTGGCACGTGATGGGCGAAGAGGGCGCCGTCGGCGGCACGGTGCGCTATGTCGATTCGTCGGTCGAGCGGCTCGAGGTGCGCGCGCTCGGACTCAACGGCAATCGTCACGTGCTGACCGTCAACGGCGCGCCGGTGCCATTGCAGCCGACCGGCCGCGTCAGCGAATACGTGGCCGGCGTGCGCTTTCGCGCGTGGTCGCAGGCATCGGCGCTGCATCCGACGATCGGCGTGCACGCGCCGCTCACGTTCGATCTCGTCGACACCTGGACCGGCCGCTCGCTGGGCGGATGCCAGTATCATGTCGCTCATCCGGGCGGGCGCAACTATCAGACCTTCCCGGTCAACGCCTACGAGGCGGAAAGCCGGCGGCGCGCGCGCTTCTTCGCGTCGGGTCATACGCCGGGGCCGCTCGTGGCGGGTACGCCGCGGCGCAGTCTCGAGTTTCCGTTCACGCTCGATCTGCGCCGCAGTTGAAAACCACGCACTCCTGACACCACACGACCTTGGCCTTTCAATCGACTTTGCCCTTCGAAGCGTCCGCGCCGCAGGCGGACGCTTCGTCCCTGTTGCGGTTGTTGCCGGGTCATGACGGACATTGGGACGAACTGCGCGACGCGTCGGGCGCGCTGCGCGAACCGTGGCGGCAGTTCTTCGCGCTGCTCGGCGAAGACGGCATCGCGCGGCTCGCCGATCATCGCGAGTCGATCGCGCAGCAGATCCGCGACAACGACATCAGCTACAACGTCTACGCGGACAACGGCAAGTCGCGGCCGTGGGCGCTCGACCTGCTGCCGTTTCTGATCAGCGAGACCGAGTGGGCGCATATCGAGCGCGGCGTCACGCAGCGCGCGCATCTGCTCAACGCGATCGTCGCCGATATCTACGGGCCGCAGACGCTGCTCGAACATGGGCAACTGCCGCCCGCGCTGGTGTTCGGGCATCCGGGCTATCTGCGTTCGGTGAAGGGCTTCACGCCGCCGGGCGGCCAGTATCTGCAGGTCGTCGCGCTCGATCTCGCGCGCACGCCGGGCGGCGAGTGGAGCGTGATCGCGCATCGCACCGAGGCGCCGTCCGGTCTCGGCTACGCGCTCGAAAACCGCCTGATCGTCTCGACGCTGTTCGCCGAGCCGTTCCGCTCGCTGCGCGTGAGCCGCCTCGCGCCGATCTATTCGCAACTGATCGCGACGCTCGTGCAGTCCGCGCAAGCGACGATGCGGCAGGGGGACAGCGGCGATGCGGCGTCGCCCGATGTCTCGCCACATATCGCGCTGTTGACGCCGGGGCCCTACAACGAAACCTATTTCGAGCACGTGTTTCTCGCGCGCTATCTCGGCGTCACGCTGGTCGAGGGCAAGGACCTGACCGTGCGCGGCGACCGGCTTTATCTGAAGACACTGGCCGGACTCGAACGCGTGCACGTCGTGCTGCGGCGTCTCGACGACGCCTTCTGCGATCCGGTCGAGCTGCGCGCCGATTCGACGATCGGCGTGCCGGGCCTGTTGCAGGTGATGCGCGCGGGCAATGTGATCGTCTCGAACGTGCCGGGCGCGGGCTTTGCCGAATCGCCGGCCTTGCACGGCTTCATGCCGGGCATCGCCGAAGCGCTGCTCGGCGAGGAACTCGTGCTGCGGGGCGTGCCGACCTGGTGGTGCGGCGAACAGGCGGCGCGCGAGCATGCGTTCGCGCATCTCGACGAAGCGTTCATCGTGCCGACGTGGCCGCTCGCCGGGCGCGATGCGCCGCCCGGCATCGAGCCGGGCAGCGAGCCGCTCGCGGCGTGGCGCGAGCGCATCGAAGCGATGCCCGACGCGTTCACGATCCAGCAGGAGCAGCGCTTTTCCTGCACACCGCGCTATGAGGCGGGCACGATCGGCGGCCGTCCGTCGGTGCTGCGCGTCTATGCGATTGCCGACGTCAACGGCGGCTGGCACGTGATGCCGGGCGGCTTCACGCGCATGGCCGCCGGGCGCCAGACGACCGTGTCGATGCAGCACGGCGGCAGCAGCGTCGACACATGGGTGCTGTCGAGCCAGCCGACCTCGACCTTCACGCTGCTGCCTTCGCCGCTGCGGCCCGCCGATCTCGCGCGCAAGCATCGCACCGTCTCGAGCCGTGCCGCGGAGAACCTGTTCTGGGCGGGGCGCTATGGTGAGCGCGCCGAGAACAACGTGCGGCTGCTGCGGCTGATCCTCGGCTCGCTCGAAGGCAACGACGCCGACGCGATGTTTCCGACGCTCGTCGAGCTGGCCACGTATTGCGGCCTCGTGCAGCCGGGCGACATGTCGTCGCCGCAGGCGCCGCCTTCGCCGCAGACGTTCGAGCGCGCGCTGGTCGCGAACCTCGGCGAGAACGCGGACAGCGTGAGCATCAGCCAGAACCTGAGTTGCCAGACGCGCGCGAACGGCGAAATCCGCGGACGGCTGTCGAACGATCACTGGCGCGTGATTCTCGCGGCGCGCAACGACTTCCAGGATGCGTTGCAGACATTGCTGCCGGCGGTGGGGGCGGGGAACGGCCCGGCGTCGCAGGGCAACGGTGGCGCGGGCGGCGGCATGACCGGCGGGTTGAACGGCGGCGCCGAACGCTACGATCGCGTGACGCTCGCGAATGCGCTCGAACATCTGTCGGTGCAGTTGTCGGCGATCAGCGGCGCGCAAGGCGACCGGATGACGCGCGACGAAGCGTGGCGCCTGCTGTTCGCCGGGCGTCATATCGAACGCGTCGCGACGATGGCCGCGTTCGTGCGCGGCGTCGCCGCGAACGGCCAGCTTGCGACGCCCGCCGGTTTCGATCTGCTGCTGCAACTGTTCGACAGTACGCTGACGTATCGCTCGCTGTATCCGGGGCGCTTCGAAGTGCCGGCGCTGCTCGATCTGCTGGTGATCGAGCCGCACAATCCGCGCGGCATTTATGGCGTGTACGAGCGGCTACGCAAAAAGCTCGACGAAATCGGCGTCGCGGCGGGCGGCGTGCGCCATCCGCCGTTCGCGGAGCGGTTGCCGGCGGTGTCGTTGCTGCCGACGCTCGAATCGTTGTGCGAGGTCGATGAAGCCGGCGCGTACACGAAGCTGATTGCGCTGTGCGATCAGATCGGCGGCTTCGCGAATGCCGCCGCGCATGAAGTCAGCGCGCGCTATTTCAGTCACGCGACCACGGTCGCGTCGCAGGTGTGGGCATGAAGAATGCACCGACCGTGCTCTGCGTTGCGCATCGCACCACGTATCACTACTCGACCTATGTGGAGACCGCGCAGCATCTGGCGACGATCCGGCCGCTCGCGTGTCCGTGGCAGCGCGTGATCTCGCGCAGCGAACAGATCGAGCCGACGCCGTCGTACCTGCATAGCCGCATCGATGCGTTCGGCAACGACGTGCTGTATTTCGCGCTCGACACGCCGCACGAACGCCTGCAACTCGTCAGCGAAACCACGGTGGCGCTGACGCCGCGCTGGAATGCGCTCGACGCCGACGCCACGCCCGCGTGGGAAGCGGTCGCCGAGGCGCTGCGGTTTCGCGCGGGCGGCCGCTTCCGGCCCGCGGCGGAGTTCTGCTTTGCGTCGCCGAACATCGCCTTGAGGCCGGCGCTGCGCGACTACGCGTTGCCGAGCTTTACGCCGGACCGGCCGCTCGTGGCGGGCGCGATCGATCTGATGCACCGGATTCACGAAGACTTCGCGTACAAGCCGTCGGCGACACTGTTCGATACGCCGGCCGAGCGCGCGTTCGAACTGAAGAGCGGCGTGTGCCAGGATTTCGCGCAGGTGATGATCGGCTGTTTGCGTTCGCTCGGCTTGCCCGCGCGCTATGTGAGCGGCTATCTGCGCAACGATCCGCCGCCGGGGCATCCGCGCCTGATCGGCGCGGATGCGTCGCATGCGTGGGTGTCGGTGCATTGTCCCGGCAGCGGCTGGATCGATCTCGATCCGACCAATGACGTGCTCGCCGATCTCGATCACGTGACGCTGGCGATCGGGCGCGACTACAGCGACGTGTCGCTATTGCGCGGCACGATTCTCGGCGGCGGCGCGCATCGGATGGAGGTGGGGGTGACGGTGCTGGAGCTTTGATCCGCGTCGCTAACCGGCAGCTTCTCCGATAACCGGCGTGCGCTTGACTTCCGACAGATAGATCAGGATCAGCGATACCCAGACGATGCCGTAAAGAAACATGAAACACGTCGAGCGGATCCTGAAGAAGTCGAGCAGCATGCCGAACAGGATCGGCAGCAGAAAGCCGCCCAGCCCGCCTGCCAGGCCGACAATGCCGGTCACCACGCCCATGTTGCCGGCGAAGTCGTCGGCGACGTATTTGAACGTCGACGCCATCCCGAACGCAAACACGCCGCCCAGCACGAACGTCAGCAGCACGAATACGATCAGCGAGACGTGGAGGCGCAGGCTGAGCGTGCCGTCTATCGTGTGAATGACGAAATCGGTCGGCGGATACGACAGCAGAAACAGGCATATCCACGCGACCCACAGTCCCCACCACGTCACGTTGTGCGCGCCGAAGCGGTCGGCCAGTCCGCCGCCCACCGCGCGCAGTATCGAGCCGGGCAGCGAGAACCCGGCGGCGAATGCCGACGCCATCACGAGCGACATCCCGTATTCGGCCTTCAGGTACTGCGGGATCCACAGCGACAGCGCGGTGAAGCCGCCGAAGGTAATCGAGTAGTACTGGCATAGACGCCATACGTGCGGATTGCGCAGCACCTTGAACGAGTCGAGCCACGAGCCCTGGCTTTTGCCGGCGCCGGGGTCGCGCGCCGAGGCGAACCAGAAGATCACGGCCGTCACCAGCAGCGCGATCGCGTACACGCGCGGCACGAAGCGCCAGCCATAAGCGGCCTGCAACGACGGCGTGACGAACAGATTTACCGCCGCGCCGGCGGTGCCCGCGCCGAAGAAGCCCATTGCGAAGCCGCGCCGCTCCGGCGGAAAGAACCGCGCGACATACGGCGTGCCGACCGCGAACGATGCGCCGACGCAGCCGAGAAAAAGCCCGATCAACAGAAACTGCCACAACGCGGTCGCATAACTGACGATATAAACCGGCACCGCGCACACCACCAGCAGCACCGTCATCACGATGCGTCCGCCGAAGCGGTCGGTCCATGCGCCGAGCGGCAGACGCATCAACGCGCCCGTCAGAACGGGCGTCGAGGTCAGCAGGCCGAACTCGGTGCTGTTCAGTCGCAGGTCCTCGCGCAACTGGACGCCCAGCACGCCGAACATCATCCATACGACGAAGCAGACGAGAAACGCAAGCGTGCTCGCCAGCAATACCGACCAAGCCTGCGCGGTGATGCCCGGCGCCGCGCCGGAATTGTTGATGCCGCTGTGTACGCTCATGCTGTTCCCTCTTCTATTGAACCAGCGGGCCGTTGACTTCGCCCAGAACCGCGCCTTCGATGCGCGCGCGCGAAGCCAGCACGCTCACGTACTGCTGGATTGCCTTGTGACGGACCCGCTCGCCGAGAAAGCGGGCGATATCGGCTTCGACCGATTCGAACGGAAGCCGCTCGCCTTCGATACGGCGATCGATACGCACGAGATGAAAACCGAAACGCGTGTTGACGAGTCGCGGCAACACGCCGATGTCCTGCGTGTCGAACAGGGCGCGCTCGAATTCGGGCACGCTGTCGCCGCGCAGCAACTGCCCGAGGCTGCCGCCGAGCTTCGCCGATGGACAGTTCGAGAACTCGCGCGCGGCGTCTTCGAACGTGCCCGGCGCGCGCAGCACCTGCTGCAATGTGGACTCCGCCTTGTGGCGGACCAGCGCGAGCGGCGCACGGTCCGTGACCGCGAAAAGGATGTGGCTCGCGAACACGATGTCGTTCTGTCTGAAGCTCGCGGGATGGCTTGTGTAATAGCGCTCGCAGTCCGCGCGGGTCGCGCTCGGCACATTCAGTTCGAGTTCGAGCAGGCGATCGAGCGACGCGTCGTCGAGCGCGGCGCCGTCGGCGATCAGCTTCAACCCGATCGCGCGTTGCCGCAGCAGTTCGCGGATCACGAGCGCGACACGCGCGGCGGCGCGCGGATCGGGCGCGTCCGGGTGATGCGCGATTTCGTCGTCGATGGCCGCCGCTTCGATCGCGACGCCGTTCACGCTCAACGCGTGCTCAGTGTCCGCCGGCGCGGGTGGGTCGATCGTGCTCATCGTCAACCCCTTAGCGCTTGCGCACGAGCTGATACGGGCGGATCAGATAGGCGACCGACGCGAATCCGCTCCAGATATGCACCATCCGCGTGAACGGCGAAACGAGGAAAATCGTGAAGCCGAGCGCAATATGTATCTGATAGGTCAGCGGCACGCCCACGAGCAGCCCCGCGATATTCGGCCGGAACGTGACCACGCCTTTCACGTAGTCGGTCAGTTGCTCGAACATCACGCCGTCCATATGACGCATCGACAGCACGACCGTGCCGAGTCCGAGCGCGAGCTGCACCCACAGCATCAGCACGATGACGATGTCGGACACGCGGCTGTTGCGGCGGATGCGCACGTCGCCGAGACGCCGGTGAATCAGGATCGTCAGGCCGATGATCGCGACGACGCCCGCCGTGCCGCCCGCCACCATCGCAACGAGCTGGTGCATCGACGCCGACATGAACGGCGACACGAGCCAGTGCGGCGCGAGGAAGCCGACGAAATGGCCGCCCACCACGATCAGGATGCCCCAGTGAAACAGGTTGCTGCCGAGGCGCAGCGTGCCGTGCCGCAGCATCTGCGACGAATCGCTTTTCCACGTGTATTGCTCGCGGTCGAAACGCACGAGACTGCCGAGCAGCAGCACCGCAAGACAGATATACGGGTAGATGCCGAACACGAACTGATGGAAGTAGTCGCTCATGACCTGTTCTCCCGGTTAGTGCCGCGTCCCGCCGGCGATGCGGCGCCAGGACGGCTGTCGTAGAAGTGGATGGGCGCGCCGTTGCCGTTCGTGGGCGTCGCCGCGCCGACGAAGCGAACCGGCTCGTCGGCCCACGCGGCATCGAGCGCGCGATAGTCGGCGGCGGACGGCGGCGATTGCGCGTCGTCCTCGTTGAGCGTGTCGGGCTTCTCGCCGCGGCCGAACCCCGCGAGCGGCAACAGCGCGCCGACCACGAAGCTGTACGGGCTGCCGCGTTTCGCGAGGTGCGTGGTGACCGATTGCAGAATCTCGCCCGTCTCCGCGAGCAGCCCGCGGGCTTCCGCGGCGGGCAGGCGCGACAGGTATTCGAGGAACACGGGCAGGTAGTCGGGCAATTCGCCCGCGTCCAGATACAGGCCATGTTCCTCGTACATCCGCTTCAGATCGACCATCGCCTGGCCGCGATCGCGCGATTCGCCGTGCACATGCTCGAACAGGTACAGCGATGTGCCGCGTCCGCGATCGAACAGCGCGACGTAGTTTTCCTGCAGCGTGAACAGATCGCGCTGCGCGCAATAGTCGATGAACTGTTCGACGCCCGCGCGCGCGTCGCGGGTCAGGCCGCGCTCGCCGCGCAGCAATTCCCGTGCTTCCGGCAATGCGTCGAGCAGCGGCTGGTCCGGATAGCCGAGCAGCGCGCCCAGTACCGCATAGGTCGCGCCGGGTGGAGTGGTGTCACGAGAGGCCATGTCAGAACTCCTGGCGAATCGGAATCTTGCGGTTGCTCTTCTTCGTCGTGAAGAGACTCGCTTCGGAGCGGCCATCCGAGCAGCCGTTGCCGAACGAGAACCCGCACGACGAACGCAGATCGAATGCGTCTTCCGCATACTCGCGGTGCGACGTGGGAATCACGAAGCGATCCTCGAAGTTCGCAATCGCCAGATAGCGGTACATGTCCTCGACCTGGGCGACCGTCAGTCCTGCCTGCTTGAGCACGCCGGGCGCTTCGACCTGATCGACGTGGCGCGCGCGCATGAACGCGCGCATCGCGAGCAGCCGTTCGAGCGCCAGCTTGACGGGTTCTTCGTTGCCGGCCGTCAGCAGGTTCGCCAGATAGCGAAGCGGAATGCGCAGCGATTCGATGTCCGGCAGATAGCCGTTCATGCCGAGCTCGCCGCTGTTGGCGGCCGCGTTGATCGGCGAAAGCGGCGGGACGTACCAGACCATCGGCAGCGTCCGGTATTCCGGGTGCAGCGGAAAAGCGATCTTCCAGTCGATCGCCATCTTGTAGACCGGCGAACGCCGCGCGCCTTCCAGCCAGGCAGCGGGCACGCCGTCGCGTTCGGCCTGCGCGATCACCTCGGGATCGTTCGGGTCGAGAAACACCGATAACTGCGCTTCATACAGATCGGCTTCGTTCTCGACGCTCGCTGCCTCGCTGATGCGATCCGCGTCGTACAGCATCACGCCGAGATAGCGAATGCGGCCCACGCACGTTTCCGAACAGACGGTCGGCTGTCCCGCTTCGATGCGCGGATAGCAGAAGATGCATTTCTCCGCCTTGCCGCTGTGCCAGTTGAAATAGATCTTCTTGTACGGGCAGCCGGACACGCACATGCGCCAGCCGCGGCACTTGTCCTGATCGATCAGCACGATGCCGTCTTCCTCGCGCTTGTAGATCGAGCCGGACGGACACGATGCGACGCACGCCGGGTTCAGGCAGTGCTCGCACAGCCGCGGCAGATACATCATGAAGGTATTCTCGAACTGCCCGTAAATATCCTTCTGCACGTTCTCGAAGTTGTAATCCTTCGAGCGTTTCTCGAACTCGCCACCGAGAATCTCTTCCCAGTTCGGCCCCCACTCGATCTTTTCGAGCCGTTGACCGCTGATCAGCGAGCGCGGACGCGCGACGGGCATCGCCTTCGTGTCGCCGGAATCCTGCAGATGCGCGTAATCGAATGTGAAGGGCTCGTAGTAGTCGTCGATTTCGGGCAGATGCGGGTTCGCGAAAATCTGCGCGAGCAGGCGCCACTTGCTGCCCAGACGCGGTTCGATCTTGCCGTCCGCCTTGCGCTTCCACCCGCCGCGCCAGCGGTCCTGGTTTTCCCAGTCTTTCGGATAACCGATGCCGGGCTTCGTCTCGACGTTGTTGAACCACGCGTACTCCATGCCTTCACGGCTCGTCCACACGTTCTTGCAGGTGACGGAACACGTGTGGCAGCCGATGCATTTGTCGAGATTGAGCACCATGGCGATCTGCGCGCGCACCTTCATGAGGTTTCTCCCTGACGGTGTTGATGCCCGATAGCGGGATTGACGGGATCAGGCGGCGCATCGTCGAGCCAGTCGACGTTTTTCATCTTGCGCACGATCAGGAATTCGTCGCGGTTCGAGCCGACCGTGCCGTAGTAATTGAAGCCGTACGCCAGCTGCGCATAGCCGCCGATCATATGCGTCGGCTTCAGCGCCACGCGCGTGACGGAGTTGTGGATGCCGCCGCGCGTGCCGGTGATTTCCGAGCCCGGCGTATTCACGATCTTTTCCTGCGCGTGATACATCATCACCATCCCGTGCGGGACGCGCTGGCTCACGACGGCACGCGCGCACAACGCGCCGTTCGCGTTGTAGCACTCGATCCAGTCGTTATCGACGACGCCGATCTGCCGCGCGTCGATTTCCGACAGCCAGACGATCGGGCCGCCGCGCGACAGCGTGAGCATCAGCAGGTTGTCGGTGTACGTGCTGTGGATACCCCATTTCTGGTGCGGCGTGATGAAGTTCAGCGCGATTTCGGGGTTGCCGTTCGAGCGCGCGCCGAGCATGTTCTGGTAGTTGCCGGTTTCGATCGGCGGCTTGTACACGCACAGCGATTCGCCGAACGCGCGCATCCACGTGTGGTCCTGGTAGAGCTGCTGGCGGCCGCTGATCGTGCGCCACGGAATCAGCTCGTGAACATTGGTGTAGCCCGCGTTGTACGACACGTGCTCCGATTCGATGCCGCTCCATGTCGGCGACGAGATGATCTTGCGCGGCTGCGCCTGGATGTCGCGAAAGCGGATTTTTTCATCCGCGCGCGCGTCGGCCAGGTGCGCGTGCTCGATGCCGGTCATCGCCGAGATGGCCTCCCACGCTTTCACCGCGACCGCGCCGTTGGTTTCCGGCGCCAGCGACAGGATGACCTCGGCGGCGTCGAGCGCGGTATCGATGCGGGGGCGACCGGCCGTGCCGCTCGTGCCATTCGCGCCGCCGCCGTTGCCGTTGCTTCCCCCATCCGCGACGCGATAGTTGAGTTCGCCGAGCAGCGCGACTTCGTCCTTCGTATCCCACGAGATGCCTTTGCCGCCGTTGCCGAGCTTGTCCATCAACGGACCGAGCGACGTGAAGCGGTCATACGTGGCCGGGTAATCGCGCTCGACGACGATCACGGCCGGCATCGTCTTGCCCGGCACCGGTTCGCATTCGCCGTGTTTCCAGTCGCGCACCTCGAACGGCTGCGCGAGTTCGCCGGGGCTGTCGTGAGCAATCGGCGCGAGCACGACATCGCGTTCGACGCCGAGATGGCCGGCGCTCAACTCCGAGAAACGTTTGGCGATGCCCTTGAAGATTTCCCAGTCGCTCTTCGATTGCCATGCGGGATCGACCGCGGCCGACAGCGGGTGAATGAACGGATGCATGTCGGACGTGTTCATGTCGTCCTTCTCGTACCACGTTGCCGTGGGCAGCACGACGTCGGAATACATGCAGGTGGTCGACATGCGGAAGTCGAGCGTGACGAGCAGATCGAGCTTGCCGCGTGGCGCGTCGTCATGCCATGCGATTTCCTCGGGATGCTTGTGGCCGGACTTGAACACCTCGTCGCCCTGCACGCCATTCGTCGTGCCGAGCAGATGCCGCAGGAAATACTCGTGACCTTTGCCCGACGAGCCGAGCAGGTTCGAACGCCACACGAACAGATTGCGCGGAAAGTTCGCGGGACTGTCGGGGTCTTCGCAGGCCATCTGCAAGCTGCCCGATTTCAGCTCGCCGGCGATCTTCGCGCCGGCCTGCGCCGGTTCGTTCAGCGCGCGGCCGACGTCGAGCGGATTGACGGACAGTTGCGGCGCGGACGGCAGCCACCCCATGCGTTCGGCGCGCACGTTGTAGTCGATCGGCGCGCCGTGAAAGCGCGTCCTGTCCTCGAGCGGGGAGAGCAGCGCGCTCGGGTCCATCGGGTCGTAGCGCCACTGGTCCGTATGCGCGTAGAAGAACGACGTCGCGTTCATCTGGCGCGGCGGGCGGTTCCAGTCGAGCGCGAACGCGAGCGCCGTCCAGCCGGTCTGCGGGCGCAGCTTTTCCTGGCCGACGTAATGCGACCAGCCGCCGCCCGATTTGCCGATGCAGCCGCACATGACCAGCATGTTGATGATCGCGCGGTACGACATGTCCATATGGAACCAGTGATTGATCCCCGCGCCGATGATGACCATCGACTTGCCCTGCGTCTTGTGCGCGTTCTCCGCGAACTGGCGGGCGACATTGATCACGTCCGCGCGCCTGACGCCGGTGATCGCTTCCTGCCAGGCGGGCGTGTACGGCAGATCGTCGTCGTAGCTCGCGGCGATGTGTTCGCCGCCGAGCCCCTGGTCCAAGCCGTAGTTCGCGACGAACAGGTCATAGACGGTGGCGACCAGCATGTCGCCGTTGCGGGTCGCGATTCTGCGCGCGCCGATCCTGCGCGACAGTTCCGAGGTATGCGACGTGTGATTGAAGTGCGGATGCCGGATGTTGCCGAAGTAGGGGAACAGCACGTCGACGACTTCGTCGTGTGCGTCGACGAGCGTCAGGCGCGGCTCGATCGCGGCGCCCGCCGCCGACTGCTGTTTCAGATTCCATTTGCCCTTGTCTTCGCCTTCTTTCTGCCCCCAGCGAAACCCCGCGGAACCGACCGGCACGACGATAGTGTTGGTCGGCGCGTCGATGACCACGGTTTTCCAGTCGGGATTGTTCGCCTGACCGAGCGCGTCGTCGAAATCCGATGCGCGCACGAGCCGTTCCGGCACATAGCGGCCAGCGCGTTCGACGAGACGCACGAGACAGGGCATATCGGTGAAGCGGCGGCAGTAGTCGGCGAAGTAGTCGCTTTTGCCGGCGAGGTGAAACTCCTTGAGGATCACGTGACCCATCGCGAGGGCAAGCGCCGCGTCGGTGCCTTGCTTCGGATGCAGCCAGATATCGCCGAACTTCGCGCCTTCCGCGTAATCGGGAAAGATCGACACGATCTTCGTGCCCTTGTAGCGGACCTCGGTCATGAAATGCGCGTCGGGCGTGCGTGTTTGCGGCACGTTGGACCCCCACATCATGATGAACGTGGAGTTGTACCAGTCGGCCGATTCCGGCACGTCGGTCTGCTCGCCCCATGTTTGCGGCGAAGCCGGCGGCAGATCGCAGTACCAGTCGTAGAAGCTCAGGCACACGCCGCCGATCAGCGACAGATAGCGCGAACCGGCCGCGTACGACACCATCGACATCGCGGGAATCGGCGAAAAGCCCACCACGCGATCCGGCCCGTGGTGCTTGACCGTGTAGACATTGGCGGCGGCGACGATCTCGTTGACCTCGTCCCAGCTCGAACGGATGAAGCCGCCGAGTCCGCGCCGCATCTGATAGCCACGGCGCGCCGTCTCGTCCTCGACGATCGATTGCCACGCGTCGACCGGCTCCAGGGTCCGGCGCCGCTCGCGCCATAGCTTGACGAGCGCGCTGCGCACCAGCGGATATTTGAGGCGGTTCGCGCTATAGAGATACCAGGAGTACGACGCGCCGCGCGAACATCCGCGGGGCTCGTGATTGGGCATGTCGGGGCGCGTGCGCGGATAGTCGGTCTGCTGGGTTTCCCACGTGACGATGCCGCCTTTCACATAGATTTTCCACGAGCACGAGCCCGTGCAATTCACGCCATGCGTGGAGCGTACGATCTTGTCGTGTTGCCAGCGCTGTCGATATGCGTCTTCCCATTTTCTGTCTTCATCGGTAACGGCGCCGTGGCCGTCCGAGAATGGCGCGCGGGCCGTCGTGAAGTAACGCAACCTGTCCAGAAAATGGCTCATGGCTATCCTGTGCCGGTTGGTGAACGTTCCCAGACATTAAAGGATGCGGATATAAAGAAGTAGAGTTGATGCATGAATTGGGCAATAGTTTGATCCAGATCTAATGATTTGATGTTTGGCGTCCCTGCGGCAGCGTTGAATCGTCGCACTGGGCGAACTTTGCCGGGGCCGTCCGAGGTGGGTTTTCCCCAAGGGCGGTTGGCGGGGAGCGTGGCTGACGATGCGCAATCTTTGCTACATTCCTGCACACGCACCGCATCCATGGCATTACGAGAATGCGTCGAAAGTCGCGGTGCGGGAGCGACATGGGCAACATGCCTGACGCGAGCGGTGCGATCGAAATCTTTCAAGAGGCTCAAGATGCGAATTCTGGTTGTAGGGGCGGGCGCGGTAGGCGGATATTTCGGTGGACGTCTGGCGGCGGCAGGTCAGGACGTGACCTTCCTCGTGCGCGCGGGTCGCGCGGACAAGCTGCGGCGCGACGGCCTCGTGATCGACAGTTCGCGCGGCGACCTCGTGCTGCGCGACGTGAAGACGATTCTCGCCGGCGTGAGCACCGAGCCGTTCGATCTCGTGCTGCTGAGCTGCAAGGCCTATAGCCTCGACGACGCGATCGATTCGTTCGCGCCGCTGGTCGGCGAATCGACGGTAATCCTGCCGATGCTCAACGGCATGCGCCATATCGACGTGCTCACCGCGCGATTCGGCAAGGAGCGCGTGCTTGGCGGCCAGTGCGTGATCGCCGCGACGCTGAACGCCGAGCAGCACATCGTGCATCTGAACGACACGCAGGCGATCACGTTCGGCGAACTCGCGGGCGGCACCTCCGCGCGCACCCAGGAGATTGCCGACGCGATGTCCGGCGCGAGCTTCGACGTGTCGGTCAGCGACAACATCCTGCTGCGCATGTGGGAGAAGTGGGTGTTCCTGGCCACGCTGGCAGGCAGTACGTGCTTGATGCGCGGTTCGGTCGGCGATATTCTGGCTGCGCCCGACGGCAAGCGCGTGATCGAGAACGTGCTCGGCGAATGCCGCGCGGTGGCGGAGAACAACGGCTTTACGATGGCCGCCGACTTCGACGCGCGCGCCACGCAAATGCTGCTGACACCGTCGCCGCTGACCGCGTCGATGCTGCGCGACGTGGAAAACCATTCGCATACCGAGGCGGATCACATTCTCGGCGATCTGATTTCGCGCGGCGGCGACGCGCAAAAGGGCGAGCACGGCCTGTCGCTGTTGCGCGTCGCCTATAGTCATCTGAAGACGTACGAAGCGCGCCAGGCCCGTACCTCCTGACGGCTCGCCGCGCAGCCGGCACCGGAACGGATGGGGGGGGACGCCCGTCGCAGTCCCACGATCGGAGGTGAAGCATGCCGGCTCCAACCGGATCGGTGCCCGCGCTCAGCGCCGCTTCTGCAACGGTGTTCTCGATCGGTATCGTGTTTCTCGGCTACTGGGGCATGTATGAGCCGACCGCCTGGCGCGCGGCCGACGTCGTGGTGGTCGTGCTCGCGCTGGCCGGCTTCGCGTGCCTCGGCCTCGTGCCGTGGATGGCGACCAGTCCCGTCGAGCCGGAGACCAGCGATGCCCGCGTGCGCATCGCGCGGCATCTGTTTCTCGCGGGCGTGGCTTCGATCTGGCTCGCGGTGGCGGTCTCCGTGATCTTCTAGAGCTTGCGGAGCGCCGCGCGCCCGCGTTGCAATAGCCTTACTCCGGCATCTTCCTGAACGACACCGCAATCCGGTTCCAGCCGTTGATCGCGACGATCAGCAGCGTCAGATCGCTGATTTCCGGCTCGCTGAAACATCGTCAGAAGCTTCGCGGCGCAGGCCCGGCTACCCGCGAAAATGACGAAAGTGCCTTGAATCAAGGGGCGAAAAGCGTTGGGCAGCCCGCATCGGGTGCCGGAAAGCGACGCCCGAAACGAACTGTAACGTGCGTTACGTCTGCACGTCGAAGACCTCGCCATGAGCGTTTTACCCGCTAAAACAGGTACTAAAACGTGTCGCGCTGTGGTTACCGCGCAAAAAACTTCATCGCAATACATAAAAGAGTCGCGCAAATCGCACGAGCGCTTGTAGAATCCGGCGTTGAAGCGTGCGCATACGGTGTGCGCTTCAGCAATTCACTGACCACAACAGGTAGGAGAAACATGCCGACTTCCGCAAAAAAGGTGGCCAAGAAGGCTGCTGCCCCGGTACCGACCAAGAAGGTTGCTGCAAAGAAAGTTCCTGCGAAGAAAGCCGTCGCAGCCAAGAAGGTCGCCGTGAAGGCGTCTGGCGCACCGTCGCCGATCAAGGACACCTTCACGAAGGCCTCGTTGGCAGCTCACATCGCTGAACGTGCCGCAGTGGAACCGAAGGCCGCCAAGGCCGTGCTGGCCGCGCTCGAAGACACGATCCTCGGCTCGGTGCACAAGAAGGGCGCTGGCGAATTCACGCTGTCGGGTCTGTTGAAGATCGTCGTGCAGGCTGTGCCGGCGAAGAAGAGGCGCTTCGGCAAAGACCCGTTCACGGGCGAAGAGCGCTGGTTCCCGGCCAAGCCGGCAAGCGTGCGTATCAAGGCGCGCGCGCTGAAGAAGCTGAAGGACGCAGCGGCGGCTTGAGCCAGGCGCGCCGGCAAGCCGCCTGGGCGCGGGCGTGGGAGCGTGGTATCGGCCTTCATGGTTTAACCATGCCTGACGTTCGAGTGCTTGTATCAGCGCTTGCATACAGGTAGTCCGAGTCCCCGTGGATGAAAATCCACGGGGACTTTTTTTATGCGCGCGCTTCGTTTCGCTTCGTTAGTGAAAGGTCAAATCCGCCGGTGAAACAGCACCGCGTTTCTCATAGTGTGCGCCCTGATGGCGCGCCCGCACCGGACTGACGCATCATTGATCCACGGCAGTACGATCGACACGGCGCGATGCGATCCGGATGCGCCGTTAGCGTGCACGCCAACGCCGTCCGGCATGCAAAACTCAATGGCATAACGCTTGCTTGATCGATTGCCGAGTACCGAATGCGCAGCGCATTCGCCTTCTATTGACAACAAGAGTGGGGCTGACATGCGATGCTATGACGAGATGCGCCATCACGACGATGGCGTACGGCCGCATTACGCGCGCTTCGAGCGATGGCTGACCAAGCAGGGCGAGGAGGCGATCGCACGCAAGCGCGCGGAAGCCGATCTGCTGTTCCGGCGAGTCGGCATCACCTTCGCGGTGAACGGAGACCTGTCCGGCACCGAACGGCTGATTCCTTTCGACCTGATTCCGCGCATCATTCCGCGCGGCGAATGGCAAACACTCGAAGCGGGTCTGCGGCAGCGCGTGCAGGCGCTCAACCAGTTCATCCACGACGTCTATCACGATCGCAACATCGTGCGCGCGGGCATCGTGCCGGCCGAGCAGGTCTACACCAATGCGCAGTATCGTCCGGAGATGCAGGGCGTCGACGTGCCGCTCGGTGTTTACGCGCATATTGCCGGCGTCGACGTGGTGCGCGCGGGCGACGCCGGCGAGTTCTACGTACTCGAAGACAACCTGCGCGTGCCGTCGGGCGTGTCGTACATGCTCGAAAACCGCAAGATGATGATGCGGCTGTTCCCCGAGCTGTTCGTGCAGAACCGTATCGCGCCGGTCGCGCATTACCCCGATCTGCTGCTCGATACGCTGCGCTCGGTCGCGCCCGAAGGCGTCGACGATCCGGTCGTCGTCGTGCTCACGCCCGGCATGTACAACTCCGCCTATTTCGAGCACACGTTTCTCGCGCAGCAGATGGGCGTCGAGCTCGTCGAAGGCAAGGATCTGTTCGTCGACGACAACTACGTGTTCATGCGCACGACGCAGGGGCCGAAGCGCATCGACGTGATCTACCGGCGCGTCGACGACGACTTTCTCGATCCGCTCGCGTTTCGCCCGGATTCGGCGCTCGGCGTGCCGGGTCTGCTGACCGCCTATCGCGCCGGCCGCGTCGCGCTCGCGAACGCGATGGGCACCGGCATCGCCGACGACAAATCGATCTACCCGTACGTGCCGGACATGATCGAGTTCTACCTCGGCGAAAAGCCGATTCTGAACAACGTGCCCACTTACCAGTGCCGCAAGCCGGACGATCTCGCGTACACGCTCGCGCATCTGCCGGAACTGGTCGTCAAGGAAGTGCACGGCGCGGGCGGCTACGGAATGCTCGTCGGGCCCGCGTCGACGCAGGCCGAAATCGAGGCGTTCCGCGAGCGTCTGATCGCGCGCCCGGCTGGCTATATCGCGCAGCCCACGCTCGCGCTGTCCGCGTGTCCGACCTTCGTCGAAGCCGGTATCGCGCCGCGCCATATCGACCTGCGACCATTCGTGCTGTCCGGCAAGACCACCACGATGGTGGCGGGCGGTCTCACGCGCGTCGCGTTGCAGGAAGGCTCGCTCGTCGTCAATTCTTCGCAGGGAGGCGGGACCAAGGATACGTGGATGGTCGACTGACGCGGTTGCCGCCGCGCCGCGCCGCAGCCGCCGATGGGCTGCCGCAACGCGCGCTGCTCGCAACCCGACGCGCCTCGAGGGGCACAGGGTGTGCCGCCGGCGCTTACGGACAACCAGCGCGGGTCTTCGATACTGACGAAGGCCTTGCGTCATCAGCTCTCAGATATGGAACGCCGTCATGCTTAGCCGAACCGCCGATCACCTTTTCTGGATGGCCCGCTATATGGAGCGCGCGGAGAACACCGCCCGCATGCTCGACATCAATCTGAAGGCGCAACTGCTGCCGCAGACGCCTGAACAGGAGGCACGCGCGCAGCGCTCGGTGCTGCGCATCTCCGAGCTCGAAGGCGCGTTCGAGCAGCGCTACGCCGAGCCGACGCGCGACCACGTGCTCGATTTCATGGTCGCGGACGCGAGCAATCCGTCGAGCATTCATTCGTGTCTGCAGGCCGCGCGCGAAAACGCCCGCGCGGTGCGCGGCACGCTGACGACCGAGTGGTGGGAAACCATCAACGACACATGGCTCCAGTTCAACGAGCGGCTGTCGAGCGGGCAGGCCGTCGGCAATCCCGGCGCGCTGTTCGAATGGGTCAAGTTCCGCTCGCATCTGTCGCGCGGCGTGACGATCGGCACCGCGCTGCAGGACGACGCGTTCTTCTTCACGCAGCTCGGCACCTATCTGGAGCGCGCCGACAACACCGCGCGGATTCTCGACGTGCGTTTCGCGAACATCGAGCCGAATTCGCGCGACGCCGCGCGCCAGCTCGAGGACTTCTATTACTGGACGTCGATTCTGAGCTCGGTGTCGGCGCTGGAAATCTACCGCAAGGTGTATCGCGACGTCGTGACGCCCGCGCGCGTGGTCGAGCTGATGATCCTGAACCAGCAGATGCCGCGCTCGCTGCTCGCGTCGCTCGACGGCGTCTGCACGAATCTGGCGATGCTGCGCACGTCGGGCTCGAACCAGTGCGAGCGCTTCGCCGGCAAGCTGCGCGCCGAGCTGCTGTATGCCGACATCCGGCAGATTTTCGAAATCGGCCTGCATGCGTATCTGACGCAATTCCTCGCCCGCGTGTTCGATCTGGGCAATCTGGTTGCGCAGACCTATCTGATGCTGCCAGTGGCCTGACGGAGCTTTCTCATGTACCTGACGATCCGCCACGACACTTCCTATCGCTACGAAGCGACGGTTCATTATTCGATCCAGCAGTTGCGCCTGACGCCGGCGAGCGGCGCCGCGCAGACCGTGCGGCGCTGGCACATCGACGCGCCGGGCAAGCTCGACGCGACCCTCGACGCGTACGGCAACGTGCTGCATACGCTCGTCATCAACAAGCCGCATAACGAGATTCATCTGATCGTGACGGGCGAGGTGAGCACGGTGCCGCTCGTCGACGGCGCGCTGCGCGATCCGCCCGGCCCGATTCCGCTCGAGCATTTCACCTGCGCGACGCGCCTGACCGACGCCGATGCGGAGATCCGCGAGCTGGCCGCGACGGTGTCGAGCCTCGCGAGCCCGGCGAGCCTGATCGCGCTATCGGAGCAGATCGTGCAGCGCGTGCAGTACCGGCCCGGCGTCACGGCGGTCACGAGCACGGCCGCCGAGGCGCTCGCGCTCGGCAACGGCGTGTGCCAGGACCATGCGCATCTGATGCTCGCGTGCTGCCGCGCGCGCGGCGTGCCCGCGCGTTACGTGAGCGGCTATATCGAGCCGGGCGACGTGCCTCACGGCGCGAGCCATGCATGGGTCGACGTGTGGCTCGAGGGCACCGGCTGGATTTCCGTCGACGTGACGCATGCCGCGTTTGCGAGCGAGAACTACTGCCGGCTCGCGGTGGCGCGTGACTATGAAGCGGCGGCGCCGGTGCGTGGTCGGCGTATCGGCGGGCTCGCGGAAGAGCTCGACGTCGCGGTGATCGTCAGCGCGGAGATGCCGCAGTAACCGGCGCCTCGCTCACCCGGCACCGGGCCGGCTGACGGCCCGGCGTGTTTCGCGCCGGAGCCGCGATGATCGTGCCCGCCGGGGCCTCGCCATTCCTGACAATTGTTGAAGATCGGGCCGCAGAAGGCCGTAAACACGGATAAAAGGCGCATCTGCGCCGCATTACAATAGCGCCGTTCATTTGCCTTTCGCGGATTCCCTATGACTTACTGCGTAGCGATGGCCGTCAACGACGGCCTCGTGTTCCTGTCCGACACGCGTACCAATGCCGGCGTCGATCACGTCAGCACCGCGCGCAAGATGTCGGTGTTCGAGCAACCCGGTGAACGTCTGCTCGTGCTGCTGGGCGCCGGCAATCTGTCGCTTACGCAGGCGGTGCTGCACGAGCTGTCCGAGCCCGCCGATGCCACGCAGCCGACGCTCTGGAACGTGCCGACGGTGGCGGACGCCGCCCGCGTGGTCGGCAACGCGGTGCGTCGCGTGCATCAGCGCGACGCGGAGGCGCTGCAGCAGTTCGGCGTCGATTTCAATTGCAGCTTCATTCTCGGCGGGCAGATCGCGGGCAACCGGATGCGCCTGTTCATGATTTATGCGGCCGGCAATTTCATCGAGGCGTCGGCGGTTAATCCGTATTTCCAGATCGGCGAGGCGAAGTACGGCAAGCCGATCATCGACCGCGTGCTGACGCCGTCCACGCCGCTCGACGAAGCCGCGAAGTCCGCGCTGATCTCGATGGATTCGACGCTGCGCTCGAATCTCTCCGTGGGGCTGCCGCTCGATCTGCTCGTGTACGAGAAGGATGCGCTGCGCGTCACGCGCTTCGTGTCGATCGATCGCGACAACGCGTATTTCGACATGATTCA
Source organism: Paraburkholderia sp. (assembly GCF_047605525.1). Classification (GTDB taxonomy): domain Bacteria; phylum Pseudomonadota; class Gammaproteobacteria; order Burkholderiales; family Burkholderiaceae; genus Paraburkholderia. The sequence continues at coordinate 2,235 of NZ_JASGFN010000029.1, read as the reverse complement.
CCGCACGTGGGGCGAGCGTTTGCGCCAGGTGTTCGCCGAGATTCCGGATCCGGACTGGCAGGACTCGCTCGGCATGCAGCCGTTGCTGCCCGAGCAGGCACTCGTGCTGTATCGCGCGCCGGTCGGCGCCGACGGCCTCGAGCATGAAAGCGACGTGAAGCCCGCGCAGACGCTCGCGCAGGCCGACAAGGGCAAGGCGCAGCGGCGCTAGAAGCGCGCGGCGCCCCGCTCGGGGCGTCTCATCACAGGACAAAAAAAACCAGCCATCGGCATCGCCTCTGGCTGGTTTTCGATTACGCGGCCCGTCAGCCGCGTAGGGAGTCCGATTCGAAGTCCGATTAGAACTTGTGACGGATACCGAGGCTGACCATGACCTGGTTGTCGGTGCTCGACTGGTTGCCGTACGAACCGATCGAAGCCGTTGCCGGCACGAGGCCGCCGGTGGTCGGATCGCGCTGGTCGCCGCTCGCATGTTGCCATGCGCCGACTGCGTACAGGTCGGTGCGCTTCGACAGCGCGTAGCTCGCGCCCAGCGAAACCTGGTTGTACGTTGCCGTTGCGTCGCCCGAGCCGCGCGTGTAAGCGTAGCCGAGGCCCAGCAGCGTTGCCGGCGTGATCTGGTAACCGACGTAAGCGCGGCCGACGTTGAACTTCTGCGTCGACCCGAAGCCCGAGTTCGCGTCCGGCTTGTATTGCGCGTTGCTATAGCTCAGGTTGGCCGTGAACGGACCCGTCACGTACTGAACGGCTGCCGAAGCGATGCCGATCGACTTCGAGAACGCGTACGCGGCATTGATGCCGGCGTCGGCCGGGAATGCGGAGTCGAACGTGCCGCCTGCCGTGCCGGCCCAGCCGCCTGCCGCGGTGCGCGTAGCCAGCGAGCTTGCATTGTCGGCACGCAGGTAGCCGGCGGCGATGCTGAACGGACCCGTTGCATACGTTGCCGCGCCCGACCACGTCTGACCCGAACCCGTCGAGCCCGCGACGCCGCCCAGTGCGTACATGCCTTCGATCTGGAAGCCGCTCCACACCGGCGACACGTACTTGATCGCGTTGTTCACGCGGAAGCTGTTGTCGTTGTTGTCGACGTCACCCGGCGTCGCGAACGTGCTGCCGAAGTAGTTGTCGCCCGTGAGCGGCTGGACCATGTCGACCAGCGGGTCATACTGACGGCCTGCCGTCAGCGTGCCCCATGAGTCGCCGCTCAAACCGACGAAAGCCTGACGGCCGAACATCAGGCCGCCTTGACCGAGCTTGCCGGTGTTGATGTCAAAGCCGTTTTCCAACTGGAAAATCGCCTTCAGGCCGCCGCCCAGGTCTTCCGTGCCCTTCAGGCCGAAACGGTTGCCCTGGATGTTGCCGCCGAACATTTGCACGAGGCTACCGCCATGGGGGGTAGCGTTGTTCACGTATTGGACCGATTCATCGATCAAGCCATAGAGGGTCACGCTGCTTTGCGCGTGAGCCATGCCGGTGACGCCGAGCAGCGCCAGCGAGAGGGTAGACAGTGCGATTCGTTTCATCTATTTCTCCACGCAGATGATTGTTCGTTGTTGCGGAAAGCAGAATAGCTCACTGTTTCAATTGGTAAGAACAGGAAAAAAAAGAGTGTCGCCAAAAACTGACAAATCGCCCAAAGCCTTGTATTTAAAGCCCGCCAAGGATTGTTTCTGTTTGTGCAATATTTATTGGTGCCATAAGCATTATTGTTGTTTTGTCGATAGTGACTGAATGAATAAGTGCACTTTTGGCATTGATTTTGAATGGGCGACGTAATCTACTCGTCTAATTGTTCGACTGGTTTTGTATAGAACGCATAAAAAGCGCAAGCGGCGGCGCGGCTCGCCGGACTGGACAGAACGAGGGTGTTTGTGCGCAGGCGCAACCTGGGCAGCGTCGGGAGGTGCAACCGTTGGGTTTCGTCAGCGTTTCGCCGTGCCGCGGCGCGCCATCGCGGCGGCGGTCAGTCCCGCCGCCGCGGCGAGCAGCACCGAGGTCCAGGGGTTGCGCCGCACGTAGCCGTCGGCGGCCACGGCTTTGCGGCGCGCTTCGACGAGCGCGGCGGCCGCCATCCGCGTGGCCTGCGCTTCCGCTTCGATCACCTTGCGGCCGATATCGATAGCGCTCGCGCGCGTGGCGGTCGGGTTGTGCGCGTGGGTGTGCAATGCCGCCGACGGCGCCGCGGCAAGCGCGCCGGACGCCGCGTCCACTGCCGCGCGAGCGGCGGGTGCGGGC
>NZ_JASGFN010000028.1:0-100203 GCF_047605525.1 Paraburkholderia sp. | reverse complement strand
CCCAGGCCGGCGCGGCGGGTGGAATCGGCGCGGCCACCGCCGCGCCATCACCTTGCGCCGGCGCATCCGTTCGTCCCGCATCCGGCGCCGCCCGCGCGTCATCCCCGGCCGCGTCGAGCACGCCGAAGCGCGATGACGCGCCACTCGGCATCGCGGGCTTCCCGGGCGCCGCGGCCACCGGCGGAATGTCGCGCCGATGCGATCGCATAAAGAGCGGTGCCTTCGCGCGCGTCACCGAGGCGACGTCCTTCGGCGTGGTGTCCTGGGACTCGGCGGTGAGTGCCGCGCTCTCCGGCGCCTGCGGCTTCGCCTCGCGCAGTTGTCCGATTTCCGGAATCGCCGGTTGGGTCAGATCCAGTGTCACGAGCAGCGGCCAACGGGTGCGCGCGATGCGCGCGTCGTTTTCGCGGCCGATCTCCTGGTATGCGTTGGCGTCGCCGCCAAACTGCTCGAACAGTTTTTCGATATCGCTCGATGAACTCATGATGCCGTCGTCTCGTACATGCCTTGCGTTGCCCCGAACCCGATTTCTCGTGGCGCTATTTTTTCTGCTCAACTGCTTTTTCGGGTTCCGCGCGATCACGGCGTCCGTGCCGCGCGCTCCCTTGCCGTTATTTCACTGCTATCTCGTGGTCCGGCACTGCACGCGACGCGTTAAAACCTTTGTTTCAGATGTTGACCCACGCCCGGGCGGCGCGGCTTCGTGGCCCGCGCTCACGATTGGTGCGCACGTTCCTTTTCAGGCGAGCGGTCGCTCAGGCAGGATGGCGGCCGAGGCGGAATTCGAGCGCGCTGTCCTCGCCGAACGCGCTCGTCTGCGCGACCGACAAGCCCTGCGCGCCCAACGCGCTCAGCCAGGTCTGGTAGACACCTTCGAGAAACGCCGGCGTCCACGCGAGCGCCGATTCGCCGAAAGCCGGCAGCGGCGCGCAATAGTGGACGATGCGCAGCGACTCCGCCTCGTCGGCAAGCTCGACATAACCCCAATCCATCGCGCGCCAGCAGAGATTCAACGCCTGGCCCAGCTCGGCCGTTGACGCACACGCCGGCAGCGGATGCGCGGCCGCGAAGCGGCTGCCCACGCGATGCATCAACTGACGCAGCTCGTCGCGCCCGATCTGCGCTTCGAACTCGTTCGCCAGTGCGCTCAGCATGCCGCGCCACTGCGGCGAGATCTGCCGTTCCAGCAGATAGTCGAGAATTGGGACCATGGTTTCCGGGAGTGACTCGGGCTCGCTTCGCGAAGCAAAGGCCAGGCAAGTTCGAGAAATATTTCTGGGTGCCAGAGCGGCGCGCTATATCTGTTTCGCCGCGTTGTCTGGTCGCTGCCCCGCATTCGTAGGGAGTCTACTTAAGGCGCCAACATTTAGCCACTTTCCGTTAATCAGCGTATACGCCCTCTCGATGCGCTTTCGAGGCCCGGCCACGACGTAATTTTTGCTGATCCGCTAGAGTTGAAACGTTTTCCCGCGCTGCATCATGCAAAAAGTTCACCCGCCATAGGTGTATTAACGGACAATTTCGCGGATCTTTTAGCCACGACAATTCGTGGTAAATGCAACGCCTGGCTGTCGAGCCGCACCGGGGTGTCGCTGACTATTACAGATGCCTTGCGGAATGCGGCGACGTGCGCGGGGGCGCGGGCACGTGCGACGGCGTTCGATTCAAATACATTGCAATGCTCACTCCACTCACTATTCTGCTGGTCACGGTTCTGTCGGGCGCGATGGCGATGGCCGTGCTCGGTTCGCTATGGCGCGAGGCGATTCCTGGCGTCGGCTACTGGATCACGGCCAACGCGGTGGCGATCGTCGCGCTGCTTTCATTTGCATTGCAGGGGCATGCGCCGCGCTGGCTGTCTTTCGTCGCGGCCAACGGGCTGCTCGCGCTCGCGCTGCTGCTCGTGTTCGAAGGCTGCCTGCGTTTTCTGGGACACCGCGCGCGGCCGTGGCCGGCCTACGCGGCGCTCGTCCTCGTGGTGCTCGGCATCTGCTACTGGACCTTCATCGAGCCGAACTTCAATGCGCGCGTGACGGTGATGTCCGCGTATCACGCGATCCTCTATGGAGCGCTTGCCGTACTGATGGTGCGCGGGCGCCCGGCCCACCGGCCGCGCTACAACTATTACTTCCTGGCCGCCGCGGCATCGCTGCTGTGCGCGGGGCACGGGTCGCGCGGCATCATGTACAGCTTCGGCGCGCTGATGCAGACGAGCCTGCTGCAGGTCTCGCCGTCCAACGTCGCATTCCTCGCGATCGGCATTCTCGCGCCGCCGTTCCTCGCGATCGGCGTCGTGATGCTCGCGCACGACCGCCTCGCCGAGCGGCTCGAGCGCCTCGCGAACGTCGACGATCTGACCGGCGCGCTGTCGCGGCGCGCGTTTCTCGAGATCGGCGACGCGCTGTTGAACGCGTCGTTGCGCAGCGGTGTGCCGGTAGCGATCGCGATCGTCGACATCGATTCCTTCAAGGCGGTCAACGACACGCACGGCCATGCGGCCGGCGATCAGGTGCTCGCGCACTTCGCGACATTCGTCGCGCGCGAGCTGCGGGTCGGCGACGTGTTCGGGCGGCTCGGCGGCGAGGAGTTCGGCGTGCTGTGTCCGACGACCACGGCCGCCGAGGCGGTCGTGCTGCTCGAGCGGCTGCGCGCGCAGCTCACGGCCAGCGCGCCGGGCGAACTGCCGCGCGGGCTGCGCTATACGTTCAGCGTCGGCGTGGATCAGATGCGGCGCGGCGAATCGCTCGAACAACTGATGGCGCGCGCCGACCGCGCGCTCTATGCGGCGAAGGCGGCGGGGCGTAACAGGGTGATGGTGGCGTGATTGGGGCGGCTGGCCGCATAGCGGGATAACGGCCGGCCGTAACGGCCACATAACCGGAATGGGCCGCCCAACCGGTCCCGAAATTCAACGTCGGCTAACGTCAGCCATAAATGTTTGCCCGACGTTGCCGATAACCATTGGCGGAACAACCGGAACCCGAGCCCGATAACCCCACTATGTCTGCCATCCCGACGCAGCATCTGCCCGAACCCGGTGTGCGCGAGCGCTTTCATCAGCGTTCGCTCGAACACCAGCGGCCGCTTTGCATCGTGACGATGGCATTCACGGTGATCGCGTTCCTGTGCATGGTGGTGGCGCGCACGCTGGTCGACGGTCCGGCCGCGCCGCTCGGCTATCGGCTGCTTTGCGCGCTCGTGCTCGCGCTGCTCGTGCTGGCGATCCCCCGCACGAAGTCGATCGGGCGCTTCGGCGCGATCGGCGTCGTGTACATGCAGGTGCTGATCGGCGGTGTCGTGCTGAATGCGGCCGGCGTCGCGCATCCGCTGCCGTGGCTGCTGCCCGCGCTGGTCGTGATACCGATCTGCGCGGCACCGCTGTGGCTCACGCCCGCGCATTTCCTCACCGGCAGCGCGCTTTTCTACGCGGCGGCCGTCGCGCTGCTGCTCGCCAACACGCAAACGTATGACGTCGACGCCGCCGTGTGGACGTGGGTCATCGCGATCGGCGCGCCGGCTTCGGCGGTGTTTCATTTCGGCTTCTACTATTTCCGGCGCAATCACTTTCTGCTCGAAAGCCAGCTCGCGCAGCTCGCCGCCACCGATCCGCTGACAGGTCTGCTAAACCGCCGCGCATTCGTGAAGCGCGCCCAGGCGCGCCTCGACCTGCTCGCGCCCGATGCGCGGATCAGCGCGATCTTTCTCGACATCGACAGCTTCAAGTCGCTGAACGACCGCTTCGGCCATGCGGTCGGCGACCATGCGCTGTTTCAGGTCGCGCGGGTGCTGAAGGAGGAGGTCGGGCCGCGGCACAGCGTGAGCCGCATCGGCGGCGAGGAGTTCGCGGTGCTGCTCGACGACGACCTTGGCGGCGCGCTGCAACTCGCCGAGCGGCTGCGCGTCGCGATCGCCGCGATCGAACGGCCGGACGGTCATCTGAGCGCGAGTTTCGGCGTCGCCGGGTATCGGCGCGGCGAAAGCTTCATGGTGCTGCTCGATCGCGCGGACGAGGCGTTGCTGCGCGCGAAGCACACGGGCCGCAATCGTGTCTGCGCGGAGCGCGCGCTGCCGTTCGACGCGCCGCAGCCGCCTTTCGACGACGCGTTCGCGCGGCGCGGCGCGGGCGATGACGTGGGCAACCGCGCGGCCAATGACGCGGGCGCGGATGCGGCGCGCCATCGCTGGGAAGACTTCCATCTGATCTCGTACTTCCAGCCGCTTTACAGCCTGTCGCATCAGAAGCAGGTCGGCTTCGAGGCGCTGCTGCGCGGCGAGCGCGCCGACGGCACGCTGGTGCTGCCGGCGGCGCTGTTTGCGCCGAAGCCGTCGGGCGACGAAGGCGCGCTCGACCGCGCGAGTCACGCGGTGCACCTCGGCAACGCGCGCCGCGTGCTGCCGGGCGACGCGTGGCTGTTCCTCAACATCCTGCCGGCCACGTTCATCGCCGACGGCTACGCCGATCAGCTAGCGCAAATCGTGCGCGCGGCAGGGCTCGAGCCCGGGCGCGTGATTCTCGAGATTCTCGAATCGCACGGCGGCAGCGTCGACGATATGTCGCGCGCGGCGGCGCGGTATCGCCAGCATGGCTTTCTGATCGCCGTCGACGATTTCGGCGCCGGCCAATCGAATCTCGACCGGCTGCTGCGCATTCGTCCGGACCTCGTCAAGCTCGACGGCGAACTGATTCGTGCGACCGCGCATCGCACCGGGCAGCCGATCCTGCCGAAGCTCGTGTCGCTGCTGCATCAGGCGGGGATGCTCGTCGTGGTCGAGGGTGTCGAGACCGCCGAGGAGTTGATTCTCGCGGTCGAATCGAACGTCGATTTCGCGCAGGGCTATCTGCTCGGCCGGCCCGCGGCCGGGATCGCGCCGCCCGAGTCGGTGCACCGGCAGATCGATGACGCGTTCGACGTGATCGCGCAGGGCCGCGCGCATCAGCACGCGCTGTTCGAATCGGAAGTGGCGCCGTACCGGCTCGAACTGCGGCGCGCCGCCGACGCGTTGCTCGCCGGCGCCGTGATGGACGACGCGTTCGCGACGCTCGCGGGCTTCGCGCGCTGCATCAGTTGCTTCATTCTCGACGACACCGGCCGGCAGCTCGGCCACGAGGTGCCGGGACCGGCGTGGAGCAAGGACGCGGCGTCGCTGCAGCCGGTCGCGAATCCGCGCGATGCGCGCTGGGATCATCGTCCGTATTTTCGTAACGCGGTGCTGCTGCCGGGTGAGGCGATCACCAGTAATCCGTATCTGTCGCTCGCGAGCGGGCGGCCGTGTATCGCGGTGACGCTGGCCGAGCAGCTTGCGGCCGGGCGCTGTGTGATCGGCGTGGAGCTGGACTGGTCGGCGCGGGGGTTGCCGTGGCCGGCGACCGAGTAGGGTGGGGTGCCGTTCAGTACCCGCCCTTGACCGGCGCCGCCATCGGCGCCGCATTCTTATACGACGCAGCGAGGTCCGCGGCCGCGCGGCTCAGCAAGCCTGTGTCCGTACCGACCGCGACGAAAGTCGCGCCCGCCGCGAGGTATTCGGCGGCCAGCGCCGGATCGGGCGCGAGCACACCCGCCGCCTTGCCCGCGCCGCGCACCGTATCGATGCCGTGGCGAATCGCGTCGCGCACGCGCGTGTCGCCCGGCTTGCCGAGCAGTCCCATCGACGCGCTCAGATCCGACGGCCCGAAAAACACGCCGTCCACACCGTCCACGCGCGCGATCTCCGCGAGATTGTCGAGGCTCTGCACGGTTTCCGCCTGCACGAGCACGCACAACTCCTCAGCCGCGGTGGCCAGATAGTCGGGCACGCGATTCCAGCGCGACGCGCGCGCGAGCGCGCTGCCCACGCCGCGAATGCCCTGCGGCGGATAGCGGGTGGCCGCGACCGCGTCGAGCGCTTGCGCGGCGGTGTCGACCATCGGCAGCAGCAGCGTTTGCGCGCCGATGTCGAGCAGTTGCTTGATCAGCGCGGCGTCGCTCTTCACCGGCCTCACGACCGGATGCGACGGATACGCGGCGACCGCCTGCAATTGCGATAGCGTGCTGCGCACGTCGTTCGGCGCGTGCTCGTTGTCGATCAGCAGCCAGTCGAAACCGGCGGTCGCGAGCAATTCGGTCACGTACGCGTCGGCGAGCGCGGCCCACAGGCCGAATTGCGGCTTGCCTTCGGCGAGCGCGCGTTTGAACGGGTTGGTCGGCATGGACATAGCGATGCACTCAGATGAAATTCAAACCGATGCCGCCGAGCGGGCCATAGTCGACGTGGAACGTATCGCCGGCACGCGCCGGAATCGGGCTCGTGAACGAGCCGCTCAGGATCACGTCGTTCGCATTCAGCATTTCGTCGTACGGCGCGATCTTGTTCGCGAGCCACGCGACGCCGGTGGCCGGATGATTGAGCACCGCCGCCGCCAGCCCGCTTTCCTCGACCGCGCCGTTCCTGTACAGCAGCGCGCCGACCCAGCGCAGGTCGACGTCGAGCGGACGCACCGGCCGGCCGCCGAGCACGACGCCCGCGTTCGCGGCGAAGTCGGAGATCGTGTCGTAGACCTTGCGCGGCGCGCGCGTCTCGCGGTCGAACTGTTCGATGCGCGCGTCGATGATCTCGACGGCGGGCGTGACGTAAGCGGTTGCGTCGAGCACGTCGAACAGCGTGACGCCGGGACCCTTCAGCGGCTTGCCCAGCACGAACGCGAGCTCCACTTCGACGCGCGGCGCGATGAAACGGTCCACGCGAATGTCCTGGCCGCCGTCGATGAACATGCTGTCGAGCAGCGGCGCGTAATCGGGTTCGTCGATCTGCGACGAGCGCTGCATCGCGCGCGACGTGAGCCCGATTTTTCTGCCCTTGATCACGTGGCCTTCGGCCAGTTTCAGCTTGACCCACTCGCGTTGAATCGCATAACCGTCCTGCACGGTCATCTGCGGATACTGCGCGGAAAAGTGACGCAGTTGCGTGCGCGTTTTCTCCGCGTGGTCGAGTTGCGCGGCGAGGTCGCGGATGGTCTGTTCGTCTAGCATGGTGAATGATCAGCCTTTGAGCCGTGCGTGCAGGTTGTTGTGCTTCCAGGTGCCCGCTTCGCTGAATTCGTTGATTTCGAGCGATAACGCGAGCCCCTGCCGTTCGAACTCTTGCGCAAAGCGTTGTTTGATCAGCGCAAATAGCGCATCGCCGGTGGCTTTCCTGACCGCCTCGGAACGGCCCGCGCCGATCTTCAGATTCGCGTGCAGGAATGCGGCGTCAGGACGTCCGTCGGCGATGCGGTACTGCTCGCAGCGTAGCGCGCGCACGCGGATGCCGCCGAGCGGATAGACGCGCTCGCCGTTATCGCGCTGCGCATCGAGACACTGCGCGAGCTCGTCGCACAGCTCGCCGATGCGTTGCGCGTCGGCGAGATTCGCGCTGTATTCGAGTGTCAGATGTGGCATCGTGTGTCCCTCGTGCTTCGTGATTCAGGCGGGCAGCGGCGTGACCGGGAAGATCGCGTTGATCTGGCCGGTGCCCGAACTGCCGAAATAGGGCGTGACGACTTCGACCTTGCCGTCGTAACGGTCCCAGCCGAGCGCGCCGAGCAGCATCGCGGTGTCGTGCATGCCGCCTTCGCCCCAGCATTTCTCGTTGTAGAGCGGCAGCATTTCGCAGAAGGTTTTCCAGTCGCCGGCTTCCCACAGGCGCACGACGCTGCGATCCATCTGTTCGAGAAACGGGCTCCACACCTTGTGCATGAATTGCTCCGCGGTGCCGTTGTTCGCGAAGTGGTGGGAGAGCGATCCGCTCGCGAGAATCGCGACCGTTCCGTCGTAGCGTTCCTCGATCGCCTTGCGCGCCGCGAGCCCGAAACGCGCGCTCGTTTCGAGATCGTGCCACATGCACCAGCCCGCCACCGACACCGTCTTGAAATGCTGATCGCCGTTCATGTAGCGCATCGGCACCAGCGTGCCGTATTCGAGTTCGAGCGTGGTCTCGCTGTGCGCGCGGCTTTTCACGCCCATTTCGTTCGCGACGTCCGCAATCGACTGACCGAGCCCGACATTGCCGGGGTACGCGTACGGCATGTTCTTGATGAAATGCGGCAGCTCGTTACTGGTGTACACGCCTTCGAATTTCGGCGCGCAATTGATGTGGTATTCGCTGTTCACGAGCCAGTGCACGTCGAACACGACGATCGTGTCGACGCCGAGTTCGCGGCAGCGCCGGCCGATTTCATGATGGCCGTCGATCGCGGCCTGACGGCAACCCTTGTGCGGACCGTCGAGTTCGGACAGATACAACGACGGCACGTGAGTGACTTTTGCTGCCAACGCGAGCTTGCCCATCGCGGTCTCCTTCTGTTCTGGCGGCTGGCGGCTTTGATCAGACGCCCCAGCGCGGAATGTGATGCGAGCCGAGCGACACGCAGACGTTCTTCGGTTCGAGAAACACTTCATAGCTCCACGTGCCGCCTTCGCGGCCCACGCCCGAGGCCTTCGTGCCGCCGAACGGCTGGCGCAGATCGCGCACGTTCTGGCTGTTCACGAAGCACATGCCCGCTTCGACCGCGGCGGCCACGCGCAGCGCGCGGCCGGTGTTCTCGGTCCAGATATAGCTCGACAGGCCGTACGAGATGTCGTTCGCGAGGCGGATCGCTTCGGCTTCGTCGTCGAACGGAATCAGGCACGCAACCGGCCCGAAGATTTCTTCCTGCGCGATGCGCATGCGGTTGTCGACGTCGACGAACACCGTGGGCGTGACGAAGTTGCCCTTGCGCAACCCGTCGGGCAGATCCGGCGTGTCGAGCCCGCCGCACGCGAGCGTCGCGCCTTCCTTCGGACCGAGTTCGATATAGCTGCGCACTTTCGCGAGATGCCCCTGGCTGATCATCGGGCCGACGATCGTGCTTTCCGCGAGCGGATCGCCGACCGTCAGACGCTTCGCGCGCTCGATAAAACGCTCGGCGAAACGCGCATAGATGGAGCGTTGCACGAAAATGCGCGAACCCGCGGTGCAGCGCTCGCCGTTGTTCGAGAAGATCATGAATACGGCGGCGTCGAGCGCGCGTTCGAAGTCGGCGTCGTCGAAGATCACGAACGGCGATTTGCCGCCGAGCTCCATCGAGAACTTCTTCAGGCCCGCGCTCTGCACGATGCGGTTGCCGGTCGCGGTCGAACCGGTGAACGACACGGCGTGTACGTCGCGATGCGCGACGAGCGGCTCGCCCGTTTCCTTGCCGTAGCCGTGCACGACGTTCAGCACGCCCGCCGGAATGCCGGCTTCGAGCGCGAGCCTACCGAGCATCGACGCGGTGAGCGGCGACAGCTCGCTCATCTTCAGCACCGCGGTGTTGCCGAATGCGAGGCAGGGCGCGACCTTCCATGTCGCGGTCATGAACGGCACGTTCCACGGCGAGATCAGCGCGCATACGCCGACCGGATGAAACAGCGTGTAGTTCAGATGCGTGTCGGTCGGATACGTGTGGCCGTCGACGCGCACGCACATCTCGGCGAAATAGCTGAAGTTGTCGGCCGCGCGCGGCACCAGTTGCTTGCGTGTCTGCGAGATCGTCTGGCCGGTGTCCTTCGTTTCGGTTTCCGACAGCTCCGGCACGTGCTTCGTGATCAGCTCGCCGAGCTTGCGGATCAGCTTCGCGCGTTCCGCGGCGGGCTTGCCGGCCCACGCGGGAAACGCGTTTTTCGCCGCGCGCACCGCGTCGTCGACTTCCTTCGCGCCGCCGCGCGCGACTTCGCCGAGCACTTCCTGGGTGGCCGGATTGACGGTTTCGAAATAGTCGATCGAGGCGCATGCCTCGCCGTTGATCAGATGGTCGATCGGCATTGCGTTGTCCCTTTCCTGTTCGCTTGGGTTGTGCTGTGCATCAGGCGCGGCCGAAGTCCGCGTCGGAGGCGATCGTGTTGATGAGACGGCCGAGGCCGTCGATTTCGCAGACGACTTCGTCGCCCGCATTGACGTTGACGATACCCTCGGGCGTGCCGGTCAGGATCACGTCGCCGGGCGCGAGCGTCATGAAGCCGCTCAGATATTCGATCAGCGCGGGGATGTCGGTGACGAGATCGCGCGTATTGCCGCATTGCACCCGCGTGCCGTTGACGAAGGTGCGCAATTCGAGCTCCGTGACGTCGGCGATATCGGCCGCGTCGACGAACCAGGGCCCGAGCACCGTGCCGCCGTCGCGATTCTTCACGCGCAGGTTCGGGCGATAGTAGTTTTCGAGGTAATCGCGAATCGCGTAGTCGTTCGCGATCATATAGCCGGCCACATGCCGCATCGCGTTGTCGTGCTTGACGTTCCGCGCGGTTCGACCGATCACGACCGCGAGTTCGCACTCGTAGTGCATGAACGTGACGTCGGCGGGGCGGCGCGTGACGCCGCGATGGCCGAGCACCGTGCCCGGTCCTTTCAGAAATACGAGCGGTTCTTCCTGCTTGCTGAACTGCAATTCCTTCGCGTGTTCGGCGTAGTTCAGGCCGAGCGCGAAGATCGTGCCGACTTCGACCGGCGCGAGCCAGACCACTTCGTCTTCGCGACACACGCGGCCGTCCGCGAGACGCACGCCGCTCTCGTGAGGATACGCTTCGTGAATCGCTCCCGCATACGCAACCCGGCCGCGCATCATGACTGTTCTCCGTTATGTTGATCCGCGCCGACGAACGAAACGACCAGCGGCGGCAGATTGCCGATCGACAGCGTGGCCGTGTCGCCGTTATGCGCGACCGGCGAACCGTGGCGCACGCCGAGCGTGATGACGTCGCCCGCATTGAGCGTCATGAAGTCGGTGACGTCCGCAAGCAGTTGCGCGACGTTGCGCACCGACGATGCGGTACTGGCCGTGAACGGTTGCGCGCCGTTCAGCGATACCGCAATGTCGAGATTATCCGGCGTCGCAACATGGCGCGCGGCGACGACGGCCGGGCCGATTACGCAGAAGCCGTCACGTGCGCGCAGGCGCACATTAGGGCGGTACACGTTGATATGCGGCACGCTCAGATCGCCGACCAGCGTATAGCCGGCGATGTAGTCCACCGCGCGCTCCACGCCGACGCGCGTCGCGGTGCGGCCGATCACGATGCCGAGCGACGCGCCGACTTCGACGCCCGATGCGTCGTCCGGCACCACCACGCGCGCCCGATGCCCGGCGAATGTGTTGCGCGGCTTCAGATACAGCACCGGCGCTTTCGGCGGCGCCTTGTACGGCGCCGCGTGCACCGCGTCGCCCAACGCGTCCAGCGCGGCACGGTCGTTCAGCAGGGTTCCGTACACGGCGCCGCTGACCGGCACGCGGCACGCGACGCCGCGCGCCAGCAGCGCCGCCGCGGCGCCGGCATCCACGTCGCGGGGCAGCGCGTCGCCTTCGGGATGCAGCAGATGATCGGCAAGGACAAACATGACGGTACGGCCTCGTGAAGAATCGTGGAGAAAATCCGGCGGAAACACTAATATGTTAGTAGTATCCTGCCTGATATGATTCACGGTCAATAGGCTGTGGGTTGATCGCGGGTTTTCCCTTAAGCTTCGACAGCTTCTTCTTCATTTCTTGCCAACATGTCCGCCGCATCCATCCGAGTTCTGCATCGCAATCTGCCCATGCTGTTGTTACGCGCCCGCGAAAAAATGATGGAGCGTTTTCGTCCGTTGATTACCGCGCACGGACTGACCGAGCAGCAATGGCGGGTGATTCGCGCGCTCAACGAGCATGGCCCGATGGAGCCGCGCCATATCTCCGATATCTGCACGATTTCGAGCCCGAGCATGGCCGGCGTGCTCGCGCGCATGGAGAGCATGGATCTCGTGACGAAGGAGCGTTTCGTGGAAGATCAGCGCCGCGTGCTCGTGTCGCTGACCGATACGAGCGTCGAACTGGTGCGCGTGATTTCGAAGGATCTCGAGGCGCACTATCGCGAACTCGAGCGCAAGGTGGGACCGGAAATCGTCGAGCGCGTGTATCGCGCGGTCGACGATCTGCTGGCCGGTCTGTCGGAAGAGGATGAGTGACTGACGCGGGCGCGTGCGTGTGACGTGGCGGCTTACCAGCCGTAAAAGCGTTGCCACTCGACACTGCTGCCGTCCGGCGCCACCGCGTGATATGCGGGGAACTGCGCGCCGGTCGCGCATGCGTGATTCGGCAAAATGCGCAGCTTCATGCCGATCGGAAAGCGCTGTGCGATATCGCCGACATGCGCGGTTGCGGGCGCCTCGGCTGGCGTCGACGAAAGAATGCCGTGCTCCTGATTCGCGCCGCTCACCACGTAACCGGACAGTAAGGTACCGTTCAGCAGACACGGCTGACCATAGCCGAAATCACGCGACTGCCGCGACGTGCCGCGATCGCGGCTCAGCGCCATCCAGCCCGCGTCGAGAATCGCCCAGCCCTTGTCTTCCTGATGGCCGATAACGGTCGCGAGCACGCTGAGCGCGATGTCGTCGAGCGCGCAGACGCCGACGTTGTGCATCACCAGATCGAACAGCACGTACACGCCGGCGCGCACCTCGGTCACGCCTTCGAGATGCCGCGCGGCGAGCGCGGTCGGCGTGGAGCCGACGCTGACCGCCGGGCACGCGATGCCCGCCTCGCGCAGCCGCCCGGCCGCGCGCACGCAGCCGGCGCGCTCCTGTTCCGCGAGCGCGGCGAGCGCTTCCGGTGTGTTCAACTCGTAGCTCGAACCCGCGTGGGTCATCACGCCGCCGACCTTGACACCGTTCTCGTGCAGAATCCGCCCGACGTCGAGCAGGGTCTGCTGTTCCGGCCCGATGCCCGAACGGTGTCCGTCCGTATCGACTTCGATCCAGACTTCGAACGTCTCGCCGTGCTGATCGGCGAATGCGGCGATCGCCGCCGCGGCGGTCGGATTGTCGACCACGAGTTTCAGATCGCAGCCCTGACGGCGCAGCGCGAGCGCGCGCGGCAGCTTCGCCGGGACCATGCTGACCGCGTACAGAATGTCGTCGATGCCGGCCGCGAAAAACGCTTCCGCTTCCTTCAGCGTGGATACCGTGATGCCGCGCGCGCCGGCGGCGATCTGCGCGCGCACGACGTCGATACATTTGGTGGTTTTCACATGCGGGCGGAACGCGACGCCGAGCGTGTTCATATGCGCCTGCATCCGCGCGATGTTTTTCTGCATCCGCGCGACGTCGATCAACGCGGCCGGAGTTTCGATCTGTTCGAGTTTCATGCTTGCACCTGGGAGCGGCGTGTTCGGGGTTCAACGTTGAGGATGGCCGAAGCGCTCGAGCCACGGCACCAGCCGGTCGAGCGACGGCGATTCGATCTCGGGCGCCTGCGCGCCCTCGACCAGCGGCAGGCCGACGCGGTTGTGCCAGTAGGTCCGCAAACCGGTGGCGGCGGTGCCGAACATGTCGTAGCTGGAGCCGGCGACGAACGCCGCGCGCCGCGGCTCGACGCCGAGTTGGTCGAGCGCGAGCCGGTACGGCCGCGGGTCCGGCTTGTAGACGCCGGCTTCCTCGGCGGTCACGATCGCATCCCAGCGGACCGGCAGGAGCGCGGCGGCCTGGCTGCCGAGCCGCGTCGAACAGTTGGTGACGACTGCCAGCTTGCAATGCGGCGCGAGCGCGCGCAACGCGTCGAGCGCGCCGGGCCAGGGCGTCAGGTTCAGCCAGTCCACTTCGAGCGCGTGCGCGGCGGATTCGGGCAGGCCGACTTGCGCGGCGGCATCGTGCACGAGCTGTTCGTAGGCGACGTAACGGCCGCAGCCGTAGGTGAGACGCAGATAGGCGGCGCGCCACGCGCGGCCCGCCGGTTCGGAGCCCGCCGCGCGGTTCCAGACGGTCCACGAGTCGAGCAGCGCGGTCAGCAGGTCGAACAGGACCGCGTCGGGATAGGCGGCGGATGGGGCAGAGGCATGAGCGGCGGCAGTCATGATTTCACGTTGGCCGGCTGTGGAAAGTGAATCGATTATAGGATTGCGTTTGCGCGCGGGGGTTCAGCCGGATTGATTCATAGATTCAGTCTGGTTGAATCATCGCCGCCACGGCGGCAATGGCCTGAACCGGCTCCGCAGATACTGCATGAAATGGCGCGTGCGCGCGGGCAGCCCCGTGCGCCGATGCGTCAGCGCGATCACATTCGCATCCGGCGCTTTCCAGCCCGGCAGCAGGCGCACGAGCCGGCCTTTCGCGAGGTCGTCGGCGACGTCCCATTCGGAGCGCAGAATCACGCCGCGTCCTTCGCAGGCCCATTGACGGATCACGTCGCCGTCGTTGCAGCTCAGATGCGCGCGCACGCGCACGCTGCGGCGCGTGCGGCCCTTGCTGAACTGCCACAGCGAAACGTCCTCGTTGTTTTCGCGCAGCACGATGCAAGGCAGGCTGCTCAACGCGTCCGGCGACTCGGGCGGCCCGATGCGCTTGACGAGCGCGGGCGCCGCGCAGACGAACCGCGCATTCGGCGCGATCGTATAGCCGACCAGATTCGACAGCGGCAGCTCGCCGATATGCACGACGATATCGAAGCGATCCAGCGTTTCGGTCAGCGGATGATCGGACAGCGTGAGCGCCACGTCGATATCGGGGTTCCGTTGCTGGAATTCGCCGATCACCGGCGCGAGATGGCGTCGTCCGAAACCGAGCGGTGCATTGACTTTCAGCGTGCCGACGAGACCGCCGCGGCGCATTTGCAGATCGTCGAACAGCGCATCGAACTGCTCGATCAGTTGCGCGCCGCGTTCGCATAGCAGCAGGCCTTCGTCGGTGAATTGCAGGCGGCGCGCGCTGCGGTTCACGAGCTGCGCGCCGAGTTTCTTTTCGAGCTGTTGCAGACGCTGCGTGACCGCCGATGGCGACAGCGCCAGCTTGCGCGCGGCGGCGATCAGGCTGCCGCTCGCGCGCAGCGTCAGCAGGAAGCGGATATCGGCCGAATCGTTCATGTCTGCGAGTAGCGGGTGTGGAGTCTCGCAGCATAATGCGTCCGGAGCGATCACAGGGTAAAGTGGCGCTTCTGGTTTTGAGCGTGCTTTTGTGCGCGCCACCTCCTGCTTTCGTTCGATCATTCGAAGAGAAGTCCGATGCCGTTGCCACATGAGCCGTCCACTGCGTTGTCCATTGGCGCCAGCGCCCCAAAAAACCTGCTGAAACAGGCGGTTTTTCTGCACACCGGCTGGCGCAGCGCGGGCACGTGGGTGTGGTCGCGTCTGCGTGAACTCGAGCGCGTGGCCGGTTTTTACGAGCCGCTCAGCAACGTGCTCGCGGATCTGAATCTCGCCGGCGTCGCCGCATCCCGGCCGACCCTGACCTCCGGACATCCTCCGCTCGTTGCGCCGTACTTCGACGAATACCGGCCGTTTCTGCGCGAAAACGCGCGCGGCGTGACCGGCTACGACAGGCGCTTCAGCATCGACCGTTTCTCGCGCGAGCCCGATGCGCCGTTCCCCGCGTTGCAGGCTTATCTGCGTCATCTGTGCGAGCACACCGTCGAACAGGGGCGCGTGCCGGTCTTCAAGTTTTGCCGTTCGGGCGGCCGGCTGCCGTGGCTGAAGCAGGCATTTGCCGACGCGCTGCACGTGGGCGTGCTGCGCAATCCCGCGTCGCAGTTCGCGTCGGGCTGGCTGCTGCGGCAGCAGTGGAGCAATGCGTTTTTCGTCGCCGCGCCGTTTCGCGTGCTGGGACTGAATCAGTGGGACCCGCTGATCAGGGAAGTGGTCGGCATCTGCGGGGTGAGCTTGCCGCCGCTCGCGTCGATGCCTGACGACGCGTATGCGATGGCGTGCGAGCAATACGCGCGCACGGTGGACAGCGATAACGCGTATCGCGCGTTCATTGCGTTGTGGATTCTCTGCGCGCTGCGCATGGGCGAGGGCGTCGATCTGCTGATCGACATGGACCGGTTCGGGCAATCGCGTGAATATGGCGCCGGTTTGCGTGCCGCGTTCGATGCGCAGTGCGGTTTGTCGCCTGACTTTGGCGACGCGCGCGATCTGGTCGAGGAAACGCGGCGCAGCGCGGCGCGCATGACGGGCATCGACGGCGGCGCGCTGCGCGCCGTGCATTCCGCCGCGTTGAAATTCCTGAAGGCGCAAGCCGGCGTCGAGGCCGGCTTCGTCGAAGTCGTGCGCGAGAAAATGGTGCTGGCGAACGAACTGACCGAAGCGTGGCGCTAGACGTAAGCGGCCTGCCGGCGCGTTATGCCGAACCCGCCGCCGACACCGCCGCGCGCAGCCCGAGCAGATAGCTGTCCACGCCGAAGCCGCAAATCTGTCCTTTGACGATCTCCGCGAACACCGACTGATGCCGGAACGCCTCGCGCGCGTGAATGTTCGACATATGGATTTCGACCACCGGCACCGTCAGGATCGCGAGCGCATCGCGAATGCCGTAGCTGTAGTGCGTCCAGGCGCCCGCGTTGATCAGCACGCCGTCCGCATTGTCGGTGAACGCCTGATGGATCCGCTCGCACATCGCGGCTTCGCTATTGGTCTGAAAGCTCTCGACGCGCACGCCGAGTTCGTCGCCCAACGCCCGCAGGCGCGCGTCGATTTCGGCGAGCGTGATCGTGCCGTATTGCGCGGGGTCGCGCTTGCCGAACATGTTGTGGTTGATGCCGTGCAGCATGACGAACGTCTTCATCGGTAAGCCTCGATAGCAGATGGAAAAAGATGCGGATGGCGCGCGATTTTAGCGCGCCGCCGCGACAGTGCGCGTCGTGTCGACAACCGCGCCCGATCGGGCCGCTTCGACGATCGCCTCGGTAATGCGCAGATTCAGCAAGCCGTCCTGCGCGCTGACAAGCGGTGCTTCCTCGCCGTGAATGACGCGCACGAAATGCTCGAGCTGGCGTTTTAGCGGATCGTCGCGCGTCATTGCCGCGATGCTGACGTCGAACGGCTTCCACCACGAACGGTCCGCGGCTTTGGCGTAGGTTTTCAGGCGCATCGTCGGCACCGCGAGCGAGCCGAAGGTGCCCGCGATCACATAGCAATCTTCGTCCGGATACGACGGATACGCGTTGTTTTCTCCCGATGTCTGCTCCCAGCTACGCGCGCTCGCGGCGGTGTCGGACAGCATGAAGCTGCCGAGCGCGCCGTTCGCGAAACGCAGATTGATCGCGACCGTGTCCTCGACCGGAAAGCCGCGCGTCGCATGCGACGAGAAAGCCTGCACCGCGACGATGTCGCCGCACAGCATGCGCAGGTTGTGCACTTCGTGAATCATGTTTAGCAGGATCGGACCGCCGCCCGGCTGGCGGCGCCACCCGGCGTCGGCGAAGTACTCGTCCGGCTTGAAGAACACCGCGCTGCCCATCACCGCGACCAGTTTGCCGAGCCGGCCTTCGTCAATCAGTTGCCGCGCGCACGCCATGATCGGACTGTGCGCGCGATGATGGCCGATCAGCAGCGGCACGCCGCTGCGCTGCGCTTCGTCGGCGAGTACTTCGGCTTCGCCGACGCTCGGCGCGATCGGCTTTTCGAGCAGTGTCGGCAGGCGCGTCGCGAGACAGCGTAACGCATGTTCGACGTGCAACTGGTTCGGCGTCGCGAGAATTACGCCGTCGGGCCGGTCACGTTCGAGCAGTTCGTCGAGCGTGCGGTACAGCGGCACGCGGGCCTCGGCCGCGACGACGGCGGCCGCGGGCGACGGGTCGACGATCGCCGAGAGCGCGCACGCAGCGCTTTGCCGCGCGAGCGCCATATGCGCGCGGCCGATATAGCCCGCGCCGGCCACGGCGATCCGGGTGCTGTCCATGAATCGGTTCCTCTAAAGTTCAACTGCAGTGCGGATCAGGCGCGGATGAGGCGCGCAAGAGCGGGCTTACGGCAAGCGGCTTACGCGATCGCCTTTTTTGCTTTGGCCATGCTCTGCGCGCGCATCGCTTCGTAGCTGTGCTTGTCGATCGGCATCGCGCCCGGCTCGCCGAGGTCGCTCAGCCTGACGCGGAAGTTTTCGCGCGCGCTCCACGCGGCGACCGCCGCGACGATCGTGATGGCGAACGTGATCGCGCCGACCGTCAGCGGCACGTTGTTCGATCCCGGCGGCGCGACGTACGCGAACAGCGCGGGCAGCAGCGCGGTGATCGTCGTGCCGATGTTCTGGCCGATCGCCATCGCCGAGACACGCGAGCGGGTCGGGAACAACTCCGGATAGAAGCTCGGGAAGATCGCGTTGTAGCCCTGATAGATGACGCCCCACATCAGGATCGACATCACCATCGCGAGCGGCACGTTGCGGATGCTGATCGCGTACAGGTACGCGAACGACAGCAGCCCGGTGCCGAGCGCGCCGACGATGATCGGCAGACGCCGCCCGATCCGGTCAGACAGATTGCCGACGTAGGGAATCACGAGCACCGCGACGATGTTGCCGATCACCGGAATCCACAGATACAGGCTCTTCGAAAAGCCGATGCCGTACGACGCCTGCACCGCATACGCCGCGCCGAAAATCGTCGCGACGACCGGGATCACGTTCATCAGCGAGCACAGCACGACGCGCAGCATGTCGCCCCAGTTGTAACGGAACGCTTCGATGATCGGCGAGCGCGGCACCTCGCCGCTCGAGTCTTCCTTCTCGAACGCGGGCGTTTCCTCCACTTCACGGCGAATGATGTAGCCGGCGATCAGCACGACCGAGCTCAGCAGGAACGGAATGCGCCAGCCCCACGCGTTGAACGACGCGTCGTCCATGTAGTAGGCGAGCGGCAGGAACACCGCGGCGGCGAGAATCTGTCCGGCCTGCACGCCTTGCAGCGTGAAGCTCGCGTAATAGCCGCGCCGTCCGAAGGGCGCGTGTTCGAGGATCATCGAGCTCGCGCCCGAGATTTCGCCGGCCACCGCGAAGCCCTGGATCAGGCGCAGCACGACGAGCAGCACCGGCGCGAGGAAGCCAATGTGGTGATACGTGGGCAGCAGACCGACCGCCATCGTCGACAGGCCCATCAGGAACATGCAGACGAGCAGCACGTTCTTGCGGCCGTGCGTGTCGCCCCAGTGCCCGAGCACGAGCGCGCCGATCGGCCGCGCGACGTAGCCGACGCCGTATGTCGCGAGCGACGCGACGATCGCGATTTTGGGGTTGCCGGAGGGGAAGAACAGTTGCGGGAAAATCAGGGCCGCGGCCTGCGCGTAGATGAAGAAATCGTAGTACTCGAGCGCCGAGCCGATCCAGCCGCTGGCGGTTGCCTTGCGAGCCTGCGAGCCGTGCCCGCTGCTTGCCGGTGCGTTCGTTTCCATATCGTCTCCTGAACAGTAGTTTTGGGTTCCTGTCAGCTTCTATGGCTGAATCATTGGCGTCCTTAAACCCGCGCGGTGCAAGCCAGGATTTTCCGGGGTCACGTTGCCGCGGTGCGGCAGGAATGCCAGGGTTTACCACCGCGCCGGGTACCCCGGCATGGCATGCAAACGGCTGACCCTTGCCCAACCAGTCCGGTCGGATTAGGTTAATAGAGTTCCGCGCCGACACAATGCGACCCGATGTCAAATCAGAATGCGCTCACAGCCACGAATGAGTCATTTCTGCGCGACTTGCAGTTGTTCTGCCATATCGCGCGGCGGGGCAGTTTCGTCGCGGCATCGACCGAAATGGGCCTGTCGCCTTCGCATGTGAGCAAGCGTATCGCGATGCTCGAGGCGGGTCTCGGCGTGAAGCTGTTTCAGCGCACCACGCGGCGGGTGAGCGTGACGAGCGACGGCGAAGCCGCTTTGCAGTGGGCGCAGAAAATCCTCGACGATGTGCAGGGCATGGCCGACGCATTCGCGGATCGCCGCACCGAGCTGAGCGGCCTGTTGCGGATCAGCACGAGTCTGCGGCTCGGCCGCAAACATGTGTCGCCGATTCTCGCGCTGTTGCGCGAGCGCCACCCGAACCTCGAAATCTGGCTGGAACTGCTGGACCGGCGCGCGGACGTCGTCGGCGAGAACTTCGATATCGATGTGCGCGTCGGCGATGTGCAGGAGCCGCATCTGATCGCGCACAGGATGGCTGAGAGCGCGCGCATTCTGTGCGCGTCGCCGGCTTATCTCGAGCGGCATGGCGTGCCGGTTGAACTCGACGATCTGACGCGGCACGATTGCCTGCTGTTTCGCGGACGCGACGATCGTTTCGGCGTCTGGCGCCTGAGTGGGCCGAACGGCGAGAAGAGCGTGAAGGTAACGGGCACCGTCGCGTCGAACCTGAGCGACATCGTCGTGCAATGGGCGAGAGACGGCTATGGGATCGTGATGGTGTCGATCTGGGATGTCGCGCAGAGCCTGCGCGCCGGTGAACTGGTGCGGGTGCTGCCGGATTATCAGCAGTCCGCCGACGTATGGGCGGTGACGGCGGAGCGGCTGTCGTCGTCGGCGCGGATTCAGGTGTGTATCGAATTTCTCAGGGAGCAGTTGACCCGCGGACCCTATGCGCTGGTGACGCGCGGCGTGGGTGGGTTCTGAACGGCGCCTGTCTTTTCTGAGCGCGCCTTCGGCCGCTTATCGCTCGTACCGCTTACACCGCTCATACGCTCGAAGCCGTATCTTCTTCCGCCTCGTCCACCACGCCGCGCTGCACCGCGGTGACAGAATCGGGAACGCTGGCCGCGGTGGCCGGACGGGGATCGTCGATGCTGTAACGCAGGCGCCGGCCTTCCATATAGAAGCGCAACTGGCGGTATTTCATCAGATAGACGAGGCCGACCAGCGTCGCGCCGAAACCGGAAGCGGCGCCGACACCGAGCGCCCAGCGCGGGCCGAAACGATCGGCGACCCAGCCGACCACCGGCGCGCCGAGCGGTGTGCCGCCGAGTGCGATCGCGAGCAGAATCGCGATCACGCGGCCCCGCATCGCGGGTTCGGTGGTCAGTTGCACGAGGCTGTTGGTCGACGTGGTGAAGGTTTGCGTGGATATGCCGATCACGACGAGCACGAGACCGAACAGCACGTAGTTCGGCATCAGCGCGGCCGCCGTGCAGCCGGCGCCGAACGTCGTGCCGGCGAGAAGCAGCAGCCTCATGTTGGGCCGCGCCCGGCGCGCGGCGAGCAGCGCGCCCGTGACCGAGCCGATCGCCATCGTCGAGCTGAGCACGCCGTATTCGCTCGCGCCCGCATGGAACGCGGTGACCGACATCGTCGAGATGAAGATCGGGAAATTCAGCCCGAACGTGCCGATCAGGAACAGCATCAACAGCGCCGCTTTCAGATCGGGGCGCGTCCAGACGTACTTGAAGCCTTCGACGAAACTGCCGCGCGTGCGCACCGCGAGCGGCTTGCGATGCAGTTCGTCGAGCCGCAGCATGCGCAGCGCGCCGAGCACCGCGACGAACGACAGCGCGTTGATCAGGAACACCCAGCCGCTGCCGACCGACGCGATCAGCAGGCCGGCGACGGCCGGCCCGATCATGCGCGCGGCGTTGAACGAGGTGGAGTTGAGCCCGACCGCATTCGCGAGATCGTCCTCGCCGACGAGGTCGGACACGAAGGTCTGGCGCGCGGGGGAATCGAACGCGGTTACGCAGCCGAGCAGGCCCGCGAACACGTAGACCTGCCACAACTGCACGAGGCCGGTAAGGGTGAGCAGGCCGAGCACGAGCGCCAGCGTGCCCATCGACGCCTGCGTCGCGAACAGCAGCCTGCGGCGATCGAAGTGATCGGCCGCATAGCCGGTGAGCGGCAGCAACAGCATCTGCGGGCCGAACTGCAACGACATCACGATGCCGACCGCCGTTGCGTTGTGATGCGTGAGCCCGGTGAGGACGAGCCAGTCCTGCGCCGTTCGCTGCATCCACGTGCCGATGTTCGAGACGATCGCGCCGCTCGCCCAGACACGGTAGTTGAAATTGCGCAGCGAACGGAACGTGGTGCTCACGGCAGGTTTTTCCTCAGCGCGGGGTGGTGGTCCGCATGGGTGCGGGTGACTCGCTCAGGCGCGCGAGCGCTCGAGCAGATCGAGCACTTCCTGCGCCGTGCCGGTTTCGCCGAGACGCGGGAAGATGCGCGTGACGCTGTTGGTGTGCGCGTCCGCGTTGCGGTCGGTCATCGCGTCGACGGCGAGCGTGACGTTCAGGCCGAGTTCGCTTGCGAAGCGCGCGGTCGATTCGACGCCGATGCTGGTCGCGACACCGCAGAGCACCACTTGCGTGACGCCTTGCTTTTGCAGATACGCGGCGAGGTCCGTGTTCGTGAACGCGCCCCAGGTGCGCTTCGTGACCAGATGATCCGACGGCTGCTGCTTCAGCTCGGGCAGTAGATCCGCGAAGCCGGCCGGGAAATCGCCGCTGGGGCTGCCCTGGTCGGTGCGGCCCGGCGCGCCGCCGGTGACGTTCACGAGCACCACGGGCAGGCCGTGGCGGCGGAACGCGTCGAGCAGCAGGACCGAGCGCTCGACGATCTCGCTGCACGGATGAGCGGTGGGCAGCGCGACGATGCCGCGCTGCAGATCGATGACGAGCAGCGCGGTCCTGGCGTCGAGAGTGGTGAGTGCCATGGTGTACTCCTGCGAATGACGAGTCGCGTGTTTGCGAATTGCGAATGGGGGGTTATGAATCGACGAGGCGTTTGAGTAAATCGACGCCCGTCGCGAGTTGTTGCTGTTCGGCCGCCGAGAAGCGCGTTTGAATCGTGCGATACAGCCAGTCTTCGCGCGCCGCGCGGCTTGCCTTGATTTTCTTGCGAAAGGCGGGGGTAAGGGAGAGCACCGTCTGCCGTCCGTCGTTGGGATCGGGTGTGCCGCTTACGAGGCCGGCGGCTTTCAGCACCGCAAGCGTTTCTCCCATCGATTGCGGGCGCATGCCGTGCGCGCGCGCGAGCGCGGTGACCGTGGCCGGGCCTTCGCGCTCGAGCAGAGTCAATACCTGCCCCTGCGATGGCGTGAAATCGCCGATATGGGATTCCTCGCGCAAACGGCGGCGCAGCTTGCCGACGAGCACGCGCAGATCTTCCGCGAGTGCGTGCAGTGCTTCAGGGGGAACGGGGGGAGGGGGATGGCTCATGGCTGACGGGCGGCGACATGATACGAAGGTTACCTTCGTATCTCGCCCGGGTCAAGTCACGCGGCAGCGCGCAGTCGACCGATGCTTGTCGATTGCATGGCCGGGATGTCAAACTCGGGTGATGTCCCGAGACCCGACGCCATGCCAGACGAATCCGCCGCCACCTTCCACGCCGTTACTTTCCGTTTCGCCGCGCCACGCGATGCCGATACGATCCGCGCGATCGAGTTCGAGGCGGGTCTGCGCTTCGCCAGCGTCGGCATGACCGGCATTGCCGATGCGCCGCCGATGGCGCTCGAGATCGTCGAGCGCAAGATCGCCGCGCGCGAGATCATCGTTGCGATCGACGCGGCTGCAATCTGTGCGGGCTTCGTGATGTTCGAGCCGCAGCCGACTCGCATCTACGTTCAGGAGCTCGACGTGCTGACGTCGCACGCGGGCAGGCGCATCGGTGCGGCATTGATCGGGGAGGTCGCGCGGATCGCGCATGCGCGGCAACTGACGCAGCTCGTGTTGTCGACGTATCGCGACGTGCCGTGGAATGCGCCGTACTACCGGCGGCTCGGATTTCGCGACATCGATACGGCCGATCTCGACGCGGCGCTGATCGCACGGCGCGATGCGCATATCGCGCGCGGGCTCGACGAATCGAAACGTGTGTTCATGCGGCGAGATCTCGAATGACGCGCGAATCGCAACATGCGCCCGCCGCAACCGCTCATTGCGTCACTTATTGCACCGCTTCCAGCGCCGGATAATCGGTGTAGCCGGTTTCGCCGCGCGCGTAGTACGTCGCCGGATTCGGTTTGTTCAGCGGCGCATCTTCCGCGAAACGGCGCACCAGATCCGGATTCGCGATATACAACTGACCCCATGCCACCGCATCCGCTTCACCCGCGTCGAGCACCTGCTGCGCGGTTTCCCTGGTGAACTTTTCGTTCGCGATATACGGACCGCCGAATGCTTTTTTCAGTTGCGGGCCGAGGCGGTCGTCGCCGAGCGCTTCGCGCGCGGCGATAAACGCGATCTTGCGCTTGCCGAGTTCGCGAGCGACATAGCCGAACGTGGCGGCCGGATCCGAATCGCCCATCGTGTGCGCGTCGCGGCGCGGCGCCAGATGCACGCCGACGCGATTCGCGCCCCACACGCCGATGCACGCGTCGGTGACTTCGAGCAGCAGGCGCGCGCGGTTTTCGATCGGGCCGCCGTACGCGTCGGTACGCTTGTTGGTGCTGTCCTGCAGGAACTGGTCGAGCAGATAGCCGTTCGCGCCGTGCACTTCGACGCCGTCGAAGCCCGCGGCCTTCGCGTTTTCCGCGCCCTTGCGGAACGCTTCGACCACGCCGGCGATTTCATCGAGTTCGAGCGCGCGCGGCGTCACGAACGGACGTTCCGGACGCACGAGGCTCACGTGACCGCCGGCCGCGATCGCGCTCGGCGCGACCGGCAGCTCGCCGTTCAGGAACACCGGGTCGGAGATCCGGCCGACGTGCCACAACTGCAGGAAGATCCGGCCGCCCGCCGCATGCACCGCATCCGTGACGAGCTTCCAGCCTTCGACCTGCTCCTGCGACCAGATGCCCGGCGTGTCCGCGTAACCGACGCCCTGCGGCGTCACCGACGTCGCTTCGCTGAGGATCAGGCCGGCGCTCGCGCGCTCGGCGTAGTAGCGCGCCATCAGCGCGTTCGGCACGCGAATGTCCCCGGCGCGCTGACGCGTGAGCGGCGCCATGATGATGCGGTTCGGCAGTGTGATATCGCCAATTTGCAGCGGATCGAAAAGAGTCGGCATGAGAGTTCACCTTCGGCCGCGGGCGTGGCCCGCGCCTTGAAAAAACTGCATGAAAAGGGAAGCGCGGCGATGCGAATGGGCGCTCAGAGCTTCGCGTTCATGTATTCGAGGAACGCCTGAATGACGGGCTCGTTGCGCTTGAAAAACACCCATTGACCGACCCGTTTCGACGTGACGAGCCCCGCGCGCTGCAACGCCGCGAGGTGCGCCGACACGGTGGACTGCGACAGCCCGCAGCGCGCGTCGATCTTGCCCGCGCACACGCCGTGGTCGAGCGGCAATTCCTGATCGGCGAAATGCAGATACGGCTCCCGCAGCCAGCCGAGGATCTCCCGGCGCACCGGGTTGGCCAGGGCTTTATGGATCGCGTCGATATCGGGCGTCATCTGGGTGTGTTTCAAGTTATTCGACAACCGGCACGCGCAACGCCGGATGGCGTGCGCGCGATTGCATCGCTACGGAACGAATCATATATCGTAATTTGGCGATATGTGTGAAAGCACTACTGCCGATGGGGGCGATAGCTGCCAGCGTGCGAAAAGGCGCCGCGGTTTATGCAGTCGCCCAATCGATCGCGGCATCGAAGAGCCGGATCCCTGATTCCGAAAGATTGGGAAATGAATCGTTGTCCATGAAAAACATTACGCGGCGCGCGGGCGCCAGCGCTTCATAGTCCATCGTTGCGCCTTTTTCGTAGGTGAAAATGGCGGCCTTCTCAGGCTGGCCGTAGATCGTGGCGATGATGGACGCGCCGAGCCCCGGCTTTCCCCAACTCATCGGAGCCTGCTTGCGGAAGACGTTCGCCACGCCGGCGGGCAATCCCGCGGAGACTGGATGCGGCGCATTTACGAGCCACAGATAGCGCTCCTTCCCGACTTCGCCGAAATCCGTGTCGTGGCGTTTGCCGCTCATCGCGAGATCGTCGAGCAGATCGTTTTCCCACGTGAACAGCGGCACCGGCGCGGTGCGCCATCCCGCGGGCACATCCTTCGCGGAGACCGTCGAAGAAATGACGACGAGTCGCGCGTCGTGCGCGAGCGCCGGATCGAAATCCTGATTGACGAGCCGCACCGTGTAGCCGCGCGCTTGCAGATGGGCCGCGATCTGTTGGTCGACGGCGATGTTCGGGCCGTTGAGTTGCACGACCATCAGCACGGCGCCGCGCGTGTCGCGCCGCTGCGCACGCGCGCCGGGAGCGACGCACGACGCGGCGATGGCGCCGAGCGCGAGCAGCGCGTTGCGCCGCGATGGCTTGATGGGAGCCGATGAACAAGGAGGCTGTTTCATGAGGGTTCGTGTGCGCATCAGAATTCGAAAGTGGAAAGCAGCGAGACCTGGCGAGCATCGCCCACGGCGACGAAGTAGCGATTGGCGCTGGACGGGTAGTAGGTCTTGTTGAAGAGGTTGTTCACGTTCAACTGGAACGACACGCGGTGGCCGCCCCATTTCGTGTCGTAGGTCGCGAAAGCATCGGCGACCGTATAGGCGGGCAGCGTGAAGCTGTTGGCGGAATCGCCTGGCCGCGCGCCCACGTAGTGCGCGCCCGCGCCCACGCGCAACTGGTCACCGCCGAACACGGCGCCGAAGTCGTACACGGCCGAGAGCGAGGCCGTGTTCTGCGCGACGTTCCAGAGCCGGTTCCCGGCGTATTCGGGGTCCTCGATCGTTTTGGCGTCGATATAGGCGTAGCTCGCGATGATGCTCACGTGCTGGCCGATCTGGCCGGACACGTCGAGCTCCACACCGCGCGAACGCGCCTTGCCCGAGGTACGCCAGTCGGTTTCCTTGGTCGTGTCGTTGTACTGCGAGACGAGCACGTTCGACTTGTCGATGTTGAAGAGCGCGAGCGTCCCCGTGAGACCCGCGGGCATCGCGATCTTCGCGCCCAGTTCCCACGACGTGGCTTGTTCCGGCTGCACCGAAGAGTCGATCACCACGCCCGTGCTGAGCGGCGCGATCGACGAGGTCGGTTTGAGCGACTGGGTGTAGCTGCCGTAGAGCGAGAGGTAATCGCTCCATTTGTAGACGATGCCCGCGCGCGGCAGCCATTTGTTGCCGCTCAGGTCGGTGTTCGCCACGAAAGGCCTGCCTTTCCCGGCAATCTGGTTATATGAAATGAAGCGCGCGCCGCCCACGAGTATCCATTTGTCGGTCAGATGCAGGCTGTCCTGGAGGAACACGGAAGTGTCGTGCAACGTGTCGGTCTGGTCACTGTCGCTCGCGGAGACCGTGCTCGAAGGACTCTCCAACCCGTAGACCGGAGAGAAATAATTGAATGGATATTGCGTGGCCTGGCGCAGCAGATCCGCGCGATAAATGCGCCGGTATTCGTCGTCCACGCCGATCTGCAGATCGTTGCGCAGACCCGCGATGTCGAAATGGCCGTCGACATAGGCAATCGCGTAGCTATCCGTGCTCACCGCGCCGTGCGTCGCGTCGTTGCTGCGCGAGAGCAAGCCGGTCGTGCTGTTCACGCCCTGCACGCGCAACTGGTTTGCGTCGTAGGTCTCGCGGTTGTAGCTGTAGCCAAAATGCGCCTTCCAGTTAGCGTCGATCTGGTGATCCACGAGCAATTGCGCGAGATGCGACTCGCCGCGCATCTCGTTGAACGGCTCGTCGAGGCGTTCGCGCGCGGGAATCGCCAGCGGCTCGTTAGTCTTGGGGTCGAGCGCGGTGCCGCGATCGAACGGATAGAGAAATTTGCGGTACTGATACGAGAGCACGACCTGCGTATCGCGGCCATACCACGCGACCGAGGGTGCGACGAGCGTCTCGCGGTGTTCGCCGAAATTGCGCCAATACTGTTCGTTTACCTGATCGAGCACGAGCCGGTAAGCGAGGCCCGTATCGCCGATCGGGCCCGTGGTGTCGAGCGTCGCGCCGCCGCCGTTGCGGCCGTGGCCATAGGTGGAGCCGAGCACGGAAATCGCGTGATACGGCGTGAGCATCGGCTGCTTGCTGACCACGTTGATGACGCCGCCGGGGTCCATGATGCCGTAGAGCAGCGACGTCGGGCCCTTGAGTACTTCGACGCTGTCGACCGCTTCGTTGAGCGCGCGGCCCTGCACGAGCGGCATGCCGTTTTCCATGATGGAGCCGTCCCGGTTGCCGCCGAAGCCGCGCTTGAGCAGCGTGTCCTGCGTACCCGCGAGCGTATTGCCCTGCACGATGCCGCTCACGTTCGCGAGCGCATCGTCGAGATTGCGCGGACGCTGATCGCGCAGCACCTGTGCGGGCACCACGTTGATCGCCTGCGCCGTGTCGAGCACGGGGGTGTCCGAGCGCGTGACGCTCACTTCGGCGGGCGCGCGGTAACTGCCGGCCTTGATCGTCGATGCGCCGACCGTCACGGGCGGGAGCATCGCGGGATCGTCAGGTTCGACGTTGGACGGATCCTCCACAAGCGTGAAGCTGCCGTTTGCCTGCGCGTTCGCCGAGAGCCCCGTATTGCGCAGAATGCGCGCGAGACCGTCCGCGACGCCGTATTCGCCGTGCAATCCGCCGCTCGTGCGGTTTGTCGCGAGCGCGCCGGGATACGAAATCATGACGCCCGCCTGCTGGCCGAACTGATTCAACGCGGTTTCGAGCGGGCCGGCGGCGATGTCGTACTGTTGGCGCGACGGCGCCTGTTCTGTGGCGGCGGTCGCGTTCGCGGCGGCGAGAGCGGGTGGCGCCGCGCTCACGGCAAAGAGAGCGAGTGCGGCGATGCTGATCCAGTGGCGTTGGCGAATGGCGGGACAGGCCGGGCGTGACGCGCGCGCCGCGTCGGCGTGGACAGGTGAATGCATGTTCATGAAGGCTGGGAAAAGTCGGATGAAGTGGTGCTCTCATCTGGCTTGTCCCGGGAAAATCGAAAACAGCTCAGCCTTGCGAAAAATTTTTATCGTGTCGCGAGTGGACGCGATGCCCAACGGCGATCACGTGCGAGCGGGCCCGACCGTGACCCAGTAACGCGTCAGGTAATCCACGCGCAGCGGCATGGCACGCGTGAGCGTTTCGAGTACGAGATCGGTATCGGCGAGCAGATAGGTGCCGGAGAGGCGCAGTGAGGCCACCCGCGGATCGCAACGCAGCAGGCCTTCCCGGTAGCGCGAGAGTTCGTCGAGAAAGTCGCCGAGCCGCATGTTGCTCGCGACGAGTATGCCTTTCGTCCACGCCGCTGCATCGCTCGCCACGGGTTCTCTCTGGAGTACCGCATTCGTCGTGAATTGCGCGCGCTCGCCCGCGCGCAGCATCTGTGCCGCCGAGGGCGCCGCGTCCGGCACGACGCGCACGGCGCCTTCGAACACGGCGAGCCGCGTAGCGTCCTGCGCCTGGCGCACCGAAAAGCGCGTGCCGATGGGTGTGGCCGTGCCTTGCGCCGTTTGCACCACGAAGGGCCGTGGCGCGAGGCCGTCGCGGTGTCCCGTGGCGACCATGATCGCGCCGCTCCGGAGCACGACGCGCCGTTCGTCCTGTGTGAAGCGCACGTCGACGGCGGAGGCGGTGTCGAGTGTCAGCGTGGTGCCGTCGGCGAGCGTGACGGTGCGGACTTCGCCGGTGGCCGTGTGCAGGTCCGAGGTCCAGCCCGGCCACGCCGAACGATGGCGCGCGCTCCACGTCGCGCCACCCGCGAAGAGCAGCACGGCGAGCGCCTTGATGCCCGCGCGCCGGCTGCGCCGTGTGTCCCGCGCCGGAAGCGTGAGAGCCGAGCGCGCGGCGTTCGCGGCTGCGCTATCGCCGATCGACTGAAAGCGCCCCGATACGGCTTGAATGTGCTGC
The DNA here is from genome assembly GCF_047605525.1 of Paraburkholderia sp. Classification (GTDB taxonomy): domain Bacteria; phylum Pseudomonadota; class Gammaproteobacteria; order Burkholderiales; family Burkholderiaceae; genus Paraburkholderia. The sequence continues at coordinate 70,762 of NZ_JASGFN010000028.1, read as the reverse complement.
CACGCGCGTTCGTGGTCGGCATGCGCGGCGCGCCACGCATCGAAGGCTGCGCGTTGCGAGGGCGTTACGCTGCCGCTGCTCAGATCGAGCCACCATTCCACGGCGCGATGCGCGACCTCTGGCGCCACGTTCGGCGGGGCGAATTTCACGGCACCGTCCACTTAGAGCGCGAAAAAGCACTGCGCCGCGGCGCGGGCCAGGTAGCGCTTTACGGTGGCCAGCGAAATATCGAGCGCCTCGGCGATCTCGGCATGCGTGGCGCCGTCGAGTTGCGCGAGCAGAAACGCGCGCTTGACGATGACGGGCAGGCCGTCGAGCAGTTTGTCGATTTCGCAGAGCGTTTCGAGCAGCACTGCCTGTTCTTCCGGCGACGGCGCGAGCGCTTCGGGCACTTGTGCAAGCGCTTCGAGATAGGCACGCTCGACTTCCTCGCGGCGCCAGTGGTTGTAGAGCACGCGCTGCGCGACCGTCATGAGAAACGCGCGCGGCTCGCGTGCCTCGATCGGCTCCTCGCGATTGAGCAGCCGTGCAAACGTGTCGTGCGCGAGGTCGCTCGCGCGATGTGCGCAGCCGAGCTTGCGCCGCAGCCATCCGTGGAGCCAGTTGTGATGCGCGCGATAAAGCGCGTCAATTTCAAGATGTACCAACGGCGGAAGGGCTGTCATACGGTTCTACGGTTCATACGGTGCGTTTCGCGGCCGGGCAGGGACGATCGCGAGGCTTACATCTTCCGTTGCGTAGGTTACACGCAGAATTCAATGAAGTAAATGAGAATCGTTCACAAATTGAGGGGCGAAGTCTTTATTGGCGCGTGCGGCCACAGTCACGAACCGCGAGGGCGAAACCCGTACCCAGGCCATGGGGCGGGTGATCGCATGGATCCAACGACGCCATGTCGTATCGGATCATTACGTCCGCCGCGGATAGCATCGAGGGCGCCGTTCGGCACGGCCTGGCCGAACGGTGCGTCATCCAGTCTGCCTTGCATAGCCCTTATATCGATAGGGCTACGTTTACGGGCAAAACCTCCCGTTTCGGGAAACGCGCCACACCTGAGCGGTAGCTCCGCTGCCATCCGGCGCGATTTCGCCGCTCCTCACCCGTCATGGCTTGCGATGGAACTTCGGGTAGTAGATCGCGACGACCGGGCTTTTTTCGTCCCAGGTATGGCAGCCATTGATGAAGAACGGTGGCGTGTCGCCATGCTCCATCGCGTCGGCACGTTCGGGCTCGAACTCCGCGCGGTACGAAAAGATCGTCTGATGCGCGGTGGTCGCAACCGCCAGGATCAAGTCCCGCAGATGGGTGCAGCCTTGCTCGCCGCCGATCGCTTCGCCGAGCTTGCGCCGGAAGCCCCGTGCGAGCGAGAGCCCGACGAGCCGCTGCAACGGCTCGATCACGCCAGCGCAATAGTTGAACGGCTTCGCGGGCATCGACGCCTCGATCGCGCGGATCGTCATGTCATCGTCGATCGTCACTCTCACGCACATGTCGTGATAAGGGGTGCGTGCCGGCAGCGCACCGCGCTCGCGGACGGTCGAAGCGTAGGTCTTCTCGTCGACGATCTCACCTTCGATATCCCATAGCCCGTCGTCGCGCAGATAGCCTCGGCTGATCACGCGCCGCTCGTGAAGCATTCGGCGCGGCTGTGGCGGTGGCAAATTCATGTCGTGCTCTCCTCGCGATGGCGCAATGCGCAACAGTGTCATTGTGGACGATCGCACGGCCGCCGTGGGCCGATTCTAGCGGCAATTTTTAATTTGACTTCAAATTCAACAAAAGCTACGATCTTTATATCGGCAGGAGATTCCGGCAGGCACATTACAAGGAAACCACATGGAAGGAACGGCGTTGAACGAAGCGGAGGCAATCCTCGATCCGGGGCTGCCGATCATCGATGCGCATCATCACATCTGGAATGCGGCGCACGGTAAATTCGACTATCTGATGCCGGACCTGCTGGCGGATGCGGGATCGGGCCACAACATCGTGGACTCGGTCTACTGTGAATGCAAATCGATGTTTCGCGAAGACGGGCCGGTCGAGCTGAGACCGGTCGGCGAGACGGAGTTCGTGCTCGATGCGATCGAGCGGGGTGGCCCGGAGGCAACGCATCTGTTCGGCGGTCTGGTCATGTACGCCGATCTGATGCTTGGTGCCGGTGTCCAGCGTGTAATCGATGCGCATCGCGACATCGCTGGTGACCGTCTGAAGGGCATCCGCAATATCGCGGCACACGATCCGTCGCCGCTGATCCGCTCGTTCGTCCCTCATGCGGGAATGCTGGCGGAGCCGGCCTTGCGCGAGGGTACCGCGTGTCTGGCGAGGAACGGACTGGTATTCGAGACGTTCGTGTTCCATCCGCAGCTCGACGAAGTCGCCGCGCTCGCTCGCGCGCAGCCCGAATTGACGATCATCGTCGTCGGCGTTGGCGGTCCGCTTGGCGTTGGTCCGTTCAAGGGGCGGCGGCAGGAGGTGTTCGACACGTGGCGTGCGGCGCTCAAGCGACTGGCTGTACAACCAAACGTCAACATTCAGATCGGCGCGTTCGGTGCCAAGATGATGGGTCTCGGTTTCCACACGTGCGAGAGGCGGCCCGACACGGAGACCTACGCAAAGGTCTGGTCGCCCTATGTCGACGCCTGTCTCGACGCCTTCGGTCCGGCTCGCTGCATGTTCACGAGCAACTATCCGGAAGACCGCTCGTCAATCTCATACCGACAGCTATGGAACGTCTACAAGTACATCTGTCGCGACCTTTCTGACGCGGACCGGCGGCGCGTTTTCAGCGGCACGGCCGCGAACCTCTATAAGCTTCCGGTTCAGGAAGCGGGAATCGATCGAAAGGATATCCAATGAATGCGGACAAAATTGCACAGATCAAGGCAGGCATGGCGTACGAAGGTTCACGCAAGGCGCCGCCCGAAGGGTTTCCCGCGCTTCCTGTCATCCCGCCGCGCCGCTACACCGATGCGGACTTCTATCAGCTTGAACTCACGCATGTATGGCGCAAATCGTGGATCTTCGCGATCCACGGTGACGAAGTACCCGAGCGCGGCAGTTTCATTCGCTGGAACCTGATGGGCGAGCCGCTGCTGTTCGTGCGTGGCAACGATGACGTGATCCGTTGCTTCTACAACACGTGTCGCCACCGTGGCGCGCCGGTCGCGACCGCGGAGCGTGGCAATGCCGACGGTTTCGTGTGCGGGTATCACGGCTGGACGTACAGCCTGACGGGCGACCTTGTCAATCTGCGCGACAAGCGCGATTTCGTCGGCCTTGATACGAATTGCCGGTCGCTGATCCCGGTGCGCTGCGAAAGCATCGGGCGCTACGTGTTCATCAACCTCGATTCGAATGGGATGACGCTTGCCGAATATCTCGGACAGGCCGGCGTGACCCTCAATGAGCATCGGGCGGATGATCTGCGCCTGGTGGACCGCAAGGCGTACCACATCAAATCGAATGTGAAAGTGGTGCTTGAGGCGTTCCTCGAGGTCTATCACATCAAGTCGATCCACGCGGATACCGTCGACCGCTTCCTCGACCATCGCGGCACGGTGATCAACCTGTGGCCGAACGGGCATTCGCAGATGATCACCCCGCGCCGCGCCGAGCGCGCCGACTGGGTCGACCCGGGCACCATCGGCCTGCCGTTGATGGAGTCGGCCGACGAAATCGTCAAGACCACCACCATGCAGACGTTTTTCTATCCGAACATGGCGATGGCGTGGGCCGATGCGGGCAGTCCCGCGATGGTTTTCTGGCCGACCGGTGTCAACACGTCGATCTGCGAGGTGCTCTGGTTCGCGCCGTCCTGGGGCGACGGCCCGCGGCCGGCGGTTTGGGACACGCGGTTCAGGAACTTCGAACGCATCCTGATGGAAGACGTGCAGTTCCAGGAAGACATCCAGCATTCGCTCGAATCGCACGGTTACCGGGGCAGCACGCTCAACTATCAGGAACGGCGCATTTATCAGTGGCACGAAGAAGCGGATCGCCGGATCGGCGACGCGGTACCCGCGCAGATGCGCGTCGAGCCGGTCCTGGAACCCTTCATCGAGCGTGATTGACGATGGACAGCGTGATCGTAATCGGCGCCGGGCAGGCCGCCATGCAACTCGCCTCAACGCTGCGCGATGGCGGCTATCGCGGCCGCCTGCTGCTGGTCGGCGACGAGCCGGGCCTGCCGTATCAGCGTCCGCCGCTATCGAAGGCGTATCTCGCCGGCGCCGTCACGCGTGAGGAACTGGTACTGAGCACATCGAAATCCCTCGAGAAGAGTGAAATCGAGCTGAGATCCGGCGTCCGCGTTTGCGCGATCGACCGTGCAGCCGCGCGCATCGAACTCGAGGACGGCGAGCGGGTCGCATACGATCAACTGGTGCTCGCGACCGGCTCGCGCAATCGCTTGCTGATGGTGCCGGGCTGTGAACTGGCCGGCGTGCGTCAGTTGCGAACGCTCGCGGAGGCGGACGCGCTGGCGACCGCGCTCGATACCGCGCGCAGCGTGGCGGTGATCGGCGCCGGCTTCATCGGGCTCGAGTTTGCCGCGCTCGCGGCGCAGCGCGGCCTCGCGGTGACGGTGATCGAGGCCGGCGCGCGCCCGATGGGTCGGGCGGTATCGCCCGAGATGTCCGGCATGTTCCGGGATATCCATGAACGCGCGGGAATTCGCTTCAGATTCGGTACGACCGTGACGCGCATCGACGGCCGCGCCGGCGCGGTGATCAGCGTGCGAACATCCGCCGGCGAGCAGGTCGCCGCCGACCTCGTGCTGGTCGGCATTGGCGTCCTGCCGAACACCGAACTCGCCGCCGAGGCCGGACTTCGCGTTGCGGACGGCGTGGAGGTCGACACACATCTGTGCACCTGCGATCCGGCGATTTCCGCGATCGGTGATTGCGCGCGCTTTCCGTCACGGTTTTCGCGTGACGAATGGGTGCGAATCGAATCGGTGCAGAACGCGATCGATCAGGCGCGCACCGTTGCGAACCGGTTGCTCGGGCAACCGTATCCGTATGGCGCGGTGCCGTGGTTCTGGAGCGAGCAGGGCGCATACCGGCTGCAGATTGCCGGCCTGACGGCGTTTCATGACACGACCGTGGTGCACGGCGACGCCGAAGAGGGCGCCTCGATCCTGTGTTTTCGCGCAGGCCGCCTGATCGGCGTCGAAACGCTGAACCGGCCGCGCGAACATATGGCTGCACGCAAGCTGCTCACCCTCGATGCCGCACTGACACCTGACATGGCCCGCCAGCCGGACTTTGACCTGATTGCGCATGCGCAGCGCAACAAGGCGCACGCCCGGCCGGGCGAACCGGCGCGGACGGCCTTCACCGCTGGGCATTAGCTCGACCGCGCTGCCGTGCCGGGAGCTGGGCGATGGGCGGAAATTGAAACTGATTTAGAATTCGGACTTGGTATCGGGCGTGGCGCGTCGTCGAGCGGGACCGGACGACGCGCCACGCCCGCGGACGTCACGTTCAACGAGGTCTCGAATGGTCGAGCAGGTAATGAAGAAGAATGGCGCGTCGCCGAAGTCGCAGCGCTCCGAGAAAAAGCGGCGGCAGATACTGGATGCGGCGGCCGATATCCTCGCCCGCCGAGGCTACGCCGGCACGATGCTGAGCGAAGTGGCCGCGCAGATAAACTCGCAGCCGGGCGGCATCTACTACCACTTCGAGTCTCGTGAGCATCTGTTCGAAGAGGTACTGCGCCATGGCCTCGAGGACGCCTACACGCATACGCGAAAGGCGGTCAACGACCTGCCCGCGACGGCGACGCCGATCGAGCGCCTCGAGACGGCGATTCGCGCGCATTGCCAACGTCAGCTGACCAGCATCGGCAGTTACGTGCGCGCCGTGTATCGCGTGATGTCGGAGATCCCCGACGAAATGCGGCAGAAGATCGAGGCGCAACAAAAAGCGTATGGGCGCTTCTTCGAGACGTTGATCGGCGCGGCGATCGACGCCGGGGAACTGGAAAAGGTCGATCGCCGCGCCTTCATGTTCCTGATGCTCGGTTCCATCAACTGGTTGCCGCAGTGGTTCAATCCGAATGGTCGGCTTTCGGTCGATGAGTTGTGCGATCTGGTGATCAAGATGAATTTCGAAGGCGTCGCATCGCCGGCGGGTCGAATGCGGCTGCGTCGGGATGTCGAAGCGCAGACGGTCGATCCGTCGAAAGCAAAGCGGCGTGCCAAAACCAAATAGCACGATCTTCCGCAGCACGATTTTTCGTTTCCTTCGATCCGGCACGCGCTGCCGCAACGGCGGCTTGCATCCCGAGCGCCGGCTCGAATATGCCGCCGCATCCGTAGTACGGAACGATTTGGCAATAACGATTGACAAGCGCCCGGTGATGCAGAAAGGTTGAAACGCGCGAAACCGTTAGCCCTCACAACCTCCCGTTTGCTACTGGCGCTCCCCGAATTCGCAAGCCGTTCGGGCGCGAACTCGGGCCTTTGTCGACGCCGGCGTCTCATCCGGCTGTTTCATCGGCCGTGCGCGACGACGCACTCCTGTCGGCGCGACGAATGCATCGTCACGCCGTCTCCCGTCAGACCACCCTCGACCGGCGGCAAAGCAGCACGGTCCCAACGTGCGGGTTGTTCCCAATGCCTATTATTTGAATTTGATTTAGGATTTAAAAACCAAAGCACGCTGAACAGACGAGACATCTTGATGACAACAATGACGCCCTTGACACCGCTCTATCCAAAGGATCTCTGGACACTACCCGCGCTGCTCGAAAGGCAGGCGCGCGAACGCGGCGACGCGCCATTTCTTCAATGGACCGACGAGGGAGCGCCTCTGAGTTTTTTCGACGTGAACGCGCGCAGCAACCAGATCGCGCATGGTTTGCATGAATTCGGTATCCGGAAGGGTGAGCGCGTCGTCTTTCTGCTCGGCAACTCGTTGTCACATGTGTATTGCTGGTTCGCTTGCACGAAGCTCGGCGCGGTCGATGCGCCGATCAACGAGAGCCTGATGGGCAGCCTGCTGACGCATCAGATGAACCTTTGCCGCGCGAACGTGGCGATCGTCGACGAGCGGCTCGTCGAACGGATTGTGCCGGTCAGGGAGGAACTGCTGTACCTGAAGCGGTTGATTGTGATCGGCGATCCGACGTCCGCCCGCATGCTGCTTCCAGAGTGCGAGGTCGTATCGCTCGATGCAATCGCGTCCGAGCGGATCGACAACCCGCCGTACATGGTCACGCCCGCCGATCCGTCGACCATCATGTTCACGTCGGGCACCACCGGCCCGTCCAAGGGCGTGCTGTTGCCACATGGCGCATTGCACTTCAATGCCGAGCAGATCGTCGCGCTCTATGGGCTCACCGCGGACGATGTCTTTATGTCGCCGTTTCCGCTGTTTCATGGCAGTGGGCGCCAGAACAGCCTTTACCCGATGCTGCTGGTCGGCGGTCGCTGCACGCTTTACCCGAAATTCAGCGGCACGCGCTTTCTCGAACGCGCCGCGCGCAGCCGCGCGACCATCACGATGTTCCATGGTTCGATGCTGCAGATGATCGCGGACCAGTCGCCGTCGCCGGCGGATCGTGCCCATCGCTTGCGCGCCGCAATCTGCATCCCGATGCCGTACACGCTGCAGGACGCGTTCCAGCAACGCTTCGGCATCGCTGAGTTGAAAGAAGCGATTGGCATGACGGAGACCTCGCTGCCGATCATTCCGCCGCCGGGGCGGAAGCCACCAAAGGGCTATGCGGGCTGCCTCATCGGCGACTGGTATGACGCGCGCGTCGCGGATCCCGAGACCGACGAGGAGGTACCGGACGGCACGATGGGCGAACTGCTGATCCGCCCGAAATTCCCGTGGACGATGATGATCGCCTACGAAAACATGCCAGCCGAGACCGCCTCGGCCAATCGCAATTACTGGTTTCACACCGGCGACGGCGTGCGCCGCGATGCGGACGGCTGGTATGGGTTCGCCGACCGGATCAAGGACAGCATCCGACGCCGTGGTGAAAACATCTCGTCGTTCGAGGTCGAGTATCAATTGCTGATGCATCCGTCGATTTCCGAATGCGCGGTCGTATCGGTGCGAGTCGATGCGGTTTCGCGGGACGAGGAAGTCAAGGCGTGCATCGTCTGCAAGGAAGGCATGCAGCTCGAACCCGTCGAACTGATCGCCTGGTGCGAGACCCGCCTGCCGCATTTCGCGGTCCCGCGCTATGTCGAGTTCGTGACCGAACTGCCCAAGACACCGACCGGCAAGACACAGAAGAACAAGCTGCGCGCCAATCCCCTCAACGAGACAACTTGGGACCGCCTCGGGTGTTGAGTGCAGCGACCATGACGACAACGCGTTGAGCGACGCGGCAACTGCACGAGAGAGCAAGCGATGGTGACAATTTTTGCAACCGACCGACGCGGCGCCGAGCATGAGATCGAGGGCGAGTCCGGGCTGTCGCTGATGCGCAACCTGAAGGACGTGGGCGGTCTCGACGTGCCGGCGATCTGTGGCGGCAACCGCGCGTGCGGCACCTGTCACGTACATGTCGATGCGGCGTGGTACGGCAGGCTGCCCGCGCCGACCATCGATGAAACCGAGCTGATCGAGGACGAACCCGCATATCAGGCCGGTACATCGCGATTGAGCTGTCAGATCAAGGTGGACGAGACCCTCGACGGCATTCGTGTCGTGCTCGTGCCGCTCGGGTGACGCGCCCGATGGCCGGGCGCGGTAACCGACCTGTTTCAACACTATGGAGGTAGCTGACATGGAATGGCCGATACGCAGTTCGATTTTCATCCCCGCCCACAAGAGCGAATGGGTTCATAAGATTGCGCGCTATCGTCCGGATGCCGTGGTCCTCGATCTCGAGGACGCGGTCGCGCCGCACAACAAGCCCGCTGCGCGGCTCGGCGTGCCTGATCTGTTGAGCGTGCTTCACCGCAACGAGATCGGCACGGTCGTGCGCATCAACGCGCTGGAGGAGGGCGGCGAACTCGATCTCGATGCCATCGTGCGCGAGGATCTCGATGCGGTGCTGTTGCCCAAGGCCGCGACAGTCGCGCAGGTCCGCGAACTCGATACGTTGCTCGCATATTACGAAGGTCGCGCAGGGATTAAGCACGGCAGCGTTGCGATCCTGATCCTGCCGGAAACGGCGGTCGGCATGCAGGATGCCCGGCTGCTCGCGCAGGAAAGCCCGCGCGTACGCGGCCTCGTCTGCGGCATACTCGGCAGCGGCGCGGCCGGCGACTTCGCGGGTGCGCTCGGCATCTGGCCGTCCGAAAGCGCGCTCGAGCAAACCTACATTGGCTCGAAGCTGTCGCTCGACAGCCGCGCGGCGGGCGCGATGCATCCAATCGCGGTGGTCAACGGCGTCAAGATCGAGGATCTCGACAAAGTGAGCGAACTGACGCAGCGAGCCAAGATCTGTGGCTATACGGGCGTACTCGTGATTCATCCGACGCACTTGCCGATCGTGCAGGAAGCGTTCGCGCCGACCGACAAGGAAGTAATGTTCTATCAAGGCATCATCGACACGATGGAGAAAACCGACGCCACCGGAGATGGCGCGGTCCGTTACGAAGGCGAAATGATCGACTACGCGATGCTCGCGCGCGCGCGGGAAGTTCTACGTGACGCGGCACGTTTCGAGAAAATCAAGGCCAGTCGAGCCGCCAGTACCCAATGAGAGAGTGCGCCCAGCCGTAGCGGCAAGCGGCTGGGCTTTTGCCGGGCTGAGCGCGCCGTCCAGACCGGCAAGCCGCGCAAGAGTCGTTTAATAAATAAGGATGTCTAAGTCTGAATTCCACAATAATGGAGACCTTGATGAAGAAAGTGTTGATGGCGCTCGCATGCACTGCGACGACTGGCATGGCGCACGCGCAAAGCTCGGTCACGATCTACGGCTTTGCTGACGAGGGGCTCCAATACACCAGCAACCAGGCGGGCTCGTCGGCGTGGGCGATGGCGCAAGGCGCGCTCGGAACCAGCAAGTGGGGGATTACCGGCAAGGAAGACCTGGGCGGTGGCATGCGTGCCGTTTTCAAACTTGAAAGCGCCTTCAACATGAGTAACGGCGCGGCGCTTCCGACCGGCTACATATTCGGCAATCAGGCCTATGTCGGTCTGGGCAGCGATCGCTACGGCGAGCTGCGATTGGGCCGGCAATACGACCTTAATTGCGACAGCCTTCTGCCGTTCACCTCGATGGGCAAGTTCGCGGGCGTGCAGGGGGCGCACGCTGGCGACGTCGACAACCTCTGGGCGGACTTCAAGCTGAGCAATCTCGCGAAGTACCTGTCGCCGGATCTGTGGGGATTCCACCTGGGTGCGGCATATGGATTCGGCAACACGGCAGGCTCGATGGGCGAGAATCAGGTCGTCAACTTTTCGCTCACCTATGCGAACGGGCCGTTCAGCGCGGCTGGCGCGTTTATGCGAGTGAACAATCCCGCGACCGCGGTGTGGGGCGGCACCGCTCCGCCCGCTGCCGGCGGCGCTTATGTCAATCCGCTCAATTCGCCGATCTACCGCGGCTACGCGAGCGCGTCGTCGATGCAGGTCGCGGGCGGCGCGCTGCAGTACCAGGTAGGCTCGTCGACGTTCGGCGCCGTCTTCACCAACGCGATGTACAACAACGCGGTCCAGACGACGACCACGCCGCTCGGTGGCAGCGCCCACTTCAACACGCTCGAAGGCAACTACATCTGGAACGTCACTCCGGCGTTCCTGCTCGGCGCTGCCTATAGCTACACATGGGCGACCAACGCGCGCTACCGGCAGTTGAATCTCGGCACGACGTACGCGCTTTCCAAGCGCACGCTGCTGTACCTGAACGGCGTGTGGCAGCACGCGAGCGGAACAAACTCGCTCGGAATGCCGGCGGTAGCGGCAAATCTGGACAGCCCGATTGCATCGGATTCACGTAACCAGACCGTCGTGCGCGTCGGCATTCGTCAGGCCTTCTGAACGGAGATGCAGTCATGAAACATTCGATGTCCTCCCTTTCCGAGGCGCAGCAGGAGCCCGCGCAAAGCGCGCCGTCGCCCATGTCGCTCGCCGGAATGGACAGTTCGAGATCGTGGTACGTGTTGATCCTCCTGACCATAACGTTCGGGGTCGCCTACATCGACCGGCAGTTGATCAACCTGATCGTCGAGCCGATCAAACACGATCTCGGCATCTCCGACACGCAGATCAGCGTCATCCAGGGCGCTGCGTTCATTTCCGCCTACCTGCTTGCAACGCCGATCGTCGGGCGGCTGGTCGACATCACCAACCGCCGCAATATCCTGATAGCCGGAATCTGCATCTGGTGCGGCTGCACCGTGCTGAGTGGGCTGGTGCACAGCTATGCCGAGCTTTTCGTCGCGCGCTTCGGCGTGGGCGCGAGCGAAGCGTGCGTGCTTCCCGCCGGCTGGTCGATCATCTCCGATTACTTTTCGACGGAACGCCGGGCGCGTGCGCTCAGTGTCTTCATGGTAGGCCCTCAGGTGGGCGGCGGACTGTCGCTGATCGCGGGTGGCCTGGTGATCGGATTCGCCGCCAATTTGCGAGAGTTGTTTACCCCGCTGAGCGGATTTGCGACGTGGCAGCTCGCATTCGTTTTCGTCGGGCTGCCGGGCGTGCTGATCGCGATCCTGCTGCTGACCGTTCGTGAGCCCGCGCGAAGCTTGAGCAGTGCGCGCGCGTCGACGGTAGCGGACCGGCACTTCTCGCTCGGGGAGGCGGCTCGCTTCCTGATTACACTGCGTGGCTTTTACGGGCGCCTATATGTCGGCATCGGCATGTTCGGCATCGTCTATCTCGGGCTGCCCGTCTGGTTTCCATCGTTTCTGATCCGATACCACCGAATGGCGCCGGCGACTGTCGGCTACCTGCTCGGCATCGTGTTCCTGAGTTCGAGTGCGGCGGGCGTTCTGCTCGCGCCGTGGTTCGCGCGCGTGCTGGAACGGAACGGCCGGCAGGGCGCGCCGCTGCACGCAACGGGTATCGCCGCGGTTGGCATGTGCGTTTGCTGCGTGCTCATTCCACTGGTGCCGGGTCCGTTCAGCGCGTTGGCGAGCTGCGCCGGCGCAATCTTCTTCTGCAGCGTACCGGTGGGCATTTTGCCCGCGGTGCTGCAGACGGGCACGCCGAGTCGACTGCGGGGCATCGTTGCGTCGCTGTACACGGTGTTTGGAAACGGCGTGGGCCTCGGCGTCGGTCCGACGGCCATCGCGCTGGTTACCGATCACGTGTTCCATGACCCCGTCAAGGTCGGATACTCGATTGCGATCATTTGCGGCGTGGCGTCTGTCGCGGCGGCGTGGATGATGTTTTCTGCACGCAAACCCTATCGGCGACTGCTCGACGACGAGCGGTGAGCACGATACTCGATCGTTGAGGCGTGGCGGTCACGCTGACTGTCCCGAACGAGTCATCTGGAACGGGATACGTCGGCCCGTCTATCGACGACTATGACTGGAGCTGTTCATGGTACGGGACAGAGAAAAGTCATTTGAATTGCGCTCCGGGCCAGGAACGGGTTGCATTTCTGCAGGAGCGCCGGCAATTGGACCCAACGGCTGTCGACTGGCGAAGCGACCCGAGTACCGCGAAGGGCGATCGCACGTCGCCATCAGACCTCTTCGTCCGAACCTTTGCCGGCAACGCCGACGATCAGTTTCGTGAGCAAACGGGCCGGTTCGCTGAGGCTTCCGCGAGCTCGATGCACGAGCCCAACATCGCGATGGAATGTATGTTCGCCCAAATCGATTGCACGAACCGCTGCCGGCCATCGTTTGTGTGTCGCAACTTCTGGCACGAGCGCTACACCGAGTCCGTTGGAGACGAGGCGCACGATCGCTTCCAGTTCGTCGACCTCACAAACTTCCTGCAACGAGAAATGCATGCCACGCAGGAAACGGTCGACCAGACGTCCGCCAAATGATGTGCGGTCGTACCGGATAAACGGCTGGGTAGATAACAGCTCGGCCCAATCAGTCTCTGGCGCGTTTCGAGGCACGATGAGCCGAAACGGCTCACTGGCCAGAGTCGTCCAGCGAAGGTCGCTATGCAGGGAAAACGGTGGCCGAATTATCGCTGCCATGTCGATTTCCCCGGCATCCACCAGGTTGACCAGCTCCATCGACAGGCCTGGAATCACATGGGACCGAGCCTCTGGACGCTGCCGGTGAAACTTTGCCAGCGCGTCCGGAAGCAGCGAGCGCTGAAGTGAAGCGATGGCTCCAACTCGTACGAGAACGTTGGCTGGATGACCAACAGGTGTGGCGCCGAGATTGTTGTACATCCGGATGAGTTCCTGCGCCTGCGAAAGGATCTGTTCACCCGTTTTGTTCAGATTGGCGGAGCGTCCGCTGCGGTCGAAGAGCGAAAGTCCCAACTCCGATTCAAGTCTCTGCATCTGCGCGCTGACGGCCGCTTGCGTGAGCCCGATTTTCGCTCCCGCGGCGGCGAACGTGCCTTCTCGTGCGACCGCTACCAAGGTTTTCAACTCCCGGATCATATCCAATTCCCTGTTGAGCTCGGGGACAATATATATAACTTTTATTTTGGTGTCTCAGTCTTTTCCAATTGTCGGGACACTCGCGATTTAGCCCTTTCAATGCAGATGCCTTGCGATTGCCGTGGCCTCGTGAGTCGCTCCAACGGCCCTTGAATCGCCGTCATTAGCCGCCATTCGTGCGCAAACTCTTCCTCCCAGGGATTAACCCTCGGTCGCGCCTTTAGAGCGTTTTCCGTTTGGAACCAGATTGGGGCAGGTCGCCTTTTTCTTCCGATACTTCGCGAACGCCGCGATGGTCCGGAGTGCCCTTGCCGACGGGGCCAATCGGCTTTGCATCCGTATCGGCCACGGCTCTGCACCAAAGTGGCCGATGTTCCATTCATAGAGAATTATTTTGCTCAGTCCAAATATATATAGCTTTCCCTGTCTTTTTGGATCAGTAGACTCAGTCTCGTGGTGAACGACGGTCGGTGCGACAGCACCGCAAAAGATTATTTCCCGCAATCGCATCGGCCCTTTGCTGCGAGTCGGTTCAAAGGCGTCAGCGAGCATCCTGTTCAACAACAGCCAACGGCGAATCGCTGGTCCTCGTGACCCGCGGACGTCAACAATTTGCGCTTATGAAACGAATTCTTGTCGCCAATCGCGGAGAAATTGCCTGCCGCATTATCAAGGCAGCGCACGGACTGGGCATTGAAGCTATTGCAGTGTATTCGGATGCGGATAAAGGTTCGAAACACTGCGAAATGGCAGATATCGCGGTGCCCATCGGTCCGGCACCCGCGGTGAAGAGTTATCTGGTCGTACAGGCAGTGCTTGATGCCGGTGCTGCGAATGGCGCGGATGGCGTACACCCCGGATACGGCTTCCTCTCCGAGAACACGGAGTTTGCGCGCGCAGCCGAAGAACGCGGCATGACGTGGATTGGCCCGTCGACCACATCCATCGAGAACATGGGTGACAAGAATCGCGCTCGCACGATCGCTGAGCAGTGCGGTGTCCCGGTACTTCCCGGCAGCATTCGTTTTTCTCCCGACGACCTCTCGAAGCTCGAACAGGAAGCCGAACGAGTCGGCTTTCCGTTACTCGTCAAAGCGTCCGGCGGCGGTGGCGGCATCGGCATGAAGCGCGTGGATTCCATGGACGGGTTGCGGACTACGGTGACGACGACGCAACAGCTTGCTTCGAAGGCCTTCAACGATGCAGGCGTCTATCTCGAGCGCTACGTTCCGCGTGCGCGTCACATCGAAATTCAGGTGTTCGGTTATGGCGATGGCACGGCCGTGCATCTGTTCGAGCGCGAATGCTCGATTCAGCGGCGCTTCCAGAAGATCGTCGAAGAGAGCCCGGCACCCGGCCTGCCGGCTGATGTACTCGAACGGATGGAGTCCGCAGCGATGGCGCTTACCGAAAGCCAGCGCTACAGCGGCGCTGGCACCGTCGAATTTATCGTCGATGCGGACACCAATGAGTTCTTCTTTCTCGAGATGAACACGCGCATCCAGGTCGAACACGGTGTCACCGAAGCCATCACGGGTTGGGACCTCGTGCAGGCGCAGATCCTGTTGGCCGCGGGTCGCCTGAAGCGGCTCGAGCAGGGCGCCATCCGTCGTCGCGGCGCCGCCGTCGAATGCCGTCTGTATGCCGAGAATCCCGCGAAGAACTTCATGCCTTCGCCCGGCAAACTCGCGATGTTCGCGCTGCCGGAGGCGGTCAATGGCTTACGCATCGACACCGGCGTGCGAGCGGGAGACGCGATCTCGCCGTTTTACGACCCGATGATTGCGAAGCTCATCTCGTCGGGAAGCGATAGAACGCAGGCGCTGGAGGTCATGGCAGCGGCCCTCGCACAGTTGCAGATCGACGGAATCAAGCATAACGGTGAATTCCTTGCGGCGTTGATTCAGCACCCCGAATTCGTCGCTGGACGCGTCGACACGGGCTTCGTTCAGCGCGAGATAACGCGCTTGCTTTCCATTGCAAATGGCTCGGTACACGATGGAGTATCAGTATGAACGGCGTCAGCAGCCCAGGCGTTTCGACGATTTGCCGCTTGCGTCATTCGAGCGAGCGGATCGTGATCGTCGAGGTACAGGCGAGCGACCGGGTTGCCGCCAATCGCGTTGCGCGCGCAATCGCCGCTCGAATTGCCGCGGGCAATCACCCGTTCATCCACGACATCGTTCCCGCGATGACCACGGTCGGGGTTCACTACGATCCGCATCGCGTCGACGTGGGGTCGAGCGGAAAGCTTCCGTATCAGGTCGTCGAAGGCTTGCTCGAGCAACTCATCGACGACAACAGCGCGGGCTCGACGGATATGGGGCACGTGATCGACATTCCCGTCTGTTATGGCGGCGAGTACGGCCCCGACCTCGCTGAAGTGGCGCGGAGCTGTGGCTTGTCGGTCGACGACGTGGTGAAGCTTCACTCCGGCGAGCTCGTCGACGTCATGATGATCGGCTTCGCGCCGGGCCACCCCTACATCGGTCTTCTGGATCAGAAGCTGGCGCCCCCGCGCCGCGCAACCCCGCGTACCGCGGTGCCACCGGGCTCGGTCGGCCTCGCCAATCGTCAGAGCGTGATCTATCCGGTGACGCTGCCCGGCGGATGGAACCTTATCGGCCGCACGCCGCTGCGGATGTTCGACCCGTCGCGCGCCGATCCGTGCCTTCTCCAGGCAGGCGACAAGATCCGTTTTGTCTCCATCGGCCCCGCCGAGTTCGACGCTTTGAATCAGGATGCAGGAGCAGCGCGATGAGCATTGAAGTGTTGAAACCAGGAGCGCTGACCACGCTTCAAGACCTGGGCCGCCGTGGCTACCAAAGGCTCGGCGTTCCCGTCAATGGCGTGATGGACGAGCGTTCTCATCGGCTGGCCAATGCTTTGCTCGGGAACGCGCAAAGCGTGGCAACGCTGGAAATCACGTTGATGGGGCCGACGCTCCGCTTCGCGGTGGATGCGGTCATCGCCGTGACTGGCGCGGACCTCGACGCCAAGGTCGACGGCGAGCCGTTCCCGCGCAACGAAGCCAAGGTGGTCAGTGCAGGGAGCGAGCTTGCATTCGGCAAGCGTCGTTCGGGCGTGCGCGCCTACCTCGCCGTTCGTGGCGGTTTCAAGGTCGACCCCGTGATGGGTAGCGCGAGCCTTTTCGCGCGCGGCGGCTACGGTGGTTTCGCCGGACGGGCGCTCGCCAAAGGCGATGTCATTCAACTGAACGATTCGTCTGAAGCCAGGGTTTCGGTAGTCAACAAAGCGCCTGTTGCATCGGATGAGGACGTTCTCGCCGATGCCGAAGCACCAATCCGCGTGATGGCCGGACGCGAATGGGCGCTCTTCGATCCAGCCTCACGGCATGCATTTCTGCAGGAGCCGTTTCGTCTGACACCGCAGTCTGATCGCATGGGATTTCGACTTGAAGGCCCGAAGCTCGAACTCACGCACGCTACCCAGATGGAGTCGGAAGCCTTGGGGTTCGGGGCCATTCAGGTGCCGGCGGATGGCAATCCGATCGTGCTGATGGCAGACCGTCAGACCACGGGGGGCTATCCCAGGATCGCGCAGGTCTGCGCGGTGGACTTGCCTCGTCTCGCCCAGAAAATGCCGGGCGAGTCGCTCAAATTCAGCCTCATCGGCATCGACGACGCTCAACGGCTGCTTTTGTCGCAAGAGCGTATGTTCGCAACCTGGGAGACATGAGCATGCCGACAATCGACCTGAACAGCGACATGGGCGAGAGCTTTGGTGTGTACCGGCTCGGAGCGGATCGCGAGGTTCTCCGCCATGTCACATCAGCGAACATTGCTTGTGGTTTTCACGCCGGTGACCCGAAAACCATCAAGGCGACGGTTCGAGCGGCCGTCGAGGCAAACGTCGCGATTGGCGCACACCCCGGTTACAACGACCTGCAGGGTTTTGGTCGTCGGCCGATCCAGATGAGCGCCGATGAGATTTACGACATCACGGTCTATCAGATCGGGGCTGTGAAAGCGTTTGCCGAAGCTTGTGGTGCAACTCTGGCCCATGTGAAAGCCCATGGCGCGCTCTACAACGTGGCCGCGCGCAATCACGACGTAGCAACGGCACTTTGTGCCGCGGTTCGCGATGTCGACCGTAGTCTGATTTTTTTCGGCCTGTCCGGTTCGAAGCTGATCGACGCTGCCAATGAGGCCGGCTTGCGCTGCGCCCAGGAAGTCTTCTCCGATCGCACGTATCAGGACAATGGTGCGTTGACGCCGCGCGGCGACCCGCGCGCCATGATTACCGACGTCAATATCGCCGTCGAGCAGGTTCTGACGATGCTTGATAGCAAACGTGTCCGTTCGGTGAATGGAGCGTGGGTCGATGTACAGCCCGATACCCTCTGCATCCACGGCGACCAGCCCGGAGCGGTTGCGTTCGCAGCAGCCGTGAGCGCTGCCCTCAGGGATGCCGGGGTCACCCTTCAGACACCGGCTATCCAGCCGCACATGTAGAGACCGTCATGACAAAACAACCTGTTCCCATCGTCGCGGAAACAACCGGTTCTCTCTGGAAAATTGTCGTCCAGCCGGGCGAGCATCATGCAGCCGGCGCGGAGCTCTTCGTTCTCGAGTCCATGAAGATGGAGATTCCTGTCGAGGCTGAAGTGTCCGGCACCCTGCATGAGTATCACGTCGTTGAAGGCGACGTCGTCGAAGAAGGGCAAGTCGTAGCCACGTTCATTCCTGACTGAAACCGTCCACCGCTGGTAGATGTCCTTAATCCGGTGTTGGGTCATACCCCGATGCCGTCGAATGGTCTTCCTAACGAGTTAGAGATATGTCTAATGCTTCGTCTGCCCCTCTTGAGGCTCAGGCTTCGACTGCCGGAACCGGGTCGTCGCCTGCCACCGCGCGCAAAGCGGCCATAGCCGCGGCCGCCGGAACGGCGATCGAATATTACGAATTCGGCGTGTACGGCTATATGGCGGCGATCATTGGGCCGCTGTTCTTTCCCTCGGATAAGCCGACTGCTGCGCTGCTATCGGTGCTGGCCATATTCGGCAGCGCCTTTCTGATGCGACCCATCGGTGGCATCGTTCTGGGCCGCCTCGGTGACCGGGTGGGACGCAAGTCGGTGTTGCTGACGACGGTGATCGGCATGGGCATCGCGACGGCGGCTGTCGGTCTGCTGCCTGTCGCCTCGGTCGCGGGCATTCTGTCGCCGCTCGCGCTGTTGCTCGTACGGTTGGCCCAAGGCTTTTTCTCGGGGGCTGAAGTGACCGGTTCGGCCGCCTACGTCGCCGAGTCCGCGCCGCGCGGCCGCCGTGGTTTCTATGGCGCTGCGACACCCGTGGGCGTCGCCATCGGAGGCGCGCTTGCCGCCGCGGTCTGCGGTCTGACCACGGGCTTTATCAGCAGCGCGCAGTTGCACGACTGGGGATGGCGTATTCCGTTCCTGATGGCGCTTCCGCTGGTAATTTTCTCGGCATTCATGCGCCGTCGGATCGAGGAGTCGGCCGTTTTCCGTCGTGTGGCCGAGACCAGCGAACCGCCCAAGGCACCGCTGTCGGAAGTCTTCAGGCATCACCGGCTGCCGATGCTCCGGGTGTTCCTGATTTCTCTCGGCCAGAACGTCGGCTACTGGGTCGGCTTCGTGTTCATGAGTATCTATCTGATCACGTACCTCAAATACGATAAGACCAGCGTCTATTGGGCCATGTCTATCGTGAGCATCACGATGGCCATGTTGATGCCGATGTGGGGTGGCCTGTCGGACCGGATTGGGCGCAAGAAGGTGCTCTATATCGGCTTCGCGGCGTACGCTCTCCTCGTGATCCCGATGATGACGATCATGAACCTCCATAACACGGCGCTCACTTTTGTTGCGTTGTTCATCGTCGCGTTGCCGATGCCGATCGTGCAATCGGTCGGCTATCCGACCTACGCCGAACAGTTCCCAACGCGAGTTCGCTATACCGGCATGGCGTTCAGCTTCAACTTCGGGACGATTCTCGGTGGCGGCGTGACGCCGTATATCGCGACGGCCCTGATCGGCCACACGGGGAACCTGCTGAGTCCCGCCTACCTGCTTGTCGCCGCGGCAGTCATAGGTTTCGTTACGCTGGCCGGCGTTCGCGAGACCGCTGACGAAGCGCTGGCGTGAGTGGGCTGCTTCGAGGACAAGGAAAAGGAGGAAAGCATGCAAAACACGAATGTGGTCGACAACAATTGCGAAAAGCGGGTGCTGACGCCGCGTGAGGAACGCCTGCGGATTCGTGCGGGTTTCAGCGGCAACACGAGCGGCATGGCGCCGGGGTACGGTCAGGGAAACCTGGTCATCCTGCCGCGCGACTGGGCGGACGATTTCAAACGCTTCTGTCAGGCAAACCCGACGCCGTGCCCGCTGATCGGCATGACCGGGGAGGGCAGCAGCTACGTACCGGGTCTTGGCGACGACGTGGACCTGCGGACGGACCTGCCGCGCTATCGGGTCTGGAAGGATGGGGTGCTGGAGCGTGAGGTCACCGACATTTCGGACCTGTGGCGTGACGATTTCGTCGGTTTCGTCATCGGCTGCTCGCTGTCCTTCGAATCCGCGCTGCAAGACGCGGGACTCGAGGTTCGCCATGTCGACGAAGGAAAGGTCGTGCCGATGTATCGTACCTCGCTTGCCACTACACCGGTCGGTGCGTTTTCGGGGCCGATGATTGTCTCGATGCGTCCCTACACCCCGGACCAGGTCCGGATTGCGACCGAGGTGTGCGCGAAGCTACCGGGCGCTCACGGAGCGCCGGTACACGTCGGCGATCCATCCAGAATCGGGATTGCGAACGTCAATGTGCCCGACGAAGGCGAACCGACTGAAATCAGGGCGGGCGAGCTGCCGGTCTTCTGGGGCTGTGGCGTGACCCCGCAGGCTGCCGTCATGGCGGCACGGCCGCCAATCTGCATCACGCATTCGCCGGGTTACATGCTGCTCTGCGATTTGCGCACCGAAGACTTGCGGCTGCTTTGAATACTTGTGGTTCAAGCCCGCATATGCGACGCCCATCAGTCGATTCATCAATCTGGATTGTGTAAAAGATAAATATCTATTGCTTTAGTTTTTGTGACTGGCAATTTAGTATGAAACGGTTGCGATAGCGTTTCGTCTTGTCAGTCGCACTGCGCTGACCGGGCAGGGTGATTCCCCGTCTGGCCGTTTTCCACCATAGCGTGCGCTTGTGTAAATCCACAGCGAACACGTCATAACCTGGCCTTGTATAACCATGAGTCTCTCCCCCTTTCATCTCGCCATCCCGGTGTACGATCTTCCCGCCGCCCGAAATTTTTATGGTGAAGTTTTCGGTCTCGCGGAAGGCCGTTCCAGCACGCAATGGGTTGACTTCGACTTTTATGGTCATCAACTGGTCATCCACGAGCAGCCGAAGACGCCGTCGCAGGAAAAGCTCAACAGCAATCCCGTCGATGGCCATGACGTGCCGGTGCCGCACTTCGGCATCGTGTTGAAGTGGGAAGAGTGGGAAGCGCTCGCGGAGCGGCTGAAGTCGTTCGATACCAAGTTCGTTATCGACCCGTATATTCGCTTCAAGGGTGAAGTGGGCGAGCAAGCGACGATGTTCCTGCTCGACCCGTGCGGCAACGCGCTGGAATTCAAGGCTTTCAAGGATATGAGCCAACTGTTCGCAAAGTAGAGGCAGAACTTTTAGCATCAACGTGGTTGACGTCAAGCCGCCCATGTCTTCCTGCCAGCGGTTCGCGATGTACGTGCATGCACGTACATCGCATGTTATTCTTTGGCGACGGAGATGGCATTCTCCTTAACTGCCGCACATGCGCGGCTAATGATGCCTACGAGTCCCGGGGTGGAGATCGTAGGCGTTCGCCAGAATGTCCGCACCCGGTTGTCCCATACTGCCAGGTGATCTCCGTGACCTCATTTCAGACTTCACGAGCTTGTGCTTCGTCCTTGCGACGAGTCAATGCACTGCGCGGCACGCTCAATTCCCGAACCCCCGTGTCATCACTGCGTCCGCACGTACGTATAGCGTCAATCCGTCTTTCTCGTTCCGCAGTAGTTCCGTCCCGTTCAGAAACCCGAAGGTCGCGAGAAATCCAGTGATGTGAGCCACGATCGGGTACCCCGTGTGAAGGGGGCGGTTTGAATACGCGTTACATCGAGGTGACGCATGGGAAAAAGCCAGAGTATCGAGTTGCTGTTCGGTCATCTTTCGCCTGGTGACGACGTGCTGGCGGAATTGAATGTGATTATTCGCCTGCCGGGGCAGAGCACGGCGGTCAGTTACGAGCGTGACCCGCGATATAACCTTCTGCGGGTCCGGTCCATCGCGGGTGGCGGTTCACGCTTCTGGCAAAACTATGGATTCGTTCCCGGCACGCGTGCTCAGGACGGAGATCCGCTGGATATCGTTGTATTTGCACCATTTCCCCTTGAGCGTCTTTCAGTCGTTGTCTGCCGACCTGTTGGCATGCTTTCTGTCGTGCACCATGCGATTACGGAGGAGAAGATCGTCGCCATGGTGTCGGATCGGATTTGCGCCGCATCTGCGCCGGTGCAGCGTCTGGAGGATCTGGGCGACTACGCATTGACGCAGGTCAAGGCTTTCTTCGAGAACTATTGTGGCGTTGGTCAGGCGGAAGCGGTCCAGTGCGGCGATTGGGGGGACCTTCATGCTGCGGAGCGCGTAATTCTGGGCGCTGTAAAGTCGTTTGAAGACAGTGCGAGTTGCACGCGCCGGTGAATCTGGTCTCGGGAATTGGCAGGTAACCGGAAAGCGCTGGACGCCGATGCGACGTGCAATTCTTCGACGCGAGTATCTCGGCTTTTCTGCCCTTCGCTGTGCGGCTACTTGCGAATGCCATCGGACGACGGTAGGCGGTTACGCAGGTTTTGCATCGTCCATGGAGTAGGGAAAGCACGTGTGTCGTGAGGAAATCAAGATGAAAAAGACAATCTGGATTGTTGTAGCTAATCAGGCGATCTCCAGAATCTTCGAGGCGGCGAGTGCCTCCGGAGCGATCGAGGAGAAAATCTCAGTCATTCATCCCGCTTCGCGGCTAAGAGAAAAGGATCTCGTCTCCGATGCGCCGGGGCGCACGTACGACAGATTCGGCGCGGGCCGTCACAGGACAGATCCCGGCAGTTCACAGCATGCTCATGAGGCGACAGGCTTTGCAGCCGAAATCGCTTCGACGATGAGGGACGCTGTATCGAAAGGCGCCGTTGGCACGCTGATCCTCATCGCGCCGGCTACGTTTCTCGGAGAGCTGCGTGGCAAGCTGGATTCGGTCACGTTACAGCACGTGACACTCGAGATCGTCAAAGATCTTACTCACCTCGACGCAGCCGGGATCAGGAGTCGTCTGCCGGAATTCCTGCCCAGACACTGACGGGTAAGTATCCCGGATACCTCTGTGATGACGACGATTCTGGATCGGACTTCGGAGCATTCCCCAATAAGTGCCGATGCGACTGTCCGGAGATGGTCAGGCATGGTCCGAAGCTTTTTGAATACCGTCTCCATGCTGTATCAACCTGGTGGACGTCATATTCGACCGGTGAAAGCGGAGCGTTGCGGAATGCCTTGATGCTCGCGTTATCAAAGCATCCTTTTCCAATGCTTCTGTTGCCTGGAAAAGGATGCTGCAGCCTTCAGCGGATGACGTCAGTACCGGCTTTAGCCCGTCACACCTCCTCTGTTTGCCGGCAGCGCGAGGGCGGCATATTTCGCCAGCACACCGCGTGTATAACGCGGTGCCGGCGGCCTCCATGCGGCACGTCGACGTTCGATTTCGGCGTCGTCCACGTTGAGTTGCAACAGCAGTCGATGCGCATCGATCGTAATCGAATCACCTTCCTCAACGAGCGCAAGGGTGCCGCCCGCGAAGGCTTCGGGAGCCACATGACCCACGACCATGCCCCAGGTGCCCCCCGAGAAACGTCCATCCGTGATAAGGCCGACCGATTCCCCGAGCCCCTGGCCGACGATCGCCGACGTGGGCGCCAGCATTTCCGGCATACCTGGGCCACCTCGCGGCCCCAGGTATCGCAGCACTGCAATATCGCCCGCCTTGATCCTGCCTGAAACGATAGCGGCAAGAGCGCTTTGTTCGTCGTCGAACACGCGGGCGGGGCCGGTCATGACGAGGCTCTTCAGGCCGGTGATCTTTGCGACTGCGCCGTCCGTGGCAAGATTTCCCTTGAGGATCGCAAGGTGTCCCTGCTCGTAGAGCGCCTTTTCAATCGGGAAAATAACGTCCTGGCCAGCTGGGGGCGTCGAGGGTACATTCTTCAGTTCCTCTGCGATGGTCTTACCCGTGATCGTGACGCAGTCGCCGTTCAGCAGGCCGGCATCGAGAAGAATACGGAGTACCTGAGGAATGCCGCCCGCCTTGTGAAGGTCCGTGGCCACATACTGGCCCGGCGGCTTGAGGTTGCAGATCACCGGTATTTTCTTACGCATGCGCTCGAAGTCGTCAATGGTCCATTCCACTTCGGCCGCGTGTGCAATAGCCAGGTAATGTAATACCGCGTTGGTCGAGCCACCCGTTGCCATGACGAGCGCCACGGCATTCTCGATGGATTTTCTGGTGATGATGTCGCGCGGTTTCAGATCGGCTTTCACTGCTTCCACCAGTACACGTGCCGATTCCGCGGCAGAATCGACCTTTTCCTGGTCCGGGTTGGCCATCGTCGATGAATACAGCAGTGACATGCCGAGTGCCTCGAACGAGGAACTCATCGTGTTGGCCGTATACATACCCCCGCATGAGCCGGTGGACGGGCACGCATTGCGCTCGATGCCTTCGAAATCTCGCTGCGTCATGCGTCCGGCAGTGAATTCTCCGACCGCCTCGAAAGACGATACGATCGTCAGATCAACGCCTTTCCAGTTTCCCGGACGAATCGTTCCGCCGTAGACGAAGATGCCCGGAACGTTGGTGCGCGCAAGCGCCATCATGCCGCCCGGCATGTTCTTGTCGCACCCACCGACCACGACCACGCCGTCCATCCATTGGCCCTGAACCGCCGTCTCAATGCAGTCCGCGATCACTTCGCGCGAGACGAGCGAATACTTCATACCTTCGGTGCCCATTGCCATACCGTCCGAGACCGTCGGCGTGCCGAAGGTTTGCGGGTTCGCATCGGACCTCCTGATCGCTTCTACCGCGGCATCGGTCAGACGCTGAAGTCCGGCATTGCAAGGCGTGATGGTTGCATGGGCATTCGCGATGCCGATCATCGGCTTGTCGAAGTCTTCCTTACTGTAGCCGAGTGCGTAAAACATTGAGCGATTCGGCGAGCGGGAGACCCCTTGCGTAATGTTCTTTGAGCGGCGGTTGTAAGCCATGGGGACGGTTCCTTTGTCGGTCATCTTCTGGAAATTGCATGACGGAGCATGATCCGCATCCGGTCAGGCGTCCAATATGTTGTACCGGTCGTATTAAGTCGCAAAAGCTATCAGTAGACGGTTTCTGTTACGCCGGAGTGCGAGCCTTTGCAGGCTGTGGAGCAGCTATTGCGCTGCGCGACGGGCTGTTGCACCGCGGGACTGATTTCGGTTAAGCTTGGTTTCAACGGAGATGGCATACCTCCAGTAACTGCCGGCAGCAGCCGGCTAATGATGCCTACGCGTTCCTGGTCAGGGAAGTGTAGGCAACTTCGCGGCGCTCCGATGCCCAGGTTTGAGTCCTTCAAACCAACAGATCCCAAATGCAATTTTCGCAGGCACGGCCGTGCCGGCTATCGCGTACGACAGGATCCGATCCCCCGGGTTTCTTGTTCCATGGCGCGTGTGTCGAAGCCGAAAGTCCGATGCGCGGCTCTTCAAGCTGGACATACGGCGTCGCTCACGACGTTGTGCATGGAAATCGGACGCCTTTGCACCTGAGGCCGCAATTGCGACGATATTCTTACGAGGTCGTTTCATAGTGCGTCGTTTACGACGACGGGCAGACCTGGCTGCTTTACGACCGTCGACGGATAGTGGCGAGGATATCAATACCTCTATGACATTGAGGCGTGGCTGTTGACTGAGCTGCGGCGCCCTCGATGGAACATCACATGTACGGAGTTAATGCTATGGATATAAAAAAAGGGCAGACGGCAATGCTTGAAATCCCTGAACGGGGTCAGGCGATAGAACTGCCTGTATTGCGTGGAACCACGGGGCCCGAGGTAATCGATATCCGAAAGCTTTACGCGCAGACGGGCTTGTTCACATATGACCCCGGCTTCATGTCAACAGCAGCGTGTATCTCGGCAATCACGTATATCGATGGTGACAAGGGGGAGCTACTTTATCGTGGCTATCCGATCGAACAACTGGCGGTGACTACGGATTTTCTCGAAACATGTTTTTTGCTGCTGAGAGGCGAGTTGCCCAGTGCCGCGCAAAAAGGCGAGTTCGTCAATACGGTCACGACGCATACGATGGTCCATGAGCAGATGCAGTTCTTCTTCCGTGGCTTTCGTCGCGACGCGCATCCGATGGCGATTCTGGTCACCGCGGTCGGCGCCTTGTCCGCGTTCTATCACGACTCGCTCGATATCAACAATCCCCGTCACCGTGAAGTGGCAGCGATCCGCATGATCG
The DNA here is from genome assembly GCF_047605525.1 of Paraburkholderia sp. Classification (GTDB taxonomy): domain Bacteria; phylum Pseudomonadota; class Gammaproteobacteria; order Burkholderiales; family Burkholderiaceae; genus Paraburkholderia. The sequence goes on along the minus strand of NZ_JASGFN010000028.1, from coordinate 44,688 downwards.
CGAAGCTGCCGACGCTGGTCGCGATGGCGTACAAGTACAGCATCGGCCAGCCGTTCGTTTATCCGAAGAACGACCTGTCGTACAGCGCGAACTTCATGCACATGATGTTCTCGAACCCGTGCGAAGAGTACAAGGTCAACGACGTGCTGGTGCGCGCGCTCGACCGCATCCTGATCCTGCACGCGGACCACGAGCAGAACGCGTCGACGTCGACCGTGCGTCTGGCCGGTTCGTCGGGGGCGAACCCGTTTGCGTGTATCGCGGCCGGTATCGCGTGTCTGTGGGGTCCTGCGCACGGCGGCGCTAACGAAGCCGCGCTGAATATGCTGGAAGAAATCGGCTCGGTCGACAACATTCCCGAGTTCATCAAACAGGTGAAGGACAAGAACTCGGGCGTGAAGCTGATGGGCTTCGGCCATCGCGTCTACAAGAACTACGACCCGCGCGCGAAGCTGATGCGCGAGACCTGCCACGAAGTGCTCGAGGAGCTGGGCCTGCACGACGACCCGCTGTTCAAGCTGGCGATGGCGCTCGAGAAAATCGCGCTGGAAGACGAATACTTCGTGTCGCGCAAGCTGTACCCGAACGTCGACTTCTACTCGGGCATCGTGCAGCGCGCGCTGGGCATCCCGACCTCGATGTTCACGTGCATCTTCGCGATGGCGCGCACGGTCGGCTGGATCGCGCAGTGGAACGAAATGATCGCCGATCCCGAGCAGAAGATTGGTCGTCCGCGTCAGTTGTACGTGGGAGAAATGCGACGCGATGTTCGGCCAGTGCGATAACGCTCTCGATTCCGGCCTGCTGCGGCCGCTCACGGCAGTGCTGCCCGGCACCGGAAATGTTCATCTCAAGAAGGCTGAAACATCATGGACAAAGACCTGACGGAAAACCGGGTGCTGGAGATGGCGCTACCTGACGGGATACAGGCGCCTGCCATCTCTGACGGCGTTCCAATCGTTCGCGTGATTGACAGGGTCGACGCAAAAACGGTCCTTCTGTCGTGGAGCGATGCGCTCTCCGGCCGCTACGGGGAGCAGACATGGAAAATGTCCGACGCAAAACGTTCGGGCAGATGCGTGTTGAGCGGGAGATGGATCGTACGAGGGGAGCCGGTCTATCGACCGCAAGCGCGTCCGCGGCCGCGCAACGCCGAGGCCATGATATCCGCGGCGTCGCTCGAGGCTCTCGCCAGATGCGAATCGCCGACCTTCTTGTGATCCATTGATCTTGCGCCCCATGCGGATTGCTCCCGATCAGGCACCGGCGCCTCGCTGCACCCCAAGCATTCGTATGTGGGGGTGCCAGCTCCACTCCGAACCGCTACCCGATGGAGCAGAAAATAATCTCCATGCGACGGATAGCATTGGAAAATAGTCATCACCGGGCCATTCTGGATCGGAAGTCCAGGTGGATTGAACCGCTTCATGCGGTGACAATGCCGCTGTGTCTCGCGCTTGCGCCACGAAAGCAGTCACAGTATCCTTGAAATCAGGAGATGGCGATTCTCCTTAATCGCCAGCCTCTCCGGCTAATGATGCCTACCGTTGGCGCACCGGGCGCTTTACAGACAACCGTAGGCATTCGAATGCTTGCCGGAAATGACACAAGGTTTTCAATCCTCCACGGACAAGGTCATCCGGCCGCAATTTTCCTGCTGAAAAACCGCTTTGAGCACGGTTAGGTCGTTTCCTTGTTTTTTGCCTAACCTTTGCAAAAAAACTCGGTGCGTCGACAGTAGACTGCCGGCGGCCTGAGTTTGACGTTGGGCCGAGGTGAGTTACTTGCCGCGCTTTTTCTGCCGGCTTCATGCTCAAAAATTCGGAGGTCGCACCATGACAAAGAATGTACCGAAGACGTCTAGCAAACCCGCCGCTTCCGGGAATCAGAAGAATCGTACGAGTGACCCCACGGAAAAAGAGGTTGACGAAGCGATCGACGAGTCCTTTCCCGCCAGCGATCCACCTGCTTTAGGAGGAAGTACGCGAATAGAAAGTGGACCGGAGCCGGAAAAACACAAGGCTCCCGCAAAGGAACATGGCAAGCACTCCTCGTCGCCGTCGACGCCAAAGTCTCGCGGTTCCTGAGCGCGTGAACTGGTGGTCCACCTGTGAGGGAATTTCAATCTGCGCGGCCAGTCGTGAGTCGAATAAATAGGTGAAAAACAGGCCCTCTCATTGTGGCGATGGAACGCGGGTTCAACGGGAGGGTACAGGCTCGAAATTGACGGTCTGGTTTATGCCAACGCAGCATTTGCACAAGGCGAACTCGAAGGCGCAATCCTGAATGAGCGCACGTACCGGCTGAATGATCTGATGCGCGCGGAGCAGGTGTTCACGTATCGCTACGACTTTGACAGCAACTGGTCGCATCGTATCCTGGTCGAGTCGGCCGTCCAGGCTGACGACCTGCCGGGCTATGCGACCGTGCTGGCAGGAGCCCGGGCGTCTCCGCCCGAATCGCTCGATGGGCCTGAAGCTTATCGAAGCTTCAGAAGGGCGACGGCCCGGGATGCGCTCTCACATCAGGCCCACGCATACCGCCTTCTCGTGGGCGACGATTACGACCCCGACCGGTATGACCGGCAGGCGGCCAATGCGGCATTGCAGCGCCTCGCCCGCAACCGGTGGGCAGACGAATGAGTGTCTTCACGTGTGCTGGAGAGAAAATCATGCGTGCACTATTACTTGCCTACGATGGCTCAGAACCAGCCCGTCTGGCTGCCAGTTTTGCGATCGAGATGGCCGGTCGGTACGGTGCGCGCCTGCATGTGCTATGCGTCGCGGGGGAGCGCGACCTTGGGCTGGAGCTGGATACGGAGTCCCTGGTGAATCAGGAAATCATCCATTGTGAGGAGGTTCTTGCTGAACTCGACCTTGGCAGGATAGAACACGCAAAGACCGCTTTTGCCGTAGGTGCCGCGGCGGAAGAAATCATCAGATATGCCCGCGAGAATGACATCGACCACATTGTTGTCGGTCATCGCGGCCACGGCCTGCTGGATCGCTGGATGATCGGGTCGGTGGCCCGCCATGTCGTCGCCTTTGCCCCATGCGCGGTGACCGTTGTGCGGGAACCGCAGCCCGATGCATCCAGCGATCAGGGCGCGGTTGGAGAATCCGGCGAATAAACCACGGCGTGGTTCGACATGCGTCGACGCTGCAATTGCAATGAGAGCAACGATACGACTGGAGCGATTTACGTGATCGATGGCGGGACGACGGCAGGGACGTTTGGATAGGCGTCCCCGTCGGACGACGGCGCTTTCCAGGTCGAGGTCGCGACGGCGACCAGCTTTCCCGCGTCGTCATAAAGGCGCGATTCCAGAAATGCGATGCTGCGCCCGCGCTGCAGGAAGCGCGCCTGGCAACGGGCGTTGCCCCGGCTGAGCGGGCGCAGATACTGGACTTTCATTTCCAGTGTCGGTGCGCCTGCGCCGTAGGCATGGTTCACCAGATGCCCCATCGACACGTCCATGACCGTCGCGATGATCCCGCCATGCAGCGTGCCGGCCGGATTGAACAGAAAGTCCCGAACGGGGAAACGCACGACGGCGCCATCCTCCGGATAGGCGATGTCGAGGTCGAGCAGACGTGTCAGAAAAAACGTGCCGAAGCCCGGCTCATACGTTTGCAATGCCGTTTCGAAAGCGGATCGGGCGGCGGTTTCATCCATTTGGCGTTCCTTTCGGTGACAGCGACATCTCTGTTCGCTTGAGCAGATTTTCCAGGTGATGAATCGTCGGCCCGCCACTTCGCACGTGGTCGTCCGTCAGAATCATCCGATGAAAATCCTTGTTGGTCTTGATGCCTTCGATGACCGTTTCGGACAGCGCGATCTCCATCCGGCGAAGCGCTTCGTCGCGATCGGTTCCGTGAGCGATCAGCTTGGCGATCATCGCATCGTAGGACGAAGGGATGGCGACGCCGGCCCGGATATGGCTATCCACCCGGATTCCCGGTCCGCCGGGCAGATCGAAGCGCGTCACGGTGCCGGGGGACGGAATGAAGGTCGACGGGTCCTCGGCATTGATGCGGCATTCGATCGCGTGGCCGCGCAGCACGATGTCCGACTGTCGCCACGGCAGTGCGTGTCCCATCGCCACCATGATCTGCGCGCGTACGAGGTCGATGCCCGTCACCATCTCCGTGACCGGATGCTCGACCTGAACGCGCGTGTTCATCTCGATGAAGGCGAACGTGCCGTCCTGATACAGGAACTCGAAAGTGCCCAGGCCCCGATAGCCGATCTGCCGGCACGCTTCGACGCAGCGAAGGCCGAGCTTCCCGATTGCATCGCGCGGAACGCCGGGAGCTGGCGCTTCTTCGAGCACTTTCTGATGGCGGCGCTGGAGCGAGCAGTCGCGGTCGCCGAGATGGATCGCGTTGCCATGCTGGTCGCACAGCACCTGGATCTCGACATGCCGGGGGTGATCGAGGAATTTCTCGATGTAGAGCGTGGGATTGCCGAATGCGTTGCGGGCCTCCTCGGCGGTGATGGCGATGGCCGCGTCGAGTTCGCCGGCGTCCTTCACTACCCGCATGCCGCGTCCGCCCCCGCCGCCCGCCGCCTTGACCATGACCGGATAGCCGAGGGCCGCGGCGAGCGCATGCGCTTCTTGCGCATCGGACGTGATCGGCTCGCTGGGGCCTGGCACGCATGGGACGCCGGCGGCCTGCATCGCCTGCTTGGCGGCGATCTTGTCGCCCATGCGGCGGATCGTGTCGGCGTTCGGACCGATGAACACGCGGCCGTCGGCTTCGACTTTCTCGGCGAAGCCGGCGTTTTCCGACAGGAAGCCGTAGCCGGGATGAATCGCGTCCGCCCCGGTTTCCTCGGCCGAGAAGAGAAGGGCCGCCTGGTTCAGATAGCTTTGCGCGGCCGGTGCGGGTCCGATGCAGACCGCGACGTCCGCCATGCGCACGTGGGCGCTGTCCCGATCGGCCTCCGAATACACGGCGACGGTACGCAAGCCGAGCAGGCGGCACGCGCGCTGAATACGCAGCGCGATTTCACCGCGATTGGCGATCAATACGGTTTCAAACATGAGGCGGTCCCCCTGGCGTACCCGCATTCAGGCGGCTGATCGGAACGATGCTGCCTCCGGCGGCTTGCACCGCGTCGCGGATGGCGCGCGCGATATCGACGGCGTTCGGTGTATCGCCGTGGATCATCACCGTTTGCGCCGGCATCGCGACGGCGCGGCCGTCCACGGTGTCCACCACGCCGTCCGCGATGAAGCGGCGTATGCGCCTCGCGACATCGTCGGGATTGCGCAGCACGGCGCCGGGTTGCCGGCGCGAAACCAGTCGGCCGTCGGCCGCGTAGCCGCGGTCCGCCGAGAAGATGCCGATGCTTTCGAGCCCGTGCCGGTGCGCTGCGCGCATGATCATCGTTCCCGGCGACGTGGAGATGATGACCCGGCGATCGAAGGCGGCAATCGCGCCGATCAGCGACATCGCCAGCGTTTCGTCCTCGCAGGCCATGTCGCCGAGCGCGCCGTGGAAGCTCGCATGAGTGACCCGGCTGCCCGCGGCCGCCGCGAGCGCATGCAATGCGCCGAATTGATAGAGGACATGGCTCGCGAAACGCTCGCCGTCGAGCGCGATGCGTCGCCGCCCGAAGCCGATGCGGTCGGGCAGGCCGATATGCGCGCCGATATCGACGCCGGCCGCGTTCGCGGCGCTCACGGTACGCGCCATGATTTCCGCATCGCCGGCGTGGTAGCCGCACGCGACGTTGACCGACGACAGGACCGGCAGCAATGACAGGTCGTCGCCGAGCTGCCATGGCCCGTAGCCTTCGCCCATGTCGGTATTGAGATCGAGACGGATGTCAGTCATGGGCGTCTTCCGGGGCTCTCAGGCGCAGCACTTCCTGGCCGTGGCCCGTCAGCGCGCCGGCCTCGACGAGCACGGCATCCAGCGTGCCCGCGCATGGCGCGCGGACCGCGCGATAGATCAGCCCGCTGCGCAGCAGCCCGACGACGTCGCCGTCGCGCACGGCATTGCCCGGTTCCGTGAACGGTGCGGCGGCGAGCGGATGCGCGGGAAGAAACACGCCGAAGCCGGCGGTGCGGACCGGAGCCGCTTTTGTCGCTGCTGCCGCCGCCGGCAACGTCGGCGCGGCGGCGCGCGGTTCCGGTTCCGCATCGACATGAAACTCCAGATGGACACGGCAGCCGGGTGCCTCGATCAGCAGGCGGGACACACGGCTCGCTCGGGCATGGGCGGCAAGCTGCGCGATCTGTGAAGTTGTCAGCATGGGGTCTAGCCTTTTGCCGTTTCGGGAGAGTTCATGTCGGCGTAGCGCGCGGCATCGCGTCCGACCCGTTCGATGAAGTCCCGATTATGGTGATTGGCCATGACGGCCTGCTGCCGCGTGACCCGGTGAAAGCGCAACGTGGCGCCGGGGCGGGCCTGAGCGATGCGCCAAAGATCGGCGCGAATGACGACGCCGATGCGGGGATAGCCGCCGGCGGCATTGGAATCCCGCAGCTGGATCAGCGGATCGCCGGACGGGGGCACCTGAATCACGCCGGGGATGATGCCGACCGAGCGCATCTCGCGCGGTTCGGCCAGCATCAGCGTGGCACCGCTCAGGCGGCTGCCCATGCGGTCGCTCATCCTTGTGACGGTCCAGCCGCTCGTCCACAACGCATGCTGCGAGGCCTGATCGAATTCGTCGTGCTCCGGGCCCGCGATGACGCGCACCGGCAGGCCGTCGGTATCGGTTGCGTCCGTGAACGCAAGCGCGACGGCCGGCGGCACGATGCCGAAATCGTCGGCGCGTCGCGCATCGGTGGCCGTGCCGACCGGCAGAAGGTCACCCGCGCGCAGAGCGCGTCCGTGAAAACCGCCGAAGCCGTGCTTGAAATCGGTGGAGCGGGAGCCCATCACCGTTTCGACGTCGATGCCGCCGGCGACGGCGAGATAAGCGCGCGCGCCGGACGTCGGACGCTCGATCGTCAGCTCTTCGCCGCTGCGCAGGCGGATCGACCAGCACGGCGGCAGCACGTGGCCGCGGTGCCTCAGCGTGCAGGCCGCGCCGGTCACGGCGACCCGAAGCTCCGCTTGCGCGCGCAAGCGCACGGGAAACGTCTGGATCTCCAGGCCGGCGGCGCCGGCGGCGTTGCCGACCATGACGTTGGCGAGACTCAGCGCGAGGTCGTCCATCGCGCCACCCTGGCACAGGCCGATACCCCGATACCCGGGGCGGGCGAGATCTTGAACGGAATTCAGCGGTGGGGTAGAAAGCACCTCTAGCATGGCAGGACATCCTCGATGACGAAACGGATGCGGTCGCCGACGGCGACTTCGAGCGGTGGATCGCGAAACGGATCGAACGGATGGTGAAAGCGCGTCGTATAACCGAGCGCATACCAGCCGCTCGGTCCCGGCGTCATGCCGATCGTCGCCTGCACGCCGCCGATGCTGATCGTGCCGGGCTCCTTGAGCATGATCGGCGTCTTCTTGCGCGGCAGCACGAGTGCGGGATCGACGCCGTACAGGTAGCCGAAGCCGGGCGTCACCGACGGCGCGAAGATCACGTAATCCCGCGCCGCATGCAGGCGCGCGGCATCCTCCAGTCCGACACCGGCATGCGCGGCGACGATCGCGAGATCCCGTCCGCGCTCGCCGCCGTAGACGACCGGGAACTCCCAGACCCGCCCCGCGAGCGCCAGCGGCTCGAGCGAGCGCCAGGCCGCCTGCAACGCGTTCGACAACTCGTCCGGCTCGCGCCGGTCCGGATCGAAGATGACCAGCAGGTTGGCCATCCCGAGGCCGGTTTCCAGAACGCCGTCCCAACGTTCGGCTTGCATGGCGAGCGCCCAGATTCGCTGTTGCGTGCGCAGATCGATGTCGCCCGGCGCTTCCATCGTGAGCGCCGCTTCGCCGAAGGCGGCGATGGTGAGCGGAGCCGGTTGCGGCGCGGAGAGAAGGTCAGGAGAGGACAAAGAGCACCTCGTCGAAGCCGATCGACTGGCCGTCCTCGACCCGAATCGTTCTGATCGTTGCGCCGACGGTCGCGGGAACCGGATGGAACATCTTCATCACCTCGATGACGCACACGGTGTCGTCGGGCTGCACGGCCTGCCCGACGCGGACGAACGGCGCCGCGCCGGGCGTAGGCGCCAGATGGACGATGCCGTCCGTCGGCGCGCGAATGACCATCGGCTCGGGCGCGACGCCGGACCCGGCCGCCGCCTCCGTCGCCGGAGCCCGTTCGGCGTCGGTGCTGTCGGGGCGTTCGGCATGCCCGACGGCCGCGGCGCCAGGACGCGCCGCGTCGGCGCGAGCGGGAGCGGGTGCAGCCTCGATGCGAATGCGCAGGTCCCCCTTCGTCACGTCCAGCGCCGACACGCGGTGCTGGGTGACGAGGTCGATCAGATGCTTGATTTCTTCCAGAGCAATCATGGCTTTCCCATTGCGCTACCGCAGTTCGCCGCAGAATTCGACGATGCGCCGGCAGGCTTCGGTCAGCAGCGCGACGTCGGCCGCATAGGAAATGCGGAAATAGCCGCCCATCCCGTAGGCCGCGCCGTAGACCGTGGCGACGTGCTTTTCTTGCAGCAGCGCCAGCACGAAGTCCTTGTCGTCGCGAATCAGCGTGCCGCCCTTCGTTCGCTTGCCGATATGCGCGGCCATCGACGGGAAGATGTAAAACGCGCCGCCCGGCTTCCGGTAGCGCAGGCCCGGCGCGTCGGCGAGCAGGTTCATCACGAGATCGCGGCGCACGCGATACGACTCGCAGCGCTCGCGCAGCAGGTCCTGCGGGCCGTCGAGCGCGGCGACGGCGGCGGCTTGCGCGACCGTGCAGATGCCGTTCGTCGCCTGGCCCTGCACGTTCAGCATCGCCTGCAGCAGCGGCTTCGGGCCCGCGCAGAAGCCGACGCGCCAGCCGGTCATCGCGTAGGTTTTCGACACGCCGTTCACGGTCAGCACCCGTTCGCACAACGCGGGCTCGACCTCGACGAGCGTGCAGAACTTCGCGCCGTCGTAAATGATGTGCTCGTACATGTCGTCGGTCAGCACGAGCACGTGAGGGTGGCGCAGCAACAGTTCGGCGATGCCCTTCATCTCGTCCCGCGAGCAGACCGCGCCGGTCGGATTGTTCGGGAAATTGAGCACCAGCCATTTGGTGCGCGGCGTGATCGCGGCTTCGAGATCGTCGAGCCGCAGCTTGAAGCCGTTCGATTCCGGGCAGTCGACCGCGACCGGCGTGCCGCCCGCGAAACGAACGATGTTGGTGTAGCTGATCCAGTACGGAGCGGGCACGATCACCTCGTCGCCCGGATCGATGGACGCCATGAACGCGTCGAAGACGATCTGGGTGCCGCCGTTGGCGACCATGATCTCGTCGAGCGCGTAATCGAGCTGGTTGTCGCGCTGGAACTTGCGGCGGATGGCCGCCTTCAGTTCCGGCGTTCCCGGTTGAGGCGGATAGCGGGTGTCGCCGCGAAGCGCCGCCGCGTGCGCCGCTTCGACGACATGGGCGGGCGTGTCGAAATCCGGCTCGCCGAGCGAAAGCGGGATCACGTTTGCGCCTTGCTGGCGGATGTCGCGCGCCATCGCGGTCAAGGCGGCTGACGCCGAGACGGGAACGTTGTCGAGTCTGGTTGCCGAAATGAACATGGTGTTGTCGCTGGAGAGAGCGCGTCGCCGGCAGGCGGCGCGCGGCATGAGTCGGCCGGTCTGTGATCAGTTCTTCGCGACGAAGCCCGCGACGCCGGACTGGATCGATGACGCGACATCCTTGCGCTGGCGAATCTCGAATGCGCGTTCGAACGATGCGCTGAGTTCGGGAAGCCGAAGGTCGCGCAGCCAGGCTTTCGTTTCGGCATAGGCATGCGGCTTCTTCGCGCAGAGGCGGCGGGCGGCATCGAACGCCCGCTCCATCACCTTGTCCGCATCCGTCAGCTCCTCGATCAGGCCGAGCGCATGGGCTTCGTCGCCGGCAACCATGCGGCCGGAGACGGAAAGTTCGCGGGTGCGATTCAGGCCGACGGCCCAATTCAGGATCGTCGCGCCGGAAATGGTCGGGATGCCGGAGTTGATTTCCGTCAGGCCCACTTGCACGCCCGGATGCCCGACGCGGTAATCCATCAGCAGCACGACCTGGAAGGCGGAGCCGACGGCGAGGCCGTTGAGGGCGGCGATGAGCGGCTTGCGAAAGGAGAGGACGGCCGTGTAGAGATTGAGGAACCGGTCCATGCGCTGGCGGGCGTCGGACGGCACGCCGATGCCGGATTCCTTCAGGTCGGCGCCGGCGCAGAAGGCTCGCTCGCCGGTTCCGGTCACGATCACCGCCTTGACGTCATCGTTTGCGTCGGCTTCCTCCAGCGCGCTCCGGAATGCTTCGCGAGCCGGCGTGTCCCACGCGTTGAGCTTTTCAGGCCGGTTCAGCCGGATGACGAGGATGTTGTCGCGGATTTCCTTTTCAATCATGGTGTTTTACCTTTTCGGGTGGGTAGCTGGATGCTTGCGGATGAGGGCCCGGTGGATGGGAATGGCGGCCCTGTCAGGGGCGGCCGCTGATTTGGCGCGCGAGGCAGGCGAGGCGGGAGGTCGCGGCGGAGTTCGAGCGCCGCTCGACGGCGTCGGCAAAACGAAACAGGTGATAGGTCGTGCGGGCGCCGAGCCAGCGCAGCGGCTCCGCTTCCCAGTCCGGCGAACGGCGGTTGGTCCACGGCAGTCGTGTCCAGCGCGTCTGCCGTCCGGCGACGAGATCCGCAAAGGTACGGCCCATCACATACGAGGCGGCGAGCCCTTGCCCGGCATAGCCTCCGGCGCTGCCCAGGCCCGTCGCGCGGTCGAGGGAAACGGAGGGCGCCCAGTCGCGCGGCGTGCCGAACATGCCGCACCACGCATGGGCGATGACCGGCCGCGCGCCCGGAAAAAGCGTCGCGAGCCCTTCCTCGAGCTGACGGATCGTGCCGCCTTCCAGCCTGCCGTCGTCGTCGAAACACGATCCGTAGCGATAGGGGAAGCCCCGGCCGGCGAGGACGATGCGCCCGTCTTGCGTGCGGGACGCGAAATACGGCGCATGCTCGGCGCCGTACAGGCCTTCGCCGTGCTGCCAGCCGATCGTGTCCCATTCGCGCTGCGATAGCGGTTCGGTGACGATCACCGACGAGCGCATCGGAACGATGGCGCGGCGGAGGCCCGGCAGAGCCGGGCTGTAGGCTTCCGTCGCACGCAGAATGACGGGAGCCCGGACGGTGCCTTCGCCGGTACGCACGAGCCCCGGCTCGATGCCGAGCACGCGCGCGCGCTCGTGAATGACGACGCCGCGCGTTTCCAGCAGTTGCGCGAGGCCGATCGCGAGTTTGGCCGGCTGGATGCAGGTGCAATGCGGGCTGTAGAGTCCGCCGAGCACGCCTTCGATGCGGATGTGCTCCCATACTTCATCCTGGGACAGATAGCGCAGGTCCGACTCGTCGAGGCCCCATGACGCGCGCTCGGCGACGGTGGCGCGCACGCGCGCGAGCCCTGCCTGAGTGCGGGCGAATTGCAGGTAGCCTGCGTGGCGCGCCTCGATGTCGATGCCGTGTTCGCGCATCAGTGACGGGATAGCGGTGACCGCGTCGATACACGCGCGACGCAGGTCGATCACGCCCGCCATCCGTTGCGGCCCCTCCGCCAGCCTGTCCCGGTGTCCGACGGGCTTGCCGGAAATCCATCCGAGATTGCGGCCCGACGCCCCGAAGCCGACGCGCTCCGCTTCGACGATACGGATGGAGCGATCCGGCAGCGTCTGTGTTAGCCACCAGGCCGCCCAGAGCCCCGTGAATCCCGCGCCGACGATGCAGATGTCCGCCGCGGCATCGCCGTTCAGCGGGCTGCGCGTTGCCGCCACCGAGCCGGCGTTGTGGAGGAAAAACGATGACTTTCCGTTAAGCATCACGACCTCGGGGCGGCAATGATTCGAGACAGTGGTTTGAATATCCGCTCGCGATGCGATCGGGCCATGCGAGCGCGAGTCGGCCAGCGCTTCGTCGATTGTTGTCCCGTCACGAACAGCATGTGGCGGCAAAATCGTCGAAGCGGGCGAGCAGTTCGCGTCCACGATCGAGCGTTTCGTTCAATCGCAGAACCGGGCAGTCATATCCGAGCCGCTGGCGCATGACGTCGGACTCGCTCGTGCCCATGCGCACGGAGCCGTCGTCGAGGATCGCGTCGATTCCGTCTCCTTGCATCGCTGCGTGAAGTACCGCGCGTGCTCCGTCGATCGTGATGCCGTCCGCCAGCGCGATGCTCGGGCGTCCGCCTTCGAACCTGACGTCGAAGCCACCCGGCAGGCCGTGCGGGGCGGAACAATGCACGGTTCGTCCAATGTCTTCGCCAAGCAGCCGGCGGGTGTTGCGGACCGCCGACACGGCGGCCGGGACGGAACTCCTGTGCGGGCACAGCCGCCGCGCGACCTGCCTGAAGCCGCGCGCATTCAGCGTTTCGGTCACATCGTCGCCACGATGCCGGACCCGGTACCAGAACGCACGCTCTTCCCACGCGTTGTCATAGTCGAGATTCGCGAGGTGGAAGTGATGGCCGATCAGCGAGATCTCGATGTCCTCGACATGCGTGCGCAGCATTTCCGCCGCGGCGATTCGCAGCACGGACGCGATGATCTCCGAATTGCCGGCGCCTATCGTCGGCGCCAGCCCGACCTTCGCGAGAATAGGGTTCACGCCGTCCGGAAACGCAACGTTGATGACGGCGGCGTCGGGCCGCGCCGCGCGGCTCGCGCGCATGATGGCCAGCGCCGGCGCCAGGTTGATCGGCAGCCAGGGTCCGAAGCGGCTGACGCCGTATATGTCCCGCCAGGTCCGCGCGGGCAGCGCCGTGGCCAACGCGAACCAGGACCGCATGGTCGCCGTATTGATGATGACATCGGCTTCGGAGCGGGCGAGCGCGTCGGCAGTCCGGGCTTCGTCGAAAAGGTCGAGCGCGACCGTATGGATGCGGATGCGGGCGTTGCCCGCGCTTTCCGCCGCGATCCGCACGTCCATCGCCGCATCGTCGAGCCGCTGCGCGCTGCTCGCAATCAGCCACAGATCGCTGATTGCCGGCATTGCCGCGAGACCTCCCGCTACCAGACTTCCTACTCCTCCCACCCCGAACAGAGCCACTGAATTCATTGAATTTCGCCATAGAACACATCGATTGGCGGTAGACTAACGTTGACAATGTGGAATGTCAATCCACAATATGAATGTATCTCGACGGCCGACCATGTTTGCCGCCAGCGCGCCAAGGTCATCAAATAATATTGACAAGATTGACAATGTGGAAGATGAATCCATAATATGAAGACCAATGCGGCGGATCGGCCCCATTCGCGATCAGCGCGGCAAGGCGATCGAGTACCGACTGAGGAGACCGGATGAAGAAGAGAGGACTGTGATATGCCGACTATCGTGATAGAGGGGTTGACCGTCGATTTCGGTTCGAACGGAAAATCCAAACAGGCGATCGGCGACTTCGACCTGGAGATCGCCGATCAGGAGTTTCTGTGTTTGCTGGGGCCGAGCGGATGCGGCAAGTCCACCGTGCTGAATGCGCTCGCTGGATTCATTCATCCGACGGCCGGCAGCGTGACCGTCGGCGGCCGGCCGGTGGACGCGCCGGGGCCGGAGCGTGGCGTGGTGTTCCAGGACGCCAACGTGTTTCCGTGGATGACGGTCGAGGAAAACGTGATGGCGGGGCCGCGCTTCCGTGGTCAGCGGGTGGACAAAGACATGAAGCGCAGAGCCGCGGACATCATCCGGCGCGTGGGGCTCGCCGGACATGAGAAGCATCTGCCGCGCGAGCTGTCCGGCGGGATGCGCCAACGCCTGGGTCTTGCGCGCACGCTGCTCAACGATCCGGGGATGCTGCTGATGGACGAGCCGTTCGGCGCGCTCGACGCGCAGACGCGGATCATCATGCAGGAACTGCTCCTCGAGCTGTGGGAGCGCGACAAGAAGACGGTGCTGTTCATCACACACGACCTGGACGAGGCGCTGTTGCTCGGCGACCGCGTGATCGTGATGAGCGCGTCGCCGGGCAAAGTAAAGTTCGAGCATGTCGTCGGCTTTCCACGCCCGCGCGACTACTCGCTGACGGGGACCATCGAGTTTCAGCAAGCCAAGCAGAAGCTTTTCGACATCCTGCACGTGGAAGCCGAGCGTGCGGACAAAACCGAACATTGAGGACAATCAAATGAAAATTGCGTCCACATTCATCGCGATGGTCCTGGCCGTGCTCGTGCCGATGCAAGCCCACGCACAAGGCAAGGAAACGACGGTGAAAGTCGCCGAGGTTCCGGCGCTGACCTGGGCCGCGTGGATGGGCCTGCCGGACAGCGCGACGGTCGGCGACACCAAGGTGAACTTCGACATCAGCAGCTTCAAGTCGTCCGGCGACGTGCTTCTCGCGGTGCAGACCGGCCAGATCGACATCGGGCCGACGGCATTCAATCTCGTCGCGTCCGCTTTCGCGACCACCAAATCGCTGCCGATCCGCATGATCGCCGGTGTCGGCGACGGCACGACGGCGGTCGTGCTCAGGCCGGATTCCGGCATCAAGACGCTGCAGGACATGCGCGGCAAGCGCGTCGGTCTGGTGCGCGGCTCCAACGAGTTCTTCAAGTTCGAGATCGCACTGGGCTCCGTGGGGATCGATCTGCATAACGATGTGAAACTGACGACGCTCAGCTCACCGACGGACCAGATTCTCGCATTGCAGCGCGGCGACCTCGATGCGATCGTCACCTATGCGCCGTACGCGACCAAGGCGGTCCAGATGGGCGGCGTGCTGGCCGACAAGATCAACGCGACGCTGATGCGCGAAGCGGGCGTGCCGACGGTGATCATCGCCAACGAGAGCTTCCTCAAGCGCGATCCGGCCGGCGCGCAAGCCGCGATCAACGCTTACGTCGCCAACTGGAGGGCATTCGACAAGGATCGTCCGTTGTGGGTGGATACCTATCTCAAGGGTGCGTCCGGCGATCGCAGTCTGATGCTCGATGCGGTCAGGACGCTGCCGATCCAGTGGGACATGAATGACGGCGCAATGGTTCGCGTGGCCAGGAATCTCGCCACCTATAAAGTCATCCCGGCCGATACCGGCAAGGATCTCGTCAAGCTCATCGATTACAGCTATCTGGAGAAGGCGACGGGCCTGTCGGCGGAGCAACTCGGCAAAGGAGGGAAGTGATGATGGGTACTGCCAGGACGACGCGAGCGGGTGGAGCACTGACCGGATGGCAGCGAACCGCGCTTGCTTTCGCTTTCCCGATCGTCGTCATCGCCGTGTGGCAATACGTCGGCCAGAAAAACCTGCTCGCCCATGGCCTGTTTCCGTCTTTCACGACGTCGATCGACGCATTCTGGGATTTCATTTCGGGCAGCCTCGGCACGAGTCCCTACTCGGGCAAGTGGCTGTCGAGCGTCGGCGCGAGTTTCCAGCGCATCATGATCGGCTATGTGATAGGGGCGGTCGTGGGCATCGCGTTGGGACTGATGGTCGGGTTCTATCCGAAGGTGCGCTATGCGCTCCATCCGACCATCAATGCGATTCGCCCCGTGTCCATCACAGCGTGGATTCCACTTGCGCTGATCCTGCTCGGCATTGGTAACAAGCCCGCCTATTTCCTGACGGCGCTTGCCACTTTTTTCCCCGTCTATATCAGCAGTATGGTCGGCGCGTCTTATGCCGACGGAGGGTTGATCCGCGCGGCCGAAATGCTGGGGGCGAGTCGTAGGCGTATTCTGCTGTCCGTGACGCTGCCGGCGGCCATGCCGAGCATCGCGGCCGGGTTGCGCGTTGCATTGGCGCTCGCCTGGACGACGGTCGTGGTGGCCGAGATGCTCGGCGCCCGTTCGGGGATCGGCTACGTGCTGATCGATTCATACAGCGCGTTCCGGCTGGATTACGTGATTGCCTGCATGTTCACGCTCGGGATTCTCGGCACGCTCAGCGACCGGGTACTGCGATGGCTTTTGCAATCGCGTCTGCGCTGGGCGGAAATCGGTGCAAAGAGTTGACGACGCCGGTGTATGCAATGATTCGGGTGCCCGGAAACACCGGCTGAATGGGCGATTTCGGCGAATGAGAGCGCTGATGCCGGGCGTATTTTTCTGACCAGGGAAATGGTGGTTTGTGATTTTCGAAAAAAAGTTGGTACGTAACGGAGGAGCACCGCGATGAGTTCTAATGGGACGCAGGCGGTTGATCGGGCTTTTGACATTCTGAATCTCGTCGGTCGCAAGCGACGGATCATGCTGGCCGATATCGCGAAGGAAACAGACTTGACCGTTCCGACCGCCCACCGGCTCGTCAAGTCGTTGGCGCGGCGCGGTTTCGTGTCTTTCAACGAGGAGACAAAAGAATACGGTCTGGGATCCGAGATCGTGTTGATGGCCGCGGGCATGCTGCTCGGCAACAATCTCGTTGAACTGGCCAGGTTGCCGCTGTTCAAGCTGAACGACCGCTGCGGCGAGACGGTCAGCCTGTTCGGCATCGGCGCGAAAGATCTTCTGTGCATCGCGGAGGCGGAATCCGACCAGCGCCTGCGCTACAACATCGGCGTCGGTCGGACGATGCCGATGCTCCACGGTGCGCCCGGAAAAGCGGCGCTCGCGTGGTTCGAGGATACGCGTATGGATTTTGTGTTCGAGCAGGCCGAGCTTTCGGAAGATGCGCGGCGCAAGGTTGAAGACGAACTGACGGTCATCCGGCAAAAAGGCTATGCGATGAGCTTCGGTGAAGTGGTGCCGGATACGACGGCATTGTCTGTCCCGATCTTCGACGGTTCGCGGCATCCGATCGGCGTGATCAGCATCGCCGGCCCCGCGCGGCGTTGGACCGTCGAGAAAATGAACGGCATCGTGCCGGAATTGCTGTCCACGAGCGCTGGTATAACGGCGCGGCTAGGTGGCGGTTAGCGCCACGGAAGAACGAGCTCTTTTCGCGCCTGTTCCGTCGATCGCCTGCTTGATGCTTGTTGCGGCTTCGCGCCGCAGGGTAGCGTCTTGCCTGCGATCGGCCGGTTCACGCGCATAACCAGAGAAGGCGAAATGAATACGGAACTGGAACACGCATGGCAACGACGCGCCGAGACAGAAGCGCGCGCGTTGCCGAGAAGCCTTGCAGCGCTGTTCGACGAAGCGGTCATCCGCTACGCGGATCGGGTGTTTTGGCGAGCGGTCGACGGCGACGGGCTGGAGCTGACCTATCGTGATTTTGGCGCGCTGGTCGAGCGTTGCGCCGCGGCTTTTCGCCGGTTCGGCATCGGCACGGGCACGCACGTCGCGCTGGCGCTTCCGAACGTGCCGGCGATCGGCGCGGCATGGATCGCGCTGCACAAGATCGGAGCGGTGGTGCTCGGCGTCAACGTGAACCTGGTGCCGAGCGAGGTCAGCTACACGTTGAGCATGGCCGACGCCGAAGTGCTGATTCTCGACATCAGCTACCGTGGACTGCTTGAACTCGACGACGGGCAGGCTTTTCCGGTCGAGCGCGAGCGGATCGTCGTGCACGGCGGCGCGTTGCCGGGATTCGCGAACTGGGATGATCTGTTGCGTGACGCATCCGGTGCGGTTCCCGCCGTCGACGTGGATAACCGCGCGCTCGCCAGCATTCTCTACACGTCCGGCTCGATGGGGATGCCGAAGCCGGCCATGTTGCCGCACGATTGGCACGTGGTCTCGGGCTGGGTGCGATCCCGACAAGGGCCGGCGCCGCGCAATATTCTCATCGATTCCCCGCTCTATTACATGGGCGGACAATGGCGCGTCGCGATGGCGATGTATATCGGCGCAACGCTGTGCGTTGCCCAGAAGCCGACGCTCAGCCGCTATCTGGATCGGCTGTTGGCCTACGACATTCAGCTTTGCGCCGTCTCCAGCCAGATCGCCAAACTGCCCGATGATCCGCGCTACGCGCAGCTCAATTTAAGTTGGGTTACTTCTTCAGGATTGCCAAAGGATATGCAGGCGCCGCTAGAGGCGCGTCTTGGTGCGCCGGTGCGCGAAATCTACGGCGCAACGGAAATCGGCTCGGCCATCGTGATGCCGACGCTGGTGAAAAGCATGGTCGGCTCGGGTTCCTGCGGCCTGCCGGATGCGTTCCGCACCTGCCGCATCGTCGATGCGGACGGCAAGGACGTGCGCCAGGGCGAGACGGGCGAACTCTGGACTGCCGGGCCGGGTATCGCGCTCGGCTATTACCGTAACGATGAAGCGACGGCCTCGACATTCCATGGCGGCTGGTATCGAACCGGTGATCTGTTCGTGCAGGATTCGCAGGGGTTCTATTACTGGCAAAGTCGGATCAAGGACATCATCCGCCGCAGCAAGGAAAACATTTCGGCTATCGAGGTCGAAGGTGCGATACGTTCTTTCCCCAGCGTGCTGGAGGTGGCGGCCATCGCGGTGCCGGACGAGTATCGCGACGAAGAGGTGAAGATTTACGTGCAGCTCGCGCCGGGCGAGACGAGAAAGAGCGTGCCGCCAGCGCGGCTGCTCGAACATGCTCGTGGCCTTCTGGCGCCGTTCAAGCTGCCACGCTACATCGAATACGTCGATACCTTCGAGCGCACCGCTTCCAACAAGGTCTCGAAGCTCGCATTGAAGAAGCAGAAGCAGGATTTGCGGCTCGACAGCTACGACAGTGTCGACGACATTTGGCGCTGACGGGAGCGAATCATGACAAGACCTCTCCAGGGCCTGAAGGTCCTCGATTTTTCTACGACGCTCCCAGGCCCGCTCGCATCGCTGATATTGACGGAAGCCGGCGCCGACGTCATCAAGGTGGAGCGGCGTGACGGCGGCGATCCGGGGCGATTCAACAAGCCTCAGGTCGACGGCGAAAGCCTGCAATTCGCGATGCTGAACAAGGGCAAACGCAGTATCGCGGTCGATCTGAAGAACGACGCGGATCTCGCCGTCGTGCTGGCGCTGGCCGGCAAGGCCGATGTGCTCATCGAGCAGTTCCGGCCCGGCGTGATGGCGCGGCTCGGTCTGGGCTATGACGCGCTGGCTGCCCTCAATCCGGGCCTGGTCTATTGCTCGATCACCGGATATGGCCAGAACGGGCCGGCTGCCCAGCGCGCCGGACACGACCTGACCTATCTCGCGCGCAACGGCGTGTTGTCGCTCGGCGGCGGACCGAATGGCGAGCCGGTTCTGCCGCCGGCACTGATCGCCGATATCGGCGGCGGCACCTATCCCGCGGTGATCAATATTCTCCTTGCGCTCGCGCAGCGGGAAAAAACCGGCAAGGGCCAATATCTCGATGTCGCGATGGCCGAGCAGGTCTTTCCGTGGATTTCGCGGCAGCTCGCCGTCCTCGCTCATGACGGCAAGGCTCCGCTTCCCGGCACGAGCAGCCATACCGGCGGTACGCCCCGTTATGGCCTGCATCGCACTGCCGACGGCAAATACCTGGCCATCGCGCCTATCGAAGCGAAGTTCTGGCAGAACTTCTGCGATGCGATCGATTTGCCCGAGGCATTGCGGAAGGACGACGCAGACGGAAAGACCGTGCGCGAGGCCATTGCGCAGCGTATCGCCGCGCAGCCGTCGGATCATTGGAAACGGATTTTCAGCGGCGATGACTGTTGCGTCGAGGTGGTCGCCGATCTTCAGGAAGCCGTGTCCGACGCGCATTTCGCGAGCCGCGGCCTGTTTTCGCGGCGCGTGACGATGGCCAATGGCGAAGCGTATCCCGCACTTTGTGTCCCGCTCATTCCCGACTTCGTCTCGCCGGACAGCGATCGTGCGCCGTCGCTCGGCGACCTGCCGCTCGACGCGGCGGTGTGGGATGAGCGCAGATCGGCGTAATTGAATGGAGGAAATGAAGATGGCTCCCATAGATTTGAATGCCGATATCGGCGAGGGTTTCGGGCCGTGGAGTTTCGGCGAGGACGAAGCGCTGATGAGGGTGATCTCGTCGGCCAATATCGCGTGTGGCTATCATGCCGGCGATGCGGAGATCATGAGCGGAATGGTCGATATGGCCGCGCAATTCGATGTCGGCATCGGTGCGCATGTCGGCTTTCCCGATATGCTCGGTTTCGGTCGGCGCGACATAGCGTTCGAACCACGCAGCTTTTCGAAGCACATCATTTATCAGATCGGCGCGCTTGCTGCGCTGGCGAGCCTGCACGGCCGCAAGGTCGAACACCTGAATTTTCACGGTGCGCTCGGCCATATGATCGCCACGCACGAGCATCTGGCCGAGGCCACGATTTCCGCCGTCGCGGCGTACGACCGAAACATCATCATCTCGACCATTCCCGAAGGCGAAACCATGAAAGCGGCGCGGCGGCACGGAATCCGTACCGTGGGCAGCTTCTTTGCCGATCGGGCCTACGGAGATGACGGCAAGCTCTTGAGCCGCAGTCTTCCGGGATCAGTACTAACTGATAGCGATGCGATCGCCGCGCGCGTGATCAGACTGATGGAGGACGGAGTGGTACAGACGGTAGGCGGTAACACGCTATCGCTCGATGCGCGCTCCGTGCTGGTTCACAGTGACACGCCCGGTGCCGCTCAGCACGCGTGCGCGATTCGCGATGCCGTCGAGCAGGCCGGAGGCCAGATCGTGCCGTTGGCTCAGCTCGTGTAGCAGAGCCTTGCCGCTGCCGATTCGGCGGCATTTTTCGAGCGTAACCGAAGCGTCGGCCGAGTCAGGGGCCAAAGACGTGTTTTTCAGTAAATCATAAATTTAGTATCACATACCACTACCGTGAGGAGAATTGATGAAACTCTCGACTTTTGTTTTTGCGGGCATCGGCGCTGTTGCAAGCGTCGCTCATGCTCAAAGCAGCGTGACGTTATACGGTATCGTTGATGGAGGCTTTACCTACACCTCCAACGCAAAGGGTTCTCACCAGTACGCGTTGACCACCGGCAACGAAGGCTCCAATCG
Source organism: Paraburkholderia sp. (assembly GCF_047605525.1). Lineage (GTDB taxonomy): Bacteria > Pseudomonadota > Gammaproteobacteria > Burkholderiales > Burkholderiaceae > Paraburkholderia. The sequence goes on along the minus strand of NZ_JASGFN010000028.1, from coordinate 23,773 downwards.
GTGGGGATTGACCGGCTCCGAGGATCTGGGCGGCGGTCTCAAGGCCATCTTCACCCTCGAAGCGGGCTTTAATCTCGGCAACGGCACGATCGCCCAGAACGGCACGGAATTCGGCCGCCAGGCGTTTGTCGGTTTGACCAGCAGCAGGTATGGAACGGTGACCTTGGGCCGCCAATATTCGACTGCATCGACTGCGGTTGGCGCACTCACCGCGGGCGGGAGTTGGGCAGCGAATGGCGCGGGATACGGCGCACACCCCGCGGATGCCGATAATCTGGACAGTTTCAATCGCGTGGCCAACGCCATCAGATACCAGAGCAATAACTATGGCGGTTTCGCGTTTGGCGGCATGTACAGCTTGGGGGGAAAGCCAGGCCAGTTCTCGCAGAATGAAATCTGGGATCTGAATGCCACCTATGCCAACGGTCCGGTAAAACTCGCGGCCGGCTATCTGTTCGTCAAAGATCCGAACTTCTCGTTCTGGGGTAACAAGGCAAACGACAGCGCGACGGCGAGTAACATCTCCAGTCCGGTTATTGCCGGTTATGCGTCGGCGGATTCCGAACAGGTTATCTCCGTTGGCGGTGCGTATACGATCGGGCTCGCTACCATCGGCGCGGCGTATAGCAATACTCAATTCCAGAATCTCGGCTCGGTGACCGTCGCCGGCTTGACTCCTGTCGAATCGGCTTACCGTGGCACCGCATCGATCAATACGGGAGAACTGAGCTTCAAGTATCAGGTCAGTCCGGCGTTGCTGCTGGGTGCTTCGTATGCTTATATGAGGAATGCCGGGGCCAATGCGTTAGGCAGCGCGACGTACCAGCAGGCCGACCTCGGAGCGATCTATGCTATCTCCCAACGGACCTCCGTCTATGCGATTGGCGTTTATCAGAGAGCGAGGGGCACCGATTCGACCGGTGGGCCGGCTGTCGCGGCCATTGCGGGCGCAACGCCGTCGAGCACGAATTCGCAAACCGTCGTCACCGTTGGTCTCACTCACAAGTTCTGAGCTCCCGCCAGGCCCTCGACGAGTGCTTCGGTCGTGCAATACATCACGGCCGGAGTACCGTCGGCGCAGCAGCTTCGCGCGGAACACGTAGCCGCCCGCGAAGCTGCTTTGCACCGTGCCCGACGGGTTTCATGCAGCAACGGTGCCTACTACGAGGGATGTTGCCGGAACGCGTCGCTCGCACGCTGGCACGCCGGCTTTCAGTGCATCCGCCATCCAGACCTCCGCGACCGTCAACGTTCTCTATGTTTCCACCGTGGGGCAGGAAGATGTCGTGCATCCGCATCGATGGAGACGAAATTCCGTCGTCGGGCAGTCGAGGTGTGAGCTTTTTTGCATGCCGACAGATAGCGTCCTGAACCGCTCAGTGACATCGGGCAGCAGAAAGCGTTTTATACACGCTTACCCATCCCTCCAAAAAAAGTGCCAGCGAATCTGAAATTTGTATAGGGACGCCCGTTCGCCCAACGCATATCGTTCTGTCAACGAATCTGATGTCCGTCCGGTGCTGAAATTTCCGCTTCAGCCACCGGTAACGGCTCACTCATTGGAGACGAATGTTGACCAGGAAAGTCCCTCTCAAGATTGCAATCGCGGAGTATCCGCACACGGCGGCCATCCGCGACGGCTCGATTCCCATCGAAGGCGTGGAAGCCGAAATCGTGACGGTCAAGCCGCAGATCGGCGCATTCCGCCGCATGGTCCGTGACGTCGAATTCGACGTCTGCGAACTCGCACCCACCACCTACATCATCGCGCGTGCCTATAGCGCGCCGTTCGTCGCGCTGCCGGTCTTCGTGACGCGCACGTTCCATCATGGTGGCCTGCTGGTGCGTCCCGACGCGGGCATCAGGACGCCCAGGGATCTCGAAGGCAAGAAAGTCGGGGTGCGTGCCTATTCGGTGACGACCGGCGTGTGGACGCGCCAGGTGCTGATCGAAGAGTTCGGCGTCGATACATCGAAGGTGACCTGGGTCGTCGATGACGAGGAGCATGTCACGCAACTGAAGCTGCCGTCGAACGTCGTTCATGCACCGGCGAGCACTTCGCTCGCGGACATGATGGCCTCGGGCGAACTGGTCGCGGGCTTCGCCGCCGCCGCCGGCATCGGCCGCACCGGCAACCCGACGGGCGGCTGGAAGGAAGTCGAGGCCGACTATCCAGACCTGCTGCCCAATGCGGTCGAGCTCGAAGCCGATTATTTCAGGCGCACCGGTATCTATCCGATGCACGGTACGATCGTCGTGAAGGATTCGGTGCTGGCCGAGCATCCGTGGATTGCCGGGTCGCTGTTCGATGCATTCTCGCAGGCGAAGAACGAATGGCTGACGCGTCTCGATGCGGGCGGCGAGTTGACGGACAAGCTCGACAGGAAATATTCGAAGATGCGCGAGATCGTCGGCCACGATCCGCTGCCGTACGGTCTCGCCGAGAACATCAAGACGATCCGGGCACTGGAAGAAACTGCGTTCAAACAGGGCCTCATTCCGCGCCGGATGGCGATCGACGAGCTGTTCGTCGACCCCCGGGCCCGCTGAGCGAAACGGAGACGACATGATCATCGATAGCCACGGTCACTTCACGACCGTTCCCGCGTCGTTTCGCGCTTGGCGTGCAAAGCAGGTCGCGGCAGCCAACGATCCGGCCAATGCGCCGTCGCGCGACGGCGCCCATGTAAGCGACGAGCAGATCCGCGAGGCGATCGGCAACGGCCAGCTCAAGCTGCAGCGCGAGCGCGGCTACGACCTCACGCTGTTCTCGCCGATTGCCGGCTTGATGAGCCATCATCTCGGCAACGAGCGCACGAGCCTCGAGTGGGCCGAGATCTCCAACGATCTGGTCTACCGCGTGACCGAACTGTTCCCGGAGAACTTCGCGCCGGTTTGCCAGTTGCCGCAGTCGCCGGGCGCGGCGCCGAAGAACAGCATTCCCGAACTGCGCCGTTGCGTCGAGCAACTGGGCTTCGTCGGCTGCAACCTGAATCCGGACCCGACCGGCGGTTACTGGACCGGCAAGCCGATGACCGATCGCGAGTGGTATCCGCTCTATGAGGCGCTGGTCGAGCTGGACGTGCCCGCGATGATCCACGTGGCCGCGTCGTGCAACCCGTGCTTCCACGGCACGGGCGCGCACTACCTGAACGCCGATACCTCGGTATTCATGCAACTGCTGCAGTCGGACCTGTTCAGGGATTTTCCGACGCTGCGCCTGGTGATCCCGCACGGCGGCGGCGCGGTGCCGTATCACTGGGGCCGTTACCGCGGCATGTCGCTCGAAATGCGCGAGCGTCCGCTCGAAGGGCTGCTGGATAACGTGTTCTTCGACTCCTGCGTGTATCACCAGCCCGGCGTCGAACTGCTGACCAAGGTGATCCCGGCCGACAATGTGCTGTTCGGTTCGGAAATGATCGGCGCGGTGCGCGGCAAGGATCCGGCCACGGGCCATTACTTCGACGACACGAAGCGCTACATCGACGCGATTCCGTTTCTGAACGACGCGGACCGCTTCAAGATCTACGAAGGCAACGCACGGCGCGTGTATCCGCGTCTCGACGCCCGCCTCAAGGCGCGCGGCCTGTAAGCCCAGCGAAGCATAGAGACAACCATGACTTCAATCGTTGATATTCACCCGCACATCATCTCCGACGACGAGCGCCGCTATCCGCCCGCGCCGCTGTTCGGCAAGCGTTCGGACTGGTCGAAGGAACGGCCGACCACGGTCGAGACCCTGATCGCGTCGATGGACGAGGCGGGCGTGGCCAGGGCCGCGGTGGTGCATTCGTCGACCACCTACGGTTTCGACAACAGCTATGTGGTCGACGGCTGTAACCAGTACAAGGACCGGCTCGTCGCCGTGGGTTCCGTGGACATGCTGGCCGACGACGTGCCGGCGGTGATCAAAGGCTGGGCCGACAAGGGACTTGCCGGCCTGCGCATTTTCACGGGCGGCTCGACCAGGGATTTCGACCCGGGCGAACTCGACAACCCGAAATCGTTCCGCGCGTGGGAAGTGCTGGCCGAACTGGGGTTGCCGATGTGCATCCAGACCGGGCCGATCGGTTTGCCGCAGGTGCGCATGCTGGCCGGGAAGTTTCCGCGCGTGAATATCATCCTCGATCACCTCGCCCGCCCCGACGTGCTCGACGGGCCGCCGTATGCCAATGCCGCGAGCCTGTTCGCGCTGGCCGACCTGCCGAACATCTACCTGAAGCTCACGCCGCGCATCTTCGGCGACGTGAAGAAGGAGAAGGCCAGCGCGGAAACGTTCTTCCCGCGCGTGGTCGAGGCGTTCGGCGCGCGGCGTCTGGCGTGGGGCTCGAATTATCCGACTTCGCCCGGTACGCTCGAGGAAATTCTCGCGACTGCCCAGGCAGGTCTGCAATGCCTGAGCGAAGCCGAGCGCGAATGGATCTTCGGCAAAACGGCCGGGCAGTTATACCCCGCCTTGAATTGAGGCGGATCGTCGGCAGGGTAGTCCGTCGGCGGCGCGTCGGGCGTCGCTGACGGGTGCATCGCAACGCAGTGCGAACCACGAAGAAAGGCAGATGGAGACAGGAAAACCAGAGCACCGGGGGGAGATGAACCATTGGTTCATCCTCGGGCTCCTTGCAATCGGCGTGCTGATTTCTTTCGTCGATCGCAGCAGCATTTCGAGCGCGCTGGCGGATGCCAGTCTGATTCGGAACTTCGGGCTGACGAGCGTCGATCGCGGCTGGATCAACGCAGCTTTCTTCTGGTCGTACGGCGTGTTCCAGGTACCGATGGGCTGGGTGGCCGACCGTTACGGCGTGAAGTGGCCGTATGCACTCTGTTTCGCGCTGTGGTGCATCGCGACCGCGCTGATGGGCGCGGTCTCCACCCTGGAGGGTCTGGTCGTGATGCGGCTGCTGATCGGCGTGGCCGAAGCCATCGTGATTCCGGCGAGTTACCGCTGGATTCGCAACAACTTCGACGAACGCCACAACGGCCTGGCCGTGGGCATCCTGGCGATGGGCAACAAGCTCGGGCCGGCGCTGGGTGCGCCGATCGCGGCCTGGGTCATCGTCGCCTGGTCATGGAAAGCGATGTTCGTCGCGACGGGTCTGCTGGGATTGCTGTGGCTGGTGCCGTGGCTGCTGCTCGTGCGTAACGACCTGCCTTCGCGGGAAACGCTGAAGCAGGCCGACCGTGCCGCCCGTTCGGTCTCGCTCGGCAGCATTCTGGTCAGCCCGGTGGTCTGGGGCGGAATGATCACCAACTTCTGCTACGGCTACTTCACGTTCTATTCGATGACGTGGATGCCGGCCTATCTGGTCGAGCAGCGTGGTCTGTCGCTCGCGCAGTCGGGGCTCTATACGTTCTTCAGTTTCCTTGGCATTGCCCTGGTAGCGGCGCTCGCCGGTTCGGCGGCGGACTTGATGATCGCGCGGGGCAGCAACCCGATCCGGGTACGCAAGGGATTCACGATCGCGGGCTTTTTCGGCGGAACCACCGTGCTGTTGGGCGCCTATGCGCATTCGCTCGACGTGGCGCTGTTCTGGAACGTGCTCTCGCTGTCGCTGTTGGGCCTGACCACCGCGAACAACCTGGTGCTGTCGCGCCTGACCTTGATCCCCCGTCAGGCGATCGGGCTCGTAACCGGCGTGCAGCAACTCGCCACGAGTCTCGCGGGCGGCGTGGCGGCCAGTCTTTCCGGATGGCTGCTGCATGTCAGCAAGAGCTATGACCTGCCGATGCTGGTGATTCTGGTCTTCCTGCTGATCGGCGCGGCGGCGACGGCGATTCTGTTCCGGCCTGAGTGGGCTCCCAAGGCGAGCGGCGCGCAGAGTCCGCTGCAACAGGCGTAGCAGTCAGGGCCAGGCGGAAGGTTTCTCGATTCTCTTTTCGGATAAACGCGACCCCGGACGATCCGGCGGTACAGCACTGGATATTTCATACATGGCGAAAATCGTATTCGGGATGGCGGTACCCCACAGCGGCATGCTGGGGCAGGCGCCCGAGGACTGGCTCAAGAACGGCGAGCGCGACCGCGCTAACCCGGAACTGTGGTTCCGCAACCGGACATGGACGTATCCCGAACTTGAGGCGCATCGCGGAGCGGCTTTCGAGCCGTACCTGACGCTCGAAGAGCGCAGCGCGCGAGCGGCGCGCTGCCGCGCGGCGCTCGACAGGATGGCGACCGCGTATCGCGACGCGCGTATCGACGTCGCCATCATCCTCGGCAAGGACCAGAAGGAAATTTTCACGGACCATTCGCCGTCGATCGCGATCTACAGCGGCGCGCAGGTCCACAACGGTCCTCCGCAGCGCGCGGTTTACGCACCCGAGCGGCATGTCACGCACGCATGCCATCCGCGGCTCGCGACTTATCTGATCGAGACTTTTCAACGCGCGGGCTTCGACCTGACGGACCTGTTCGCGTGGCCCGACAACGTCTGGATGAAGCCGCTGCCGGACTACCCGGTGGTGCCGCATGCGTTCAGCTTCGTCTATCACCAGATCATGGGCGACAACCCGCCGCCGCACGTGCCGGTGCTGATGAACTGCTTCTACCCGCCGACCCAGCCGTCGATGTCGCGCTGCATCGAATTCGGACAGCTCCTGCGCGAGGCGCTCAAGGCGTGGCCCGAGGACGTGCGGATCGGCATCTTCGCGTCGGGCGGCCTGTCCCATTTCGTCAATGACGAGGAATTCGACCAACGCATCCTGAAGATGCTCGCCGACTACGACTACGGCGGCCTCGCCGCGGTGGACAACCGCTCGTACCAGTCGGGCACTTCGGAGATCAAGCTTTACGCCAGCGTGATGAAGGCGATGGAGGAAACCGGCGCGCGGATGACGCTGGTGGACTACGTGCCGTGCTGGCGCACGCCTGCCGGCACCGGCGAGGGCATGGGCTTCATGTACTGGCGCGCGGCCGATTGAGCCGCCGCCGATCCACGTCAACCAGAGAGAAACAGCATGAGTGATACCCGCCTGAATGGTCTGATCCGCGCCTTCGAATCGGGCAAGCCGGCATTTGCCGCGTTTTCGAAGCTGGACAGGCAGTCGGCCATCGACATGAGCGAAGCGCCGTACGACGGCATCTGCTTCGAGATGGAACACAACCCGTACGATGTCACCGCGCTCGGCGACGCGCTCCAGTATCTGCTGAACCGCAAGGCCATCGCCGCATCGGCTTCGGTCGCGCCGACCGTTACGCCGATCGCGCGCATTCCCGCCAACGGTGCGGAGATGAACCAGGCGTTTGCGAAGCAGGTGCTCGACCGCGGTGTCTACGGTGTGGTGTGGCCGCACGTCGCCACGGTGGAGCAGGCCTACAACGCGGTGGCATCGTGCCGCTACGCACGGCCGGGGAATGCGCCGCTCTACGAGCCGAAGGGCGTGCGCGGCGACGGCCCGGCCAATGCGTCGCGCTACTGGGGCTTGAGCATGGCCGACTACTACAGGAAGGCTGACGTGTGGCCGCTCGCGCCGCAGGGCGAGATCCTGGTGGGCCTGATGTGCGAGAGCACCGAGGCGATCGGCAACCTCGACGACATCCTGAAGAACGTGCCGGGCATCGGCTTCATTCTGATCGGCGAGGGCGACCTGAGCCAGGAACTCGGTTGTCCGCGCGATTACGAGAATCCGGTGGTGGTCGATGCGATGCGCCAGATCGTCGCGACCTGCCACAAGCACGACGTCGTGGTCGGGCATCCGCATGTCACCGCGAAGAATCACAAGCGCGTGCTCGAGGAGGGCTACCGTCTGCTGCTGTCGGCGCCGATGCGCAGTTACGGCGTGGTCGGCATGGCGCGCGAGGCGGCGGGTTACTAAATGAACGGAGCCGAAAGCCTGGTGGCGACGCTGGTGGATCATGGCGTCGATATCTGTTTTGCCAATCCCGGCACGTCGGAGATGCATTTTCTGGCGGCGCTCGAGAACCCGAAGATGCGCAGCGTGCTGTGCCTGTTCGAGGGGGTTGCGACCGGGGCAGCTGACGGCTGGTACCGGATGAAGGACACGCCGGCTTCGACCCTGCTGCATCTCGGGCCGGGCCTCGCGAATGGCCTCGCCAATATTCACAACGCCAAACGTGCGTCGTCGGGGATGGTCAACATCATCGGCGAGCATTCGAGCGCGCATCTGAAGTACGACCCGCCGCTGACTTCGGATATCGAGGGGCTCGCGCGGCCGCTGAGTCACTGGGTGCGGCGAGCGGATTCGGCGGCCACGATCGCATGGGACGCGGCGACCGCGGTGGCGCAGGCATCCGGACACCCGGGGCAGATCGCGACGCTGATTCTGCCGGGCGATACGTCATGGCAGCAGGCGGGAGCGTCGGTGACGGCGCCGCGTGCAGCGGCCACGCGCAAGGCGCCGGATCCGGCACGTGTGGAGCATGTCGCGCGTGTGCTGCGTTCGGGCGAGCCGACGCTGATCATTCTCGGCAACAAGGCCACCCGCGGACCCGCGCTCGACCGCGCGGGCCGCGTCGCGGCGGCGAGCGGCGCGCGCCTCGGCTCGCAGTTCTTCACCGCGCGCATCGAGCGCGGCGCGGGACGCGTGCCGCTCGAACGGATTCCGTACGCGGTGCCGCTGGCGCAGGCGTTTCTGAAGGACTTCACGCACATCGTCACGGTCGAGACGTCGGAGCCGGTCGCGTTCTTCGCCTACCCGGACCGGCCGAGCCTGCTCAAAGCCGAAGGCACGCTCGTGCATCCACTCGTCGAGGCGGACGAAGACAGCGCACTCGCGTTCGAGATGCTGCTCGATGCACTCGGCGCGCGCACCACGTTGCCGATTCTTCAGCCTCGCGTCGAGACGCCGGTGCCGAACGGCGCGCTCAATCCGCTGAGCATCGCGCACGCGCTGGCCGCCGCGCTGCCGGAGAACGCCATCGTCGTCGACGAATCGCTGACCACCGGGCGCGAGACGATGGGTCACACGATGGGCGCGGCGCCGCACGACCTGATCAACAACATGGGCGGCTCGATCGGCTATGCGACGCCGGTGGCGACCGGCGCGGCGCTGGCCTGTCCTGACCGGCGCGTGTTCTGCATGGTCGGCGACGGCAGCGCGATGTACACGATCCAGTCGCTGTGGACCCAGGCGCGCGAGGGGCTGAACATCACCACCATCATCTTTGCCAACAATAGCTACGCCATTCTCAAGGCCGAGTACTCGAACATGGGCGCGGGCACGCCGGGTGAGCGCGCGCTGTCAATGATCGACATCGACCGCCCGCGTATCGACTGGCTGGCCATGGCGCAGAGCATGGGCGTGCCGGCGGTGGCGGTGCGGAGCGCGGAGGACTTCTACAGGGCGCTGGCCGATTCGGCGCGCGAACCCGGTCCGCGGCTGATCGAGGTGCGGCTGTACTGATTCACATGATCCGGATACAAGGAAAGACTCCATGACAACGACGCTGAACGGGGTGCCGACGCTGCGCACCAACCTGGCCGAATACGCGGTGACCAAAGCGATGCGCGACGCTCGCGTGACGTCGGATCGGGTCACGCTCGACTTCTGCGGGCCGACACCCGCGCACAACGGCTTCAAGGCGATGGTGCGCGAGAACGCGTTCGACGCGGGTGAACTCGCGATCGTCACGTTTCTGCAGGCGAAGGCCTACGGCAAGCCGTACGTGCTGCTGCCGACGCCGATCTCCGGACGCTTCCAGCATCACTGCGCCGGCTATAACATCGACTTCGGGCCGCTTGATCCGAAGGACATCGAAGGCAGGCAGGTCGGCGTGCGCACCTACACGCAGACCACGGCGCTATGGATCCGCGGCATCCTGCGGCACGAATACGGCGTCGATCTCGACAAGGTCACGTGGATGACGCTGGGCGACGGGCACCTCGCCGAATACAGCGATCCGCCGAACTGCGAGCGGCTGCCGGCCGGCTCGTCGATTCCCGACCTGATGCTCGAGGGCAAGCTGGCCGCCGCGCTGCTCGGCGAGGACATGCCGAAGGATCCACGCGTGCGCACACTGGTTCCGGATGCGCAGCAGGCGGCGAAGGACTGGTTTGCGCGGGAAGGGGTAGTGCCGATCAACCATATGTTCGTGGTTCACGAGAACGTGTCGAAGCAGCGTCCCGACATCGTGCGCGAGCTGTACCGGATGATCGTCGACAGCCGCTCGCTGGCGCAAGGCGTGCCCGCCGTGTTTCCGCCGATCGGGCTGGAGGCTAACCGCAAGGGCATCCAGCTCGCGATCGACTGGGCGCTCGACCAGAAGATCATTGCGCGCCGCCTGTCCGTCGACGAGCTGTTCGACGATGTGACCGGCAGCCTCGGTTGACGATGGTGTCGATAGTGTGCGCCGGCCGCCATGCCGGTCCGGCGTTTTTAAGCCTGTTCGAATACTGATAAAAAATGGAGACTCGCATCGTGCGCATCGTGCACATCGTGCATTACCCGCTTCATCCAAAACGGAAAGTCCTCTCCTGCCTGGCCATTGCCGCAGCCGCCGCGTTCGTGCCGGGAGCGGGCGCGGCGACTGCGACGAAAGGTGACCTGCTGCTATACCGCATCGGCCCGACGACCTCGGAACTCTATATCGCCAATGCCGACGGCAGCGACGAACATCGCCTGATTCCGTCCGACGGTTTCGACTATCACGGTTCTTTTTCTCCGGACGGCAAGTGGATCGTGTTCACGTCGGAACGCGACGGTCTCGGCCACGCCAGTCTCTATCGCGTACGGGTGGACGGCACAGGCTTGCAGCGTCTGACCGACTGGGTCGGGATCAGCGATGCCGCAGTATTCGATCCGGCCGATCCGGACCTGATCGCGTTCGTGTCGTCGCGCCGCGGCAAGGATACGTGGGGCACCACCAATATCTGGACGCTCAACATCAGGACCGGCGCGCTGCATGACGTGACCGGCAATATCAGGTTTGATCCGGACAAGCCGCACAGTTTCTTCCGGCCCGCGTGGTCGCCGGATGGCAAGTGGATCGCGCTGTCGTCCGATATCGGTACCGACTGGCGCGGCCACAACCTGCCGGTCGGCTGGGAGCGCACCCAGCAAAGCAGCATCTATGAGATCCATCCGGACGGCACGGGCTTCAGGCAGATCACCACGCGCCCCGGCTATGCCGAGGGCTCGCCGTCGTGGTCGGCGGACGGCAGGCAGGTGGTGTTCTATGAAACGCCGGTCGAATCGACCTGGGGCGCGCATCGTCCCGAGGCGATCGGCAAGGTCAGCTCGCAGATCGTGCAGGTCGACGTGGCCACGGGCGAGCGCAAGGATCTGACGAACACGCCGGGATTCAAGGTGTTTCCGCAATATCTGAGCGCGACCAACGTCGCGTATCACATCAAGAACGGCGATCAGGAAGGCTTCCATACGACGCAAGGCCAGTCGCGCGACACGGCGGGAAGCGGTATCCGCTCGCCGCATTACTCGGCGGACGGCAAGAAGGTCGTCTACGAGAAAGTGGTGTACGGCAAGCCGTTCCATCCGAACGGCACGCCGCTCTACAGTTTCGATCCGGCATGGAACTACCGCTTCGTCGATGTGTTTCCGCAGCTCTCGCGCGACGGCAAGTCGCTCGTGTATACGGAGAAGGCAGTCGGCTCGTCGATCGTGGTGGCGAATACCGACTTCACCGAGGCCCGCCGTATCTACGATCCGGCTACCAGCGGCCTCGATCCGAAGATGATCGCGATGGGGCTGGCAGGCGCATTCCAGCCGACCTGGTCGCCGGACAGGCAGTGGGTGGCCTTCGGCGTGGGCGGCTGGTTCTTCACGCGCGCGCACATGCCGGGCCGCATCATGCGCATCAAGGCCGACGGCAGCATGAACGGCAAGCCGGAGACGCTGACCGACGGCAAGGAGAACGCGGGCTTCCCGAGCTATTCGCCGGACGGCACCCGGATCGTCTACCGTGTGTGGAGCGACAAGGACAAGGGCCTGCGGATTCTCGACCTGGGGACGCACAAGACCACGGTCCTGACCACCGAGCCGGACAATCTGCCCGGCTGGTCGCCGGACGGCAGGAAGATCGTGTTCACCCGCAAGGAGGTCAACCCGAACGACCCTAACAAGTTCCACTTCGACGTGTACACGATCAACCCGGACGGCACGGACGTACAGCGTGTGACCCCGCAGGGCTCGAACCAGGCCCACGCGACCTGGACCTGGGACGGCCGCATTGCGTACAGCTCGGGCGAGTATGGTTTCCGCGACGAGCTTTCGCTGTATGACGAGACGTTCCAGCCCGATGGTCAGAACTGGGTGATGAATGCCGACGGCAGTGACCGGCGTGCGATTACCGATACGCTGTGGGAAGATTCGATGCCGCTCTACATTCCCAGGCAGTAAGGCTTGCTCCGCGGTCCGGAATGGTAAAAGGCACCGCGCTCAGGCGCGGTGCCTTTTTTCATGGGCGGTCATCGAGGTATTGGATCTGGCGTGGATTATCCGGCGATCCAGCCGTATTCGTCGTATCGCAAGCCCAGATTCGAGAGGGGATGCTCCCGCAAGCCGAGGCTTTCGGTGACAGCTCGATTGCGCTGCCGCTATGCGACGCGGTGCCGGCTCGACGTACATGGAAGTCTGGATTCCACGAAGCCGGCACCCTGGATCTCAGAACTTGTGGACGATGCCGAGAATTGCACCACGCGTATTGGATCCAGGCGCGACCGTCACCCCTGCATATGCGGTGCCGTTCAACGTAAACGCAGCCTTGTTGCGATTGTTGATGAATGCGGCGGACGCATACAGCGTGGTTCGTTTTGACAGAAAGTGCTCGTAGGTCATCCCGACCTGCTGGGCGTTATTTCCATTCCCGGTACGATCGTGCGCATAGCCGTACATCAGCACGATCTGGTCGGCGGGAGCAAGGAGATAAGAACCGGACGCTTCGTACGAGTCGCGTTTTACGCTGTTATCCGTTTGCTTTTCGGTGTGGTAGGCAAGAAAGAGGCGGGCATTGCCGATGCCGTACGACGCTCCCGCATTGAACACCTTCAGGGTGGATGAGCCGGTCGAGTTCTCTGCCTGCTCGTATCCGGCTGCTGCGCGGAACGGACCATTTTCATAGCGCACGGCCGCATTGTAGAACTGCAATCCATTCGTCGGCTTCGTAGTCGAGTCGCGCATCGCGACCATGAATTGCGCGGTGAAACCGTAAAGCTGCGGCGTGAAATACGAGATCGCATTGCTTTCGCGAATCGTCAGGCTGTTGAAGTTGAGCATGGGAGAACCCATGCTCATCACTGCAACCGGATCGAGTTCGGGGTTGATAAAGATGTATTGCGGCGTGTTTTGCAAGCCGAACCGAACTTCGCCGAACGCGCCGGACAATCCGATCCACGCCTGACGGTTGAACGCATCGGCCGGATTGGCCGCGGCACCGGTGGCGCCAGAAAAACCCTGTTCCAACTGGAAGTTGACGTGAAGACCATTGCCGATATCTTCGCTGCCTTTCAGCCCATACCGGCTGGCGAAGAAACCGCCGGACGTCATACGGGTCACCGCGCCCGCGCCGCCGTTCTGGTATTCGATTGCATTGTCCACGACACCATAGAGCGTGACTGAAGACTGGGCGTAAGCGGGCTGCAACAGACCAGCCGATATCACGCCGACTAAAAGAACAAGTGGCTTGCGCATCGTGTCTCCATTTTGTTTTATAGACCCGAACCGATGATCGGGCGTGCGCCGGATAGCGCGCACTGGAAGCGTATTTGAGCGACGCTGACACGTCCCTGCACAAAAATGAGATTCGACGGTGTTTTTGCTCTTGGCGTGACGTCAGCGGTTCGCGCGAATCGCTTCGGACTGTTCATAGCCGGGTTGATCGACCTTGGGTGCCCACTTGCGCTGAAGCAGCATCACCGTGCTCATGGCGCCCAGCAGCAGGAACACGAAGATAGCCAGCATGGCGAACGTGTAGTTCCCTTTGCCGAGGTAGAGCAGCCAGCCCGACAGGCTCGCCGAGACACCGCCCGCAAGACTGGTGGCGACCTGTTGCAAGCCGGTGTTCAGACCGACCGCCTGCCTCGGAATCAAGGTCAGTTTGACCAGCGCCAGATTGTTCGCGGTCGCAAGACCGAGCAGGGAAAGCGACAGCACATTCCAGAACAGCGCCATCGTGGGCGACCTGCTGTAGACGCCGAGCAGAATGGTCGTACCGCCGACGAAACCCGCCACGATGAACGCCTTGCGTACCGCCACGGCGTCGTGACCTCGGGCGATCAGCCGGTCTGCAAGCCAGCCGGCAAGGGCTGCAACAATGGCGATCCCGGCAAAACTGAAGAACGTGTAGAGCCCGGATTTCTCGAGCGACAGGCCGCGCTGCTCCACCAGATAGGCCGGCATCCAGGTCATGCAATAGAAGGCGAAATAGCTGTAGCAGAAGTTGTTGATCAGTCCGCCCCAAACTACCGGACTCGCCAGCAGGTTGCCAAGGGGCACCGCTGCGGCCCGGTGTTTTGCGATGGCGAGTTCTTCGCCGCTCGGGTAGTCGTTTCTGACCATCAGCAACCACGGTATCAGCCAGACCAGACCGAGCAGGCCCGTCACGATGAACATCGCTTGCCACGAATACGCGATGATCATCCAGGCCGCGACAGGCGCACCGAGTGCGGGTCCCATCTTGCCGCCGATCGAGAAAATGCCGAGGGCAGTCCCTTTGCGGGTTTCTTCGAAATGGTCGGCGAGATAGCGATAGGTCGCCGGAATCACCACGGCTTCCGCTGCGCCGATGACGAGGCGCATGACAATCAATGCCGGAAGCGCCGTGACCGCGCCGGTCGCGGCCGCCGCCAGGCACCACAAGGCGAAGCAGATCGAATAGGGCCGTTTCACGCCATAGCGGTCGACCAGCCAGCCCATCGGGACCTGTACGAGACCGTAGACCAGAACACGGCGGAATTGAGCCAACCACGCTCGACGTTCGTCAGTGCGAACTCCCGAATGAAATGCCGGTCCGCGAGGGCTGCCGACAGACTCGTACGATCGACGAAGGAAATCATCAGGCCGAGCGCGAGCAGCACGAGAACGCCCCAGCGATTCTCAGTGGTTGATCGCTTCAATTGCATGGTCTCCCTACGGTTGCCGACGGCCGTCTTCACCGGATCAGCGGATCAGAAGTGGATTTCGGCGACGAACATCGGAACGGAGGTCTGGGTCGTTCCGGGTTGCTCGGAGGCCGGCGTGCCGTACATGTTGTGCCAGTATTCGTAGCCGATACCCGCGTACACCGTGCGCGGATGACCGGCGAACGACCCGAGGTCCGCCATCAGATAAGCGCGGGTCAGGAACTCCGTGGTGGTCCTGACTCCGAAACCGTCCTTGCCCTTCGGCCCGGTGAGACTGGCGAAGCCTTTGAAGACCAGCGGAACCGGGCCTACGCGGAACGGGTAGAGCCAGGAGCTCTCGAGGTGCACGGCCGGATTGAAGTGCACGTCCACGTTCGTGATGCCGTCATGGTTACTTTCCGTGCGAACGCCGAGCGTGACGTTCCAGAAGCCGTGCGGTATCGCGAACTCGAGGGTGGGCCCGAAAACGAGCATGCGGGCCCGTTCGGCAAAGGCGTCGTTCTTCGTGCCGAATTCATAGCCGGCGGTCAGGCCGAAGTCCCGGATGAAGCCATAAGAAAACGATCTGCCGAAAACCTTGCTTGCACTGAGCGAGATGCGGCCAACGCTGTAAATCTCCTGAGCGCCGCCGGAGCCCGGTGTCGCATAACCATATTGATTGGTCGGACCCGCTTCGGGATTCGCCATGCTCGAGACCAGGTAGTCGACGTTGAACGCATAGCTGCCGAACCGGAAGCCGCCCGTGGTCGTCAGGAAACCGATGTTCTGCGTGATTCTGGCCGGTGCGCCGGACTCGGTTCGCACGCCGGGATAGTAGAAATGGGTGCCCACGCGATAGCCGATATACGTGTCGTTCCACGATGGCGGCGTCGCGAATTGCCCCGGCGGCGGCGAGAGCGGCGCGGTGACGGTGCTGGCCTCGGACAGCGTCACGGGTGCCGCGCTCACATCCGATGTAGCGGTCGAGGCGATGCTGTCCGTCCGAGGCCGCTGCACCGCTCGAGTCTGTCCTCCGGCGGCCGACGGTGGCGCTGCATCCCCTGCATGCGCCAGACCCGTGAAGCAGCCGAAGAGGGCGATACCTAACAGCGGTACGCGGATGGCGTTGGTTTTTTTCATGTCTCCTTCCGTATTTATTGATATGCAAGACGCGGTCGTTTCAAGACGCCCGATTTTTCTTACCGTCGATAACAGGTTCCGGAAATCAACACGGTGAAGCCTGTCGCGGTGGGATGGAATGTATGCGATGCCCGCGCGAATGCCTTTACACAAAAATGAGATTCGCTGGCACTTTTCAACGAGGGGCGGATTCGGGTAAGTCTCAGGTCGCGGACGATCCGGATGTATGGAACGATTAGCCGTTTTCTGGCTGGAAATCCGCAGTAGCCCGGCGAGACGGCAACAACGCTCGTATCCGGCTGTTTCGGTCGTAAAGGAAGTTCAATGACGTCTGGCACCATGACGAAGGATCATCACCGCAAGCAGGGCGGTATCGTGAAGCAGACAACCGTGCCGAAGGTGCGGCTCTATGTCGAACGCCCGGACGACGAGAACTGGTTCGTGCACGTCGGGCATGTGACCGAGCGAGGCCGTTGGCGTACCGAACCGCATGCGCATCCGGCCTATGGTCAGGTCATTTTCGTGTTGCGCGGGCGCGGCGTCATGAATCTCGAGGGAAGCAGCGTGCCCTTCGAGGGGCCCTGCGCACTGCTGCTGCCGACCGAATGCGTGCATGGTCTCGACTACGAGATCGATGTCGACCGCTGGGTCGTGACGATCGACGAGGTCTATCTCCGTCAGATCAATGCCGAGCTGCGTGAATTCAGCACGCTGTGGTCCGCGCCTCGCCTGATTCCGCTTGCCTGTTCGACCCAGACCGGGATCGAGCTGTATCGTCTGATCGGCGATCTGAAGCGGGAAGCCGAATCACATGCGGTCGGTCATATCGCGGGAACCAAGGCGTTGCTGACGACGCTGCTGCTATTGCTCGTGCGTGAGGCACGTCTGGATCAACAGGCCGCGGACAGCGAAACACGCAACGACTTCCGGCTGGCCGACCGTTTCCGCAAGCTCATCGATCAGCACTATCAGGAGAACCTGTCGCTGCAGGACTATGCATCGATGATGGCCATATCGCCGGTTCAGTTGAGAACGGCCTGCGCGTCGGCGGCCGGACAGAGCCCGACCAAGATGATTCACGCGCGCATCGTCACGGAAGCCAGGCGCAATCTGATTTTCGGGAATATGTCGGTGGAGCAGATCGCGTTCGATCTCGGCTTTGCCGATGCCGCCTACTTCACTCGTTTCTTCCGCAGGGAAGTCGGGCAGACGCCCAGTCAATTTCGTGTGACCGCCCGCCAGCAGGCGGAGCAAGGCGCACTGCCGCAGTAAGCTCCATCACGGTCCCGCAGTGGGATGCCTAAAGTCCAGGCGAATCAGCGCTTTGTCCAGGGACAGGCACCCGCGCGGCGAATAATCTCGAACCGTTCCGGCACGGCGGCTGAACAGGTTCAGTCGCAGGCCGGCCCACGGAGCGTAATGGAGATGATTCAAGGACTCTTTTTGGATACTTACGTGAAACGCGTGGCGGTTGCCGTATTGAGCCTGTCCGCCGGAATAGCCGGGATGTTCGGGCAGGCATACGCGGTGTCCGGATACGATCAGTCGCAGCTCGTCTATGTGGGAACGCAGCAGGCTCAAATCCAGGCTCTGCGTTTCGATCCGTCGATGGGCAAGCTGACCACGATCGGCCCGGTGGCCAAGGGACTCAACGCAACCTGGGTGGAGAGCGATCCGCGGCGGCCGATCCTCTATGCGGTCGATGACGACAAGGTGCGGGAGGGCAGCGTGACCGCCTATGCGGTGGATCGCGCAACGGGTGCGCTTACCGCGCTGAAGCGGGCGGATGCCAACGGACGCGGGACCACGAATCTGTCGCTCGACGCGCGGTCGATGACCCTGCTGGCCGCGAGTTACGACAGCGGAACCGTGTCGAGTGTCTCGCTCGAACCCGACGGCAGCCTCGGCGCGCGCGCGTCGACGATGCAGGACACCGGCTCGGGTCCCAACCAGCATCGCCAGGCGAGTGCGCATGCCCATAACGCGGTCGTGGACCCTTCCGGTCACCATGTACTCGTTCCCGATCTCGGGGCCGACCGTGTGTTCGTCTACGGATTCGACGGCGCGACGCATGCGCTGCTGCCGGATAACGGCGATCCGCCGCGTGCTTTTGCGGTACCGCCGGGCAGTGGACCGCGGCATCTGGTATTCGGTCCCGATGGCCGCTTTGCCTACGTGATCACCGAATTGAGCGCCGAGATCTTCGTGTTGCGATGGGACGCGGCGCGGGGGCGTCTGACGCCGGTACAGACAGTCTCGCTGAGCAGTCCCGCCTTCAAGGGCGTCAGGAGCGGCGCCGAGATCGTCATGAGCGTCGATGGCCGGTATGTCTATGCCGAGGATCGCGGTGAGAACACGTTGGTCGTCTACCGTGTCGATCCCGAATCGGGCGAGTTGTCCGAGTTGCAGCGGATGACTTCCGGCGGCGAGAAACCGTGGGGCATGGAACTGGACCCCTCGGGAAAGTGGCTCTTCGTCGCGAACCAGCACAGCGGAAATGTCGCGGTGTTCAGCGTCGATCCCGCCACGGGAAAGCTGGCGGGCCCGAGCGCGACGGCGGACGTGCCGACCGCGGTGAGCGTGGCGTTCGTGGAGTGACCGGCGCGCACGACGACCCGGCCTGCTGCTGTGCAAAGCCAACGCGACGGAAGAGGTGCCTCGAAGACGTTCTAGAATCCCGTTGACTCAGCCCTTGGGGCCACCCTCATGCTGACTGCCGCTGGTCAACGACAAAGAGGTGACTGATGAGCTCTTCCGCCCGCTGTTTGAATGCGTCTGAGGCAGCCAGACGACTTGGCGTATCGATCAAGGCCCTGCGGCTATACGAGCAGCAAGGGCTGGTCACACCCGGCCGGACCGCGGCCGGATACCGCGTATATGGTCCCGGCGATATGGGCCGTGCCGCCGAAATAGTCGCGTTGCGCGCACTCGGTCTCAGTCTGGCACAGGTCGCGCGGGTGCTGGATGGCGACCCTCGTGGCTTGGGCGCGGCATTGGCCGCGCACGAAACGGTGCTGGACAATCAGATCCACGAGCTTGTCCGCAAGCTCGACAAGGTCCGCGGTGCCCGGTCCGATCTCGCGCAAGGTCAGATGCCTTCCGACGGCGATCTGGCGCGACTGCTCGATCAAACGGCCATTAGCGTGGCATTCGAGCTTCCGTGGCCTTGGGGCGGCGAGTGGTTCGAGCTTCGCGACATCCGCCCGTTGAATTACATCATCGGTTCTCTGGGCAGCGGGAAGACCAGACTGGCCCGTCGTCTGGCAAAGACGCTACCCGGTGCGGTCTTCCTTGGTCTCGATCGGCTGGAGAACGGGAGCGCCGCGGCAGTCGGATTGCTGAGCGCCGATCCGCAACTGAGGTCGCGCGTCGATCAGGCGCTGGCGTGGCTCGTCGACGAAGGCGCAACAGAATCCGAGGCGCTGCTCGCGTTGCTCGTCGGTCTGGAAACCGAAGGCCCATCCGTGCTGGTCATAGACATGATCGAACAGGATCTGGAACAGTCCGCACAGGAAGCGCTGATCACCCACCTGCGCAATCGCGCGAAGACCGGTGCGCGCCCCATCTTTCTGTTGACGCGCTCTTCAGCGATCCTGGACCTGGCGTCGGTAGGACCTGACGAGGCCATTATCCTTTGCCCGGCAAATCACAGTCCGCCCACGCGGGTAGCGCCTTATCCGGGCGCGCCGGGTTATGAAGCCGTCGCGACATGCCTGGCATCGCCCGAGGTACGGGCTCGGGTCGCGCGTAGCCCCGAGACGGCGTAAGCGTAATCCACTTCAGCGGTACTTACCTGCCGCGGACCTGTGGTCCGCGGCCGACGGTCCCCCGTCAACCCGATGTCGATGGTCGCTTCCGGGCGTTGCGCTCGGAAAACCATATGACCCACAGCCCTGCTATTACGACATTCCGTTCAGGCCCGCTCGGGCCGCCTGTCGCGAGTGCTTTCGAATCAATGGCTTGTCGAGGTCATCTGATCCGCTGACCGGATGGCATAGCCATTGCATTATTGCGACGACAAATCTGCCGCGCCGACCATGGACGCGCCTAAAAAACAGGAGACAAGATGAACGCGAATGACGATCTCGATCCGCTCGAGACCGGCGAGTGGCTGGACGCGTTGCGCGCGGTCCAGCAGCATCGCGGCGCCGAACGGAGCAACTACCTGGTCAATTCGCTGGTCGATGCCGCGCGGCGTGACGGCGTCTATGTGCCGCGCTCGCTGACCACCGCGTATAAAAACACCATCGCGCCGGATCGGCAGGAGAAGTCGCCCGGCGACCGCGCGATCGAACACCGGTTGCGTTCGATCATCCGCTGGAATGCGCTGGCCATCATCCTGCGAGCCAACAAGGAGAGCTCGGAGTTAGGCGGCCACATCGCCAGTTTCCAGTCGGCGGCGACGCTTTACGACATCGGCTTCAATCATTTCTGGCATGCGCCGTCGGATACGCATGGCGGCGACCTGGTCTATATCCAGGGGCACAGCGCGCCGGGTATTTATGCGCGCGCCTTCGTCGAAGGCCGTCTGACCGAAGAGCAATTGCTCGGCTATCGGCAGGAGACCAGTGGTCGAGGTTTGTCGTCCTATCCCCATCCGTGGCTGATGCCGGACTTCTGGCAGTTTCCGACCGTGTCGATGGGTCTCGGGCCACTGATGGCGATTTATCAGGCGCGTTTCCTGAAGTACCTGGAAGGGCGCGGCCTCGCCGACACCGCGTCGCGCAAGGTGTGGGCCTTCATGGGCGACGGCGAGATGGACGAGCCCGAATCGCTGGGCGCGATTTCGCTGGCCGGCCGTGAGCGGCTGGACAACCTGATCTTCGTCATCAACTGCAATCTGCAGCGGCTCGACGGCCCGGTGCGCGGCAACGGCAAGATCGTGCAGGAACTGGAAGCGGTCTTTCGCGGCGCCGGCTGGAACGTCATCAAGGTGCTGTGGGGCAGCGGCTGGGACAAGCTGCTCGCGAGAGACAAAAGCGGTCTGCTACTCAAGCGCATGGAAGAGTGCGTCGACGGCGAATATCAGGACTTCAAGAGCAAGAGCGGCGCATACGTGCGCGAGCATTTCTTCGGCAAGTACGAAGAGCTCAAGGCGCTCGTCGCCGACCTGAGCGACGACGAGATCTGGGGGCTCACGCGCGGCGGCCACGATCCCGACAAGGTGTTCGCCGCCTATGCCGCGGCAATCCGGCACACGGGCCAGCCCACGCTGATCCTGCCCAAGACCGTCAAGGGCTACGGGATGGGCGAATCGGGCGAAGGACAGATGATCGCCCACCAGGCGAAGAAGATGACGCAGGACGCGCTGCGCGGCTTTCGCGACCGCTTCCAGATTCCGGTGGCCGACGAAGATCTGGCCAGCGTGCCCTTCATCAGGTTGCCCGACGACAGCCCGGAGATGAAGTACCTGCACGCGCGCCGCGCGGAGCTGGGCGGTTATCTGCCGCAGCGCCGGCGCCGCTCCGCGTCGCTCGAGGTCCCGCCGCTCGACACCTTCAAGCGCCTGCTCGAGCCGACCGGCACGCGCGAAATCTCCACCACGATGGCCTTCGTACAGATGCTCGGCACGCTGGTGCGCGACAAGACGATCGGCCGGCACGTCGTGCCGATCGTGCCGGACGAATCGCGCACCTTCGGCATGGAGGGCATGTTCCGCCAGCTCGGCATCTACTCGTCGGTGGGGCAGCTCTACAAGCCGCAGGACGCCGACCAGTTGATGTACTACCGCGAGTCGAAGGATGGTCAGGTCTTGCAGGAAGGCATCAACGAAGGCGGCGCGATGTCGAGCTGGATCGTCGCGGCCACTTCGTACAGCACGAGCAACGTGCCGATGATTCCGTTCTACATCTATTACTCGATGTTCGGCCTGCAGCGCGTGGGCGACCTCGCGTGGCTGGCCGGCGACATCCGCGCGCGCGGGTTTCTGCTCGGCGGCACGGCCGGGCGCACGACGCTCAATGGCGAGGGGCTGCAACACGAGGACGGTCACAGCCAGATCATCGCCGGGACCATTCCCAACTGCGTGTCCTACGACCCGACGTTTGCCTACGAGGTGGTGACCATCGTGCGCGAGGGCATGCGGCGCATGGTCGAAGAGCAGGAGGATGTTTTCTACTACATCACGCTGATGAACGAAAACTATCCGCATCCGGGTCTTGCCGATGCGCCCGCGATGCCCGGCGCCAGTGTCGAGGAGGGCATCCTCAGAGGGCTCTACCTGCTGAAGGACGGCGGCGAGACGGCAAAGGGCGGCCACCGTGTGCAACTGATGGGCAGCGGCACGATTCTGCGCGAGGTGATGGCCGCGGCCGAACTCCTCAGGAACGACTTCAACGTGACGGCCGACATCTGGAGCGCGACGAGCTTCAACGAACTCAGGCGCGACGGCATGGCCACGCAGCGCTGGAACCTGCTGCATCCGACGGAATCGCCGCGCCGCAGCTGGCTCGAGCGCTGCCTCGACGGCCACGCGGGGCCGGTGGTCGCATCGACCGATTACATGCGCGCCTATGCCGATCAGGTGCGCGAGCAGGTCCAGAACAGCGGGCGCCGCTACACGGTGCTGGGCACCGACGGTTTCGGGCGCAGCGACTACCGCTCGAAGCTGCGGCGTTTCTTCGAGGTGGACCGCTACTACGTGACGGTGGCCGCGCTCAAGTCGCTGGCCGACGACGGCGCGGTGGCCCCGCAGGTGGTGGCCGAGGCGATTGCCAGATATGGGCTGGATACCGAGCGCGCGGCGCCCTGGACCGTTTGACACGCTCAGGATGAAAAACACATGAACCAGGCAATCGATATCAAGGTGCCCGACATCGGCGACTTCAAGGACGTGCCGGTGATCGAGGTCTACGTGAAGGTGGGCGACACGGTCAAGGCGGAGGATCCGCTGGTGTCGCTCGAATCGGACAAGGCGACGATGGATGTACCGGCGCCGCAGGGCGGCGTGGTCAAGGCGATCCGGGTGAGCGTGGGCGACACGGTCAGCGAGGGCAGCGTGATCATGCAGTTCGAGAGCGCCGCCGCCGCGCCGGCCGTTGCCGTCAAGCCGGGTGTCGAGGCGCCGCCTGCGCCGGTGAGCGCGCCGGCCGGGCGGGCCGAAGTGCGCATTCCCGACATCGGCGACTTCAAGGATGTGCCGGTGATCGAGATCCACGTGAAGGTGGGCGACACCGTCAAGGCGGAAGACCCGCTGGTCTCGCTCGAATCCGACAAGGCCACCATGGACGTGCCCGCGCCATTGAGCGGCGTGGTCGAGGAGATCCGCGTCAAACCCGGCGACACGGTCAGCGAAGGCAGCATCATCATGGCGTTGGTGACGGACGCTGGCGCCGCGGGCGGCACTGCCGCCGCAACGCCAGTAGCCACGGCGCCGGCTGCGGGTACGGCGCCGGCGGCCCCAACGGCGGGCGGCATAGACGAAGCCGGCTTCGCTCTCGCCTATGCCAGTCCGGCGGTGCGCAAGCTGGCGCGTGAACTCGCGGTCGACCTCGGCAAGCTCACCGGCACCGGCGAACACGGCCGCATCCTGCGCGCCGACGTCGAGACCGCCGCCAGGGGCGGCGGCGCCCCGGCCAGGGCGGCGTCCGCGGCACCGGCGGCCGGCGCGGGTGTCGGCGGCCTTG
>NZ_JASGFN010000027.1:0-115260 GCF_047605525.1 Paraburkholderia sp. | reverse complement strand
CACTGCTGCCTCCCGTAGGAGTCTGGGCCGTGTCTCAGTCCCAGTGTGGCTGGTCGTCCTCTCAGACCAGCTACAGATCGTCGGCTTGGTAGGCCTTTACCCCACCAACTACCTAATCTGCCATCGGCCGCCCCTTGAGCGCGAGGTCCCGAAAGATCCCCCGCTTTCCTCTCCCGAGCGTATGCGGTATTAATCCGGCTTTCGCCGGGCTATCCCCCACTCCAGGACACGTTCCGATGTCTTACTCACCCGTTCGCCACTCGCCGCCAGGCCGAAACCCGCGCTGCCGTCCGACTTGCATGTGTAAGGCATGCCGCCAGCGTTCAATCTGAGCCAGGATCAAACTCTTCAGTTCAAACCTGTTACTGTTTTCGGTTTCGTCAGAAACCGGTCGCTCACTCAACGTACTGACGAAGCGTTCAACCCTCTCTCGACGGTCAAACCTTCCTTTCATTACTGTGTGAGGCTTGCCTTGATACTTCCGCCATGACCGGTCCAACGACCGGCCCGCATCCCGCATCAAGTGCCCACACTTATCGGCTGCTGGTTTTTAAAGATCATTCCGCCCACTTCACCGTGCCTGAACCCTGAACCACCAGCCCCGGCACCGCTCCGTTTGCGTCGCTGCGTCTGCAGCAGAGAAGCGGAATTATGGAGGTTCATCTTCACTTCGTCAATACTATTTTTGCTTTTGCTTAAAAAAGCCTGATGCTCACTTCCGGGCCGCGTTCACCATGGCGTCAATAGGGACAGCATCGGCCATGGCGGCGTAACCCGCGTCGCTCGGATGGATATGATCACCACTATCGAAAACGCGCTGCAGGCGGTCCGGTTGCGCCCGGTCACGCAGCGCCGCGTCGAAATCCACGACGCCGTCGAACGCGTGGCTGGTCCGGATCCATTGATTAACGGCGAGCCGGATATTTTCCCGCTCCGGCGGCAGCGAAGCCGGTGTCAACGTCGCGCCGAACACCTTCACGCCGTCACGTCGCGCGGCCGCAATCACCCGCTGGTAGCCGGCAATCAGATCGGCGGTCGTCACCGACGTGTGTGGGAAATCGCAGTCGAGTCCGCCATGAGGCGGCATCGCGGCGAAGTTGATGTCATTGATGCCGATCAGCACGATCACCGCCTTGACGCCCGGACGCCGCAGAACATCGCGGTCGAATCGGCTCGCGAGCGCATCGCCATAGCAAGGTGAATCGCTCAGCAGCCGGTTGCCGCTAATGCCGAGATTCACGATCGCGGTCGACTGCGCGCCGCTCGCTGCCAGCCGGCGCGCCAGTTCGTCCGGCCAGCGGCGGTTCTGGTTCAGGCTGGAGCGCATGCCGTCTGTGATCGAGTCGCCGATAGCGGCGACGGTAGCCGACGGCACCGCCGTCTCCACCGATAATCCCGTCACCCACACATACTGCGTGAACCGTCCGCGAAACGCCGCGGCGGACGCGTCGGCGGTGTGATTGCCGGGCGTCGACACGTAATTCACCTGATTCGACACACGGTGCCACGCGACAATCCGCTGCTCGGGCCCCATGAACGCGCTGATGGCGTACGGCGCGCCCGCCGCGATGTCGATCGCGATCGGGTCGCTGTCCAGCTCCCCGCCCGGTGCAATGCTGACCGCGCCCCTGCCGCCGAACGTCACGCGCCCCCCGCCGCCCTCAAGCGCCGCAGCACCGCCGCCCGAGCGCGCAATACGCAGTTCCTCGATGACGAGCGGCATCTTGCCGTACACATTACTCAGATGAATCCGCGCGGTTTTTCCCGACAGTGTCGGATAAACGATCTGCCGAACCGTACGCCCGGCAACTTCCGGCGCGCGATACAGCGGCGGCAACTCGGCCCGCTGGGGAATGGGCTGCAGGGCAGTCGCCCACACGGCAACCCAGTGCTCGGGCGTTTCGGCGGCGAAAGCGCCCGAGGAGAGGGCAAAAGGAGCAAATTGGGCGAGCAACGCCGCGCCGCATGCGGCAGCCAGGGTACGAATGGTCATTCGGATGATCGGTTGGAGGCGAAACGCGCATTGTGCCCGATCGCCGCGGTGATGGCGGGCAATCGCGGGCGACCCGCTCGCACCCGACACCGCGCCAATGCTCGCTCCGACTCAGGCCGCCTGCCGGCCTAGGATGTTCAACGCAACCGCCTCGGCAACCTCGATGCCGTCGATGGCCGCCGAGTAGATCCCGCCCGCATATCCCGCACCCTCGCCTGCCGGATACAGCCCCTTGACGTTCACACTCTGATAATCATCCCCGCGACGCACGCGCACCGGCGACGACGTTCTCGTTTCGACGCCCGTCAGCACCGCATCACGCATCGCGAAACCGGCGATTTTCTTCTCCATCTGCGGCAGCGCCTCGCGAATCGCCTCGATCACGTAGTCGGGCAGCGCCGTGCCGAGGTCGGTCGGATGCACGCCCGGCTTGTACGACGGCACTACCGAGCCCAACGACGTGGACGGCCGCCCCGCGATAAAGTCGCCGACCAGTTGCCCCGGCGCCATATAGTTGCCGCCGCCGAGCTCGAACGCCCGCTCTTCCCACTTACGCTGGAAGGCGATGCCGGCGAGCGGACCACCCGGATAATCGTCAGGCGTGATGCCGACCACGATGCCCGCGTTCGCGTTACGCTCCGCGCGCGAGTATTGGCTCATGCCGTTCGTGACGACGCGCCCCGGCTCCGACGTGGCCGCGACCACGGTGCCGCCAGGACACATGCAGAAGCTGTACACCGTGCGCCCGTTGCTGCAGTGGTGCACTACCTTGTAGTCGGCGGCGCCGAGCTGTTTGTGACCGGCAAATTTACCAAACCGGCTGCGATCGATCACGCCCTGCGGGTGCTCGATCCGGAACCCGAGCGAAAAGGGCTTCGCCTCGACGTAAACGCCGCGCTCGTGGAGCATCTGGAACGTATCGCGCGCGCTGTGGCCGACCGCCAGCACCACGTGGTCGCAGCGCAGCGTCTCGCCGGTCGACAGCGCCAGCCCGCGCACCTTGCCGTCGTCGATGTCGATATCTTCGACTCGCGTCTCGAAACGCACCTCGCCGCCGAGTTCGTGAATCTTCGCGCGCATCTTCTCGACCATGCTGACGAGGCGGAACGTGCCGATGTGCGGCCGGCTCAGGTACAGAATGTCTTCCGGCGCGCCCGCCTGCACGAATTCGTCGAGCACCTTGCGGCCGTAATGCTTTGGATCCTTGATCTGGCTGTACAGCTTGCCGTCGGAAAACGTGCCCGCGCCGCCCTCGCCGAACTGCACGTTCGATTCCGGATTCAGCATCGACTTGCGCCACAGCCCGAACGTATCCTTGGTGCGCTCACGCACCGCCTTGCCGCGTTCGAGGATGATAGGCCGGAAGCCCATCTGCGCGAGGAGCAGCCCGGCGAACAGTCCGCACGGCCCCATGCCGATCACGACCGGACGCGGCTTGCCCGGCTGAGCGGGCGCGCGGGCGACGAACTTGTAGCTCATGTCCGGCGTCACGCCGCAGTGCGGCACGTCGGCGAGGTGCCTGAGCGCGGGCGCTTCATCCCTGACCTCGACATCGACGATGTAAGTGAGCTTGATATCGGCGCGTTTACGTGCGTCGTGCGCGCGGCGAAACACCGTGTATCGGATGAGCCCGTCCTTCGCCACGCCGAGTTCCGCAAGGCGCGCGCGGATGGCCGCCTCGAGAGCGCTCTCGGGATGATCGAGCGGGAGTTTGATTTCGCTTAGACGTAACATGAGTGCGTGCCGGGAATGCAAGAAGGCCGCAAATCGCGGCCAATTCGCAATTTTATCGGGTAAGCGCCGGAACGGGGCAGCGGGGTCATGAAACGGCGGCGCCGCACGATCTGCCCCAGCCCTATCGGCCTACCCAATTCCCCTCAAAAAATTTATTAACCGACCGGTCGGTTGGTTTATACTACGCCGACACACACAACTCCCGCAGAGAGCGTCCCCATGTACACGCAATCCCTGGATATTCCCGGCAATGTCGCCCCGCTCGATGCGGACGCGAATTCGCCCGAGCAGGCGCGGTTCGATGCGGTCATGACCGCGGACGGCAAGATCGAGCCTCAGGACTGGATGCCCGACGCGTACCGCAAAACGCTGGTCCGGCAAATCTCGCAGCATGCGCATTCGGAAATCGTCGGCATGCTGCCGGAGGGTAACTGGATCACCCGCGCGCCGAGCCTGAAGCGCAAGGCGATCCTGATCGCCAAGGTGCAGGACGAAGCGGGTCACGGGCTCTATCTATATAGCGCGGCCGAAACGCTCGGCGTTTCGCGCGATCAACTGATCGCCGCGCTGCATTCGGGCAAGGCCAAATATTCGAGCATCTTCAACTATCCGACGCCCACATGGGCCGACGTCGGCGTGATCGGCTGGCTCGTCGACGGCGCCGCGATCATGAATCAGATCCCGCTGTGCCGCTGCACATATGGCCCCTACGCCCGCGCGATGATCCGCATCTGCAAGGAAGAGTCGTTCCATCAGCGCCAGGGCTTCGACGCGTTGCTGTCGATGATGGCCGGCACCGACGCGCAGCGCGAACTCGTCCAGCAGGCGGTGAATCGTTGGTGGTGGCCGGTCCTGATGATGTTCGGCCCGAGCGACAAGGATTCGGTCCATAGCAATCAGTCGGCCAAATGGGGCATCAAGCGCATTTCCAACGACGACCTGCGCCAGAAATTCGTCGACGCGACCGTCGAGCAGGCCAAGGTACTCGGCGTCACGCTGCCCGATTCCGAACTGAAGTGGAACGAGGCGCGCGGCCATTACGACTACGGCGACATCGACTGGGAAGAGTTCTGGCGAGTCGTCAACGGCGACGGTCCGTGCAACCGCGAACGTCTCGCGACCCGTGTCAAAGCCCATGAAGACGGCGCCTGGGTGCGCGAAGCCGCGCTTGCCCACGCCGAAAAGAAGCGCCAGCGCGCTCACCAGCACGCCGCCTGAGCAGCACGGCACATCGAAGGAATCAGGAGATCAGCAATGAACAAGGAATGGCCGATTTGGGAAGTGTTCGTGCGCAGCAAGCAGGGACTCGACCATAAACACTGCGGCAGTCTGCACGCCGCCGACGCGCAGATGGCGCTGCGCATGGCGCGCGACGTCTACACGCGCCGCCAGGAAGGCGTGAGCATCTGGGTGGTGCCGTCGTCGGCGATCACGGCCTCCGCGCCGGACGAAAAGGCCGAGCTGTTCGAACCGGCGAGCGACAAGATCTATCGCCATCCGACGTTCTACACGCTCCCCGACGAAGTCAACCACATGTAAGCGCGGCCATGACCACTACGTCCCCTACGCCCGAACATCTCCAGTACGTGCTGCGCCTCGCGGATACCGCGCTGATCCTCGGTCAGCGCAACACCGAGTGGTGCGGCCACGGCCCGATCCTCGAAGAGGACATCGCGCTGTCGAACATGAGCCTCGATCTGATCGGCCAGGCGCGTCTGCTGTATACGCACGCCGCCGCGCTCGAGCAGCAGCTCACCGGCAGCGCGCGCACCGAGGACGATTACGCGTACTTCCGCGCCGAGCGCGAATTCGCGAACTACACGCTCGCCGAGCTGCCGCATTACGGCCCGCTGGCCGGCACCGCGCAGGCCGACAAGGACTACGCGGTCACGATCGTGCGCAATTTTCTGTACGCGACGCTGATGACGCATCTGTGGAGCGCGCTGAGCGCGTCGACCGACGAACAGCTCGCGGCGATCGCGGCGAAGTCGATCAAGGAAACGGCTTACCACGTGCATCACGCGAGCGAGTGGCTGATCCGTTTCGGCGACGGCACCGACGAATCGCACCGCCGCGCGCAGGCCGCGCTCGACTACCTGATGCCGTACACGCGCGAGTTCTTCAGCGCCGACGCGGTGGAAGACGCGATTGCGGCCGCCGGCATCGGCCCGCGCACCTCGGAGCTCGAAGCCGCCTGGCTCTCCGACGTTCGCGCGACGCTCGACGAAGCCACGCTGAAGCTGCCCGAAGCGGTCAAGCACGTGAGCACCGGCAAGCACGGCGAGCATTCGGAACACATGGGTTTCGTGCTCGCCGAAATGCAGAGCCTCGCGCGCCAGCATCCGGGCGCCACCTGGTAAAACGCGCGATGACGACCTCGACCGCCCCGCATACCGCCGAAGCGGCTCACATGGCCCACCCGGCCGACGCGACGCTCGCGCGCGCGTGGACCGTGCTCGAAGCGGTGCCCGACCCGGAGATCCCGGTGGTATCGATCCGCGAGCTCGGCATTCTGCGCGACGTGCGGCGCGCCGCCGACGGCGCGCTCGAAGTCGTGATCACGCCGACCTATTCGGGCTGTCCGGCGATGTCGCAGATTGCCGAAGATATCGGCCGCGCTTTAGACGCGGCGGAGCTCGCGCCGTACCGGATCGCCACCGTGCTCGCGCCGGCCTGGACCACCGACTGGATCACCGCCGACGCCCGCGAAAAGCTGCGTGCGTACGGCATCGCGCCGCCCACGGGCAACTGCGGTTCGGCTACTGGTTCAACCACCGCGCCACAGGAAAAAGTGCTGCGCTTCGTACCGCGCGCGCTGCCGGCGCCCGCCTGCCCGCGCTGCGGCTCCGCGCATACCGAGCGGCTCGCGCAATTCGGCTCGACCGCCTGCAAGGCCCTGTACCGCTGCCTCGACTGCCGCGAACCCTTCGACTACTTCAAACCATACTGATATGGCCACCCCGCAATTTCATCCGCTGCGTATCCGCGAAGTGCGCCCCGAAACCGCCGACGCAGTCTCGGTCGCTTTCGAAGTCCCGGTCGAACTGCGCGACCTGTATCGCTTCACGCAGGGCCAGTTCGTCACGCTGAAGACGCATATCGACGGAGAGGAAACGCGCCGCTCGTATTCGATCTGCGTCGGTGTTACCGACTATGACCGCGACGGCGAACTGCGCATCGGCATCAAGCGCGTGCGCGGCGGCCGTTTCTCGAACTTCGCGTTCGACACGCTGCAGCCCGGTCACACGATCGACGTGATGACGCCGGACGGCCGCTTCTTCACTCACCTGAACGCCGACCAGGGCAAGCAGTACCTCGCGTTTTCGGGTGGCTCGGGCATCACCCCGGTGCTCGCGATCATCAAGACGACGCTCGAAATCGAGCCGCGCAGCACGTTCACGCTCGTGTACGGTAATCGCAGCGTCGACCAGATCATGTTCGCCGAAGAGCTCGAGGATCTGAAGAACCGCTTCATGAACCGCTTCGTGCTGTATCACGTGCTGTCCGACGATCTGCAGGATGTGGAGCTGTTCAACGGCGTGCTCGATCAGGAAAAGTGCGCGGCGTTTATCGAGCATCTGCTGCCCGCCGACGCAATCGACGAAGCGTTCATCTGCGGCCCCGCGCCGATGATGGACGCCGCCGAGGCCGCGCTGAAAGCGGCTGGCGTCCCACCCGCGAAGGTGCACGTCGAGCGCTTCGGCACGCCGCTGCCGCAGGCGGGCGTGCCGCCGGTCGAAATCACCGAAGACACCCCGGCAGCCGACCTCGAAATCGTGCTCGACGGCAAGCGGCGCAAGCTACGGCTGCCGTATCAGGGCGTGAGCGTGCTCGACGTCGGCCTGCGCGCGGGCCTCGCGTTGCCTTATGCGTGCAAGGGCGGCGTCTGCTGCACCTGTCGCGCGAAGGTGCTCGAAGGCGAAGTGAAGATGGAAAAGAACTACACACTGGAAGAGCACGAGATCCGCGACGGCTTCGTGCTGACCTGCCAGTGTCATCCGGTCAGCGACCGTGTCGTGGTGAGTTACGACGAGCGTTGATGCGAGCGCAGCCGCGGCCTGAGATTGCGGCTCGACGACAAGCGTTGCCTTCACGGCGCCGGGACAGCGCGGCAGCCGCCGCTTTCGGCCATTTCGCGATCCGCTTACACTAGGGGCCGCTCGTCGATCGGAACATCGGTTTCCGGTCGGCGAGCGGCCTCTTTTGTTACAGCCGCTAACGTCACAGCAAGCCTTTGCCAATGAGCACGATTCACCTCACCAACGGCGACGTCGCCGCCGAGTCACTGCGCGCCGCACTGGCCCAGGCCGGCCGCGACGATCGCGTCCAGGCGTTGCGGGACGATCTGGCCGTCGGTCCGCTGCGCGGAGTCGACGATGGTCCGAAACTGCGCGCCGGCTTCTGGGAGCGCGTCAGCGCCGATACGCGCCGCGATTTCCTGCGGGAATTCCGCGAACAGGCCGCGATGCTGAACAGCCTCGTGAACGGCACCGCGAATCTCGTGGTGTGGCACGGCGAAAGCTCGTCCGATCAGTTGATGCTGCGCCGCGTCTGCTACTACCTGCGCAATAGTCCCCAGCGTTTGAACGAAGTGCGTCTGTCGATTGCCGATCTCACCGATCCGCTCGCGTGGGCGCATACGCGCAGGGATCGCGCGACGTCGGTCGGCATGTTCGCACCGGACGTGCTGCAGGCACGCTTGCCGGACGCCGCGCCGATTTCCGTGCTGCGCATCAGCCGGCTCGCGCTCGAATGGCAGGAGGTCAAGCACGCGAACGGCGAGACGCGGCGCTGGCGCGACAATACGTTCACGAGCAGCAGCTTCGCGGAACTCGACGCGCTGATCCTCGAGCGCGCAACCGAAACCTGGCAGCCCGCGGCGCGCGTCGCCGCCGACGTGATGACCGCGGACTTGTGGTTCCTCGTCAGCGACAGCATCGTGCTGTGGCGCATGCGCGAACTCGCCGCGAGGCGACGCATGCGCTTGCGCGGCGACGCGAATGCCTGGCGTTCGCTCGAGCTCTGCGCGACGCTCGCCCCCTGCTCACATACATAAAAACAGACGACTATGGCCCGCACCCGAGCCCCCGACCACGAAACCCAACGCGAGCAGATCCTCGAACTGGCCGCGGAGAAATTCGCGCAGACCAGCTATCCGAGCACGTCGATGGCCGATCTCGCCGCGGCGAGCGGCACCTCGAAAGCGCGCCTTTATCACTATTACGAGAGCAAGGAAGCGATCCTGTTCGACCTGCTCGATCGCTACACGAAGCGGCTGATGCTGATCATCGCCGAGGTGGAAGGCTCGAGCCAGCGGCGTGGACTGAGCGAGCGCGAAACCTTCGCCGAGCTGATCCGTGCGTTCCTGTCCGAGTACGAGACGTCGCACAGCCGGCACGTCGCGTTGCTGAACGACGTCAAATATCTGGTCGACACGCAGCGCGAGATCATTCTGAACCGCCAGCGCGACGTGGTGGCGGCATTCGCGCGCCAGCTCGCGCGTGCCTACCCCGAGCGCGCGACCCGCGAGAACCAGACCGCGCTAACGATGATGGTGTTCGGCATGATCAACTGGACGTTCACGTGGCTAAAGCCGGACGGACGGATGGGCTACCGCGAGTTTGCCGAACAGGTGGTGGGCATGGTCGAGCATGGCCTGGGGTCGGTGCCGGTGAAATGAGCCAGCGGCTCGACGCGGCTTGAGCCCGGTAAATCGGTCGACCAGGCCTTCAAAAAACCGCCTGGATGACGCAGAGCAACAGGACTCCAGGCAATTAAACGACACTATTTGATGCAGGTTGCATCTTGTCACGAACGTCCGTTCAATTATAATTTATTTATTAAATCAAATAGTTAAAAATAGAGAACCATCAGTTTAGATATTCTCTTCGGTTTTTATACGGGTTTTCCCTAGTGACGACTTCGGGTTTCCGCTAAAATTGATTTTGCGGTGCACCACGCCGCCTGATCAAAAGGAGAACCCGACCATGAACACGCTGACACCTGATACCGCCGAGCCGATCGCTCTGAACGATCGTGCGCCGCTGTCTGGCGGCCATGCGCCCATTCTGGTTCGCGAACTCACCGCGATCGATCGCGATCGGCTGCTCACCCACTTCCTCGCGCTCGGCGAAGACGACCGTCTGCTGCGTTTCGGCCAGGTCGTGCCGAATCACGTGATCGAAAACTACGTGCGCGCGATCGACTTCACGCGCGACACCGTGTTCGGTGTGTTCAACAGCAAGCTGGAGCTGAGCGGCGTCGGCCATCTGGCTTATCTGCCGGCCGAAGGCAACAAGCGCACCGCCGAATTCGGCGTGTCCGTGCTCGAAAGCGCGCGCGGCCAGGGCATCGGCACGAAGCTGTTCGAGCGCGCCGCGATCCGCAGCCGCAACACGCACGTGACGACGCTGTACATCCACTGCCTGTCGCGCAACTCGACGATGATGCACATCGCTAAAAAGGCCGGCATGAAGATCGAATACGCGTACGGCGAAGCCGACGCCTATCTGACGCTGTCGCCGGCGGATCAGTCGAGCATCCTCGCCGAAATGCTGCAGGAGCAGGCCGCGGTGTTCGACTACGCACTCAAGCGCCACGCGCGCCAGACATCGCGACTGTTCGAGTCGTTCATGCCGGCGGCTGTCGCTGCCTGAATAAAACGCTACGGGAAGTGAGAGAGGGGCGGCCGCAAGGTCGCCCTTTTTTCTATCCGCGACATGGCCGCTACCCATGCTTGCCATGTCGCGCATTACGCGCCTAGAGAATAGGCAGCGCCGTCGTTTCCTTGATCTTTTCCAGTGAAAAGCTCGATTTGACGTCGATCACCGACGGATGGCGCAGCAACTGATCCTGCACGAAGCGCGAAAAGTGCGCCATGTCCTCCACCTGGACGCGCAGCAGATAGTCCATTTCACCGGTCATCGCGTGACAGGCAACCACTTCCGGCCACGTCTGCACGGCCGCGCCGAACAGATCGGCGTGCGTGGCCTCGCCGTGCGGACTGAACGCGCGGCCGCCGCCCTTCTCCAGCCGCACGCTGACATACGCGAGCAGGTCGAGCCCGAGGCGCTGCGCATCGAGCAGCGCGACATAGCCGCGAATCACTCCGCTCTCCTCGAGCCGGCGAATCCGCCGCAGACACGGACTCGGCGACAGATTGATCCGCTCCGCAATTTCCTGATTCGATAGCCGGCCATTCTCCTGAAGGATGGTCAGAATGCGCCGGTCGATCGCGTCTATCTCTGAATTAGCCATTTTCTGCCGCAGTTCCTTCAGATCGAGCCATAAATTGGCTCAAGCGTAGCAACGCGCGATTAAGTTCGCAAGTTTTCGCCCCGGCCGCAGTTCTACACTTGCTTTACACGGCGGCATTCAGCCGGCCGTCCCGCCCGCTTATCGCCAGCACACCGCGGTAAATCGCTTGAGACCGGAGCAGGCGCCAAAGCGCTAACTCCGGTCGGCTGCAACAAAGGAGACAGACGATGCAGGTTTCAACTTGGGAAAATCCGGTCGGCACCGACGGCTTCGAATTCATCGAGTACACCGCGCCGGACCCGAAAGCACTCGGCAAGCTGTTCGAACGGATGGGCTTCACCGCCGTCGCCCGACACCGGCATAAGGACGTGACGCTGTATCGCCAGGGCGGGATCAACTTCATCGTCAATGCGGAA
The DNA here is from genome assembly GCF_047605525.1 of Paraburkholderia sp. Lineage (GTDB taxonomy): Bacteria > Pseudomonadota > Gammaproteobacteria > Burkholderiales > Burkholderiaceae > Paraburkholderia. The sequence continues at coordinate 103,860 of NZ_JASGFN010000027.1, read as the reverse complement.
AAGGATTCGTTCGCGCAACGCTTCGCGCGTTTGCATGGCCCGTCGATCTGCGCGATCGCGTTTCGCGTGCAGGATGCCGCAAAGGCGTACAGCCAGGCGCTCGAAAAAGGCGCATGGGGTTTCGACAACAAGACCGGCCCGATGGAACTGAACATTCCGGCGATCAAGGGCATTGGCGATTCGCTGATCTATTTCGTCGATCGCTGGCGCGGCAAGAACGGCGCGGCGCCGAACAGCATCGGCGACATCGACATCTACGACGTCGACTTCGAGCCGATTCCCGGTGCGAACCCGAATCCGGCCGGCCACGGCCTCACCTATATCGATCACCTGACGCACAACGTGCATCGCGGCCGCATGCAGGAATGGGCGGAGTTCTACGAGCGCCTGTTCAACTTCCGCGAGGTACGTTACTTCGACATCGAGGGCAAGGTAACCGGCGTGAAGTCGAAGGCGATGACCTCGCCGTGCGGCAAGATCCGGATTCCGATCAACGAGGAAGGCTCGGACACCGCGGGCCAGATCCAGGAATATCTGGACGCGTATCACGGCGAAGGGATCCAGCACATTGCGCTCGGCACCACCGACATCTATCGCACGGTGGACGGTTTGCGCGCGTCGGACATTTCGCTGCTCGACACGATCGACACCTACTACGAACTCGTCGATCGCCGCGTGCCGAATCATGGCGAACCGCTCGATGAACTGCGCAAACGCAAGATCCTGATCGACGGCGCGCCGAACGATCTGCTGCTGCAGATCTTCACCGAAAACCAGATCGGCCCGATCTTCTTCGAAATCATCCAGCGCAAGGGCAATCAGGGCTTCGGCGAGGGCAACTTCAAGGCACTGTTCGAATCGATCGAGCTCGATCAGATCCGCCGCGGCGTCGTGCAGGACAAGAGCTGATCGCACCGCCTCGCCCGCAAAACGGCGAGCGGATGAAAAAAGGGCGAGGATCGCAGGATCCTCGCCCTTTTACCTTTTTACTTATCTACGCCGCCGTTCCCGTCGGAACGGCGGCCGGTTGTCAAAAGACACGCCGCCCGCGCGGCGCGTCACGAATTCTGCCTGTCCTCGTCGACTTTGATCGAACGCGCGACCCGGCTCGTTGCCGGCCGTGCCGGTGCGACCTGCGCGGTGCGGCTGATCGCGTTGGAAAGCGCGCCCATGCTCCCCGGGTTCGAACGCGCCGGCGCGCTCATCGCGAAGAAGGCGGCGGAAACCATCAGGAAGGTCTGGATGTGTCTGGTGCTCATGCGTACTCCTTTTCTAACTGCCCTGCTGTCCCGAAGCCGCGCCGAATGCGCGGCGTTACACGGACATTGCTCGCAGGTCGGGGTTAGACAGTGGTTTTCACTGCGGTTCCGCAAATTGGCAGGTTTTACAGCTTGTTACATGCGTAATCGCAATATAAGCGCATCCCAGTCGAAATGCAGGGCAATTGCACGGAACACGCAGGCAACGCGTCGCGAATCGTCCTAAAAAAGCGCCGCGCAAAGGCAATTCCGGAACCACTGCGGCGGGTTTCCACCAGTGCTACCATCACTTAAAACCCGTCAATATGACGGCCCCGGCCCCAGCATTCACGAGATGCCGGGAGCCAGAAAAGTTTTGGTGATCCCAAGCTGAGTGGAGGAGTACACATAATGAATGCCCCGCTAGACGCTGGTCAGCGAGCCTCGCTCGAAGCCGCGTTGTCTTCCGTCACGCTCGACGACAAATACACCCTCGAACGCGGCCGCGCGTATATGAGCGGCATCCAGGCGCTGGTACGCCTGCCGATGTTGCAGCAGGAACGCGACCGCGCCGCCGGCCTCAACACCGCCGGCTTCATCTCCGGCTACCGCGGATCGCCGCTCGGCGGACTCGATCTGTCGCTGTGGAAGGCCAAGCAGCACCTCGCCGCCCATCAGGTCGTGTTCCAGCCCGGCGTCAACGAAGATCTCGCGGCCACCGCGGTGTGGGGCTCGCAGCAGGTCAATCTGTATCCGAGCGCCAAATACGATGGCGTGTTCTCGATGTGGTACGGCAAAGGGCCCGGCGTCGACCGCTCCGGCGACGTCTTCAAGCACGGCAACTCGGCCGGCTCGTCGCGGCACGGCGGCGTCCTGGTGCTCGCCGGCGACGACCATGCAGCCAAATCCTCGACGCTCGCGCACCAGTCCGAACACATCTTCAAGGCCTGCGGCCTGCCGGTGCTGTTTCCGTCGAACGTGCAGGAATATCTGGACTTCGGCCTGCACGGCTGGGCGATGAGCCGCTACTCGGGCCTGTGGGTCGCGATGAAGTGCGTGACCGACGTGGTCGAATCGTCCGCTTCGGTCGATATCGACCCGCACCGCACGCAGATCATCCTGCCGGAAGATTTCGTGATGCCCGACGGCGGCCTGAACATCCGCTGGCCCGATCCGCCGCTCGTGCAGGAAGCACGGCTGCTCGACTACAAGTGGTACGCGGGTCTCGCCTACGTGCGCGCGAACAGGCTCGACCGCGTCGAAATCGACTCGCCCCATGCGCGCTTCGGCATCATGACCGGCGGCAAGGCCTATCTCGACGTGCGCCAGGCACTGACCGACCTCGGTCTCGACGACGAAACCTGCTCGCGCATCGGCATCCGGCTCTACAAGGTCGGCTGCGTGTGGCCGCTCGAGGCGCAAGGCGCGCAGGCCTTCGCACGCGGTCTCGACGAAATTCTGGTGGTCGAGGAAAAGCGTCAGATCCTCGAATACGCGATCAAGGAAGAGCTGTACAACTGGCCCGACGCGCAACGCCCGCGCGTATTCGGCAAATTCGACGAGAAGGACGGCGCGGGCGGCGAATGGTCGGTGCCGATGGGCAACTGGCTGCTGCCGGCGCACTACGAGCTGTCGCCCGCGATCATCGCGAAGGCGATCGCCACGCGGCTCGACAAGTTCGATCTGCCGTCGGACGTGCGCGCGCGAATCGCCGCGCGCATCGCGGTGATCGAAGCGAAGGAAAAGGCGCTCGCGCGCCCGCGCGTCGAAGTCGAACGCAAGCCGTGGTTCTGCTCGGGCTGCCCGCACAACACGTCGACCAACGTGCCGGAAGGCTCGCGCGCGATGGCCGGCATCGGCTGCCATTACATGACGGTCTGGATGGACCGCAGCACCAGCACGTTCAGCCAGATGGGCGGCGAAGGCGTCGCGTGGATCGGCCAGGCGCCGTTCACCAACGACAAGCACGTGTTCGCCAATCTCGGCGACGGCACCTACTTCCACTCGGGGCTGCTCGCGATTCGCGCGGCGATCGCGTCGAAGGCGAACATCACCTACAAGCTGCTCTACAACGACGCGGTCGCGATGACGGGCGGCCAGCCGGTCGACGGCGTGCTGACCGTGCCGCAGATCACGCATCAGCTCGCGGCCGAGGGCGCGGCGAAGATCGTCATCGTCACCGATCAGCCGGAGAAGTACTCGACTAACGTGGGCCTCGCGCCCGGCGTCGACATCCATCATCGCGACCAGCTCGACGACGTGCAGCGCCAGCTACGCGAAATCTCCGGCACGACGATCCTGATCTACGACCAGACCTGCGCGACCGAAAAGCGCCGCCGCCGCAAACGCGGCGCGTATCCCGACCCGGCGCGTCGTGTCGTCATCAACGAGGCGGTCTGCGAAGGTTGCGGCGACTGCTCGGTGAAGTCGAACTGCCTGTCGGTCGAACCGCTCGATACCGAGTACGGCACCAAGCGGCAGATCAACCAGTCGACCTGCAACAAGGACTTCTCGTGCGTGAACGGCTTTTGCCCGAGCTTCGTCTCCGTCGAAGGCGGGCAGTTGCGCAAGCCGAAGGCGGCGTCGGGCGTCGCCGGCGACGCGCTGCCGCCGGTGCCGGATCCCGAATTGCCGTCCATCGCGCGTCCGTACGGCGTGCTCGTGACGGGTGTCGGCGGCACCGGCGTCGTCACGATCGGCGCGCTGCTCGGCATGGCCGCGCATCTCGAGAGCAAGGGCGTCACCGTGCTCGACGTGACCGGTCTCGCGCAGAAAGGCGGCGCCGTGATGAGCCACGTGCAGATCGCCAACCAGCCGGCCGACATCCACGCGACCCGCATCGCAATGGGCGAAGCGAGCCTCGTGATCGGCTGCGATGCGATCGTCACCGCGAGCGACGAATGCATGTCGCGGATGCAGGCGGGCCACACGCGCGTGGTGCTGAACAGCGCGCACACACCGACCGCCGAACTCATCAAGAACCCGAACTGGCGCTTCCCCGGCACCAGCACCGAAGCCGACGTGCGCGCCGCCGCCGGTGACGACAACGTCTCGACCGTCGACGCGAATCACTTCGCCGTCGCGCTGCTCGGCGACGCGATCTACACGAATCCGTTCGTGCTCGGCTACGCGTGGCAGCGCGGCTGGGTGCCGCTCACGCATGAGTCGCTGATTCGCGCGATCGAGCTGAACAACGTGCAGGTCGAGAAGAACCGCGCGGCGTTCGAATGGGGCCGGCGCGCCGCGCACGATCTCGCCGCGGTACGCAAGATCGCGCAAACGCAGGGACGCGGCGACGCGGCGGATACCGCGAGCGGCAAGATCATTGCGCTGCATACGCCGAAGGCGCTCGACACGCTGATCGACAAGCGCGCCGACTATCTCATCGCGTGGCAGAACCGCGCGTATGCGGAGCGTTATCGCGCGCTGGTATCGCAGGTGCGGGCGGCGGAAGAAGTGCTCGATGCCGCCGACGGCCAGATGCCGCTCACCGAAGCGGTTGCGAAGAACCTGCACAAGCTGATGGCGTACAAGGATGAATACGAAGTCGCGCGTCTATACAGCGACCCGGCGTTCATCGAAAAGCTGAAGGCGACGTTCGAAGGCGACTGGAAGCTGCATCTGCATCTCGCGCCGCCGACGCTGTCGAAGAAGGACGCGCACGGCCATCTGGTCAAGAAGAAGTACGGCCCGTGGATGTTCCGCACGATGCCGCTGCTTGCCAGACTCAAATTCCTGCGCGGCACCCCGCTCGACGTGTTCGGCAAGACCGAGGAGCGTCGCACCGAACGCGCGCTGATCGGCGAATACGAGGCGCTGGTGCGCGAACTGATCGGCGCGCTGAATGCGCAGAATCGTGAGCTCGCGGTCGAGCTCGCGAATCTGCCGGACGGCATCCGCGGCTACGGGCACGTGAAGGAGAACAACCTGAAGGGCGTGCGGATCAAGTGGAACGAACTACTGGCGCGCTGGCGCTCGGCCGATGCGGGCAAGGCGCAGCATGCGGCCTGATGATGCGGCCTGATGAGCGTTTGAGTTGATCAGAAAGGCGACGGTCCTCACGGACCGCCGCCTTTTTTCTCACCTAAAAAAACGCTACGGAACCGGCGTTCCCGCCAGCTACGCCTTACTTCGCGTTCGCCGGCTTGCGCGTGTTCGCCGAAGCCACTGCCGTCATATTGATGATCCGGCGCACGGTCGCGGCCGGCGTCAGGATATGCACCGGCTTTTCCGCGCCAAGCAGGAACGGACCGACCGTCACGCCTTCGCCGCCCACCACCTTCAGCAGGTTGTACGCGATGTTCGCCGCTTCGACGTTCGGCATGATCAGCAGGTTCGCTTCGCCGGCGAGTGTCGTGCCGGGGAATGCGGCCTTGCGGATCGTTTCCGACAGCGCCGCGTCGCCGTGCATTTCACCGTCGATTTCCAGCGACGGTGCGCGCTCGGCGATCAGCTTGCGCGCCGCGGCCATACGCTGCGACGACGACGACGGCGCGCTGCCGAAGTTCGAGTTCGACAGCAGCGCGACCTTCGGCGTGATGCCGAACTTCTCGATCTCGCGCGCGGCGAGCATCGTCATGTCGGCGAGCTGCTCGGCGGTCGGCATTTCGTTCACGTACGTATCGCAGATGAACAGGTTGCGGCCCGGCAGCATCAGCAGGTTCATCGCGGCGAAGTTCTGCACGTCGTCGGCCTTGCCGAGCACCTGCTCGATGAAGTTCAGGTGCGTGTGGTACTGGCCGATCATCCCGCAGATCATGCCGTCGGCCTCACCGAGGCGCACGAGGATCGCGCCGATCAGCGTGTTGAACTTGCGCATCGCGGCCTTCGCGACGTCGGGCGTCACGCCTTCGCGCGCGCCGAGTTCGTGATAGGCCTGCCAGCACTGCTGATAACGCGGATCGTCTTCCGGATCGACGACCTCGAAGTCTTCGCCGCACTTCAATTTCGAGCCCATCTTCTTCAGACGCATCTCGATCACCGACGGACGGCCGACCAGGATCGGCTTCGCGATCTTCTCGAGCAGCACGAACTGCGCGGCGCGCAGCACGCGCTCGTCTTCGCCTTCCGCGAACACGACGCGCGCCGGCGCCGACTTCGCGGCCGCGAACACCGGACGCATCACCATGCCGGTGCGATAGACGGTCGTGCCGAGTTCTTCGCGGTATGCGTCCATGTCCTTGATCGGACGGGTCGCGACGCCCGAATCCATCGCCGCCTGCGCGACGGCCGGCGCAATCTTGATGATCAGGCGCGGATCGAACGGCTTCGGAATCAGGTACTCGGGGCCGAATTCGAGCGAATGGCCTTCGTACGCCTTCGCGACTTCATCGCCCTGGTCGGTTTCCTCGGCCAGCTCGGCGATCGCGCGCACGCAGGCGAGCTTCATTTCCTCGGTGATCGTGGTCGCGCCGACGTCCAGCGCGCCGCGGAAGATGAACGGGAAGCACAGCACGTTGTTGACCTGGTTCGGGTAGTCCGAACGGCCGGTCGCGATGATGCAGTCCGGGCGCACCTTGCGCGCTTCTTCCGGGCGGATTTCCGGCTCGGGGTTCGCGAGCGCGAGAATCAGCGGCTGGGTGCCCATTTCGGCGACCATCTCCGACTTCAGCACGCCGGCGCTCGAGCAGCCGAGGAACACGTCGGCGCCGCGGATCGCGTCGGCGAGCGTGCGTGCGTCGGTATTGGCCGCATAGCGCTCCTTCGACGGATCGAGGTTGCCGCGGCCTTCGTAGATCACGCCCTTCGAGTCGGTGACGAGAATGTTCTTCTTCGACAGACCGAGATTGACGAGCAAGTCCAGACAGGCGATTGCCGCCGCGCCCGCGCCCGAACAGACGAGCTTCACTTCGTCGAGCTTCTTGCCGACCACCTTCAGGCCATTCAGGATGGCCGCCGACGCGATGATCGCGGTGCCGTGCTGATCGTCGTGGAAGACCGGGATCTTCATGCGCTCGCGCAGCTTCTTCTCGATGTAGAAGCACTCGGGCGCCTTGATGTCTTCGAGGTTGATGCCGCCCAGGGTCGGCTCGAGCATCGCGATCGCCTCGACGAGCTTGTCCGGGTCCGACTCGTTCAGCTCGATGTCGAACACGTCGATGCCGGCGAACTTCTTGAAGAGACAGCCCTTGCCTTCCATCACCGGCTTCGCTGCGAGCGGACCGATATTGCCGAGGCCGAGCACCGCGGTGCCGTTCGTAATCACGCCGACGAGGTTGCCGCGCGACGTGTATTTCTGCGCGTCGAGCGGGGTTTCGTGGATCGCCATACAGGCCGCGGCGACACCCGGCGAATACGCAAGCGAGAGGTCGAGCTGGTTCGACAGCGGCTTGGTAGGCGTCACCGAAATCTTGCCGGGTTTCGGATTCTGGTGATATGCGAGAGCGCTTTGCTTGAGTTGTTCGTCCATTTCTAAGCCTGCGAGAACGTAAGTAATTGGGCCGGGCGCACCACACACCGTTGCTTCGCTGCATCTGCCGGACGGATAGCCGACCGAGGCGGTTTTCGCTCGCGCCGGTTGGGCGCGATGCCTTACCTCGACGAAGGACAGGACGATGTGGAGTGCTTCGCGGGTCGGTTAGTGTACACCCCGGATGCGTCGATGCACTGAGTGGTTAACAGGACTAACCATCGGCGGAACAGCGGCTGAAAAATGCTGCGTCGCCGCATCCGCGCGGTGTTTTCCGCACCCCCGGCGGGCAGGCCATGCAGCTATGTCATGCGCCGCGCATGCGCGCTCATTCAAGCTCGGCGCCGCGCCGTTCAGGAATGAGAAACAGCGTCGCGAAGATATCGAGCAGATAGATCGATGCAAGCAGCGCAAGCGCCGCGCCGAACGAATAGCGCGCCGCCAGCGCGCCCACGACCACCGGCCCGAAGCCGCCCACCGCGCGGCCCGCGTTGAACAGCACGTTCTGCGCGGTGGCGCGCGCATCGGTCGGATAGAGCTCGGAAATCAGCGCGCCGTAACCGCCGATCATTCCGTTCACGAACACGCCCATTGCCGCGCCGCCGATCAGCAGCGCCATCGGCGTGGTCAGTTGCGCGTACACGAATACCATCACGACCGCCCCCGCCTGGTAGAACAGGAATGTCGGCTTGCGGCCGAAGCGGTCGGCGGCGACGCCGAACAGCCAGATGCCGAACGCCATGCCGAAAATCGTCGCGGCGGTCCACAGTCCGGACCTGGTCAACGAATAGCCGAACGTCTTCGACAGATAGCTCGGCAGCCAGATCATCAGGCCGTAATAGCCGAAGTTCTGCACCGAGCACAGAATCGCGACGCCGATGCTCGCGCGCGTCGTGCGGCCATCGGCGACCAGCAGCTTCAGCGGCAGCTTGCGCATGCCGCGCGCGACGCGCTCGTTGAAAAGCGCCGGTTCCTCGACGCGGCGGCGCACGAAAAACGACACGCTCGCCGGCAGCAGCCCGACGGCGAACATCCCGCGCCAGCCGATCACCGGCAGCAGCAACGGCGTGAGCAACGCGGCCGCGAGCACGCCGAGTTGCCAGCCGAGCCCGACATACGACGACACCCGGGCCCGCTGCGAGGCCGGCCACGCTTCGGCCACGAGCGTCATGCCGATGCCGAATTCGCCGCCGAGACCGATCCCGGCGATGGTCCGGTAGATCAGCAGGTCCGCATAACCTTGCGCGAGCGCGCACAGACCGGTGAAGACCGCGAAGATCAGGATCGTCCACGTGAGCATTCGCACGCGCCCGAAATAGTCGCTGAGCACGCCGAAGATCACGCCGCCCGCGACCGCGCCGATCAGCGTCCACGTGACGAGCGCGCCGGCCTGGGCCGAGCTCAGATGCAGGTCGGCCGCGATCACCGGCAGCATGAAGCCGAGGATCAGCAGATCGAAGCCGTCCATCGCATAGCCGAGCACCGACGCGAGCAGCGCGCGGCCCGCGTAGCCCTGTTTCACGGATGAGCGGGCGGCAGTCGCGGCGGCGGGAGGGGCGGCATTCATTGAAAGCATTCCGTAGGTCAAGGGGCGGCGCGCGGGAAGCGGCGCCTGTGAAAGTCGCGTGAGTGTAAAGCTGGCCTGCGCCGCTCACAAGACGATGCGCGGCTGCATGGCCGACGGCACGCGCGGGCCGCCTCCCGTGCACGACGGCCTCCTCGGCCAGACCCATTTCGGGTAAAATAGCCGCCCACGCGCGCAGCAAAAGCCGGTCTGCTCCACAGCCGGCCGCGTATTCCGCCCAACACGGCGCGGCATACCTCGCTTGCTGCGCCACCGGGCCCAGCGCCCGCTTCTCCCCCGCTCACTCCGAAGGATCCGCCCATGACAGGCTTCGATCGCCAGACGATCTCCGACACGACCGCCAAGATGCTGCTCGAAGTGCAAGCAGTGCATTTCAACGCGGAGAAACCGTATATTTTCACGTCCGGCTGGGCGAGCCCGGTTTATATCGACTGCCGCAAACTGATCTCGTATCCGCGCGTGCGCCGCGGCCTGATGGACATGGCCGAAGCGACGATCCTGCGCGACGTCGGCTATGAGCAGATCGACGCGGTCGCCGGCGGCGAAACCGCCGGCATCCCGTTCGCGGCATGGCTGTCCGACCGCCTGATGGTGCCGATGCAATACGTGCGCAAGAAGCCGAAGGGGTTCGGGCGCAATGCGCAAATCGAAGGCCTGCTGACCGAAGGCCAGCGCGTGCTGCTGGTCGAAGACCTGACCACCGACAGCCGCAGCAAGATCAACTTCATCAACGCGCTGCGCACCGCCGGCGCGACGGTGAACCACTGCTTCGTGCTGTTCCACTACAACATCTTCAAGGAAAGCGTGTCGGTGCTGAAAGACATCGACGTCGATCTGCACGCGCTCGCCACGTGGTGGGACGTGCTGCGCGTCGCGAAGGAAAACAGCTACTTCGACACGAAGACGATCGACGAAGTGGAAAAATTCCTGCACGCGCCGGCCGAGTGGTCGGCGGCGCACGGCGGCGCCACCTCCACGCCGCAGTAATTTACGCGGATTGAATGAAAAAGCCGCCTGTCTCGCGACAGGCGGCTTTTTTGCGTCAACGCCGATTACCCGGCAAAACCGGCCGCGAAGTCATGACTCGTCGCCCGTGTCGTCCGCCGAATGCGACGACAGATTCAGCAAGCCATTGCTCTGTGCATACTGAAACAGCTCGGAATCGCGATCGATGCCGAGCTTGCGCATCGCCGTATTCTTCTGCGTGCTGATCGTCTTGATACTGCGATTGAGCAGCGTGGAAATTTCCTTGATCGTCAGGCCGGAAACGAACAGCCGCACGACCTCCAGTTCGCGCCCCGACAGCATCGCTTCCGTGCCCTTGCCGCGCGAACTTATTCGCAATGCATCAAGCGCCGTCTTCACCGACGGGCTCATGTATTCGAGGTTATGGCTGACGTGCTGTACCGCGAGCCCGATATGGCTGAGATCGTCAGATTTGTTGACGACTGCCGTCACGCCGAGATCGCTGAGCCGCTTGAGCAGCGCGACATTCTCGAGCATCGTCAGCACGACGATGGGCAGGTTCGGGAAAGTGCGGCGCAGATAGCCGATCAGTTGCAGGCCGTCGCCATACTGGCCGCCCGGCATGGCGAGATCGGTGACGAGCACGTCGCAGGCGGTGGTTTGCAGCACGCTGACGAGTTCCGTCGACTGCCGCGCGCGCCCCACGACCTGCAGACCTGGAAACTTGAGTAGCGCGTGTTCGGCGCCAAACAGAATGACCGGATGATCATCCGCAACCACGACCCTGACTGAAGCTTGCATCGCCCTCCTTTCTACGGATAAACCGGTCTCCACGACTTCTAACACTTTTTTCTATGCTGCCTGCAAGCGGATAAAACGCAGTGAGGGTCGCGCGACAATTCTTCGCACTATAGCTGATTTCCTATCTGCTAATTCCGCGAGTCTCGAACAATGATCCGATCGCAGAGCTGATGTTAGACTTGATTCGACTTCGGGCACGATCAAGGACAACGACCCTCGCGAGGATACTCGTCTCGCGTGCTGACAGGAGAACCGGCACATGCGCGCGCGTTGCCTGGCTGTTTCGCTGGCTTCACCGTGGTGGCGTCAATCTTTCGCTATCCGCGCGATGCTCGGGCTTGCGCTGGTCGCGGCGCATATCTCCCGCGTGCACGCCGACGGCACCTTCACATTGACGAGCGCGAACGCGCGCGCGGGCGGCACCGTGCAGATTGCGCAGGTTTTCGATCAGAACGACTGCAAGGGCGAAAATCATTCGCCGCAGTTGACATGGCGCAACGCGCCGGCCGGCACCCGCGGCTTCGCGGTCACGATGTTCGACGAGGATGCGCCGGGGCGCGGCTGGTGGCACTGGGCGGTCGCGGGCATTCCGGCCACCACCGAAAGCTTGCCGGAGAACGCGAGCTCGTCCGGCTTCCTGAAGAAGCTCGGCGCGGTCGAAGCGCGCAACGACTTCGATACCGACGGCTACGGCGGCCCGTGCCCGCCGCCGGGCAAACCACATCGCTATATCATCACCGTCTATGCGCTGAACTCCGCCGATCTGCGTCTCGCGCAAGGACGTCCCGCACTGATGTTCGATCATGAGATCGGCACGGCGACGATCGGCAGCGCGCGGCTCATTGTCAGTTACGGGCGCTAGCGGTATTCGTTGCGGCTGTTTTATACGTTCCGCCTGTTTTATCTGTTCTGCTGGTTCCGCTGGTTCGGTTCGTTCGCGCGCAGGCCATCGTCATGCCGCGCCGCAAGCTGCCTGCATGACCGCGCGCCATCGCCTCGCATCACCTTGCCTGATAACTTTGCTGGAGCACGCCATGTCGAAGATCGTCATCGTTTATCACAGCGGCTACGGCCACACGAAGAAGGTCGCGGAGGCCATTCTCGCGGGCGCGCTCGAAGCGGGCGCGCAGGCGAAACTGATGCCGGTCGGCGAGATGGACGACGCATCGTGGGACGAACTGGCCGCCGCCGATGCGCTGATCTTCGGCGCGCCGACCTACATGGGCGGGCCGTCGGCCGACTTCAAGAAGTTCGCCGACGCGAGTTCGAAACCGTGGTTCAGCCAGGCGTGGAAGGACAAGATCGCGGCCGGCTTCACGAACTCCGCGACGATGAACGGCGACAAGTTCTCGACGATCCAGTACCTCGTCACGCTGGCGATGCAGCACAGCATGATCTGGGCGGGCACCGGCATGATGCCGTCGAATACGAAGGCCGCAACCCGCAACGATCTGAACTACGTCGGTGGCTTTACCGGGTTGCTCACGCAATCGGCGGCCGATGCGTCGCCCGAGGAAGCGCCGCCGCCGGGCGATCTCGAGACCGCGCGCATGTTCGGCGCGCGCATCGCCGGCGTGACGGCGAGATGGATCGCGGCGCGCGGCTAGCGACGCGCGGTTAGCGGCGCGCCTTCGCGGCCGGCGCGTGGCCGCGCATGCCCACACCGTCGATCCGCCGCGAACCCTCCCGCTTCGGCGGGCATCTGCTCCGTAACAGGTCACGCTCGTGTCACTTTCGGCGCGCATCGTCGTTTTTTCGCGCTGCATTGCACGAGCGCGGCCATGACGTCTTAAAATACAACGTTCCGGCGCGGCGTCGCGCCCCGTTTCCAGCGAGTGAGATCGAGATGAGCACGAAAGTTTTTGTCGACGGACAGGAAGGCACGACGGGCCTGAAGATTTTTGAATACCTGTCGCAACGCGCCGATGTGGAAATCCTGCGTATCGAAGAAGCGAAGCGCAAGGATCTCGACGAGCGCCGTCGTCTCATCAACGCATCGGATGTCACGTTCCTGTGCCTGCCCGACGTCGCCTCGCGCGAATCCGCGTCGCTCGTCGAAAACGGGCACACGGTACTGATCGACGCCAGCACCGCGTTCCGCACCTCGTCCGACTGGGCCTACGGCCTGCCCGAACTGACCCGTGCGCAACGCGAGCGTCTGCGTAGCGCCAAACGCATCGCCGTGCCGGGCTGCCATGCATCGGCATTCGTGCTCGCGATGCGCCCGCTCGTCGAAGCCGGCGTCGTGGCGCCCGAATTCGCCGCGCACGCTTACTCGATCACCGGCTACAGCGGCGGCGGCAAGAAGATGATTGCCGACTACGAAGCGGGCGGCAACGACGGGCTGAAAAGCCCTCGCCCATACGCGCTCGGTCTTACGCACAAGCATCTGCCGGAAATGGCCGCGCATACGGGCCTGAAGTCGGCACCGGTCTTCACGCCGATCGTCGGCGATTTCTATAAGGGTCTCGCGGTCACCACGTACTTTTCGCCGAGCCAACTGGCCAAGAAGGCGACGCCGCAGGACGTACTGGCGCTGTTCGCCGAGTACTACGCAGGTGAAGCATTCGTGCGCGTCGCGCCGTTCGATGCCGACGCGAATCTCGACAACGGTTTCTTCGACGTCCAGGCGAACAACGACACCAATCGTGTCGACCTGTTCGTGTTCGGCAACGAGGAGCGCTTCGTGACCGTCGCGCGTCTGGACAACCTGGGCAAGGGCGCATCGGGCGCGGCGATCCAGTGTATGAACCTGGCGATCGGCGCAGCCGAAGAGTCTGGCCTGAAACGCTAAGCGAAGAATCTCCCGGCGCACGGCGATACGCCGTCAAGCGTGCGCCATCCCCCTCGAAAAGCCGGTCTTTGCAGACCGGCTTTTTTTAAAAGCGCGCGAATTTAAATTCACGTGGAAATTGCACTCGGTAGTAGCCCGCATTACAGAAAATATAAAACCCGGAATGCCAATCCTGACTAGTGGGATACCGGTAATTCATTCCCCCGACTGAATCGCACAGCATAGTTTTCCGCCTGGGGAAACTCCGGATTTTTTTGCGAACGCTCGTGCCAGGATGATAGAGCCTTTTTGCCGCGACGCTTGCCCAGCAAGGCAGTGCGGCGAACCCACGATGCTGCGTCCGGGGCGAAAAATACTTTTCCGTTTAAAAGAGCCGCAGGCGTCCGGACGGTGCGCGCGCGCTGAAATTCACGCTGTTTGAATCGGCCTTTTTAGACGGCTCATTCAATTGACAGCCATTAAACGCACAGCAAAATTACTCCGCACAATTACATGAAGGGAGACAGCAGCATGTCGTATGCCATGACTCGCGGCCTGGCAATGGCCATTGCCGTAGCGCCTTTACTGATTGCTTGCGGTGGCGGCAAGGCCGACAATCCGGGCCCCATCAACGCACCGCAATGCTCGGGCGCGAGTTGCGGCGCGCAAGGTGCGCCTACACCGAGTTCGAGCACGGCGACGCTGTGTCCCGACAACGCCGACATCGTCAAAAGCACTTATCTCGGTGGCGCGGGCAGCGGCGAAATCGTGCAGTTGAACATCGACGCCACTTCGATGACCTACACGCTGAAGTGGCTCGAGTCGCCGATCCCGCTCACCAGCGCGAGCGTGTCCGTCACGCGCAAGGGCACGCAGATCAGCGGCGCGGTGATTCATCCGCCGACCGGCATGCTGCCGACCGCCGAGCAGACGCGCTGCGCGTTCATCCTCGGCGCGGGCACCGGCACCGCGTCGGACGGCACGACCTACACGACGCCGGACTTCGTCAACAACCCGAATCCGCCGATGATCCTGATCGGCAAGGGCGTCGCGGGCGGCGGCATTCCGGGCGCGACGGTCGAATACGCGGGCGTCAACCTGATTGTCACGACCATCGGCGCGGTCAACAAGCGGCACTTCGATTTCTATCCGTTCCTCGGCTTCGCCAGCACGACTACCGACATCACGAAGCTGCCCGGCACCTACAACGCGCTGCTGTATCACCTCTCGCCGACCGCGAACTACGAGACCGTCGCGACGAACTCGGTCGAAACGTTCGACGCGAGCGGCAACTGCACGTCGCCGAGTTCGAGCGGGTGTCTCTCCACCGGCGGCGCGCTCACGCTCAACAGCAATGGCTACTTCGACAGCAGCAGCCCGCCGCAGATCGTGCCGGCCACCGGCGCCACGTCCAACCCGCTGCGCACCGGCAACTTCGGCACCGCGCACATGATTCTCGGCCAGCTCAACGGCGCGACGATCCCGCTCGTGGTCCGCACCGGTTACGTCGACACGAGCAACCTGCTCGCCGCCAAGGTCGACGACGAGTCCGGCATCGCGATGCTCGCCGCGGCGACGCCGCTCGCCTCGGGCGGTTTCGACGGCGGCTACGTCGGCGCGGATTCGAACTTCAAGTACACGGCAACGCTGGTCCAGGGCGCCGCGGCCACCTTTATCAATCCGTCGACGTCCGCCGCGGAAGACACGGTCGGTCTCAGTTACGGCGCGTCGAGTCCCGGCCTCGTCAACGTGCAGGACAAGAACAGCAAACCCGGCTTCGCGATCGCCTCGGGCGGCCTGTACGCGGTCGTGATCCAGGGCTCGGAAAACGGCGGCATCACGTCGACTTCGGCCAACGCCGATACGCCGAGCGCGCCGTACTTCGGCATCGGCGCGCAGATCAGCAAATAAATGCAGCAGGCACCGGCCGCGTGCAACGCGCGGCCGCCCCGCAATCCACGGCGCGGGATACATCAACAGAAGGTGGCCGCAATGGGAGCCGGCCACATACAACGAGAACATTCTGGAGGCGGTATGAACTGGAGAATCCTTGCGGTGCTCGCTTTTTGCGCACCGTTGCTAGGGGCGTGCGGCGGCAGTGGCGGCGGCAGCAGTAACGGCGACGGACCGCTGACCGAAACCCGGCTGTGTCCTTCGTCGCTCGACTACAACACGGTCTTCACGGGCGGCGGCGGCGACGGCGAGCTCGTCAAGCTGCAGCTCGATACGACGAAGATGACGTGGCAGATCAACTACATCGAGTCTCCGATTCCCGCCGCCACCGGCACTGTCACCCCGACGCGCGCGGGGCAGACCGCGAGCGGCACGCTGACCCAGGAAACCCTGCTGCCGACCAACAAGCTCAACCAGTGCGCGTTCCGGCTGAACGGCGCGAGTCTCGATCCGGACCGTCCGGCGCGCATCTTCGTCGGCGAGGGCGTCGCGGGCGGCACGATTCCCGGCGCGGAAATCTCGTTCGGCGGCGTGCTCGGCGTCGGCGCCGTGCCCGACACGACGTTCCCGTACTACCCGTTCATCGGTTTTTCGTCGATTGAAACCAGTCTCGCGAACGTCGCCGGCAACTATAACCAGGTCGGCTATCACCAGGTGCCGTCGCAGAGCTTCGCGCCAGTCGCGGTCGACTCGAAGATCACGATCAACGCCAACGGCACGTGGACCGAGTGCGACAACACCGGTGTGAACGCGGGCACGTGCCAGCAGCCGGGCACGAACTTCGCGCCGGCGGCCGATGGCAGCGGCGCATTCCAGACCAACAACTTCCTCGGCCAGGCGAAGCCGACGCTCGCCACGACGCCGGCAGCGCGCGGCTACATGATCGTCGGCAAGCTGCGCGGCCAGTTGGTGCCGATCCTCGTGCGCACCGGCGCGGCCAACCCGTCGGCGACCGTCCCGGTCAACGGCGTGCTCGGCCCGTACGCCGACGACGAATCGGGCATCTCGATCCTGTCGCCGCAAACCGCGACGACGGTGAACGCACAGAACGGCGAGTACATCGGCGTCGATAGCCAGTTCGACTATCGCACCACCGCGCTCGAAGGCACCGAAGCCACGTTGCTCGATCCGTTCAACGCATCGCAGGCCTCGCTCGCGACCGCGCTGAATCTCGACTTCACGCAAACCGTGCCGGGCGTCGTGACGACCACGCACGTCGGCGCGTCGACCGGCACCCAACCGACCGGAAAGATGATCTTCACGGGCGGCGTGTTCGGCTACCTCGATATGACCAACACCGCTTCGCCGTACTTCACGATCGGCGCTTTCGTCCAGTGACGGTTGCCGCAAGCGGCGCCGCCGTACCGGCCGGCGCCCGCGGCGGCCAGCACGATTGCAGCGATTCGCAGCGCTTGCCTCGCATGCCGCGCCCACCACACCTGTCGCGGCGTGTGGCGGCGGGGCGCTTCACGAACATTCAGCACAGTGGCCGGGCCGGCGCCCGCCGCTGCCCGTCGCGCGCCAAGGGGCGCGGGCGCCAGAGGAGGAACAAGATGAAAAAATTCTGTCTCGCGATACTGGCGACGCTGCTGTCGGCCAGTGCGTACGCCCAGCAGGCGGGCGACAACGTCGCCGCGCTCGGCTGGTTTCACGTGATGCCGCAGGATTCGAGCACGCCGCTCACGACCAACGTCGCGCCGACGCCGATCAACACGCCGCTGCGCTTGCCGAATTCCTTCACGTCGGCCGGCACGGGGCTGTCGACCAATTCCGCGAACACGGTCGGCCTCGTGTTCAGCCACTATCTGACCGATCACATCGCGGTGACGACCGTGGCGGGCGTGCCGCCGACGTTCAAGATCTACGGTCACGGCACGATCAAGCCGCCGGGGCCGGCGGGCGCGCTCGGCATTCAGGATCTCGGCGATCCGCAGGCCAATCCGATCGTGAAAAGCGTGCGCCAGTGGAGCCCGGCGCTGCTGTTCCAGTACTACTTCAACTCGCCGACCGCGAAGCTGCGGCCGTTCCTCGGCGTCGGCGTGTCCTACAACTGGTTCTCCGATATCCAGCTCAGCCAGAACTTCGTGAAGTCGACGCAGGACAACCTCGGCGCCGTGCTCGCCGCCGGCGCGGGCAAGCCGGGACAGACGCAGGTGTCGGCGAAGGCGTCGTCGTCGTGGGCGCCGGTGTTCAATGCGGGGCTCGCGTACAACATCACCAGTCACTGGGGGCTCGTCGCATCGGTCACGTACATTCCGTTGAAAACGACGTCGTCGGTCATCATCAAGGCGGCAGACGGCACGGAGCTGGGCGTATCGAAGGCGAAGCTGAGCGCCGATCCGATCATTTCCTTCCTTGCGGTGTCGTATAAGTTCTGAATTCGACGTAGAGACTTCAACGCGCCACAAACGACAAAGCCGGCGGCCCCAGGCAACAGACCGCCGGCTTTTTATTGTCGGGCGGGCGGTGCCGATTCGCGCTGCCGGCAAATTCCGGGCAAAAAAAAGCCCGCCTAGATCGGCGGGCTGAATCCATATCAGAGGAGACATGGAGGAGACAAGGCGTACTATAGCAAGCCACTTGGTGCGTCGCAACATGCAAATTAGGGTTGACCCTCTATGTTGCAAACATACAACAGCCGCATTCATCGTCCCTGTTTTCTCCGTCTGCTGCCGGGCCGCTACGCGCCTAGTGGCGCACCAGCGCCAGCATCGCGCCGAAACCGACGAACACCCCGCCCGTCAGCCGGTTGAACACACGCGCGACGCCGCGGCTCCTCAGCTTCGCGCCGATTCGCGTGCCGAAACCCGCGTACACCAGATACCAGCTCACCTCGATCGCCGCGAAGGTGGCAACGAGCACGCCGAACTGCGGCAGCTTCGGCTGCGTCGCATCGATGAATTGCGGCAGCAACGCGGCCGCGAACAGGATCGCCTTCGGATTGCTGCTCGCGACCAGAAAGCCGTTGCGAAACAGCGCGAAACGCGAGCGCGCGGGCCGGGCCGCGAGTTCATCGACATGCTGGGCGGCCGCTTCGTCGGCCGGCGCGCGCCATGCCTTGATGCCGAGGTACACGAGGTAGGCCGCGCCGATCATGCGCAGCGCGTTGAACATCGTCGGCCACGCCGCGAGAAAAACCCCGAGCCCCGCCGCCGACACCGCCAGCATCAGCACCAGCGCCGACAGGCAACCGGCCATGGTCGCGCTGGCGCGGCGCAGCCCGTGCCGGGCGCCATGCGTCATCACGAGCAGCATGTTCGGACCGGGAATCGCGGAAACGACGAAGACGGTGGCGGCGAACAGCCACCAGGTATGCAGAGTCATCGGAATCGGAAAGGGGAAGAGAAACCGGGCGGCTATTATGCCTCGCCGCCGGCATGCGCGACGGCTTCGCTCAGGCTGTCGCGCACCACTCACGCTCGCGGCACCGCCGTCATCGGCGGCGAGCAACGTCCTTATACTCGTCAGCGGCCGGCGCGACGCGCCGCGACCTGGCCCAGCACCGCGAAATCCTTCTCGCCGTCGCCATGCGCGACCGCTTCGATCAGGCTGTCGCGCACCACGCTCGCGACCGGCATCGGCGTCGTCACCGCATCGGCGGCGGCGAGCGCGAGCCGCACGTCCTTCAGGCCGAGCCGCGCCTTGAACAGCGCCGGCTCGAAGCGCTGATCGGCGATCAGCTTGCCGTAGCCCGAATACACCGGTCCCTGGAACAGGCCGCTCGTGATCACATCGAGAAAGTCCTGCATCGCAAGGCCGTGGCCCGTGACGAGCGCTGCCGCTTCGCCGAGCGTCTCGATCGCCGCGCCGATCATGAAATTGGCGGCGAGCTTCATCACGTTCGCCTGTTGCGGCAGCGAGCCGATGCGCCAGGTCTTCTGGCCGATCACGTCGAAAACCGGCTGGATCCGGTCGATCGATTCGGCGGGGCCGCCCGCGACGATCGTCAGCTTGCCGGCGGCCGCGACGTCGGGCCGGCCGAGCACCGGCGCGGCCACGTAGTGAACGCCGCGCGACGCGTGCGCGGTCGCCAGTTCCTCGGCGAGCGCGACCGAGATCGTCGCCATGTTCGCGTGAATCAGCCCGCGCGGCGCATGCTCGAGCAGCGTTGCGGTAATGACCTCGCGCAGCGCGTTATCGTCGGCGAGCATCGACAACACGGCGTCGCCGGCAAAGGCTTCGGCCGGCGTCGCGACGACCTGCGCGCCCAGCTCGACCAGTGCCTGCGCCTTTTCCGGCGAGCGGTTCCACACGCGCACCTGGTGTCCGGCTTTCAGAATGTTTGCAACCATCGCGGCGCCCATCTCGCCGAGTCCGATAAAACCGATGTCCATCTATCGCTCCGTCTTCTAAAGAACCCGAAGTAAAGCACACTCATACGACAGGCGCAGGACAGCGCGCAATAAAAACCGGTGCGATACTTGCCCGCATGGTCACCGCGACATTCCGCTTCTATGAGGAGCTCAACGATTTTCTCGCCCGGCCGCTGCGCCGGCACGAGTTCGCTTGCGTATGCGCGCGCGGCGCGACGACCAAACACATGATCGAGGTGCTGGGGGTGCCGCATACCGAGATCGAGCTGATTCTCGTGAATGGCGAATCGGTCGATTTCAATCATCCGGTCGCGGACGGCGATCGCATCGCCGTCTATCCGAAGTTCGAAGCGCTCGACATCCAGCCGCTGCTGCGCGTGCGCGAGCGGCCGCTGCGCGTGATGCGCTTCATCGCCGACGCGCATCTCGGCGGCCTCGCGCCGCTTCTGCGGCTTGCCGGCTTCGATACGCTCTACGACAACCACTATCCCGACGCCGATATCGAAGCGCTTGCCGCCGCGCAACAGCGCATCGTGCTGACGCGCGACCGCGAGCTGCTGAAACGCCGCAACATCACGCATGGCTGCTATGTGCGCGCGCTACGCCCGCGCGAACAGCTACGCGAGGTGTTCGATCGGCTCGATCTGGCCGGCAGCGCGCAGCCGTTCCGTCTGTGTCTGATGTGCAACGCGCCGCTGCGGCGCATCGCTCGCGAGGAAGCCGGGCCGCGCGTGCCGCGGGGCGTGCTGCAGCGGCATAGCCGCTTCGTCACCTGCGACGTGTGCCGGCGCGTCTTCTGGGAGGGCACGCATTGGCAGAGGATGCGCGCGCTGATGGATAGCGTGTCCGCCGGTGCGGCGGATCGCGATGGCTGACGCGAACACCCGCGTTGCCCATCGCGCTGCGTACAATGCGGGCTTGTTTATCCGGCAGAGGCCTTCGATATGGCGATGAAAAAAACCGACCTTGAAAAGAACAAGGCGCTGAAACTCAATAACGCGATGAAACGGGCAGCCGTGGTCCACGGCGGCAAGGGCACGGCGGCCGAGCCCAGGATCGACCGGCGCGAACAGCGCAAGCTCGATCAGGCGCAAGGTCTCGTCGCCTTCGCGTGCAAGCTTAACGGCGAACTCGTGGAAGAACTGAAGACGCGCGCCGCCACGCATCCGGACGGCTTGAACGGGCTGCTGGACGAAGTCATCCGGCGCGGGCTCGCAAGCTGATTTTTTCGCGAAAAAAACCGCCTCAAACGCAAAAAGGCCAGAGCACGAACTCTGGCCTTTTTGCTGGCAACGCTTTTCGCAGTACCGGCACACCTCGGCCGGCTGGCGGCACGGTGCGGCACACCGGCACGGCGCGCCCGACGAGCGGGCGTGAGCTTAGTTCGTCGTGCCCTTGTCGTTCGTGCCGGCCGCCGAAGCTGCCGCGGCAACCGGAGCACGCTTGCCGTGGGTCTTCAGCTTCTTGATGTGATGCTTCTTCGGTGCACTAGCAGCAGTCGCAGCAGCGGCATCCGATGCCTGTGCGAAAGCCTGAACGGAAACCAGCGCGATCGAAGCGGCTGCGAGCGAGACGATAACTTTTTTCATGTGTTGTTCCCCAAACCAGACGACTGAGTCGATGTGAAATGAAAACCGCTGCATGGTAGAGCAGGCAGAATCTCGAGGCACCTTGGGCTCCCCGCGGGAGAGTATTACCCAGACGTAGGCGGTTTGTCATGCGCAAAACTCGATATGTATTTTCTGGGAGACAGCTTGCTTTCGAGACGCTTTCAGATACCGGCCATCCGGTCACCGGGGACAACACCGAACCGCTACCGAGCAGCTGGCCGTAGGTGTGGGCCGCCCGACGCTTCCAGGCCACGCTCAAACGAGATTGCGCAGCAGGCTCGCGGTCTCCTGCAATGCCGGCAGAACCCGATGCAGCGCGGCGTTCGCCGATTCCTGACCAATCGGCATGCTGATGCTGATCGCCGCCACCACCGCGCCGTGCCGGTCGCGCAACGGCACCGCGACGCCGCGCATGCCGGGCTCGAGCTGCTGATCGGTCACCACGTAGCCGTTGCGGCGGATTTCGCCGAGCACTTCGCGCAAACGCTCGACGGTCGAATAGGTATGCGGCGTGAACACCTTGATCGGATAGGTGGCGAGCCACTGGTCGATGCTGTCCGGCGCCTGGAACGCGAGCAGCACGAGTCCCGCCGACGACAACGGCGCCGGCACGCGCGAGCCGGTCACGAAACCGACCGCCATCGCCCGATTGACGCCGTTGCGCGCCACGTACACGACGTCGTGTTCATCGAGGATCGCGACCAGCGCGGTCTCCTGCACGGTCGCGGTGATGCGCTGAAGGAACGGCTGCACGGTGCGCGGCAGGCGCGCCGAATCGAGGTACGACTGGCCGAGCCGCAGCACCCGCGGCGCAAGCCAGAACAGCTTGCCGTCGGTGTCCACGTAGCCGAGCTCGCGCAGCGTCAGCAGATAGCGGCGCGCCGCCGTGCGCGACAGGGCGGCGCGCGCGGCGACCATCGTCGGCGTCATGCGCGCGTGCTCCTCGTCGAATGCTTCGATGATCGCGAGCGCTTTGGCGGCGCCCGCGATCCGGTCTTTATCTTCCATGATGTCCGCCCGTGGATGAGCTGGGCCGGCGCGCGGCGACGGCGCGGCCGTTGCGCGATTATCGCGCGAGTCGGGCGGTTTGCCTGCCGGCGCCGGGATGCCCGCGTATCATGTGAGCGATTCCGAAGCGGCTGGGCGTCGAGCCCGTAATCTGCCGCGAGCGCCGCCGCAAACAGGCTGCACCGCGTGCCTGTCCACACCGCAAAACAGAACAACCTTTGAACCCCGACACCCGCCAACACCTGCGCGCCAACGTATTGATGCTGATCGCCGCAATGATCTGGGGCTCCGCGTTCGTCGCGCAGCGCCTGAGTCTCGATGCGATCGGCCCGTTTCTGTTTACCGGCTTGCGCTTTCTGCTCGGCGCGCTCGTCGTGCTGACGATGATCGTCTGCGTACGCCGCTCCGCGCTCGCCGAGCTGACGAAGCGCGAACCCGGCGGCGCCCGCGAACTGCTCGGCGCGGGCGCGTTGCTCGGCGTCGTGCTGGCCGTGTCGATTTCGTTGCAGCAGATCGGCCTGCAATACACGAAGGTCGCCAACGCGGGCTTCATCAGCTCGCTCTACGTGGTGATCGTGCCGCTGCTCGGCGTACTGTTGCGGCACAGGACGGGTCTCGGCACCTGGCTCGGCGCGCTGCTCGCGGCGGTCGGCATGTATTTTCTGAGCATCGACGAGCATTTCTCGATGCTGTATGGCGACTGGTATCAACTGGCGGGCGCGCTCGTGATTTCCGCGCAGATGATGCTCGTCGGACGTTTCGCGGCGCGCCGCGACACGCTGATGCTCGCGCTCGTGCAGTTCGTGATCTGCGGGCTCGTGTGTCTGCTGATCGGGCTCGCCGTCGAGCCGGTGAGCGCCGCCGTGATCGCGCGCGCGGCGCCGACGATTGCGTACGGCGGAGCGTTATCGGTCGGCGTCGCCTATACGATTCAGGTGGTCGCGCAACGCTATGCGGCGCCGTCGCACGCGGCGGTGATCTTCAGCATGGAGGGGGTGTTCGCGGCGTTCGCGGGCTGGCTCGTGCTCGGGGAAACGCTGACGGCGCGCGCGCTGTGCGGTTGCGCGCTGATGCTGGCGGGATTGATCGTGTGTCAGGTGCTGCCGGGATGGCGGCGCGGCCGGGAGGAGCGGGTGCCGCAGACGTTGTGAGCGGTGCTCGTCGTTCGCGTCGCCGCTGCGTTAAACGTGGATATCGGATGCGCGCGGCGGCACGCGGTAGCATCCGCGCCATTCAGACGCGTCGCCCGGCCGGCCCGCTCGCTTCGCTACGCGGCGAGCGGGTGCGTGAACAGATTCGGCGTGTCGGGGGTCGGCGGAAACACGCACCAGCAACCGTCGTCGTGACGAAAGAAGAACAGCCCCCGCCCACCTTCTTCCGGCGACGTCTCCACCCGAACATAACGCCGGCCGCACGTGCGCGTGCGACCGAATTCCGTCACGTAGACAGGCGAGGAAGGCGACGGCGCGAGCCATTTCTCGACCAGAAACCGTAACGACCGTTCGCTCGCGGATCTCATGACCGGCTCCGGAACAGCTTGTCGTGATACGCGTCGCGCGAGGACTCCGGGCTGTCGCCGTCGGAGGCGGCATCGGTGTCCTCGTCAGCTTCGGCGGCTGCCAGCGCCATCGCCCGATTGGTCGCGGCCGCGCGTAACGCACTGCAATGGGCCGCATGCCGAAGGTCCGAGAGAAGACGGACTAACTGTCGTGCTGATCTGCGTTTCATACATCCCCCCGCACTGCACCAAGAACTTCATAAAACACTTTAACTCTATGCCGGATTGCTCGTTAGCCAAATGGTTTTGACGAAATAGCAACAGTTGCGCTTGCAAAAAGAAGGCGCGCAATCTTCGTACCGGGCTTCAATGTGCGCGTCCGGAGGACGGCAGTATGTGCGCGAACGAGCGCTTCGCATCGCGCGAATCGTGCGCTCGGGCACATGGGGAAAGCGTTCGGCGCGCCGGGTTATCCACAGCGACCTCTGAACAACTTCGGGATAGCGCAAGGAACAGCCTGTGCGCGGAATCTTGATAAAGGTGGGTACCCGCTCACCGGCTGTGAAACTTATCCCGCTCAGGTAGTTTTTCTACATACGTGTCCAGCAGGGTTATGGATTTCGCATGGTGTTGATGCGGCGGAACATTTGCGAGTTATCCACAGAACGGCTTAACCCTTGTTAACTATTACTACGTATGTATACGGATGAATTTAAAAACATAGGATAAATACCGCTCCGCGCTCAGTTAACAGGCTGCACGGATGTCACGGCACGACGGTCGGGCCGCTCGCGGGTTCGATGGCCGCCGCCTGGCCGATTGGACCGGGTAGTGGGTAAGTGGGCGTCGACATCGTTACCTGCGCCGCAGCAGGTGTCGTCGTTTGAGCTTGTGCTGGCATCGTGGGCACAGCCGCCGCGGGCATCGGCCCCTGGAGCGCAGCCGGTGTCGTCACCTGAACCGGCGCGGGCATCGGCAGCATCCGCGTCTCAATCGGGCTGCTCGTGACCGGCTGCGTGCGCACGACGGTCTGCAAGTAATGATCGACGAGGCCGAAGAACCGGTCGTAGAACTTGCCCGATGGGATCGTCTCGCTCGATATCTTGACCATTGCGTCGTTATTCGAGCGGATCGGCAGCGACAGCGAGCCGAGCACGCTGAGCCCGACGGTCGCAGACGTATCGCTTTTCTTCAACGCGAAGCCGTTCTGCACCGCGTTCACATAGACGATGCTGGTATCGGCCGCCTCTTCGCCCGGCGTGCATACGACGTGAAATTCGACGACCACATGGGTATCGCTGGTCGGCTGGAAGTTCTTCGTGCCGTCGACGGTATCGGGCCGCGCCATCGTCGTCAGATAGCCCTGGCTCAGCAGGGCGCGGCGCGCGGCTTCGCAACTGTCGGTCGTGCTCGAATTGAAATTGCGCGCGTAAGGGCTCGCGCCGGTTTCGAACATTTCCTGGGTGAGTTTCGGTTGCGGCGTGCTGCTGCATGCGGCGAGGGTCAGCAGACCGAACAGGGCCGCGGCGGTGATTGTGGAAAACGGGATCTGCATGATCGCTTGCAAGGGAGCGCCTCGTGAGCGCGAATGGGAATGCATTGTAGAGCGGGTCGCGTGACATGCGGAAAAAGCATGCAGCATCCGCGCGACACCGCATTACGGGGCATAACAGGGAAAGAATCCGGCGACGGGCGCTTCATAAAAAAAGAAAATACGCGCGCGATCGCGATCAGTTCGACGCGGTACGCGCGGCCCCGGACGTCGATACCGTAGAGGAAGACGCCGCCACCGCCCCGCTTGCCGAGGATGCACCGCGCGCCGGTACGCTAAACGCATCGGCCCACTGGTTCGCGCCGGCGCAGCGGTCGGCCTCGCACGGTACGGCCTGTCCATCGGCACGCTGGGCGCCGTCCCGCGGCGCGGCGACTTCGGCGAAGTCCCCGACGCGCAGGTTCACCTTGCGCGCATAGGCCAGCGAGCCGCCGTAACTCTTGAGCGCGGCATTCAGATCGCCGTTGGCCGAGCGCATATAGCCGTACAGGATCGCCGAGCCGGCCTCGATATTCGCGCCCGGCTCGGTGAGGTCCTTGACGTTGCGCAGCAGCCCGCGATGCGCCTGCGGCACCACCTGCATCAGCCCCGTCGCGCCGTTGGGGCCGCGGGCCTTTTCCTTGAAGCGGGATTCGATCGAGATGATGGAGAGCAGCAGCGCCGGCGGGAGGGAGTACTTGGAGGCGGCGGACTGCACCGCGTCGGAAATCTTTTGAGCCTTGTCTCTCGCCAGACCGAACTTCTGCGTCAGATACGCCGATATTCGATCAGCGTTTTCGTCGGCCGCCGCGCTTTGCGCGAGGCCGAGCGAAAGCACGATCAGGCAAAGTAACCGGCTCATGGCGGAGGGTGGAAGGTACGCGGATCCGCGCATTATAGTCCCGCTGCGCCCGCCGACGCCGGTCGTCCGTAAGTTTTGTCTTTTAAATCAAGGACGACCGGAACCCACCCTCGTTAATGAGCCTGCTTTGCCTTCGGATCGTAGCCGTCGGTCAGCGTCGCGAGGAACGCGGCGACATCGTCGATATCGCGCTCGGACCAGACCGGACGTTCGCCCGCCTTGCGCGTGAGCGGCTCGTCGGTCGTGTCGACGTTCACGCGCAACGCGACCGGCAGATCGTTGAATTTGTCGACCTTGCCGTGCGCATCCTTCGGATACCACTTCTCCGGATTGGTATCGCGTTGGACATAGAAACGCAACGCGTCCTTCAGCGTATGGAAGCGGCCGTTGTGGAAGAACACATGACGCGTCGCCGTATTGCGCAGCGACACCGACTTGAAAAGCCCGCAGTTGACCTTGTCGCCCTGATCGTGGCGCAGCGGCCCGCACAAGCCCATGTCGAAGTACTTCGGATCGGCGTTGACCTTCAGCTCGGCATTGCGCGGCACGCCGAGCGCCTGAAAGTTGAAGTCGGTGAACAGCGGATGCGCGCCGTTCACGCCGGGTTGATCGATATGACAGGACGCGCAATTGCCGCCGGCGGGGTCGTCGAACAGCTTCTTGCCGCGCAACTCCTGCGCGGTCAGTTGCGCCTTGCCGTCGAGGTAGTAATCGAACTTGCTCGTGTATGGATGGAAGCTCGGGTCTTCGAGCTCGAAGCGTTCGATCGCATACATCGCCTGCGCGAACGCCTTCGATGGATCCGCGAAGATGTTCTGGCCGAACACCTCCTTGAAGCGCGCCGCGTACGGTGTGTTCCGCAGCTTCGCGAGCAGCGCCGCCGGATCCTTGTTGGCCATTTCGTCCGGATTGAACAGCGGAAACGTCGCCTGATCGTGCAGATAGTTGAAGCGCCCGTCCCAGCCGAAGCCGCCGACGGGCGCGTTATCCGTTTCGCTGAGCCGCTCGGACAGACTGGCCGCCTGCGCATGCGTCCAGACCGGCGTGCGGTTGAGCACGTAACGCAGGCTCGGCACCGCGCGTGTGCCCTGCCGATGCAGATCCGCGCCGCCGAGTTGCGCCGCGAGGCCGTTGGGCGGCCCGTACGCGTGCTCGGGACTATGACAGCTCGCGCACGACATCCTGCCCGACGCCGACAGCGACGAATCGAAGAACATCAGCTTGCCGAGCGCGGCGGCATCGCTATAGACGGGTTTGGCATCGGCGCCCGCCGGCGTGGAGACGGGCGCCGCTTCGGCGCTGCTCAGCAACAAGCCGCCCAGCAGGGCGGCGAGTGCTGCGAGCGTGGCCCGGCGCGCCCTCGGGCACGCCGTGAATCGCAGGACAGGAAACAGCATCGAGTCGCTTACAGGTTCGTGAAGATATCGTTGCCGAACCCGACCAGGCCGGCCTGTCCGGCATAACCGAGGTGGTCGAGCTGGAAGATGTCCTCGATGCTCTTCAGCATCGAATAGTGGTTGTACGGCACCGTCGACACCGTGCCCGGCTTGATGAACTTCGAGATCATCACCGCGCCGGTCTGGTCGCCGCCGAAGCTCTGCTTGGTCAGGTTGATCGTCAGGCCGTTATAGGCGAGCGACGACGTTTCCGGATACGACGGCAGGTTCGGACCGGGCTGCTGGCTGCAACAGGTCGAGCCGGAGAAGATCAGATCCTCGCTCTTTGCGGACTGCGTAACCGTCGCGTAGCTGCTTTCGTCGAAGTTGATGATCAGCAGGCCGTCCTTCTGGAACGCCGGCGAAGCCGTGATAATCGGCACCCACTTCTGCAGAAACGTGTTCGCGCTCGTCAGGCCGCCCGGCTGGCCGTTCACGCAAGGCGCGTCGTGGCCGTCGTCGCACAGGCTCGGCGTGATCAGGTTGAAGTTCGCGGTGGTCGAGACCGATTGCAGGTCGCTTTGCAGCCTGTTCAGATTGACGACGTTCTGCGCGCAGTCCGGCGAATCGATGATCGAGTGGAAGTACATGAACGGGTTGTGACGCGTCGCGTACTGGTCGCCGAGCGGCACGGCGGCGCTCGGCGCTTCGGCCGACTGCGTCAGGTCCGTCGTGTTCAGCGTCGGGTGGCCGCAGGTAGCGGCTTCGCGCGCCGGGTCGTTGCCCATGTCGCCTTCATAGCCCTTCCACGTATAGCCGGCCGCCTTCAACTGGTCCGGCAGCGTCTTCACGCTCGCCGGATAGACGCAGCCCGAGCCGATCGCCTGACCGTCGGAGGTCATGCCAGTGAGCTTGAAGTCCTCGTAGGTGATGCAGTCGTTGTCGGTTTCGTTCGACGCCGACTGGCCGCTGATCATCGAGATGTAGTTGTCGAGGCTCACGTGACCCGTGCCGTAATACTGCTGCACGAGCGCGCCTTGCGATGCGAGTGTTTGCGACAGATACGGCGCCTTGCTGTTCGCGCCGAATGTCGTCGAATAGTTTTCGTTTTCGAGCGTGATGACGAAGACGTGGCGGATCTGCTGCTGGCCCGTTACCTTGAGGCCGCCGCCGTCGGACGACGACGAGCCGCAAGCGGCCACGATTAAAGCGATCAGGGCCGCGAAAGCGGACAGCAGAAATGTACGTAACCCGACGCGGTGTGACATGTTGATTGCCCTTGTTGTTGCCCAGTGGGGATTGGTGTTTTATTCGCGGGCAAACTCTAGGGAACGTGCATGACACAGCCGTGAAACTCGCGGGCAATTCACGAATAAAGCCACCGGCGGAACACCCGACATGTTGCCAACGTGCATTTGCTCGCGCGGTGAAGGAGTGCCCGCGGATCTCGCGTGGATCGCGTGGATCGCGTGGATCGCGTGGATCGCGTGGATCGCGTGGATCGCGTGGATCGCGTGGGTCGGGCGTGGATTTGAGACAATTCGGGTTTTCCGCGCGACGGCGTGGCGGAACAGCGAACAACCGATGTTTTCGACTATGAGCAAGACCGCGTTTATTCCTAGCGTCCCCGGTACGTCGGAGGACGACTTCGAGATTTCGGCGAGCGCGAAGATGACCGGCTACCGGCGCTTCTTCGGCGTATTGAAGGTGGTGCGCACGACCGACGGCCGCGTGCTGTTTCCGTTCGACGGCGCGCCGGAACTCGGCCCGCACGCGACGCGGCTCGAAGCGATCGCCGCCGCGCAGGTGTACGGCGAGCATATTGCCGCAAGCGATCTCGCGCGGCCGGAGTTGTAGGGTTTGGCGCACGGCACGGCGCCGCGTGGCACCGCGCATGGCAAGCAAGACCCGCCTCTACCAGCTCAATCGCACACCCGCATTGCCGCCGACCGTCTGCCGGTGCTCGCCGCCCAGATTGAACCAGTATCCGGCGGTCGCGTAGGCGCTCACTTTCCGGGTCATCCGCGCCGAGATGCCGATGCCGACGTGCCCCTGCGTCGAACTGACGTTCGATGTGCTCGTCGTCGTATTGGCGAAAGTCGCGCTGTCGGTTCCCCCGAAATAGCGCAGCACGTCCAGCCGCAGATAGGGCTGCCACCGTGTGCCGTACGCGGAGAATTCGCCTTGCGCGCGGACCCCGAGGCGGCCGATCCATTCGCCCGCGCTATGGAACGACACGCTCGACACCGGATCCGTCACGTCGTCGATATGCGTGTACTGATAGATCAGTTGTGCCTGCGGCTCGACCACCAGCCCGTAATAGGGCAAACGGACCGGCAGGCCGCCTTCGATCGAGGCGGTCAACGCATTGGCATGGGTCGAGGCCGCGTCACCCGCATTCGAACCCGGATCGACCGTCATCGTGCTGCCTGTCAGCACCGAATCCGTATACCAGCCGCCGGGACCGATATGCGTCCAGTAGGCGCCGATACTGTATGAGTTGATCGCCAGACTGCCCGCCCCGTAGCCCGGCCGGCCGAGCGCGAAGCCGTCCACGTCGCCGCTCGCGCTGGCGAAGCCGAGAAAGAAGCCGTAGCGATTGCGATGCCCGCTCGCCGTCGTGTTCGAGTACACGTCCTGCCCCACCTGGGCGCCGATGATCGTTCCGCTGAACGACTGGTTCGCGGTACCGGTATGGCTGTCCGAAACGTGATTGCCCCACATGCGGCCCCAGCCGGCCGGCAGCGTGCCGTCTTCGGTCAGCAGATCCTGATTGCCCATGCGGTCGTGGAACGTGCCGATCTGCTGAACCATCAGTTCGCGCGCGAGCGACGGCACCTCGGTATAGATCGGCAGGCCGACACGGTAGATCGGTAACGGGTTCGCGGACGGAACGGACGGCGTCCCCGGCGTGGCCACGAGCGCCGAGCGCAGATACCAGTTGTCCGCCGTACCCGGCGTGACCCCGCCGCGAAAGAGCTCGTAGGTGTACGCTCCCGCGCTGGCCGTACCGCCGGTGAACGCCCCCTGCGTCGTCGTCGCGCCGTTGGCCGCCTGCACGACCTGGATGCCGTCCGAGACGGTTTGCCCGCCCGTGCCGCCCACGTTCTTCACCTGCAGCGTCGTGCTGCCGCTCGCGCCGCCGCCGCTGACGATCAGCCGGTCGGCCGGCGAGTTGTCCGCGCCGAGTTGCGCGTTGATCGCGAGCCCGCCCTGCTGGCCGGCATAGTTGCCGGCAACGGTCAGCGTATTGCCGACGCCGGGGCCGCCCAGCTTCACGAGCCCCGCATTCGTCAGGTTGCCGTGGATCGTGAAGTTGCCTGTGCCGCTGTCGCCCCCGTTCGTCTGCGCGAACGCGACCGGCGTCGGCGCGCCGCGCGCCACCACGGCGTTCGCCGCCGCCGCGGTCGCGTTGGCGGCCGCGTTGCCGGAGAAAGCCGATATCGCATCGGCAACCGCGATCGTGCCGAGATTCGTCACGTTGCCGGTCACGCTGCCGTAGCCGCCCAGCGTCGCGCCCGCCTCGACCCGTACGTCGCCGCCGCCCGACAGCGCGGCTCCCGGATGCGACGCATCGCCGACCGCCAGCGTGCCGGCGGCCACCGTCGTCGTCCCCGCGTAGGTATTGTTCGCGTCGAGGACCGTCGTGCCGCTGCCCTGCTGGATCACGTTGCCCGTACCGGACACCACGCCGCCGAACGTGAACACGTCTGCGCGATCGAACGCGAGCGTCGCGTTGTTCTGGACGTCGCCGGACACGCTCCCGGTTGTGGCGCCGTCGCCGATCCGCAGCGTGCCCGCGTCGATCGTCGTGCCGCCGGTGTAGCTGTTGGCACCGGCGAGGATCGCGGTTCCTTCGCCGGTCTTCGTCAGCGCGCCGGTACCGCCGATGTCGGTCGCCAGCGTGAACTGCGTGCCCGCTGTCGTATCGAACGTCCCGCCCAGATCGCCGAGCGTGGTCGGGCGCGTGAGCGTAAAGCTCTGCGTGGTGCGCAGCGCGCCCCCGTCGAGCGACAGCGCGCTGCCGGCCGCGCCGAGCGCGTGGTCGGCGGCGATCTGCAACACGCCGCCGTCGATGACCGTACCGCCCGCATAGGTGTTGGCCGCGTTCAGCACCAGCGTGCCGAGGTCGGTCTTCTCGAGCGCCGTGTTGCCCGCCAGCACCGAGTCGATCGTCGTCGTCATCCCCGCGCTCTCCGACGAGCCGTCGCCCACGCGCACGGTCGTGACGCCCGGCGCGAACGCGCTGCCGACCAGATTGATCGTGTCGCCCCCGACCCGATAGCCATCGGTCATGAACTGCATGCCCGACACGTTGATCGGCCCGAGCGACGCATCCACCTGCACCGCTCCGGGGGCGCCCCCGAACACGGCAAAGCCCGCGTCCGAGAAGGGAGCGTTCGGCGTACCGTCCGGATTGGTCCAGTTATCGTTGCCGCGCGCGTTCTGCCAGATGCCGTTTCCGCCATTCACCACGCCGTTGTTCTTCGGACCCGCGGCGCCGTCCCAGTAGTCGAAGGTAAGCCCGTCGGTATTGATCAGGTTCACCTCGCCCGGGATCGATGTCTGAACGCTGAAGCCGGTGAGCGGCGACGTCGGCGTGAACGACGGGCTCACGAAGGAACCGAGCGTCAGGCCATTGTTGGTGAGCGTGCCGTCGTAATTGAAGATGTGGTACACGCCGGGACTGAGCGGCGCCTGGCCCTGATCGAGCACGTTGAAGACCCCGTCCAGCACGAGGTTCCCATGGACGACGGTCAGGTCGTTCAGCGGTCCGCCGGCCACGTCCGCCTGCACGACGTTGTAGAGCACGTTGGTGTTGTTGCTGAGCGCGAGATTGCCGTTGATCGTCAGCGTGGCGGGCGTGAGCGGCTGAAATCCCGGCGCCAGCGTGGCGTTGTCCGCCAGCGTCACGCTGCCCCCGACGGTGCCCTGGCCGCCCAGCCGCGCGCCGCCTGCGACGCTGGTCGGCCCGGTGGCGGCACTCTGGTCGCCGTTCACATACAGATAACCGCTCGAGACCGTGGTTGGCCCCGTATAGCTGTTATTGCCCGACAGGATCAGGGTGCCGGCGCCGGTCTTCGTCAGGCCGCCGGACCCGCTCACGGGGCCGGCAAACGCCAGATACTGCGTCGGGTCCTGCGGGTCCGGCGTCGCGGTCTCGAACGTGCCGCCGCTCGCGCCGAGTGTCGTCGCGCGCGTGATGGTCATGCCGGCGGTGGTCCGCAGCGTGCCGCCGTCGAGCGTCAGGGTGCCCGCAGCGGCGCCCAGACCGGCATCGCTGCCCACCTGAATCGTCCCGCCGCTGATCGTCGTGCCGCCCGCATAGGTATTGCTGCCCGCGAGGTTCAACACGCCCGCGCCGGCCTTGACGACGTTTCCGCCACCGCCGATGGACGCTGCGTAAGTGCCGTCGGCGGCCTGGTTGAAGAGCACGGTGCCGTTGTCGATGATGCTTTGCGGCATGCTTTGCGCGCTGGCTTCGAGCGTGGCGCCGGCGTCGACCGTTGCCGCCGTGGACGCGCCCAGCGTGCCGGTGACGTTCAGCGTGCCGCTTTGCACAGCGGCGTTCGTGAACGTGCCGGTGCCGCTCCAGTTCCAGAGGCTGCCGTGCATGACGAGACTCTGGAAATTCGTAAAGGCATTCGATGCGGTGCCGATGCCCTGCAGCGTGACCGTGTTGGCGCCCGCCCCGCCATCAGCCGTGCCGACGATGCTCGATCCCGTTTGCAATACCAGCGAGTCGTTGCCGCCGCCCATCGAAATCGCCGTGCCGACGTTGCTCTGGATCAACCCCGCGTTGACGATCGTCGATCTGCCGTTGAGCGTGCGTATCGCAAAGCTGCCGTTGCTGATGATCTGTCCGCCCGCGAGGTTCTGAATCGTCGCGGTGAAGCCGGAGCTGACCGTGTTCGAATCGACGCCAATCGCGTTCGTGCCCTGGGTCTGGATCGTGCCCGAGTTGATCAACTGGTCGTTGTTGCCCTGAAGATAGGCGCCGGTGCCGGACGTGCCGGTCGTCGTCAGCGTGCCGCTGTTGTTGATCGTGCCGCCGCTGCCGAGTATCGAAGCCGCGCGCGCGTTGCTGCCGCCCGTCGACACCGAGCCGGTGTTGATCAGCGTGTTGTCCGTTTGCCCCTGATTGGTTTGCCCCCAGGCGGCGGTCATGCCGTATGCGTTCGGCCCGGTGGTCGAGATCGTGCCGTTGTTGACGAGCGTGTTGCCGCTGCCGTTGGCGGCCATGCCATCGTTGAAGGCGCCCGTCGTCGTGATGGTCGCGCCGGCGGCATTGGTGAGCTGGTTGCCATTGATGTTTCCCACCATCGCCGCGCCGCGGTTGGTGCCCGTGCCGCTGCCGCCGCTGAGCGACAACTGACCGTTATTGGTGATGCTGCTGCTTTGCTGCACGCCGAGGACGGCGGTAGGCGTGCCGCTCCCATATGCCACGCCGACGGATGCGCCGGCCGCGACGTCGATCGTGACGCCGGTGCTGCCGGGCGCGGCGATGACGGGAGTCGCGCTGCTCCCGGTGCAGGTGACAGTCGCGCCGGTGGCGGGCGCCGTATTGTTGCATTGGGCCCGGGCCGGCGATACGAGGCAGACGGCCTGATAAATGAGCATCTCGCCGATGAAGCCGGCTTTGACCATCAGGCGCAGTTTCGCTTTTTCTGTCATGGGCGAAACACCGTGTGTCCCTCGGGCGTTACCGGTAGAGCCGGTTCATGCGCTGCCTGGCGCAAGCGGAACTGCCGATGGGCCCTGGCTATCAGCGGGCGCTGAATGGGACTGATGGCCGCCGGGAATGCCGACGCCGTTCGAGTCCGGTGGCTGGTATTGTCCGGGCCGTCGGCGAAAGGCGCCCTACGGTCGGAGTAGCTGTGCCGTCATGCGGACAGAAGCGGGTCACGCTGCTGGTATCGACGGCACATGATGCGGCAATCTCAACTGATGTGATGTTTACCTGGTCCGTGCGGTGTGCGGTTTATTTATATACAGCTTTCTTCCTTAAATAAACTATTTTTCAGACATTTCCTGAAGCCGCACAGGCAATAGCGGATGATTCTGATTGCCGTGGCGGCAAGCAATTTGTAATTTTTCCGCTTCAATCGGCTACTCGAAGCGCGTCAGCTATTGATAGTCGAACCAATTCACCTGCTGGTCCGTGGCGACTTCATCCAGATCCTGCCGACCGCAATCCCGCGCGATGACGACGGCTCCGACAGGCGCTGTCGTACCCGGAAGAAGCCTACGTGGAGCGGAAAAAGTCGTCCCGACGCTCTGCAGCAGAATCCGCTCACCTGGATTCTCTCCGGGAACGATCGCCTTGATGCGCAGCAATCGATCTCCGAGGGCGCCAGCAATATTTTCAAGCCAGTCCAAGGCTGCTTCCCACGAAAACCTGTCGTCGAGCTTCGCGCGGAACACGCGGATGCGTGGATGGAGGAGCCGGCGCCGCCCAGTCGGACCGCTTTGCAGGTCGCCCGCGACCAGGCCGCCATTGCGTGGTGGTTCGAATGCTTCACGTGCGCGCACGGAACCAGAGAATTCGTTGACGACGCGAGCAAACGGGTTCACGGCGGTCACCGCCTGGAGTGCTTCGTCGCGTCTTGCGCTGGACACAAGGTCAAGCTTCGTGAGAACGATCGTGTTGGCCGCGGCGAGTTGCGCCACCGCGTCTTCGAAGTCGCCGGTTTCCAGGGCAGGGCGACTGCAGTCGTATGTCGTCACCAGATGCAGCCTGAGCCGAAGGTCTGCGAGCTCCTGCAACGACGACACGATCGGGCCCGGGCGAGAAAGACCGCTGCACTCGAGCACTATTCGGGAGAAGAGCCCTTTGCCGGCGTCCTGACGAAACTGGACCAAGTCTTGAACGGTTGTAACGAGATCGCTCGTCAATGAGCAGCAGACACAGCCGTTGCTAAGCGTGGCCATCGACATGCCGCGAGCGGATTCGGAAAGCACCGCTCCGTCGATGTTGATTTCGCCGGCTTCATTCACGATGACCGCGGTATCGGACCCATCCTCGCCGGCTAGCAAACTTTCCAGCAGCGAAGTCTTGCCGCTGCCGAGCATGCCCGAAACGATGACGAACTGTGGTCCGGATTGCATATCGACCTCACTTCCTTTGCCCGGTCTTCGACGAACCGGGCCAACTGCCGGCGACCATTTCGCGCACGTCGGCAAGCAGCTCATCGACGTCGTACACCATTCCACCGCGAATGGTCTTCTGCAGACACCGCTTGAACTCCGGACCGTTCGTTGCTTCGTTCAGTCGGACCGCACCGGTGCCGTACAGCAGCTTGAAGTCGGCGAGCGGATTCTGGTCATGAACCAGGATGTCCGCGCGCTTGCCGACCTCCAGAGTTCCTGCTTCGTCTTCGATGCCGAGGAGTTCCGCGGCATGACAGGTGGCCGCGCGCAGCACTTCCAGCGGAGAGAAGCCTGCTTCCTGCAACAGTTCGAGTTCGCGAACAAAGCCGAACCCATAGACCTGATACATGAAGCCGGAATCGCTACCGGCGCAGACCCGGCCGCCGCGATTCTTGTATTCGTTGAGGAAGGTCATGAGAATGCTGAAGCTCTCCTTCCACTCGACCTCGTTCCTGACCGACCAGCGGTAAAAATACGCGCCGTGTCCACCGCGCTGGGGCTGGAAATACTTCCAGGTCGTACTGTCCGTGTACTCGTCGTGCCAGTCGGCGCGGCGCGCGCGCATAAGGTCGCGATTGCTATCATAGACGTTCATCGTCGGAACAAACGTGTGCCCCGCTTCCAGGAAGGCTTCAATCACCTCATTCCACTTCGCGCTACCGGGTCGCGCTGCTTGCAGAAACGTCTGGCCGGCAGTCGCGAATCGCATGTATTCGTCGTTATAGTTGTAGTCGTCGGCGACCGCCTGAAGCGTGCGGCCTTCGAACAGTGCCTCCGGAATGCCGTACGCGTGCTCGGTGCTCGTCAGCCCCCAACGGGCGGTACGCAGTGAGTTCATGCGTCCAACAGAAAGCTGCGCATGGTGACAACAGGTCCGCAGGCCGAGTTTCCTGCTCTCGTCGAGGGCGGCTTGCATGATTGCCGGCGGGGCGCCGAAGAACTTCACGCCTCGCGCGCCTTTCGCATGCGCGTTGCGCAGCCATTCCCGGCCTTGCTCCGGCGTGTAGATCGTCTTGAGGTAGTCGTTGACCGCAGGGAAGTACACGTACGGATAAAGCGTCGGCGCCGCGATTTTGCCTTCATCGGCCGCCGCGGCCTGCTGCTGCGTCCATGCAAGGCCATTCATGGTGCCGGCTTCGCGCACGCTGGTCACGCCGTGGGCGAGCCAAAGCTTGTACACGTAATCGGCCGGCATCATCTCGCCATTCTCCGCATGAAACGGCGTGCCGATATGCGCATGACAGTCAATGAAGCCGGGCGTGACGAACTTCCCGGTGCAATCGATCTCATGGTCGCCAGTTGCCGGGCGACTTGCCGGATTGATGGGCAGTCCGGGAACGCCTACCGCCGCGACCAGCGTGATGCGCCCATCTTCGACGACGATGTCCGCGGGTCCCCACGGGGGGGCGCCGGTGCCGTCGATGACCATTGCACCGCGCAGCACGAGCCTGCGGAAAGGGCCGACGCCACGGTCGCGGGTCGTCGCTGCCCGCACCTGTCCCAATCCCTTCCTGGCAAAACCGGCGACCATCTCTTCGCCAACTTCAATCTGTGCTGCGGGCGTGTTCATGCCGTCTCCATCATCAGGTTGCTCTTCGCGGGGATTGGATAGTCTTTAAAACACCTTCGTGCCGGGCGCGACGTCGCGCTCAGGCTTCAGATAAACCACCGCACCATCCGCATTCTCGACTCCCAGCATCAATACCTCGGATTTGAAGCCGCCGATGCGACGGCTCCCGAGGTTGACCGCGCAGACGACCATCCGGCCCACCAGTTCTTCGGCCTGATAAAGCGCCGTGTACTGACCGCTGGTCGCCCGTTCGCCAAGTTCACCGAAGTCGATCCAGATTTTATACGCTGGCTTGCGTGCTTCCGTGTTCAGTTCGACTCGCGCAATGCGGCCCGCACGCATGTCGACCATGGAGAACGCTTC
Organism: Paraburkholderia sp.; assembly: GCF_047605525.1. Lineage (GTDB taxonomy): Bacteria > Pseudomonadota > Gammaproteobacteria > Burkholderiales > Burkholderiaceae > Paraburkholderia. The sequence continues at coordinate 65,853 of NZ_JASGFN010000027.1, read as the reverse complement.
GTAAAGGGTAGTCTCGCTCATGTTGTGACTGTTCAAAAAAGATTGCAATTCTGGGTGCCTGGAAGTTCCGATGGGCAACTGAATCTGATTACAGGAAGAAGCGGACCTTCGAGGTCTTCGCTGCATATACGCATGGACGGTGTCGCGTGGTCCAGGACCCTCGGCCAAAGCTGACGGCCATCGAAAAGCAGTTGTCCACCCGATAGCGTTGCGCCGTCGAAAAGCGCGTCTTCGACCTGCTCCGATATCAGCGCGGTGGCGACATCATCGATGACCGGTCCAATGTCCGTTTCGTCATTGAGCGGGTCGCCCACGCGAAGACAACTCATCTGGTCGAGTAAAGCCGGGATAACAGCATCAGCGACGGAGTCATGCACATACAGACACGATACGCGTTCCGCGCAAGACAGCAGCGGCGGAAGGAATGCGCGCCTGATAACAGCGTCGCGGCACGCAAGAACGTCATGGGCGTGCAGCACGAGAGGGAGCCGTTCGTTCGCTGCAACGGTCACCGGCACCGCCGCCTCATGACACGCGCATGATACGAAAGCCCCGACGTCACGACTGCCACGGAAGCGGACCTCGGTCACCTGGGAACTCATCAACGCCGCGCGGAGCATGCCGATGGCGTCTGTCGAAGGAGCAACGGACAGAAGCGCGTCCAGGTCGTTGCCTTCTTCCCAAAGAATCGCGAGGGCTCGCGACGCCAACGGCGCGCGAGACGACGGCTTGATAACGAGCGCTCGTCCCGAACTCAAAACGGTCGCGGCTTCCGTGACCGTCGAGAACACGGGATCGTGCCAGTCAAGGATGGAGAAAGCCGACTGTACCGCGGTCCCGTCACGTGCGGGCGAAATCGGCGGACAAGAGACGAAAGCATCCAGCTCTGCAAGAGCAGCGGCAACCTCGACGCGAGCCAGACGAACAGGCTTGCCTGTTTCGAGGCTGATGAGCTTCGCCAGTTCATCACGTCGCGCTTCGATCTTTGCAGCCCAGCCGGCGAATCGCCGTTGGACAGCGTGAGCGCCTCGAGCTGTCCGCGCCGCTCGCACGCCCTCTTCGAATATCGGTGCGAGCGTGCGGCAGTCGATGTCGGGCGCCTGGCCGACAACTGCCCCGTCGTAGGGGCTGAAGACGTCAAAACGACGCGCGGTCCTCGACTTCGCCGCCGCTACGCGAGCGGGCGGAGCAAGTTCCAACGCGTCGTGCCGCCCGTCGGACATCGACTAGCCCGCGGCCCTGGCGGCAGTCAGCGCACGACCGAACATCCCGAGCGCGTCCGACACGTCCTCGTCGGATACAGTCAACGGCGACAGGAAGCGAACCACGTTGCGCTCGACACCGCACTTGATGATGAGCAGGCCTTCTTCACGTGCCGCGTCGAGGATGCGTTGGACAAGAGCGCTGTCCGGCGTTTTTGCGTTGGCATCGGCGACGAACTCGACTGCGACCATCGCGCCGGTTTGACGGATTTCGCCCATTTCCGGGTGCGTGGCCTTCAACTCTTCCAGGCCTGCGCGAAGTTGCTCGCCGATTCTGACGCTGCGTTCAAGCAGGTTCTCCTGTTCAAAGATGTCGAGCACGGCATTCGCTGCCGCACAGCCCAGCGGATTGCCGCCGTACGTACCACCCAACCCGCCGGGTTGCGGTGCGTCGACGATTTCGGGGCGACCGACCACGCCCGAAATGGGCAGACCGCCGGCGAGGCTCTTCGCCACCGTCACGAGGTCAGGCTGAATGCCCGAGTGCTGGAAGCCGAACATCTTGCCGGTGCGACCGAAACCCGTCTGGATTTCATCGCAAATCAAAACGATGCCGTGCTTCTTCGTGAGTTCGCGCAGCGCTTGCATGAATTCAGCCGGAGCCGCGAGGAAGCCGCCGTCGCCCTGTACGGGTTCGAGGATGATCGCGGCGACCCGGTCGGGCTGGATTTGCGTACTGAAGATTGCCCGCAGGGCGTTCAGCGCATCGTCCGGGCTGATGCCGTGGTACGCGTTGGGATACGGCGCATGGTAGACGTCGGGCGCGAACGGTCCGAAGTTCTGCCTGTAGGGCGCGCTCATGCCCGTGAGCGACATGCCGAGAAGCGTCCGGCCATGGAAGCCGCCGCGGAACGCAATCACGCCGGGGCGGTTCGTGTAGCCGCGAGCAATCTTGATGGCGTTCTCAACCGCTTCGGCGCCGGTAGTCAGAAAGACCGACTTGTAACCCTGGCCGGGAGCGACCAGTTCCGACAGACGCGCTGCGAGGCGAATGTACGGCTCGTAGCCGACGACCTGGAAGCAGACATGCGAGAAGGACTCGAGCTGCTGCTGGACCGCCGCGACCACCGCCGGATGGTTATGACCGACGTTGAGCACGCCGATGCCGCCGACGAAATCGAGGTACTTGCGGCCCTTGTCGTCCCACAGATAGGCGCCCGCCGCACGGGCAGCAACGATGGGGTGGGCCGTCGCCACACCGCGGGCGACATAGGTTTCACGCAGCGCCGCGGCGCTCCGGTTTTTATCGAGTTCCTTGTTCATCGAATCACCTCCTGGGATGGAACCGATAGTAGGAAGCCACAAGCCGTGCGAATACCTACGAAAAGCAGGAATTGCGCGCCGCTTTTTAGTTTTTTCTGACGCAATTCATACTTGATGTACTAATCTGGAGTCTTCCGTTCCTACCTGACGTAGGTAGTTATGCGATTTCTGGCTGAGTTCAATGGGATACGGCTGGTTCCTGACCGGGACCGAACCGACCATTGAAAAGCGCATGAGCACGCACCGGGAGCGGAGATGAATACAGTGAATCTGGCGGGAAGCTACGTAGACGAGAAAGCCGCGCGACGGCGGGCGATTGTTGCGACCGTGCTGGGGAACGGCTTCGAATGGTTCGACTTCATGGTGTACGGCTTCTTCGCCATCACCATCGCGAAGCTCTTTTTCCCGACGGGCAACGACCTGACTTCGCTGATGCTCTCGGTCGCGACCTTTGGAGTCGGCTTCCTCGTGCGTCCTTTCGGTGGCATCCTCATCGGCATCTATGCCGACCGGGCCGGCCGGAAAGCCGCACTGTCGCTGACCATTCTGCTGATGTGCGCCGGCACCGCAATCATCGGCCTCGCCCCGACTTACTCGCAGATCGGCATCGCAGCCCCTTGCCTGATCGTTCTTGCGCGCCTGCTTCAAGGCTTCTCAGCGGGGGGCGAGATGGGTACGGCAACTGCGTTCCTGACGGAACACGCTCCCAAAGGCAAAAGGGCTTACTACTCGAGCTGGATTCAAACGAGTATCGGCTTCGCCGTGCTGCTGGGTGCCTGCTTCGGAACGGGCATCACGCTCGGCCTCTCCACCGCGGACATGGAGAGCTGGGGATGGCGCATCCCTTTCCTGTCGGGTCTGCTCATCGGGCCGATCGGCTTCTTCATCCGTCGCAACCTCGATGAGACGCCGGTCTTTCTCGATGCGGAGAAGTCGAAGACGCCCCTGAAAGAAGTTCTCCGCGACTACCCGTGGCAAGCCTTCGCAAGTTTCGCGATGGTCGTGCTCTGGACGGTTTGTATCTATGTGATTCTCTTCTACATGCCGACTTTCTCGGTGAAAGTCTTGAAGCTTCCGCAATCCGCATCGTTTATCGCCGCAATGGTCGGCGGCGGCGTCATCACCGTGCTGTCGCCGTTCACCGGCTGGTACTCGGACAAGGTGGGGCGCAAGTGGTTGCTCGGCGGAGCGTCGGCTGCGATGCTCGTTCTCGCGTGGCCGATGTTCGCGATGATTGTGAAGACTCCGTCTGTCGCGACGCTGTGCGTATTCCAGGCGGTGTTTGGCGTGCTGATCGCGATTTATACCGGCCCCATCCTGGCCGCGCTGTCGGAAATCTTCCCGACCAGGGTGCTTTCGACGGGGCTTTCGGTCGCCTACAATCTGGCGGTCATGACGTTCGGCGGTTTCGCGTCGCTCATTCTCACGTGGCTCATCAGCACGACGGGTACGGCGATGGCGCCGGCGTTCTACGTCATCTTCGCCGCCGCGTTCAGCCTGCTCGGCGTGCTGTTCGGCTATCGCCAGCCCAAAGAGATCTAATTGCCGCCGCGGTGTCACGCTGATACCGCGGCGAAACCATGCGCCGCCATGAAGCTCGACACCGCCATTCGTGAAACCGTCCTGCGTGAAGCAAAAGTCGTCGCCGGCGAGGAAAATCTCCAGCGCGACATTAGCTGGGTTCACATGGTCGACCACCCGGACATCGTCAACTGGGTAAAGCCCGGCGAACTGCTGCTGACAACCGGCTACAACTGGCCCAGTGATGCCGGGACATCAAGACGGCTGGTGCGCGAACTGAGTGAAGTGGGGCTCGCCGGTGTCGTGCTGGCCGTCCCTCACTTTCGCGACCACTTTCCTCAAGAAGCCATCGACGAAGCGCGCAGCGTTGGTTTCCCTCTTCTCGAGCTACCCTGGGCCGTTCAATTCAGCCAGGTCACTCACGAGATTCTCGCGAAGATAATCTATTTTCAGGCTGAGATAATCGAGCGCTCGGAGCAGATGCATCGTGCGTTGACCAACGCCGCGGTGACGGCAAGCAGCCTGAGTGACATCGCAATCACGCTGAGAAAGCTCGTAGGTCGCGAGGTCACTTTCACGAACGTATCCGGTGAAGTGCTCGGTACCTCGGCTGCGGAATCCGAAACGCAAGCGCTCGAAGAGCAATTCCTCACCTCTTTGTCCGATTCACCCATCGATGCGAATAACTCGTCGCGGCCGATTCGGGTGAAGTTCGTCATCGCCGGTCGCACTGTTTATCGTCTACGGCTTCCGGTCCGACTTCACGATTCTCTCGTTGCCGTCAACTGGCTCGACCTGAACGGCTCGGAAGTCGACGAGCTGGACACCCGGGCGATGGAACACGCGAGTGTGGTCGCCGCACTGCACCTCATGCATCAGCAGCAGCTCGCGCAACAGGAAGACCGCCTGGGATATGCGCTCGTCGCTGGTCTGCTGGACGGTGAGTTCACGGCTACGCCGAGTGCGTTGGAGCGCGCGCGAGTGTGCGGCTGGAGCCAGACGAACCAGTATCGCATCTGCCTCGTGCTTCTCGACGAGCCAATACCGCTGACCACGGAAGGCCTGAACCGTCGTGAACGTTGGGTGGAGTCGCTCAAGCATCAACTCCGCGCGACGGGACAGCCCGAGTTGCTTGCAATATGGCTGAACCAGATCAAGTTCATCCTTCCCGCGGAAGCGTCGCCTGAATCTCTGTGGGAAGCAGTCAGTGACCAACGCGCGGCGATGGCAATCAGCCGCGTGCATTCAGGCATCGACGGTATGGCGACAGGCTCGAAGGACGTCGATGCGCTGCTGCCGACCTTGCGCCCGGGAAGACTGCATCGATTCGACGAGATCCTCTTTCCGCGGGCGCTGCTTGGCGATGCGAACGCACGCGACATGCTCATCGAACGGCTCGTGACGCCCCTCGTCTCGCGCCCGCGCGGCGAATCGCTGCTGGAGACGCTCGGCACGCTCGCCGACGAGGGCTTCCAGTTGGTCAATGCCGCGCGCTCGCTGGGCATTCATATCAGCACGATGCGTTATCGCCTCGAGCAAATCGAAGAAATTCTCAACGTCACGCTCGAAGACCCGAAGATCCGGTTCCAGGTCCAGGTCGCGATGGCGCTGTACCGGCTTCGCGAAGATTGAAACGGTAACAGCAGAAAATGCCGCGCCGAGCCCCGATTTGAACGGATAGGCCAATAGCCGGCTCGTCCATGCAAAACCGGATGCCGCGAGCTCCAGATACTCTAATGACGGGCAGCCCCCTATCAAGGATCGTGAAATGTCATCACTAGCAACGCTTATTGATTCAGACCGCAAGCATCTCATCCATCCTGTTGCCAATTACCGTGCGCACGAGAAGCGTGGCGTTACCGTCCTCGAACGCGGCAAGGGCGCATGGCTGTACGACGCTGAAGGTAACGAACTGCTGGATGCGTTCGCGGGTCTCTGGTGCGTCAACACCGGTTATGGTCATGAGAGCATCGTCGAGGTTGCAGCCGCGCAGATGGCGAAGCTGCCCTATGCAACGGGCTACTTCCACTTCGGCTCCCAACCTGCAATCGAACTCGCGCAACGCCTTGTCGAAATCACGCCCAGGAGTCTGCGGCACGTCTACTTCTCGCTTGGCGGCTCCGACGCGGTCGACTCGGCGCTACGGTTCATCACGCACTACTACAACGCCATCGGCCGGCCGGGCAAGAAGCACTTCATTGCGCTCGAACGCGGCTATCACGGCTCGTCGTCCATGGGTTCCGGCCTCACCGCAATCGCCAGCTTCCATCGCAACTTCGACGTTCCGCTTCCGACTCAGCATCACATCCCGTCCCCGTATCTGTATCGCAGCGAGACGCCCGACGATGCTCTAGCGCTCATTGCGAGTTCGGTGAAGTCGCTGGAAGACAAGGTTGCCCAGCTCGGCGCGGAGAACGTCGCTGCTTTCTTCTGCGAGCCCGTGCAGGGTTCGGGCGGCGTCATCGTGCCACCGAAGGGATGGCTCAAGGCGATGCGCGACGCTTGCGAGCGACTGGATATCCTGTTCGTCGCGGACGAGGTCATCACTGCGTTTGGCCGAACCGGTCCAATGTTCGCCTGCGAAACCGAAGAGGTTGAGCCCGACCTGATGACCATCGCGAAGGGCCTCACCGCCGGCTACGCCCCCATGGGTGCCGTGCTGATGTCCGATGCCGTCTATCAAGGCATCGCCGATGGGAGCAAGCCCGGCGAAGCAATCGGCCACGGCCAGACGTACTCCGCGCATCCGGTGAGCGCCGCCGTCGGACTCGAAGTGCTGCGGCTTTACACCGAAGGCGGTCTCCTCGCGAATGGCCAGGCCCGGGCACCGGGATTTGCAAGCGGTCTCGACAGCCTCCTTGACCATCCTCTCGTCGGTGACTCGAGACACGCCGGTCTACTCGGCGCGGTCGAGCTGGTAGCGGACAAAACGACCCGCGCCCGCTTCGACCCGGCACTGCATCTTGCCGACCGCATTTTCGACGCCGCGGCTCGCAACAGGATTATCTTCCGCGCTTTTGGCGACAACATTCTTGGTTTCGCCCCGGCACTCTGCTATACCGAGGGCGAGGTCGGCATGATGGTGGAGCGTGTTCGCAAGACGCTCGACGACGTTCTGGAAAGCGCCGACGTTCGCCGCGCGCTTAAGAGTTAAAGCCCGGCGCTCGACTGCACGGGCCACGAACAACCTATCCTTCGAAGGCATCGAGTATGGAACTGAAACTGAAACGCGAAGAACTTCTGCGTCGGCAAAACCTGATTGGTGGCGAATGGACGGACGCGGCGAACAGCGCGCGCTATCCGGTGACGAACCCCGCGACGGGCGGTCTTGTCGCCGAAGTCGCGAACAGCGGCAAGGCGGACGCGCGCGCGGCGACCGACGCGGCGGCGAAAGCCGCAAAGGACTGGCGTGAACGCCTGCCCCGCGAACGCGCAGAAATTCTTCAGCGTTGGCACGCGCTGATTGTTGCGAACACGGACGACCTCGCTACGCTGATGTCGATGGAGCAAGGCAAACCGCTGGCCGAGGCTCGGGGCGAAGTCGCTTATGGCGCATCGTATGTCGCCTGGTTCGCCGACGAGGCGACTCGCATCTATGGTGACCTGATTCCCCAGCAGCAACGCGGCAAGCAGATGCGCGCCATCAAGGAGCCGGTTGGAATCGTCGCCGCCATCACGCCGTGGAATTTTCCGCTCGCGATGATTGCGCGCAAGATCGCTCCTGCGCTGGCCGCCGGGTGCACGGTCGTCGGCAAACCCGCGGAGGACACGCCGCTGACCGCGCTCGCGCTCGCGGCACTCGCCCAGGAGGCAGGCGTTCCTGCCGGCGTTCTCAACATGCTCAGCGCGTCCCGCGATCAGGGCATCGAAGCCGTTGGCGACTGGCTGGCCGACGAGCGCGTGCGCAAGATTACGTTCACGGGCTCCACGGCGGTCGGCAAGTACCTCGCACGCGAGTCGGCCGGTACGCTCAAGAAGCTCTCGCTGGAACTCGGCGGCAATGCACCGTTCATCGTCTTCGACGACGCCGACCTCGATGCGGCCGTGATCGGCCTGATGGCGGCAAAATTCCGCAATGGCGGACAGACGTGTGTTTGCCCGAACCGGATTTACGTGCAGGCGGGCGTATTCGACAGGTTCGCCGAGTTGCTCGCGGCGCGAGTCGGCGCGCTCAAGGTCGCCCCGGCAACCGACCCGCAAGCGCAGATCGGACCGATGATCAACGCCAGGGCAATCGACAAGATCGACCGCCACGTCAGTGACGCAATTTCGAAAGGCGCGACCGTGCTGACGGGTGGCAAGCGCTTGACGGAGATGGGGCCGAACTACTATGCGCCGACGGTCATCGCTCACGCGACAAACGAAATGCTCATCACCTGCGAAGAAACCTTCGGGCCCGTGGCGCCGCTGTATCGCTTCGAATCAGAGGAAGAGGCGATTCGCCTCGCCAACGACACGCCGTTCGGTCTTGCCGCGTACTTCTACACGCAGGACATGCGGCGTGCCGACCGGGTCTCACGTCAACTCGAGGCGGGTGTGATCGGTTTGAACGAGGGGGCGGTCGCGAGCGAGGCGGCGCCGTTCGGTGGTGTCAAGGAATCCGGCTATGGGCGCGAAGGGTCGAAGTACGGACTCGACGATTACCTGTCCATCAAGTACATCTGTCAGGGCGGTCTCGACTAGAACATCGCGTCGAGCCGCGAGGCCATCGGTTCACGAGGACGATGGCCTTTTTATTTTTTCCGCTCAGAATCGCACGTACTCCATTAGTCATCGTCTTCGGACAACAGCTTGTCGAGGGGCACCGTCTGTTTTACAAAGGGCGACCGGATCACGATGTAGCTGAAATATTTCTCGATTCCGATGTTGCGGTCGACCAGCTTCTCGATGACCTCCTGGTAGTGCCCGATGTTCTTGACAATGGACTTCAGCAGGTAGTCGTAACCCCCACTCACCAGGTGGCACTCCGTAATCTCTTCGAAATCCCGGAGATTCGCCTCGAAGCGTGTGAAGTCTTCGCGACGATGGTCGTGAAGCATGATTTCCGTGAAAACCGTGACCGTACTCGTGAGCTTCGACAGGTTGAGGTGTGCGCCGTAGCCGGAAATGATTCCGGCCGCCTCGAGGCGCTTCACACGTTGCAGACAGGGGCTTGCGGACAGTCCAACCATACCGGCGAGGTTGGCATTGGTCATATTGCCGTTCTTCTGGAGTTCGGCAAGGATTTTGATATCGGTCCGGTCAAGCTTTTGTCGCATATCGTGCGTGTTCGAACTGGCTGGTTTGTCAATCGAAGGGACTGTACTATCAGCGGGCCAGGTCCTCGTGATGCGCCTTGACCAGTTGCGCCATGCTCGTGAACCTGTAGTCGACGGAAGGCTCGACCGAATACTTCATGTTGGCGCCGGGCCCACGCTGCTCATAGCGGCGTTGAATCCAGCACGAGCGAAGCTGCATTGCGCCCGCGGGTTCATGGTCGTGATAGACGCTGTCCGCGACATGAAGTGTATCGTCCTTCGCAATGCCCATCGACGCCAGGGTCGAGAACAGGTAGTCGAAGTTGTTCCGCGATGGCTTATACGACCCGACATCCTCGGCCGTTACGATTGCATCGAAGTCCACAGCCAGCTTCTCGTTGGTCACCCGGAAGCTACGATTGTCCACATTGGAAACAATCACGAGCTTGAAATACTTCTTCAAATACTGAAGCGTGCTGGCTGAGTCCGGGAATGCCGGCCAGTCACCGACCGACGAACCATAGGCGACGGCTTCGTCCCAGGTGTAACTCGCGTTCCACTCTTCGGCCAACCGCTTGAACACTACCTGCAGCAGCCGGTCATAACGCATGGCCGGTGTGATCTTCTGCTGATATGACTCATGGCGCGCGTGCGCTTCGAGAATTTCGTCCCGCGCCAGCTGTTTTGCGGCGCGTGACGCCAGCTCCGACAGACCCGATGCGATGCCTGACTCCCAGTCGATGAGCGTCCCGTAGCAGTCAAATGTGAGTGCCTTGAAATCCGTCAAAGCCACAACGCCCCCTATGTTTCCGTCGCCTGAAGTCGAATTCGACATTCAGCAGTGGTCTCGTCCGCACCGGCGCGGACAACGGTCGCGCGGCCGCCGCTGACGAGACGACATTGTCTTACTTCTTCGCCAGTGCTTCCTGGTGCGCCTTCGCAAGGTCACCCATGCTGTTGAAGCGGAAGTCGATGTTCGGCTGCGAGCCCGGATTCATCGTGGCGCCGAAGCCCTGCTGCGCGTGGCGGCGATAAATCCAGCACGACGCCAGTCCGAACGCGTTCGCAGGCTTGTGGTCGTGAAAGAGACTCTCCGCCGTATGCAGAATCTTTTCCTTCCTGATGCCACGATCGGCGAGTTTCTCGAGCATGTACTCGAAGTTTCGAGGCGACGGCTTGTACGAACCCACGTCTTCCGCCGTGATGATGGCATCGAACTCAACCTTCAGTTTGGCGTTGCTGTACGTGAAGCTTTCGTTATCGACGTTCGACAAAATCACCAGCTTGTAGTGCTTCTTCAGATACTGCAACGCTTCGGCGCTGTCTTCGAACGCCGGCCAGTTCTGTACCGAGCGACCGTATGCCACGCACTCTTCATGCGTGAACGGCAGACCCCATTCTTCGGCGAGGCGCTTGTACACGATGGGCAGCAATTCCTGATAGCGCTTGGCCGGCGTGTATTTCTGCTGCGACGACTCGTGACGAGCGTGGGCTTCCAGAACCTGGTCACGCGTAAGCGGCGTCCTGGCACGTTCGAGCAAGGATTTCAGGCCCTGGAAGATGCCGCTCTCCCAATCGATCAAGGTGCCGTAGCAGTCGAAGGTCAGCGTGTCGAAGTCGGTCAGTTCCACGGTTACTCCTGTCAGATATGCATGATGGAAGACCACAGTCTATTGAGCCCGTACGGCAACCAGAACTTTTATCGATCGACCACGCAGCAGTTTTCACTGACTCCCGGCGCCTCTTCAGCAGCTTCTGCTGCTGGTGCTCAACCACGCGTCAAATTAGGTACTTACCCTGGACCTCAGTCTTCCCCGCGACACGAGAGCCCTACGAGACATACGAAATCTTGCGCCTCCTTCTCTACGAGGACAACGAAGACAGCGCTGCCCGACTCCTGCAGATTCACGCAATCTGGAGGACAAAATGGCCGTACTTGGGGTCGCGATTACCGTCTTGATGTGGAGCACGCTTGCCACCAGCGTCGACCTCCTGCACGGAGTACCGACGCTGTTCGTCAACGGCGTCGCGCTGACGATCGGTGGACTCATCGGCGTGCCGTGGGCAAAGCACTGGAAACTATCGCTTGGACTTCTGGCGGCAGGTAGCGGCCTGATGTTCGTCTATCACGTTATCTATTTCTACGCGTTGCAGCTTGGCGACCCGATTGGGGTAAGCCTCCTCCACTATCTATGGCCGGTACTGATTCTCTGCCTCGCTAGTCGTCTGTCTTCCGAACAGGCGAGACCTCGCGCCCCATACTTCAGTGCGGCTCTCGGATTCGGCGGGGCCATTGCGGCATGCTGGTCCGTCCAGGGCGCCAGCAATGAACCGACTATGCTCGGCCATCATCTGCTGAACCAGGTTGCCGCGTATGCGCTCGCTCTTCTTTCAGCGTTTGCATGGGCCGGATATTCGGTGCTCGGCAAGCGTTACAGCGCGGTATCGAGCCACGCGGTCGGAGCGTTCACGCTGCTCGCGGGACTAGGGTGTCTTGTTCTTCACTTTTCGATGGAGCAAACACCAACGATAACGACCCGTGACTGGCTGGTGCTCGTCTACATGGGTCTCGGCCCGATGGGGTTGGCGTTTTACCTCTGGGACTTCGGCATGAAGCGGGCGAATACGAGCGTTACGACAGCGTTGAGTTATGCGACGCCAGTGCTCTCCACTGTATTCCTCGCTCTGTACGCTGCACGTCCTCTCACTATGACTCTCTGGGTGGGTGTTTTGCTGGTCACGGCCTCGATTGCCCTCGCCCGGCCGCGCCCCGGTGGCCAAACCACTCAGGCTGATCTTCTTGATGAGCTTACAGGGACTGTCGACCGCTCCTAGAACGCCTGCATTGAGAAAGGCGCACCGACGACCGTATATGTCATCAGGAACGGCCTTCCGGTACTCTACGGCCAGTGACCTCAATCAGGCTATGCTGAGGCGTTTCCACTCATGACATCAGCCTCGCGCACATGGCTCTCTCACCTCTGCCTCCGCTCGCGTGTTTGCAAGCCTTCGAAGCCAGCGCCCGCTATCTGAGTTTCACTCGGGCGGGCCAGGAGCTTCATCTTTCCACGAGCGCGGTCAGCCGACAGATTTCACAGCTCGAGACATTCCTGGGGCGTCGACTGTTCGTGCGTGAGCACAACGCTCTCAGATTGACGCCGGCGGGAGAAACCTACGCCGTCGACGTTCGCCGGATGTTGGAACTGTGCACGAGCGTAACGTCGAGCCTGATGGCCCGAGTTGTCAAATCACGGCTCACCGTGTCCTGCACGGCCGGCGTCTCCACGCTATGGCTGGCGCCCCGGATTGGGTCATTCATCGATGCCAACCCGGACGTGGACCTTCGAATCATCGTTCGCGACCATTTTGGTGTTGTCTCGCCAGCCGAATACGACGTCGGCGTCTTTTATCTGCGTAACGCCGAGGTGCCGGGGACCCATACTCATAAGCTCTTCGACGAAGAAGTGTTTCCGGTTTGCTCTCCAGCCTATGCAAACGGACGCCAATTGACGCCTGATGAATTGCTCTCGAGCACGCTGCTCGTGCTCGAGGATGCCGAGCGAAGCTGGATGTCGTGGCACAGTTGGTTCGAGCGCGTCGGTCTCGAGCGTCCGACTCTCAACCAGACCATCATCGTGAACAGTTATCCCCTCATCGTGCAGCTCGCGACCCACGGCAAGGGGGTCGCGCTCGGATGGAACGGCGTGATTGACCCGCTCCTCGAACACGGCTCACTTGTCCGGGCGTCCGACGCTCACGCAACGATGGGCGGTGCGTACCACATTACGTGGCCATCGGAACGCGCCGAAACCTCCGCCGCGCGCCGCTTCCGCAAGTGGGCGACAGCTCAGGCGAAAGGCGTGTGACAGCCTGAGCCTGAGATCCCCGGTTGCGGTTGCATTTCTTGCAACCGCGTTTGCGAAATTAACGTTATGTCGCCGGCACGCCAAAAATTACATTGGTTACGTGACGACGACATAACGTTCACCTCGCTCAACGTAAACCGGGGAGATCTCAATGGCCGCAGGTGCATCAAACAGTTATCTGGTGGGCAACCCGCCCGCGCATACGGTGACTCGGCGAAAAGCGATTTTCGCCACGGTCATCGGAAGCGGTCTGGAGTGGTTCGACTTCTCCGGATACGCCTTCTTCGCCGCAATCATCGGCAAGCTCTTCTTTCCCGCAGGTAACGAAACGACCTCGCTACTCCTGGCACTGGCGACATTCGGCGTGGGTTTTGTCATGCGTCCGCTTGGTGGCATCGCATTCGGTATCTATGCCGACAAGGTCGGACGAAAGCGCGCGCTTTCTCTTGCGATGCTCGTGATGGCACTCGGCTCGGCCATCATCGCGCTTGCTCCCACGTACCAGTCGATCGGCATTGCAGCCCCCTGTCTTATCGTCGTTGCGCGGATGCTGCAAGGGTTGTCGGCGGGCGGCGAGATGGGCGGCGCGACCGCCTTCCTGACCGAACACGCTCCGGTGAACCGCCGCGCATTCTATTCGAGCTGGATTCAGACAAGCGTCGGCTTTGCCGTCGTTATCGGCAGCATCACCGGCGCAGTTATCACTTCGAGCATGTCACCCGAATCGCTGACCTCCTGGGGCTGGCGTATTCCGTTCATCATCGGCATGCTCGTGGCGCCGGTCGGCTATTACATCCGACTGAAAATCGAGGAAACGCCGGAGTTCGCCTCCGAGAAGCGTCACGCCAGCACGCCGCTGCGAGACGTCATCCGTGAATACCCGCGTAGCGTGCTTTCGAGCCTCCTGATGGTCGTGCTATGGACGGTCTGCACGTACGTGATTCTCTTTTACATCCCAACGTACGTTGTGAAATACCTGCACATGCCCCAGCGTGAGGGATTCATCTCGGGCATCGTCAGTGGTGCAGTACTCATGGTGATGGCGCCGCTCTTCGGCGCCTTGTCCGACCGGGTCGGCAAGCAACGCGTCCTGAGTATCGCGGCCGTCGTCATTCTGTTCGCCAGCTACCCGTTGTTCTCGCACCTCATCAAGTCGCCTACGTTCGGTACGTTGCTGACGTTTCAGGTCGTTTTTGGGGTTCTCATTGCGGCCTATACCGGTCCCATCCTCGCGCTGTTCACCGAGATGTTTCCGAGCCGTGTTCGGACAACGGGACTGTCCCTCGCCTATAACGGCGCCGTGACCATCTTTGGCGGATTTGCATCGTTCATCATCACCTGGCTCACCGCGGCAACGGGAGACGCCGAATCCGCTTCGTACTACATCATCTTCGCCGCTGTCGTGAGTCTGCTTGGCACGTGGTTGATGAAGCCCTACCAGTCTTGAGGATTCCCATGAGCAAGCTCGTACTCGGCGGGGTCGCGGTTTTCGACCCGGTGACCAGCACACGCCGGACCAGCGTCAACGTCTGTATTGCCGACGGGAAAATAGTCGCGATCGGCGAGGTCCCGCCGTCATTCAGCGACGCGCGCACGCTGTCTCTGCCGGGACGCACCGTCCTTCCCGGCTTCTACGATCTGCATGTTCACGTGGTGGCAGGACACTCCAATCTTGGACGGAGTGCCGCGATGCCCAATTTCCTCGCCGCGCTCAAGACCTTGCCGGTGCTGCGGGGTATGCTGAATCGCGGGTTCACGACCGTACGGGACGCGGGTGGCGCGGACTTCGGGATGTGTGAGGCAGTCAACACCGGCGTGCTCTGGGGGCCGCGCATTCTGTCGTCAGGCAAGGCGCTGTCGCAAACGGGCGGACACGGCGATTTCCGTCAGCGTAACGACAAGCTGGACGATGCATGTGGCTGCCTCGGGCGGTTGGGGTCCATCTCCCGGGTAGTCGATGGCGTCGAGGCGATGCGGCTTGCCGTACGCGAGGAGCTGCTCAAAGGTGCGTCACAGATCAAGGTGATGGCATCCGGCGGTGTTGCTTCCCCGAATGACCCGATTACCAACACGCAATACTCGGAGGACGAGATTCGGGCAGCGGTCCAGGAAGCCGAGGCTGCCGGCACGTATGTCATGGCTCACGCGTACACCGCGCGCGCGGTCCGGCGAGCCGTTGAGTGTGGCGTCAAATGTATCGAGCACGGCAATCTTATCGACGAAGATACCGCTCGACTTCTCGTTGAGCGCGACGTTGCGGTTGTCCCTACTCTGTCGACGCTCGACCGGCTCTCGGAGAAAGGGCCTGCCCTGGGATTCCCCGCCGAATCGCTTGCAAAAATCGATGGGGCCCGCTCTGTCGGTCGCAAGGCGCTGGCTTTGATGGCGCGCGTGGGCGTGAAGGTCGGGTTTGGCTCGGACATGCTGGGAGAGCTACATGCCTGCCAATCCGACGAGTTTGCAGTTCGAGCCGAAGTGCTGGGCAACGTCGAGGCAATCCGCTCGGCGACCTGTATCGCCGCGGAAATCACCCGGGAGCCGGGGCTGCGGGGCACTATTGCGGTCGGTGCCGTAGCCGACCTGGTCGTGGTCAATGGAGACCCGGTAGAGGACATTTCCCTGCTGCTGGGTCAGGGCGAGCACATCCCTGTCGTTATCAAGGGCGGCGTCGTTATGAAAGAGGAAGGCCGGCTTCTCGAACCCGTCGCCGGCTGACAAGTGCAGGCGGCAGTACTACTTGCATCTCCCGACCATCAAAACGCTCGCTCACTCCACCGTCACCGACTTCGCCAGATTCCGCGGCTTATCCACATCCGTCCCGCGCGCACACGCGGTGTGATACGCCAGCAACTGCAACGGCACCACGTGCAGAATCGGCGACAGCACCCCATAGTGCTCCGGCATCCGGATCACATGCAGCCCTTCGTCGTTGACGATCTTCGTATCCGCATCCGCGAACACATAAAGCTCGCCGCCGCGCGCGCGCACTTCCTGGATATTCGATTTCAGCTTCTCGAGCAGCGCATCGTTCGGCGCCACCGTCACCACCGGCATCGCCTCCGTCACGAGCGCCAACGGGCCGTGCTTCAGCTCTCCGGCCGGATACGCTTCCGCATGGATATACGAAATCTCCTTGAGCTTCAGCGCGCCTTCGAGCGCAATCGGATAGTGCATGCCGCGTCCGAGGAACAGCGCATGTTCCTTGCGCGAAAACTCCTCCGACCACGCGATGATCTGCGGCTCCAGCGCGAGCACGCTATTCAACGCGGCCGGCAGATGGCGCAACTGCTTCAGATAGCCCGCTTCCTGCTCGTCGCTCAGGCGTCCGCGCAGCTTCCCGAGCGTCGCCGCCAGCGTGAACAGCGCGACTAGCTGCGTCGTGAATGCCTTCGTCGACGCCACGCCGATCTCGCGGCCCGCGTGCGTGAGGAACGCCAATTCGGTCTGCCGCACCATCGCGCTCGTCGCGACGTTGCAGATCGCCAGCGTGTGCTGGTGGTCGAGGTTCTGCGCATGCTTGAGCGCCGCGAGCGTATCCGCTGTTTCGCCCGACTGCGAGATCACCACCACGAGCGACTTCGGATTCGGCACCGATTCGCGGTAGCGATACTCGCTCGCAATTTCCACCTGGGTCGGGATCTTCGCGAGCGATTCGAGCCAGTACTTCGCGGTCAGCCCCGAGTAGTAACTCGTGCCGCACGCGAGAATCAGCAGGCTGTCGATGTCCGCGAACACCTTTTCCGCGCCGTCGCCGAAGATCGAAGGATCGAATGTATCGGTTTGCGGAATCGTGTCGGTGATCGCGCGCGGCTGCTCGAAAATTTCCTTCTGCATGAAGTGGCGATACGGGCCGAGTTCGACCGCGCCGCCATATGCCGCCACCTGACGCACTTCGCGTTGCGCGTCGTTGCCGTCGCGATCGGCGATGCGCACGCTGTCGAGCGACAGTTCGCAGACGTCGCCTTCCTCGAGGAAGATGAAGCGCTCGGTGCTGCCCGCGAGCGCGAGCGCATCCGACGCGAGGAAGTTCTCGCCATCACCGAGCCCGACCACGAGCGGCGAACCCTGGCGCGCGCCGACCACCGTGTGCGGCTGGTCCTTATGCAGCACCGCGATCGCATACGCGCCATGCAATTGCGCGACCGCCGCGCGCACCGCCGCGAACAGATCGCCGCGATACAGGCTGTGAATCAGATGCGCGATAACCTCCGTGTCGGTCTGCGAGACGAACTTGTAGCCCTTACCCCGCAGCATTTCGCGCAGCACTTCGTAATTCTCGATGATGCCGTTGTGTACCAACGCGAGCGCATCCTGCGAGAAGATCGGATGCGCGTTGTCGGTGACCGGCGCGCCGTGCGTCGCCCAGCGCGTATGCGCGATGCCCGTCACGCCTTCGAGGTCGCCGTCGCGCACCTGGACTTCGAGGTCGGCGACGCGCGTGACGCTGCGCGCGCGGCTCGGGCCGTTCGCGCCGAGCACGGCGACGCCGCACGAATCGTAGCCGCGATATTCGAGGCGACGCAGTCCTTCGATCAGGACCGGGACGATGTTACGTTGCGCAACCGCGCCGACAATACCGCACATGGTTTATTCCTTTTCAGTGCCGGATTCAGGGTGCGCGCGTCGTGCGCGCATCGTATCGATCAGCTCTTCTTCCTGACCGGACGCACGTAGCCGGTTCTGCTCGTCTGGGTCTTGTCGTTCAGCACCAGCGCGTCCGGCTCGACGTCCTTCCAGACGGTGGTGCCCGCCGCGATGGTCGCGCCGCGCCGCACACGCACGGGCGCGACCAGTTGCGTGTCGGAGCCGACGAACACGTCGTCCTCGATTACCGTGCGGAATTTGTTCGCGCCGTCGTAATTGCAGGTGATGGTGCCGGCGCCGATATTCACGCGCGCGCCGATATCGGCGTCACCGATATACGTGAGGTGATTCGCCTTCGAGCCGCGGCCGAGCACCGCGTTTTTCACTTCGACGAAGTTGCCGACATGCGATTCATCGTGCAGCGAAGCGCCCGGGCGCAGCCGCGCATAGGGCCCCAGCACGACGTTCGCGCCGACCTCGGCGCCTTCGATATGCGTGAATGCGTCGACGCGCGTACCCGCGCCGATGCTCGCGTTGCGGATCACGCAGTTCGGCCCGATGCTCACGTTGTCGGCGAGCGTCACGCGGCCTTCGAACACGCAGTTCACGTCGATCGACACGTCGCGCCCGCATTCGAGCGTGCCGCGCACGTCGACGCGCGCCGGATCGGCGAGCGTCACGCCGGCCACCAGCAGCGCATCGGCGACATTGCGCTGCTGGATCCGCTCGAGCTCGGCGAGCTGCTGCTTGCTGTTCACGCCGAGCGTTTCCCATGCGTCGTCCGGCTGCGTGGTGACGACTTCGAGCCCCGCTTCGATCGCCATCTCGACCGCGTCGGTCAGATAGAACTCGCGCTGCGCGTTGTCGTTCTTCAGCGCCGCGAGCCAGCCGGCGAGACGCGCGGTCGGCGCGACGATGATGCCGGTATTGATCTCGCCGATCCGCAACTGCTCGGGGCTCGCGTCCTTCTGTTCGACGATGCGCCGCACGTTGCCCTGCTGATCGCGCACGATGCGGCCGTAACCGGTCGGATCGTCGAGCGTGACGGTGAGCACGCCGTAGCCGTCATGGCCCGCGCGTTCGGTGAGCGCGCGCAGCGTGGCCGCGCGCGTGAGCGGCACGTCGCCGTACAGGACCAGCGTGGGTAGCGAGGGATCGAGCAGCGGCAACGCCTGCTGGACCGCGTGGCCGGTGCCGAGCTGCTGCTCCTGCACCGCGAATTGAATATCAGGTGCCGCGACGGCTTCGCGCACGGCCTCGGCACCGTGGCCGATCACGACGATGAGACGCGCGGGCTTCAGCGCGCGGGCTGTGTCGATGACATGAGCGAGGAGCGGCCGGCCGGCCAGGGGATGGAGCACCTTGGGAAGCGCGGACCGCATGCGCTTGCCGGTACCTGCCGCCAAAATCACGATGTTCATGGCGTCGGCGATAAGACGAGTTTTGAAGGGCCGATTTTACCATGCGGCACTGCACGAAAAAGGCCGCAAGTGCGGCCTTACCACGTTTCCCGCCAGCGCAAATTCGCCGCAATGCCTGCAGAACAGGCACGTTTCGTTAGAGATCGTCGAACTGGACCAGCGAAATGGTCTTCGCGCCGGTAAGCGGCGCGCCTTCGTCGGCGCCGGTCGAGCACGGTTCCTCGTCGAACGCGATATCGCCTTGCGGATCGGCCTCGCCGGTCGCGCGCAGCCCCGCGAACGGGAACAACTGGTGATCCATCAGATGCGACGGCACCACGTTCGACAACGCGTTGAACATGTTTTCGATGCGGCCCGGGAAGCGCTTCTCCCAGTCGCGGATCAGCGCCTTCATTTCCGCGCGCTTCAGATTCGGCTGGCTGCCGCACAGATTGCACGGAATGATCGGAAACTCACGCAGCTCCGCGTATTTCTCCAGATCGGCTTCCTTCACGTACGCGAGCGGGCGGATCACGATGTTCTTGCCGTCGTCCGATTGCAGCTTCGGCGGCATGCCCTTCAGCTTGCCGCCGTAGAACAGGTTCAGCAGCAGCGTTTGCAGGATGTCGTCGCGATGATGGCCGAGCGCGATCTTCGTCGCGCCGAGCTCGCCCGCCACGCGGTACAGGATGCCGCGCCGCAGCCGCGAGCACAGCGAGCAGGTGGTCTTGCCCTCCGGCACGAGCCGCTTGACGATGCTGTAGGTGTCCTGGTTCTCAATATGAAACGGGATGTCGAGCTGCTTCAGATATTCGGGCAGCACGTGCTCGGGAAAGCCCGGCTGCTTCTGGTCGAGATTCACCGCGACGATGTCGAAATCGATCGGCGCGCGCTCGCGCAGCCGCATCAGGATGTCGAGCATCGCGTAGCTGTCCTTGCCGCCCGACAGGCAGACCATCACCTTGTCGCCGTCCTCGATCATGTTGTAGTCGCCGATCGCCTGGCCGACCTGGCGCGCGAGGCGCTTGAACAGCTTGTTGTTCTCGTACGCTTCCTTCTGCTCGCGGCGCGTGAGCGCGGATTTCGCGGCGCGCGCGGTATTCGTGGCTTCGGCCTGCGCGGCTTCGGTGGCCTGCGCGGCGCGCGCGGCCGCCCCGGCACCCGCGCCGCGCATCCCTTCGTGCAGCATTTCCGGCGCACTCATCGCTCAATCCTCCTTGACGCGGAACACTTCGACACCGACCGCGTCGCAGTCCGGATACACATCCGGCTTCTCGGTCGACACGCGCGCGGCGCGCACCTGCGGATGCTCGAGCATCGTGCGCACGAGGTCGTCGCACAGCGTTTCCTGCAGATGGATATGGCCTTGCGCGACGCGCTGCGCGATCGTCGAGCGCATGAAGTCGTAGTCGACGACTTCGTTCAGCTTGTCGTGCACCGGCGTGGACATCGCGAGCGGCACGAACAGTTCGACGTTGATCACGACGCGCTGCTCGCCGCGCTTTTCGAAGTCGTGCACGCCGATATTGATGTGCACTTCGTAATTGCGCAGAAAGAGCCGGCGGCAATCGGCGAGCCGGGGATGCGAAAGAGCGGCAAACATGTTCGTTCCAGTCAAAAAAGCGTGCGGGGCACGCAAAGGGGCGCTTTACCGTGCGCGGCGGCCGCCTCGGCGAGGCAGGCAAGCCACGCGCGCGTGTCAGGCGCCCGTCAAAAACATCACGTCGCGCGGCAGCGGCACGAGATGCTGCCCGCCGTCGACCACCAGCGTCGTTCCGGTGACGCCGGCTGCATCCGCGAGATACAGCGCGGCGGCGACGATATCCTCGGGCCGCGACGCACGGCCAAGCGGTGTCATACGGTGAGCGGCCTCGAACCCGTCCTGGGTCTGGTCGCCCGATTGCATCGTCAGGCCGGGCGCGAGCCCGACCACCCGGACCTTCGGCGCGAGCGCCTGGGCGAGCGCGACCGTCGCGGTTTGCAGCGCCGCCTTCGACAGCGTGTACGACAGATAGTCCGGGTTCATGTTGTACAGCTTCTGATCCAGTACGTTGATGACGACGCCGCGCTGGCTTTCGTCGCTCGACGCGGCATCGGGCGTCGCCTCGAACAGCATGCGCGCGAGCACCAGCGGCGCGCCGACGTTCATCGCGGTCAGCTTCAGCAGCAGCTCGTAGCCGACGTCGCGCGGCGTGTCTTCCTCGAAGCGCGACGCGTTGTTGACGATGCACGACGGCCGGCCCAGCGCGGCGGTGCAGTCCGGCAGCAGCCGCGCAACCTGCGCCTCGTCGCCGAGTTCGGCATGCAGCGCGACCGCGCGGCGGCCCATGGCGGCGATTTGCGCGACCACTTCGTCGGCTTCATCGCGCGACGCGCCGTAGTGGACCGCCACGTCCCAACCGCGCGCGGCGAAGCCGAGCGCGAGCGCACGCCCGATGCGGCGCGCGCCGCCGGTAACCAGCACGGTGCGGGATGCCGCAGGCGGCACTTCAGGCGGCGCTTCGGCCGGGCGGGCAGCGGTGTCCGGGGAGACGGTCATTTACAATGCGAAGATGAATCTGAAAGCTCACCAACCCGATAGTTTACCTGCTCCCGGCCCGAGCGCGCTCGAACAGTCCGACGCGCTCGTCGCGCGGATCCGCGCGCAGCTCGACGCGGCCGGCGGCTGGCTGCCGTTCGACCGCTATATGGAGCGCGCGCTGTACGCGCCGGGACTCGGCTATTACAGCGGCGGTGCGCGCAAATTCGGCCTGCGCGGCGACGACGGCAGCGACTTCGTCACCGCGCCGGAATTGTCGCCGCTCTTTGCCGCCACGCTCGCGCGTCCGCTCGCCGAAGCGTTGCAGGCAAGCGGCACGCGCGACGTGATGGAATTCGGCGCGGGCACCGGCAAGCTCGCGGCGGGCCTCGTCAATGCGCTCGACGCGCTCGGCACCGAATTCGACAGCTATTCGATCGTCGATCTGTCCGGCGAGCTGCGCGAGCGTCAGCGCGAAACGATCGCGGCCGCCGCGCCCGCGCTAGTCGCGAAAGTGCGCTGGCTCGACGCGCTGCCGGAGCGCTTCGAGGGCGTCGTGATCGGCAACGAGGTGCTCGATGCGATGCCGGTGCGGCTCTTCGCGCGGAGCGGCGGGGTCTGGCGCGAGCGCGGCGTGGTGTGGCGCGAGTGCGCGTTCGCGTTCGAAGACCAGCCGGTCCCGGCCGACGCGGATCTCGCGCTGCTTGCCGAAATCGACACCGCCGGCGACACCACCGGCGAAGACTACGTGACCGAAACGCACGAAGCCGCGCGCGCCTTCACCCGCACCGTCTGCACGATGCTCGAGCGCGGCGCGATTTTCCTGATCGACTACGGCTTTCCGCGTCACGAGTATTACCACGGGCAGCGCGCGCAGGGCACGCTGATGTGCCACTACCGGCACCGTGCGCACGGCGATCCGTTTCTGTACCCGGGTCTGCAGGACATTACCGCGCACGTCGAATTCACCGGCATCGCGGAAGCGGGCGTCGAGACCGGCGCGGATCTGCTCGGCTTCACGTCGCAAGCGCGTTTCCTGCTGAACGCGGGCATCACCGACGCGCTCGGCGAAATCGACCCCGCCGACACCGCGCGCTTCCTGCCCGCGGCGAATGCGGTACAGAAGCTGCTGTCCGAGGCGGAGATGGGGGAGCTCTTCAAGGTGATCGCGTTTTCGCGCGGACTCGACGATACGCTGCGGGCATTTTCGAGCGGCGACCGCTCGCATACGCTATGACTGTTACTCTGCCTCGGCCTGGGAACGCGCGATGATCCGTTGGCTTTTGACCACCTTCGTTGCCGTCGCGGTGCTGTCGTCCTGCTGGCCGTGGCTCAGGAAGATCGGTATCGGACGGATGCCCGGCGACGTGACGTTGCGGCTGTTCGGGCGGGAATATCCGTTTCCGTTCATGTCGACGCTGGTGCTGTCGATGCTGTTGTCGCTGCTGGCGCGGGTGTTGTAGCGGTCGGCGGCGGGCGTTAACCGATCGCCGCCTCCACTGCGCGAACCCGCTCCTCATGCACGGCATCCCTGATGCCGGCCGGCGTATCCGCAAGCCGTTTCGCGACGGCCCCCGCATCGACGCCGCGCGCCGCAACCAGCGCAACCCTCAGCCGCTCTGCCTGCGGGTACTCGCAGGTCTCGAACCCAAGCCGCCCGCGCGCATCGGATTCGCACGCCTGCAACGCCTCGGCGAACCGTGCCGGTTTCCTGATCGCGTCGCTGCGCTCGAGCAACCGCACCAGCGCAGCCGCCCCGAACTCCATCACGCGATGAATATTGCCGTGCTCGCGCGCGACCAGCACCGCGAGGTCGCGGCACTCGTTCGGCACGCGCAGCCGCTCGCACAGCGGTTTCAGCAGATCGACGCCGCGGCCCTCGTGGCCGATGTGACGCGGCAGCACGTCCGCGGGCGTGGTCGCCTTGCCGAGATCATGGGTCAGCGCGGCAAAGCGCACCGGCAGCGTGTAGCGCTGCTGCGCCGCATGATCGAGCACCATCATCACGTGGACACCCGTATCGACCTCGGGGTGATAGTCCGCGCGCTGCGGCACGCCGAACAGTGCATCGATCTCCGGC
Source organism: Paraburkholderia sp. (assembly GCF_047605525.1). Lineage (GTDB taxonomy): Bacteria > Pseudomonadota > Gammaproteobacteria > Burkholderiales > Burkholderiaceae > Paraburkholderia. The sequence goes on along the minus strand of NZ_JASGFN010000027.1, from coordinate 42,122 downwards.
AGAACCCGCGCGAGCGCGCCGCATTCGCGCAGCACCCCGAACATCCGCGACGGCTTCTTTTCCATCAATCCGCGCGAGACCTCCTGCCACACACGCTCCGCTACCAGCGCATCGGCTTCGCCATCGGCGACCATCTTGCGCATCAGCGTCATCGTCTCCGGCGCGACCGTGAAATCGACGAAACGCGCCGCAAAGCGCGCGATGCGCAGAATCCGCACCGGGTCTTCGAGGAACGCATCGCTGACGTGGCGAAACAGTCGCGCCCGCAGATCGGCCTGGCCATCGAACGGATCGATGACCGGCCCCGTCAGTTCGCCATCCGGGCGCAGCTCGCGCGCCATCGCGTTGATCGTCAGATCGCGGCGCGCGAGATCTTCCTCGAGCGTCACGTCCGGCGCATAGAAAAACTGGAAGCCGTGATAACCGGCCGCGGTCTTGCGCTCGGTGCGCGCGAGCGCGTATTCCTCGTGCGTCTGCGGGTGCAGGAACACCGGAAAGTCCTTGCCCACCGGCCGATAGCCCTGCGCCACCATCTGCTCGGGCGTCGCCCCGACCACCACGTAGTCGCGGTCCTGCACCGGCACGCCGAGCAATTCGTCGCGGACTGCCCCGCCTACTGCATAGATATTCATGGGCATTCGTCTTGATACGCAATCGCGTGTGTTTCCCTGCGCGCGGCTTCGATCCACGCATTGACCGCCGGCAATGCGGCAAGCCGCTCGACATAGGCGGCGGAGGTCGCCGACAACGCCGGCTTCCATGTGTTGAAGCGCATCGCAACGGGCGCGTACATCGCGTCGGCAATGCCGAACTCGCCGAACAGGAACGGGCCGCCATAGGTTGCGAGGCAGTCGCCCCAGATCGCCTCGATCCGCACGATATCGGCGAGCGCGCCCGGCGTCGCGTTCTTGCCGGGGAACGACGCGCGAATGTTCATCCACATATTCGAGCGCAGTTCACCGAAGCCCGAATGCATCTCGGCGCTGATGCTGCGCGCGTGCGCGCGCGCCGCCGCGTCGCGCGGCCACAGCGCATGCTGCGGGAAGCGCTCGGCGAGCGTTTCGGCGATCGCGAGCGAGTCCCAGATTGCCCGCCCGTCGCCGTCGATCAGGCACGGCACCTTGCCCGGCCCGCGCGGCGCCTGCGCGCGCACCAACGCGTTGGTGTCCGGCTCGTTCAGCAGGATCAGCACCTCTTCGAACGGGATGCCGAAATGCGTGAGCAACAGCCACGGGCGCATCGACCATGACGAGTAGTTCTTGTCACCAATAAGCAGCTTCATGCTTTGTATGAGAGAAAAGAGAGGGAGAAAGAAAAGGCCTCAGCGCCCGGCGCTGGCGCGGAACGTGTCGAAGCGCGAACGCGTGGACGCGCCGGTCAGATACGTGGGCGCGATCGCCTCTATGCTGGTCGGCTCCAGACCGAGTTCGGGCGCGAGCGGCCCGCTCAGCACGTTGGGCACCTTCATCGAATCGAGATTGTCGCGCGAAATCATCGGTTCACCCGGCGCCATTTCGAAGCTGAGTGCCTGCAGGCGCGCAAGCGGCTCGGGCAGACGGATGATGCGCGCATGCCGGCCGATCACGTCGCCGCAATACGCGACGAGGTCTTCGAGCGTGTAGACGGTCGGGCCGCCGAGCTCATAGGTGCGGCCGCTCGCGGCGTCGAGATCGAGCACGTTGACGATCGCTTTCGCGACGTCGCCGACATAGACCGGCTGGAACTGCGCATCCGGCATGGCGAGCGGAATCGCCGGAAACACGCGCTGCAGGAACGCGAACTTGTTGAGGAATTCGTCCGCGGGGCCGAACACGACGGATGGGCGGAAGATCGTCCACGCGATGCTAGCCGCATGCACGGCCTTCTCGCCGTCGGCCTTCGAGCGCGAGTACATGCTCGGGCCATTCGGCGCGGCACCGAGCGCGCTCAGATGAATCAGCCGATGCACGCCCTTGCCTTCGCACGCGGCGACGATGCGCGTGGGCAGTTCGACATGCGCATGCGCGAACGCCTCGCCATATGGTTTGCCGCGTTTGCCGTTCAGGATGCCGACGAGATTGATCACGCAATCGGCGTTTTCGACGAAACGCGCGAGCTGGACCGGATCGAACACGTCGGTTTCGACCACGTCGATCGGCAGCATGGTGAGATGGCGCGCGTTGTAGCGGCGCCGGGTGGCGATGCGTACGTCCTTGCCCAGCTCGACGAGCGCGTTGACGAGGTAGCTGCCGATGAAGCCGGAGCCGCCGATGATCGCAATGGCTTGATGTCGCATTCTCGACTCCCTGAGGAAGCCGCGGCAACGGCTGGCGTGGCGCGCCGTGGCTCCGGACGGGGCCACGGCGGCACGGCGCGCTTACGGTGCGATGTAACCCAGACGCGCCTTCAGCGATTGCGGACGGCCTTCGAACAATGCCGCGTAGTAGACCGTGTTGGACAACACATTCTTGACGTAGTCGCGGGTTTCCTGGAACGGAATCGCCTCGGCGAAGATCGCGCCTTCGACCGGGTGCTGCAACGACTGCCGCCAGTTGCGCGGACGGCCCGGACCTGCGTTGTAGCCAGCGGTGGCCAGCACGGCGGACCCGTCGAACTGATTGTAGATCATCGCCAGGTAGTTGGTGCCGAGCAGGATATTCGTGTTGATGTCGTTCATCTGCTCGCGCGATACCGGGCCGAGGCCGATCTTCCTCGCGACCAGTTGCGCGGTGGCCGGCATCAGTTGCATCAGGCCGCCCGCGCCGACTTCCGAGCGCGCGTTGATGATGAAGCGCGACTCCTGGCGAATCAGCCCATACGCCCATTCGATATCGAGCCCGCTCGACTGCGCGTCGCGCTCGACGATATCGCGGAACGGCGACAGGTAGCGCAACGAGAAATCATGCTCGCTCTTCGTGCGGTCCGCGGTGTTGACCGTGCGGTCGTAGAGCTGGATGCGGCGCGCGTATTCGGCGGCGGCGAGCAGTTGCCGGTCGGTCATGTTGCGCAGCGGCCAGTTCCATTCGCGATTGCCTTCGAGCCGCAGATTCAGCGCGTAGAAACGCTGCGCGAGCTCGAAACCGGGCGTGTTGGCGGCCTGCTGGACTTCGGCGTCGGTGACCGTGGTTTTCGGCGGCACGGTGATCTTCTGGCCGAGTTCTTCCGCGGCGAGCTGGCCGTAGAAGTTGAAGTTCTGCGCGATCGATTCGAATTCCTGGCTGGCCGTGGCCGTGTCGCCGGCCTGCTTCAGCGCGCGCGCATGCCAGTACACCCACGACGGCTGCTTGCGCAGCGCTTCCGGCATCTGTTCGATCGACCAGCGCACCATGTTCCAGTCGCCGGCGAGCAGCGCGCTGCGGGTGCGCCATTCATACGCGGGATTCGACAGCGGCGCGTTGGCCGACAGCCGGAACCAGTCGACCGCGCCGGGCACCTGCTTGACCGCCGCCTGATAGCCGATCGTGCCCCAGCCGATCGCGCGCTCGGGCGAATTCAGCGACGGCGCGACCGACGCGAACGTGGCGGCCGCCATCGCCGGATCGTTGCGCGCCATGCGCGTGATCGCGAGCAGCGCCAGTTGATGCGATTGCGGATCGGGGCCGACGCCGCGCGCGAGCAGCAGCGGCGGCGTATTGACCGCCTGGCCGAACAGCACCGGATCCGGCGCCTGGTCGCCGAGCGCGTCGACGAGCTTGCTGCCGGTGTTCGTGTAGTTCTGTTCGTACGCGAGGCGGATCTGCTGCCAGATGTCGTCGGTGCTGAACTGGCGGTTCACGCCGAGCACCGTGATCAGGTCGACGCAGCCGTCGCCGTACCATTTCGGCTCGGTGAGCAGCGCGCGTGCCGCGTCCGCGACGTTCTCGCCGCGCGACGCGCGCGATTCGAGCGCGTAGCACTTGACCTGGGTGTCGTCGTTGAGCACGAACTTCGCGTACTGCTGGTCGAAGTTGCGCCAGTCGTGGCGCGTGCCGAGCACGGTCAGGTAGTCGTTGCGCAGGCGATCGGCGATCGCCTGGCCGTCGTACTTCTGCAGGAACGCGAGCACCGGCGCGTCCGGCGCGTCGACGCGCGCATGGCCGGTCGAATCGAACAACTGCGGCTTGATCTGGAAATACTCCAGATACGACGGCGCCGGGTAGTCCGGGATCATGCTCGCGAGCTGGGCCGCGCGCGCCGCGTCGTTATTGCGCGCGGCTTCGCGAAGCTGGACGAAGATCTGGTCGTCGTTCGTGAGTTGCGAGAGGGGAAGAGGCTTGACGGCCGAGGCGGTGCTGCACGCGACGAGCGCTGCTGCGGCCAGCGCCATACCAACCGCGCGATATACTCGAAAGAGGCGTTTTGACATCGTTGTTTCTGGAGCGCAAATTGGACCCAAGCATAGCATGCAACCCTGTCCCGATAACGAAAAAGGCGTTGCGCCAGAGACTACTGGAAGCCCGTCTGCAAGCGGCTTCCGAGCCGGCGAAGAATGCCGCGCTCGGGCGTCGCGTGCTCGACGCGCTGAAGCACTACGCGGTGGACAGCGTGGGGTTCTACTGGCCGCTCGCGGGTGAGTTCGACGCGCGCGGCGCGCTCGCCATCTGGCTCGCGGCCGATGCGCGTCACGAAGCCAGTCTGCCGATCGTCAAGGAACGTGGCACGCCGCTCGAGTTTCACGCGTGGACACCCGACACGCCGATGAAAACCGGTCATCACGACATTGCCGAGCCGACTTCCGGGCGCGTCGTGCTACCCGAACTGCTGTTCGTGCCCTGCGTCGGTTTCGACGACGACGGCTATCGCCTCGGCTACGGCGGCGGCTACTACGACCGCACGCTGGCCGGCTGGCCAGCTCAGAAAAAGCCGATCACAGTCGGTATCGCGTACGAAGCGTGCCGCACGCAGGCGCTGCGGCGCGAGGCGCACGACATTGCGCTGGATCTGATCGTCACCGAAGCGGGCTTTCATCCGGCGTTGCCGGACTGAACGCGAACCGCGGCGGCGTGAGTCACGCGCGCCGCGGTTCGCTAGTGTTATCGCGCCGTCACAATCGCGCCAATCACAAGGACGCCGCCGCCCGCGCCGCCGTGTCGTACAACCCGGACGCATTGCGCATCAACTGCGCGGCCTCGCCGATCTGCTCGTTGGTCAGCCCGCTTTCCCGGAGCGTCGTAATCAGACAGCTCTCGCGCACCTCGCGATACTTCAGACACAGCTCGCGACCCGCCTCGGTCGCCGAAAAGAACACTTCCTTGCCGGTCTTTTCGCTTTTTACATACCCTCTAGCTACGAGCTTCTTCAGCGCATAAGTCGCGACGTGCGTGTCCTCGATGTTCAGCACGAAGCAGATATCCGCCAGCTTCTTGCGGCGCTCGCGGTGGCTCACGTGGTGCAGCAGCGACACCTCGATGGCGGTCATGTCCTTGTCGCCGGCCGCCGACATGCAGCGCACCATCCAGCGGTTGAACGCATTGCTCGCCATGATCAGCGCGTACTCGAGCTCGGACAGTTCCGCGCTGGTCTCGGAGACGAGATGTTCGGACGAAACGATCTTGGTGGGATGGCGCGCCATACGGGATTCCGGGAATGGGGTGGAAAAGTGTCGAAAGTGTACGACGGCCGTCTGTCCCCGATGAACTCGGCAAAAACGCTTATTGATAAATCATCGACATTTTATTGATAATGTATTCTCCTATCGTCGCCAACCCCGTGCCGCCGCTCATGTGCCAACACGTCACGCCGTCCGCCGGTGCCCCTTCCGACTCGACCAGGGCCGTCCAGCCATGAGCCAACCCCGCATTTTTCCGCTCGGCGATGCCGCGCTCGTCTGCGAAGCGCCGCCGCCCGCCACGCTGGAATGCCAGCGGCGCGTGTGGGCCGCGGCCGTTGCCGCGCGCGACTGGCCGCACGTGCTCGAGGTCGTGCCCGGCATGAACAATCTGACGCTCGTGCTGGATCCGCTCGAGGCCGACCCCGACGCGCTCGCCGGACAACTGCTCGCGGCCTGGAACGCGGCGGCCGGCATGGACGCGCCCAGCCGCGACGTCGAGATTCCGGTGCAGTACGGCGGCAAGTTCGGCCCCGACCTGCAAACGGTCGCCGGGCACACGGGGCTCAGCGTGCGCGAAGTCGTCGAGCGTCATGCGGGCGGTGACTACGTGGTGTTCTTCCTCGGCTTCCAGCCGGGCTTCGCGTATATGGGCGGACTCGAAGCCGCGCTGCACACGCCGCGCCGCGCGTCGCCGCGCCTGGAAGTGCCGGCGGGGTCGGTCGGCATCGGCGGCGAGCAGACCGGCATCTATCCGGCGGCGTCGCCGGGCGGCTGGCAACTGATCGGCCGCACCGAGGTGCCGCTCTTCGACCCGGCGCGCCGCCCGCCCACGCTGCTGCAGCCGGGCGACCGGGTGCGCTTCACGATCGCGGGGATGCACGCATGATCGACGTGATCCGCGCGGGTCTTCTGACCACGATCCAGGACCTCGGCCGCCACGGCTACCGGCATCTCGGCGTCGCGATGGGCGGCGCGCTCGACCGGCTGTCGCTCGAAGTCGGCAACCGGCTGGTGGGCAACCGGCCCGACGCGGCCGGCCTCGAAATCACCTTCGGCCCGACCGCGCTGCGCTTTCTGCGCGCGACGCGCGTCGCGATCACCGGCACCGAATTCGGCGCGACGCTCGACGGCAAGCCGGTCTATTCATGGTGGAGCCTGCCCGTGCAGGCCGGCCAGGAACTCGTGCTGAACGCGGCGAAGCGCGGCATGCGCGGCTACGTGTGCGTCGCGGGCGGCATCGATGTGCTGCCGTTGCTCGGTTCGCGCAGCACCGACCTCGCCGGCCATTTCGGCGGACTCGGCGGCCGCGCGCTCGTCGATGGCGACCGCCTGCCGGTCGGCGCGCCGCCGCAGCGCGGCCATCCCGGCTTCACGCCCGAGGCGCCGGAATTCGGCGTGAAGGCGCCCGCGTGGTGCAAGTTCGTGCTGGTTCACGAGCCGCAGCGGCGCGGCCGTCATCCGTCGGGCGTGCCGTGGGCGGTGCCGATCCGCGTGCTGCGCGGGCCCGAATACGACAGTTTCACCGAGGCCGCGCAGCAGTCGTTCTGGTCCGACGAGTGGCTCGTCACGCCGAACAGCAACCGGATGGGCTACCGCCTCGCCGGCACGGAGCTGCAACGCACGCACCAAGCCGACCTGCTGTCGCACGCCGTATTGCCGGGCACGATCCAGGTGCCGCCGAACGGCCAGCCGATCGTGCTGATGAGCGACGCGCAGACCACCGGCGGCTATCCGAAGATCGGCGCGGTCATCCAGGCCGATCTGTGGAAGCTCGCGCAGGTGCGCCTGAACGCGGCCGTGCGCTTCATCCCGGCGACGCCTTACGAGGCGCGCCAGGCTTTGCTGGAAGAACGCGTGTATCTGCGGCAGATCGACGCCGCGATCGCGATGCATGAAGAGCGCTGCGCGCGCCGCCAGGCGATCGCGGCGCAGTAACACCGTAAAAGGAATCTCCATGGAAATCGATCTGAACGCCGACCTCGGCGAAGGCTGCGGCTCCGACGAGGCGCTGCTCGACCTCGTCAGCTCGGCCAATATCGCGTGCGGCTGGCACGCGGGCGGCCCCAACGCGATGCGCGACTGCGTGCGCTGGGCGGTACAGAAAGGCGTCGCGATCGGCGCGCATCCGAGCTTCAACGATCCGGACAATTTCGGCCGCAAGGAGATGGACCTGCCGGCCGCCGAAATCTACGCGGGCGTGCTGTACCAGCTCGGCGCGCTGTCGGCGATCGCGCAGGCCGAGGGCGGCCGCATCGCGCACGTGAAGCCGCACGGCGCGCTGTACAACCAGGCCGCGCGCGACAGCGCGATTGCGGACGCGATCGTGTCGGCGGTGCACGACTTCGATCCGTCGGTGGCGATATTCGCGCTCGCCAGCAGCGGGCTCGTGAGCGCCGCGCGCAACGCCGGCCTGACCGCGATCGAGGAAGTATTCGCCGATCGCGGTTATCGCGCCGACGGCTCGCTCGTGCCGCGCAAGGAGCCGGGCGCGCTGCTCGACGACGAGGACGAAGTGCTCGAGCGCACGCTCGCGATGATCCGCGAACAACGCGTGCGCGCCGTCGATGGCCAGTGGGTGCCGCTGAACGCGCAGACCATCTGCCTGCACGGCGACGGCCCGCATGCGCTCGCGTTCGCGCGACGCATCCGCGGCGCGCTGGAAGCGGCCGGCATCGAGGTGCATGCGGCGAGTTCGGCGCGCGCTTGAACGGTGAGTTTGAGTGGTGCGCTTGAACGGTCCATCGGAGCGATGAATTCAGCGCCGAACTTGAGCAATCAATTTTGAGCGTGGAGTATGAGCATCGCCCGCGCGATGTTCCAGGTACTCCCGACCGCGCACGCCGCCTCGCCTGAACGCGCGTGATTGATCCGGCGCCCCGCTGCCGCGCGGGGCGCTCGTCCATGCGCGCCGGGCGGCAAGCCAGCAGCAGCGTTACAAGTCGAACCGAAGCCGGTCCGCAAGCAAAGCCCTTCGCGGCCTGCGCCGCAAAACCGTGGTCTGCAGGCATGCATGGATAGACGCAGTACCAGCCAGCGCGGCCGCAGAGCCGTGGCAGCAAGCCGGCGTGCCAACCCCACGCCGGTTCACGTCAGCCGCCATCCGCGGCGAAGTTAGAACCCCGGGTCAAAGCCCTGTTTGGAGACTCCTGATGCAGACAACCGTCAGTTTATGGCCGCTCATCGGTGTGGCCGTCATCATCGCCGGCTTTCTATTGCGGTTCAATCCGATGCTGATCGTGGCCGTCGCCGCGATCGTCACCGGTTTCGCCGCGCACTTCCCGCCTGAAAAAATCCTCGCGCTGATCGGTACCGGCTTCATCAAGACGCGCAATATCCCGCTGATCATTCTGCTGCCGCTCGCCGTGATCGGCCTGCTGGAGCGGCACGGCCTGCGCGAGCGCGCGCAGGCGTGGATCAGCGGCATCAAGGCGGCCACCGCCGGGCGGCTGCTGATCGTCTATCTGCTCGTGCGCGAGCTGACCGCCGCGGTCGGCCTGACCGGGCTGGGCGGCCATCCTCAGATGGTGCGTCCGCTGATCGCGCCGATGGCCGAAGGCGCAACCGAAAACCGCTTCGGCAAGATCGGCGACGCGGTGCGCTTCCGGCTGCGCGCGTTCTCGGCGGCGACCGACAACGTCGGCCTCTTCTTCGGCGAGGACGTTTTCGTCGCGTTCGGCGCGATCGTGCTGATGACGACCTTCCTGAAGGAAGCGGGCATCGTCGTCGAACCGATTCACGTCGCGGTGTGGGGCATTCCGACCGCGATCGGCGCGTTCATCGTGCATGGCTTCCGGCTCTGGCTGCTCGACCGCAAGCTCGAGCGCGAATTGCGCGGCAATGCGCCGGGCGGCAGCGCGGCGGCGTCGGCGCAGACGTCGACGTCGGCGTCGACGCCATCGCCCACCCAGTCGCAAGCGCCGCGCGCCACCGGAGACGAAGCATGACCTTCACGATCAACTATCTGTTCTGGCTGCTCGGCGTGGTGCTGCTGATCGTCGGCGGCATGATCGTCGCCGATCGCGAGCATCCGCGCCGCCTGACCGCGGGCGGCTTCTGGATTCTCTACGCGCTGATCTTCCTGATCGGCGACCGCCTGCCGCCCGCGGTGGTCGGCGTCGCGGTGATCCTGATGGCGCTGATCGCGGGCTCCGGCGGCGTGACCGCCGGCAAGCCGAAAACGCTGTCGCTCGAAGCGCGCAAGGCGAGCGCCGAGCGGCTGCGCAACAAGCTGTTCGTGCCCGCACTGACGATTCCGGTCGTCACCGTGATCGTCACGCTGGCGGCGAGCCACCTCGTGTTCGGCGGCGTGCCGCTGATCGAGAAGGCCAACGTCACGCTGATCGGCTTCGGCATCGGCTGCGTGATCGCGCTGGCGATCGCCTGCGTGATGACGCGCGACACGGTCGGCCAGTCGATGAAGGAAGCGCGCCGCCTCGTCGATGCGCTGTCGTGGGCAGCGGTGCTGCCGCAGATGCTCGGCATGCTCGGCCTCGTGTTCTCCGACGCGGGCGTCGGCAAGGCGGTCGCGCACGTCACCACGTCGTACATCAGCCTCGACTACCGCTTCATCGCGGTGGCCGTGTACTGCATCGGCATGGCGCTGTTCACGATGGTGATGGGCAACGGCTTTGCCGCGTTTCCGGTGATGACGGGCGGCGTCGGCGTGCCGATCCTCGTTGGCGTGTTTCACGGCAATCCGGCAGTGATGGCCGCGATCGGCATGTTCTCCGGCTACTGCGGCACGCTGATGACGCCGATGGCGGCCAATTTCAATATGGTGCCGGTTGCGCTGCTGGAATTGCCCGACAAGAATGCGGTGATCAAGGCGCAGATTCCGACCGCGCTGACGCTGCTGGTGATCAATATCTTTCTGTTGAATTTCATGATGTTTCTGTAGCGTTTTTGTGTTCCTTATCGGTGAGGCGCCGGCCGTCGTCGGCGACGCCTCACCGCCCGCGAGTTATTGATGTTGATTTAACGTCTGCGTGTACGACGTAAATGGCCGATGATCGTCCAGGATGCTACGGCGAACACCAGTGACAGGACGAAGCTCACCAGGTACAGCGTTCCGAAGACGATGTCCGAGTTGGTCTCGCTGCCGTGTGAATCCAGTGCCTTGAAAAGCGGGGCAAAGAACTCATAGCCCTCGCCGCTCGCAAACCATTCATCAACACCGGGCAAGCACATAATCCCGACTCCAACGGGGAGTGTCATCACCAGTGCGAACACGATGCAAAACAGCGCTTTTTTCATCGCACCTCCACCGTGCCGTCGTATCGGGTCTGCTCACGCGATGAAAACAGATGCAAGCGAAAGCTATTACATCGCATACTGTCTATGTATGAACGTTCAGTCATCAATGGCTCGATCATCGGGACTTAGCTACGGGACGTACGACGCAAACGGCCAACAACCGTCCAGCCTGCAACGGCCAGCGCCAGCGATACGACGAAACTGACAATGAGCACCGTTCCGACGATGATGTCCGAGCTGCTTTCACTGCCGTGGGAGCCCAGTGCCTTGAAAAGTGGGATAAAAAGAAACTCATAGGCTGCATCGCTCGCAAACCATTTAGCAACAATCGGGACGCGCATAATCCCGACTCCGACGGGCAGTGTCATCACCAGTGCGATCACGATACAAATCAGTGCCTTTTTCATCGCACCTCCACAGTGCCGCCGTATCGGGTCTGCTCACGCGATGAAAACAGATGCAAGCGAAAGCTATTGCATCGCATACTGTCTATGTATGAACGTTCAGTCATCAATGGCTCGATCATCGCGATTCAATGGCGGTCCGTACGACGTAAGCGGCTAACAACCGTCCAGGCCGCAACGGCGAACACCAGCGACACAATGAAGCCCACCAGGTACAGAATTCCGACGACGATGTCCGAGTGGCTTTCGCAGCCATTCGAACCCAGTGCTATGAAAAGCGGTTTCAGGAAGTCATAGCCCGCACCGCTGTCAAGCCATTCATACACGCCCGGTAAACGTGCGATCCCGACTGTGACGGGCACTGTCATCACCAGTGCGAGCAGGATGCAAATCAGCACTTTTTTCATTGCACCTCCACCGTGCCGTGATATCGGGGCACCGTTCCGGGGACGAACGCAAGTGGCTGTGCTCTCAGGTATGAGCTCAATGCCTTGAACTGCTCACGGGATGAACGCGGAAGTAAGCGAAGGTTATTGCGTCGCGTACTGTCTATGTAACGCCTAGTCATCAATGTCTCGATCATCGGGACTCAGTTACGGGACGTACGACGCAAACGGCCAACAACCGTCCAACCCGCAACGGCCAGCGCCAGCGATATGACGAAACTGACCAGGTACAGGGTTCCAAAGATGACGTCCGAGTGGCTTTCGCTTCCGTCCGCGCCTAGTGCATCGAAAAGCGGCGCAAAGAACTCGTAACCCTCGCCGCTCGAAAACCATTCGGCAACACCCGGGATATGCATAATCCCGACTCCGACGGGCAGTGTCATCAGCAGAGCGAGCACGATGCAAATCAGTGCCTTTTTCATTGCACCTGCACCGTGCCGTAGTATCGGGTCACCGTTCCGGGGACGAACGCAGGTGGCTGTGCTTTCAGGTATGAGCGCAATGCCTTGAATTGCTCACGGGAAGGAAGCGTAATACAACCGTCACTTTCCCCGGATCGTCCGACAGGATGTAAGCGAAAGTTGCTGCGTCGCACGCCGTCTATGAACGTCCAGTCGTCAATGCCTCCATCATCGCGATACAGGGCAAACCATTCCGTTCGATGCGTACTCGCCCCAATGTCTTTGATTGCATCCCGGAGCCAGCCAAGATGTCCGCCGCTTTCCCGGTCGACGATGTAATACATGCCTTCGGGAATAGCGCCCGCCTCCGCCACGTTCGTGGAATCCGGATCATTGATATACGACCCATGGCCCGAAAACGCCAAAACACTACCGAACCCCGGGCAAACCAGCATCGACGTTGCGCGCCGATTCAACGTGAAAGTACAGGACACTGGCATCTCACTAATCCTGCCTGTTCGCGCGAACGTCGATAAGGGCAGTGACCGTGCCGCTGCGTCCTCCCAGCCTGTTCTGCAAAATGTGCTCGTGCTTCATTCTTGCAAATGACAGACGCACCTGTTCGTGGCAACACTGGCCACCGCCAACAGGCTCGACATAAGAGACGATCACGTCGTACATCGTGATCCTTGCGTACTCGTGGGGAGTACCGCCGGCCTTGCGCATCGTGAGTTTCGCCTCGGAGATATGCTCGCCGGAGAAGCAGTATCTCGCCAGGTTCGGACTTGCCCGGTCCATCAGGTGAGTGAACTCGAGGTCGGAAACAGTCGCTTTTGCGACGCCGCCCCCTGAGCCGGTGTGCATTGCCGATTGCTGGGCAACCTGCCAGCGCCATCCGATTACATCAATTTCGTTGAGATGGGCCGCATCCTGCGATTCACCATCAATACCGTCGATCTTGATAAAGATATCCTGCGCCATCGTCGAGTCCTCCTCCTGTTAGTTGAATGAACGAAGCTAACAGCGCGAGGACGCAAAACAAACAGGACTATTCCGAGAATTACAAAGATCACTCAAATTTTTTTTAGCGACCGCACTCGCGACGTCCGCAACTCGTGGGGCGCTGCGACCGGACGACACCTGGCAAAAAAAACCCCACCGCCACCCTTCAGAAAGCCCCCCAATCTGCCGTACTCCAGGGCTGAGCCTGTGTGAAGTCCTTTCTTCAGGACGCAGATCATGCATAGCCCCATAAAAGGAGACGAAGTGCAGAAGTCCCATCTCACGATCCGGACCAGAATCCTGCTGATATCAGTTGCGCCGCGCTGACCTTTCTCGCCGGCCTCGCGGGCATCATCGGTTTATCGCTGTTGAGCGCGGATGCGGCGTCGGCCCGTCCGCTGTTCATGGCGCTGATCGTCACGGCGTGGCTCGGCACCGTGATCGCGGCGGCGTCGGAAGAGCCGCGCCGCGGCATCGAGCGGGTCAATCAGGCTGTCAATCAGATGGACGAAGTCACGCAGCAGAACGCGGCGCTCGTCGAGCAGGCAGCGGCGGCCGCGCAGTCGCTGGAAGAGCAGGCGGCAAGCTCGCCAGTGTCGTGTCGACGTTCAAGGCGGGCAGCGTGGAATCGTCCGCGTCATGGACCGGCGCACCGCAAATCCCGAAGAAGCGCGCCGACGCCGACTGGCAGACCTTCTGATCCCGCCACGACACCTTCGGCCTCAAGCCGGCTCGACCACGAAGCCGTGCTGCCGCAACAGTTGCAGCACGCCTTTCGGCCCCCCCAGATGCAGCGCGCCGATCGCGACGAACAGCGGTTTGTTCGGCCCGGCGAACTGCAGCATCCGCGTGACGAAGCGGCGGTTGCGCTCGTAGAGGATGCGGTTGTCGATCGACGCGGAAACGCGCTTGTCACGCGCGAGCTTTTCCGATTTCGCGGCCTCCCATGCGGCGATCGCATCCGCATCGCCGACCCGCCACAGCCGATGCAGCGTGCGCACGTCCTCGACGTTCTGCGCGGGCGTCTGCACCAGATCCTGCGCGAGCATTTCGCGCTGCTGCGCGGCCGAGAGCCCGGTGAACGCACGCATCTGTTGCGCGAGCGTTTCGAGTCCGACGATCTTGCCACGCGTCTTCAGATACACGTTCTGCAATTGCGCTTCGGTGCCGTATTCGGTTTGCAGACCGGCGGAGAGCGAATCGTAGGTTTCGACCACGAGCGACGCGAGCCACGGCCGCATCTTCTTGATCGCGTCGAGCGCGGCCGGATTGCCGCGCAGACGCAGCGCGAGCTTGCGCCACAGCGGCTCGGGCAACAGGCCCGGCAGGCAGTTGTGCTTGCACACGCCGTACTTCGATACGTCGTCCTGCGACACGAGCAGTTCGTCGGGGGAGAGTTCGAGCGCCAGGGTCGGCGAGGCGGCCAGCGCGGCGAGAATCGGCGCGCGGAACGGTTGTCCGGCGGGATAGTCGACCGGATCGCCGACGTGCAGCGTGCCGAGCACGTAGATGGTGGTGGTGCCGCGCGTCGCGACATAGAACGGCATGCGCGCCGGCTGCTGGCGCACCGGGCCGCTGGCGGTGGTGCCCGGTGCCGCGGGCGGTGCAACGGACGGCGGCGGCGCGCCGGGTACCGCGACGGCCGGCCGGCCCGCCTGGGCCGGCGTATTTGCCGCGGCACCGGCCGCGTAAGCGCTGTCCACGCCGAGCGCGAACACGCCGGGCAACAACATGCCGATCAGCGCGCCAGTCAGCACGCGATATACGCCGGCGAGCGCGGCGCTTGCCGGCGCACGCACGCTTCTGCGCCGCGCGAACACGGCCGCGCGGGCGCCCTCACGCAAGCGGCGCGCAAGACGACGCGCCGCCCTCACATCAGGCATCCACGTCCCCCACCTCTTCGGCGCGGTGACACGAGACCTGACGGCCATCCACTTCACGCAGCTTCGGTTCCTCGCCGCGGCAACGTTCGATCACGTACGGGCAGCGCTGGTGGAACGTGCAGCCCGACGGCGGATTCAGCGGCGACGGCATCTCGCCTTGCAGCTTGATCTTGATCGTGCGGTCCGCCTCGAAGATCGATGGCGTGGCCGACATCAGCGCGCGCGTGTACGGATGACGCGGCTTCGAGAAGATGCGCTGCTTGTCGCCGAGCTCCGCGACGCCGCCGAAGTACATGACCATCACGTCGTCGGCGATGTGCTCGACCACCGACAAATTGTGCGAAATGAACACGTAGCTGGTCTTGAACTGATCCTGCAGATCCATGAACAGGTTCAGGATCTGCGCCTGGATCGATACGTCGAGCGCGGACACCGGTTCGTCGGCGACGACGATCTGCGGATCGAGAATCATCGCGCGCGCGATCGCGACACGCTGGCGCTGACCGCCGGAAAACATGTGCGGATAGCGCTTCGCATGCTCGGGCCGCAGGCCGACCGTGCGCATCATCTGCGCGATCCGTTCGGCGCGTTCGGTGGCGGACAGCGCCGTGTTGATCGCGAGCGGCTCGCCGAGCGTCTGCTCGACGGTCTTGCGCGGATTGAGCGACGCGAACGGGTTCTGGAACACCATCTGCACGCGCCGCCGGAGCGCCGCGATCTTCTCGTGATTCGCGCCGGCCACATCCTCGCCATCGATCAGCAGACGCCCAGCGCTGGGCGTTTCGATCATCGTCAGTTGACGCGCGAGCGTCGACTTGCCGCAACCGGACTCGCCGACCACCGCGAGCGTCTTGCCGCGCTCGAGCGCGAACGACACGCCGTTCAGCGCCTTCACCGTGCCCTGCGCGAACATGCCGCGCTTGACCGTGTAGTAGCGCGCCAACTGCTCGGCGACCAGTACGTAATCGCCCGCGTGATCCGAGCGGCGCGGCGTTTCGGGTACTGCGTTCATCGGGCGCCTCCTTGCGGGTGAACGTTGGCGTCCTTGCCGGGGTTCAGCGGCTTGATGCAGCGCACGCGCGTGACTTCCGCGTGGCCTGGCAGCGGCGCGAGCGCCGGACGCGCCTTCATGCAGTCGTCGACGACGTACTTGCAGCGCGGCGCGAACAGGCACCCTTTGGGCCGGTCGTCGCGGCCCGGCACCATGCCCGGCAACGCCGCGAGCCGCACCGCGCCCACGTTGTGCTCGGGAATCGCGGCGAGCAGCGCTTCCGTGTACGGATGATGAGGCGCCGCGAAGATGTCGGGCACGCGGTTGGTTTCGATCACCTCGCCAGCGTACATGACCGCGACGCGCTGCGCGACTTCCGAGACCACGGCCAGATCGTGCGAAATCAGCACGAGCGCCATGCCGCGTTCCTTCTGCAGGCGCATCAGCAGCTCCATGATCTGCGCCTGGATCGTCACGTCGAGCGCGGTGGTCGGCTCGTCGGCGATCAGCAGCTTCGGGTTGCAGGCGATCGCCATCGCGATCATCACGCGCTGGTTCATGCCGCCCGACATCTGATGCGGAAACGCGCCGATGCGGTTCTTCGCGTCCGGAATGCCGACCTGGTCGAGCAGTTCGAGCGCGCGTCTGTCGAGCGCGCCGCCGCGCAGGCCTTCGTGCAACTTCAGCACTTCCTTGATCTGATAGCCGACCGTGTAGCTCGGATTCAGGCTCGTCAGCGCGTCCTGGAACACCATCGCGATGTCCTTGCCGATGATCCTGCGGCGTTCCTTCGCGGAGGCGTTCAGCAGGTTCTTGCCATTGAACGTGACTTCGTCGGCGCTGACTTTGCCCGGCGCGTCGATCAGGCCCATCAGCGCCATCATCGTCACGCTCTTTCCGGAGCCCGATTCACCGACCACGCCGAGCACTTCGCCCGGCGCGAGGTCGAGATTGATACGGTCGACGGCCGGCAGGCCGCTGAAGTTGACCGCGAGATTACGGATGGTCAATAAATTGTTCATGTTCAGGCCATCCGTTTCAGTTTGGGATCGAGCGCGTCGCGCAGCCCGTCGCCGAGCAGGTTGATCGCGAGCACCGAAATCAGGATGGACAGGCCCGGCATCGTGACGATCCACCATGCGCTGTCGATGTAATCGCGCGCCGACGCGAGCATCGCGCCCCACTCCGCCGACGGCGGCTGCACGCCGAGACCGAGAAAGCCGAGCGCGGCCGCATCGAGAATCGCCGATGAAAAACCGAGCGTCGCCTGCACGATCAACGGCGCCGTGCAGTTCGGCAGCACCTGCGAGAACATCAGGCGCAAGGTGCCCGCGCCCGCCACGCGCGAAGCCGTCACGTACTCCTTCTGCAGTTCGCCCTGCGCGGACGCGCGCGTCAGACGCACGTAGCCCGGCAGCGCGACGATCGCGATCGCGAGCATCGTGTTGATGAGGCCCGGGCCGATGATCGCGACCACCGCGACCGCGAGCAGCAGCGACGGCAGCGCGAGCAGCACGTCCATGATGCGCATGATCGGCGTGTCGGCCCATTTCTCGAAGAACGCGGCGATCAGCCCGAGCACGATGCCCGGAATCAGCGCGAGCACGACCGACACGAAGCCGATCCAGAACGACAGCCGCGCGCCGTACATCAGACGCGAGAGGATGTCGCGGCCCGCTTCGTCGGTGCCGAGAATGAACTTCCAGTTGCCGCCGTCGAGCCACGCGGGCGGGATCTTCACGAAGTCGCGGTACTGCTCGATCGGGCTGTGCGGCGCGATCAGCGGCGCGAAGATCGCGATGAAGACCAGCACCAGCACGACGATGCCGGCGCCGACCGCGCCGCGGTTGCGCGAGAAGTTCGCCCAGAATTCGCGAGCCGCGAGCGCGCGGCCGCTTGGCGGCGTGACGGATTGGGGGACTGTATTTTGTATGTCTGCCATGGTGGCGTTACCTCGTATGGCGGATGCGCGGGTTCAACACGCCGTACAACAGATCGACGACGAGGTTCACGACGATCACCAGCGTGGCGATCAGCAGAATGCCACCCTGCACGACCGGATAATCGCGCCGGCCGATCGCGTCGATTAGCCACTTGCCGATGCCCGGCCACGAGAACAGCGTTTCGGTCAACACCGCGCCCGCAAGCAGCGTGCCGACCTGCAGGCCGATCACGGTGACGACCGGAATCAGCGCATTGCGCAGCGCATGCACGACGATCACGCGCGCCGGCGACAAGCCCTTCGCTCGCGCGGTGCGGATGTAGTCCTCGCGCAGCACTTCGAGCATCGACGAGCGCGTCATGCGCGCGACGACCGCGAGCGGAATCGTGCCGAGCACGATAGCCGGCAGGATCAGATGGCTCAGCGCCGACTTGAACGCACCTTCGTCGGTGGACATCAGCGAGTCGATCAGCATGAAGCCGGTCACGTGCGGAATGTCGTATTCGACCGCGATGCGGCCCGACACCGGTGTCCAGCCGAGCTTGACCGAAAACACCATGATGAGGATCAAGCCCCACCAGAAGATCGGCATCGAGTAGCCGGTCAGCGCGGTGCCCATCACGCCGTGATCGACGACCGTGCCGCGCCGCAGCGCCGCGAACACGCCCGCGGGCAGACCGACGATCAGCGCGAACAGCATCGCGCAGATCGACAGTTCGACGGTGGCGGGAAAGCGTGCGAGGAATTCGCCCATCACGCTGGTATTGGTGATGATCGAGGTGCCGAGATCGCCGTGCAACGCGCGGCCGATGTAGTGGAAATACTGGATCGGCAGCGGCTCGTCGAGCCCGAGGCGGTGCATCGCGGCGGCATGCATCGCCGGATCGACGCCGCGCTCGCCCATCATCACTTCGATGGGGTCGCCCGGGATCAGGTGGATCAGCGCGAACGCGAGGATCGTGATGCCGATGAACGTCGGTATCACCATGCCGATGCGGCGCAAAACGAAGCGGAACATGTTCGCCCCTATGGTACTGGTGATGAAAAAACGCAACCGGCGACGAGGGCTCGTGACCCCGGTCGCCGGACCATTTCGACCAGTTTTCTAACCGTGCGAAAAGCGTACTGTACTGCGGCGTACTGTATTGCGGCGGACTGCGCGAACTTTACGAATTACTTGACGCTGACGCCGTCGAAGCGCACATAGCCGAGCGGTTCGATGCGCATGTCGACCACCTTCTTGCTGACCGGCTGGTAGACCGTCGAGTGGGCGATCGGCGAGAACGGCAGCTGCTGCGCGAAGATCTGCTGTGCGTCGCCGTAGATCTTCGTGCGCGCGGCGACGTCGGAGGTCGTGCGGCCCTTCTGGATCAGATCGTCGAACGGCTTGTAGCACCACTTCGAGAAGTTGTTGCCGTTGATCGCCTCGCAGCCGAGCAGCGTGCCGAGCCAGTTGTCCGGATCGCCGTTGTCGCCGGTCCAGCCGATCAGCATCGAATCATCCTCGCCCGCGTGCGCGCGCTTGATGTACTCGCCCCACTCGTACGTGACGATCTTCGCCTTCACGCCGATCTTCGCCCAGTCGGCCTGGATCATTTCCGCCATCAGGCGCGCGTTCGGGTTGTACGCGCGCTGCACCGGCATCGCCCACAGCGTGATCTCGAAGCCGTTCGGAAAGCCCGCCTTCGCGAGCAGATCCTTCGCCTTCGCCGAATCGTAAGGCGCGGCTTTCAGGCCCTTGAAGAACGACCACTGCGTCGGCGGCATCGGGTTCGTCGCCAGCTGGCCCGCGCCCTGGTAGACCGAGTCGATGATCGCCTTCTTGTTGATCGCCATGTCGAGCGCTTCACGCACTTCGACCTTGTCGAGCGGCTTGTGCGTCACGTTGTACGCGAGATAGCCGAGGTTGAAGCCCGGCTGCGACGGCATGTCGATGTTCGGCTCGGCCTTCAGCGGCGCGATATCGGCCGGGCGCGGATAGGTCATCACCTGGCATTCGTCGCGCTTGAGCTTCTGAACGCGCACGCCGGCATCCGGCGTGATCGAGAAGATCAGCTTCGAGATCTTCACCGCGTTCGGCTTCCAGTACTGCGGGTTGCCGTCGAAGCGGATCGTCGCGTCCTTCGTGTAGCTGCGGAAAATGAACGGGCCGGTGCCGACCGGGAACTGGTTGATGTCGGCGGCCTTGCCCGCCTTCAGCAGTTGATCCGCGTATTCGGCCGACAGGATCGATGCGTATTCCATCGCCAGATTCTGGATGAACGGCGCGTTGACTTCCTTCAGCGTGAACTTGACCGTGTACGGGTCGACTTTCTCGACGCTCGTAATCAGCTTGTCGAGGCCCATGTCGGTGAAGTACGGGAACTGCACCGGATACGCCTTGCGAAACGGCTGGTTCGGATCCAGCATGCGCTGGAACGTGAAGACGACGTCGTCCGCGTTGAATTCGCGGGTCGGCTTGAAGAACGACGTGGTCTGGAACTTCACGCCGTGACGCAGATGGAACGTGTAGGTCTTGCCATCCGGCGAGACCTCCCACTTCTCCGCGAGGCCCGGCTCGACTTTCGTGCCGCCGCGTTCGAATTCGACGAGGCGGTTATAGACGGTGAACGTGTTGGCCGTGAAGTCGACGCCCGTCGTGTATTGGGCCGGATCGAAACCCGCTGGACTGCCTTCTGAGCAGTAAACGAGTGTCTTGTTCGGAATCCCTTGCGCATGCGCGCCGGTCGCGCCGATCAGGGATGCCGCTGCGGCGGCGACGAGCGTGGTCCTACGCGCGACGCGCAACAGATTGTTTTGCTTCATGTTTCCTCCAGGTTCGGGGCCGGCTTGCGCCAGCGTAGCCGGATATTACTTGAGCTTGGCTCGCAGCACCAAGCGGAGGAAATTCCCGCTGTTGACTATCGGAAACACCCGCGGCAAGCGTCAAACCGCCCGCCGGCGCGGCCCGCACGGGCGGTTCGCGTCGACGGACGGGCGGCGCAAGCGCCGCAAAAACGCGCCGCCTGCGCTTATTTGAGTCCTACTCCCATGAATTGCGTCGGCCCGAACGGATCGATCTTGAAGCCCACCACGTTCTTGCTGATTGGCTGATACACGGTGGAATGCGCGATCGGCGTGAACGGCACCTGATCCTTGAAGATTTCCTGCGCCTGCGTGTAAGCCTTGGTGCGATCGGCCATGTTGGTCGTGCTGCGGCCCTGCTTGATCAGGTCGTCGTAAGGCTTGTAGCACCACTTCGAAAAGTTGCTGCCGTTGACCGCGTCGCAGCCGAGCAACACGCCGAGCCAGTTGTCCGGGTCGCCGTAATCGCCGGTCCATCCGATCAGCATCGCTTCGTGCTCGCCCGCATGCGCGCGGCGGATGTACTCGCCCCACTCGTACGTGCCGATCTTCACCTTGACACCGATCTTCGCCCAGTCGCTTTGCAGCATTTCCGCCATCAGGCGCGCGTTCGGGTTGTACGGCCGCTGCACCGGCATCGCCCACAAGGTCAGGTCAAAGCCGTCCGGATAGCCCGCCTCCTTGAGCAGCGCTTTCGCCTTGTCGACGTCGTACGGCGCGTCTTTCAGATTCTTGTCATAGCCCCATTGCGTCGGCGGCATCGGATTGGTCGCCGCCTGGCCCGCGCCCTGATAGACCGCCTCGATGATCGCCTTCTTGTTGACCGACATATCGAGCGCGCGGCGCACGAGCACGTTGTCGAGCGGCTTTTTCGTCGTGTTGTACGCGATATAGCCGAGGTTGAAGCCCACCTCGCTCGGCATCGCGAGCGACGAATCGGCCTTCACCGCGGCGATATCGGCGGGACGTGGATAGCTCATCACCTGGCATTCGCCGCGTTTCAGTTTTTGCAGGCGCACCGCCGGATCGACCGTGATCGCGAAAATGAGCTTGCCGACCTTCACGACACCCGGCTTCCAATAATCGGGATTGCCGTCGAAGCGGATCGTATCGTCCTTCGTATAGCTGCGGAAAATGAACGGACCGGTGCCGACCGGATACTGGTTGATGTCGGACGCCTTGCCCGCCTTCAGCAACTGGTCCGCATATTCAGCGGACAGGATCGACGCGAACGGCATCGCGATCTGTTGCAGGAACGGCGCGTCGACCTCCTTCAGCGTGAAGCGCACGG
The DNA here is from genome assembly GCF_047605525.1 of Paraburkholderia sp. Classification (GTDB taxonomy): domain Bacteria; phylum Pseudomonadota; class Gammaproteobacteria; order Burkholderiales; family Burkholderiaceae; genus Paraburkholderia. Next base: position 20,156 of record NZ_JASGFN010000027.1, on the reverse strand, counting down.
TGTACGGATCGATCTTCTCGATCTTCGCGATGTTCTTCGCGAGACCGAGATCGTTGAAGTACGGGAAATTGACCGGATACGCCTTGCGGAACGGATTCTCGGGATCGAGCATGCGCTCGTAGGTAAACACGACATCGTCCGCGTTGAATTCGCGCGTCGGCTTGAAGAACGACGTGGTCTGGAATTTGACGCCGTGGCGCAGGTGGAACGTGTAGGTGAGACCGTCCGGCGAGACGTCCCATTTCTCCGCAAGGCCCGGCTCGATGTCCGTGCTGCCATGCGCAAATTCGACGAGCCGGTTATAGACCGTGTACGAGCCGGCGCTGAACTCGACGCTGGTCGTGTATTGCGCGGTGTCGAAGCCGGCCGGGCTGCCCTCGGAGCAGAACACGAGCGTCTTGTCCGGCAGCGAAGCCGCCTGCGACGCGGCGGGCGCGAGACCGCTCACGGCCACCGCGAACGCGGCGAGAGCGGGAAGGCAGAACTGCTGAAGCGCGAGCAGCCGTTGTGCCGCGGTCTTTCCTGTCACTGTCATATCGTCCTCCGCACAGCAGCCGGGTTAGCTGCGCTTCGATCATAGACAGCACAAAAATGAGCTTCAACAGGGACTTACCACGCTATTTGAGGCGGATTCAGACCTGGGATCATCAGTAGCGCCGGGTTTTGGAATGGACTAGTGCAACAGGTCTGGCGTCAGCCCCAGGTCATCGACCGCTTTCGCCAATCGCTTGTCCCGCGTCCAAACAGTCGTTCCCGGCTGCAAGCGCGCGGAGGCCAGCAACGACGTGTCCACGTAGCCGATGCCACGGTTGAACAGCCCTTCGCGCTCGATGAGGAACAGCGTTTCCTCGGGCGTTGCGACAAGCGTGCCCGGCAAATCGCGCAATGCGCCGAGCACGGCCTCACGATTTCGCAGGCTGCCGAGTGCGATCTCGGCAATCACGAACGGGTGAACGAGCACCTGGCCGTCTGCCAGCAGACCGACCAGCACTGGATCGGACGCATTGATGTGGTCGATCCAGACGGACGTATCGACAAGGATCATTCCGCGTCCCGGCGACGACGCGGAGCGGCTTCGATACCGGGCTGGCTCCCGCCAAGGTTGATGAGCCGTTTGGCCGCTTCACGCTGGATCAGGGCTTTGAGCGCCTCGCGCACGAGTGCCGATTTTTCCTGGATACCCGTATAGGCCTGGGCTTTGGACAGCAAATCGTCATCAAGGGCGATCGTGGTTCGCATGGTCACTCCTGGCAGGTCATTCGACTGATAGGCACACATTTTGACATCGAATGATGCCGATAATGGTGGCAGCCATGCCGATCAGGCGGTGTGCTTCCTGGCCCGGATGGGTTCTTCACCCATTGCAGACCGCCCCCTCGTTCGACAGATCGAGCGCTGCTTTACACGCCCAGCCGTTCGCAGATCGACTTCGTCGCCGTCGCGGCGTTCAGCGTGTAGAAGTGCAGGCCCGGCACCTTCGCGTCGACGAGCCGCTGGCACAGGTCCGTCACGACATCGAGCCCGAACTCGCGGATCGACTCGCGGTCGTCGCCGAAGCTCTCCAGCCGGCGCGCGATCCAGCGCGGCACTTCGGCGCCGCACATCTCGGAGAAGCGCATCAGTTGCGAGAAGTTCGTGATCGGCATGATGCCGGGCACGATCGGCACGTCGACGCCGAGCCGGCGCGCATCGTCGACGAAACGGAAATACGCGTCCGCATTGAAGAAGTACTGCGTGATCGCCGAATTCGCGCCGGCCTTCACCTTGCGCGCGAAGTTCTCGAGATCGTGACGCGGCGAGCGCGCCTGCGGATGGTATTCCGGGTAGCCGGCCACCTCGATCCAGAACCAGTCGCCGAACTCGGCGCGGATGAAGCTGACGAGCTCCGACGCATAGCGCAGCTCGCCGACCGCGCCCATGCCGGACGGCAGATCGCCGCGCAGCGCGACGATATGGCGGATACCGTGCGCGCGGTACTCGTTAAGGATCGCGCGCAGGCTTTCCTTCGACGAGCCGACGCACGACAGATGCGGCGCCGCTTCGAGCCCTTCCTTCGCCATGTCGACGACGGTATCGAGCGTGCCTTGCTGCGTCGAGCCGCCGGCGCCGAAGGTGACGGACACGAACTTGGGTTTGAGCGGCACGAGTTGCGCGCGCGTCGCGCGCAGTTTGTCGACGCCTTCCTGCGTTTTCGGCGGGAAGAATTCGAATGAAAGTTCGATCGGATTCATATTCAGGGAGGTCAACCGAGGCTGCGGTTGCCGAAAATAAGCGCGGACAGCAGCCACGACACGATGCTGTACAGGATCGAGCCGAAGAACGCCGACCAGAAGCCCGACACCTCGAAGCCCTTCAACAGCGACGCGCACAGCCAGAAGCACAGCGCATTGACGACGAGGATGAAGAGGCCGAGCGTGAGGATCGTGACGGGCAGCGTGAGCAGGATCAGCACCGGGCGCAGCACCGTATTGATGAGGCCGAGCACGATCGCGACGATCAGCGCCGTGCCGAAGCTGCGAATATGGATCGACGGCACGAGGTAGGTGATGATCAGCAGCGCGAGCGCGTTGATGAGCCAGGTCAGCAGCACGGTCATGTAGAGAGCTCCTTGTAAGCACCTGCGGGGGCAGGCTGTCCATGTAACGAAAAGCGGCGCCGGCGAACAAAGCGGCGCATTGCGCGCCGCCCGTGATCAGACCGTCATGCCGCCGGCGCCGCCGCGCCCGCGAGCCCGGGTGCGGCGATGCGCACGGCAGGCTCGCGGCGGGCGCGAGCTTAGTAGCGGTAGTGGTTCGGCTTGAACGGACCGTTCTTGTCGACGCCGATGTAGCCGGCCTGTTCGTCCGACAGCACGGTCAGGTTCGCGCCGATGCGCGCCAGATGCAGACGCGCGACCTTCTCGTCGAGATGCTTCGGCAGCACGTACACCTTGTTCTGGTACTTCGCGCCCTGCGTGAACAGTTCGATCTGCGCGAGCGTCTGGTTCGTGAACGAGTTCGACATCACGAACGACGGGTGGCCGGTCGCGCAGCCGAGGTTCACGAGACGGCCTTCGGCCAGCAGGATCACGCGCTTGCCGTCCGGGAAAATGATGTGGTCGACTTGCGGCTTGATGTTTTCCCACTGGTACTGGCGGGTCGACGCGACGTCGATTTCCGAGTCGAAGTGGCCGATGTTGCAGACGATCGCGTTATGGCGCATCGCCTTCAGGTGGTCGTGGTTGAGCACGTGGTAGTTGCCGGTCGCGGTCACGAAGATGTCGGCCTTGTCGGCCGCGTATTCCATCGTCACGACGCGGTAGCCTTCCATCGCCGCCTGCAGCGCGCAGATCGGATCGATTTCGGTGACCCACACGGTCGCGCCCAGACCGCGCAGCGATTGCGCGCAACCCTTGCCCACGTCGCCGTAACCGGCGACGACCGCGATCTTGCCCGCGATCATCACGTCGGTCGCGCGCTTGATGCCGTCGACCAGCGACTCGCGGCAGCCGTACAGGTTGTCGAATTTCGACTTCGTGACCGAGTCGTTGACGTTGATCGCGGGGAACGGCAGACGGCCTTCCTTTTCCATCTGGTACAGACGGTGCACGCCGGTCGTGGTTTCCTCGGTGACGCCCTTGATGTGCGCGAGGCGCGTCGAGTACCACACCGGATCCGCGTCGAGGTGCTTCGCGATCGACTTGTACAGCGCGACTTCTTCCTCGTTGGTCGGTTTGGCGATCACCGAGCGGTCTTTTTCGGCCTTCGAACCGAGGATCAGCAGGAGCGTCGCGTCGCCGCCGTCGTCGAGAATCATGTTGGCGAACTCGCCGTTCGGCCATTCGAAGATGCGGTGCGAGAACTCCCAGTATTCGTCGAGCGATTCGCCCTTGAACGCGAACACCGGCGTGCCGGCCTGCGCGATCGCGGCAGCGGCATGGTCCTGGGTCGAGAAGATGTTGCAGGAGGCCCAGCGCACATCCGCGCCGAGCGCGGTCAACGTTTCGATCAGCACACCGGTCTGGATCGTCATGTGCAACGAGCCGGCAATGCGCGCGCCCTTCAGCGGCTGCTGCGCCTTGTACTCTTCACGCGTTTGCATGAGGCCGGGCATTTCGGTCTCGGCGATCGTGAGTTCCTTGCGGCCCCAGTCGGCGAGCGACATGTCGGCAACGACGTAATCCTGTTTTTGGGAATCGATGACTGCGGCGTTCATCACGCCCTCCTTTCTAAAAAATTGACTAGAAATGTGACGTGAGCGCGGTTTGATGCGGTGGATGGGAGCGCGCGACGCGCATCCCGGCCCTCCGATTGAAGCCTTCGAGCCTGGCAGGCGGCCGGCGAATAAGGATCCGCGGTACCCGTCGCAACGCTCCTCGAAGACGAACGGCGATTGTAGCAAATCGGGATGACGGCGTCGCGGGACGGGCGAGGCGCGCGAACGCATGACCAGCCGGGCACATCACGATAGTGCGTGGCCCGCGGAGACAGCCCCCGGCTTCAAATCGGCAACAGCCCCAGCATCGGCGCAAGCAGCACCATCGCGACGCCGGCGATCATCATCGTCAGGCTCGCGACCACGCCCTCCTCGCTGCCGAGTTCGCGCGCCTTCGCGGTGCCGACGCCGTGCGCGGCCGCGCCGAACAGCGCGCCGCGCGCGAGGCGCGTGCGCAGCGGCACGAACGCGAGCACGAATTCGCCGAACAGCATTCCGCAGACGCCCGTCGCGATCACGAACAGCGCGCTCAGATCCTTCGGCGCATGAATCCTGTCGCAGACCGCGAGCGCGAACGGCGTCGACACCGAGCGCGTCATCAGGCTGCGCTGCAATTCCGGCGACAGATGCAGCAGCTTCGCGAGCATCAGCGAGCCGCCGACCGCGACTACGATACCGACCGTCACGCCGACGGTGAGCGAAATCCAGTGGCGTTTCAGCAGCGCGCGGTACTCGTAGATCGGCACCGCGAACGCGACCGTCGCCGGACCGAGCAGCCACATCAGCCAGCGCGTGTCAGCGAAGTAGACCCGATACGGAATGTGCGCGAGCACGACGATTGCGACGAGCGCGGCGGGCACCGTCAGCATCGGCGTGAGCCACGGCGAGCGGACGCGCGCGTACAGCGCCTTCGACGCGACATACAGCGCGACCGTCAGCACGAGACAGCCGGCCGCGATCAGGCGCGACGCGTCGTCGGCAGGCAGCGACGCAAAGAGCGACGAATAGCGCGCGCTCATTGCCGGGCACGCGGAAGAGCGGCCGCGTTTCGCGCGACCAACACGCGCCGCAGCGCGAGACGCCGTTCGAGCCGCGCGGCCTGATCGACCGCGCAGGCCACCGCGACCATCACCATCAGCGTGCCCGCGATCACGACCAGCGCGAGGCGCCAGCCGTCCGCGCGGAACAGACCGCCGTATTGCACGGCGGCGACCGCGGCCGGGATAAAGAACAGCAGCATGTCGGACAGCAGCCAGTCGGCGCCGGCCTTGACCCAGCGCGGCGCGATGCCGCCGCTGAACAGCAGCGCGAGCAGCACGGCAAGACCGATCACGCCGCCCGGCACTGGCAGATGCAGCTTGCGCGCGGCGCAATCGGCGGCCATCCAGAGCGCGGCGATCGCGGCGCTCTGCACGACGATCCGCGCCACGCGGCCGAGGCCCGACGCGCCGCCCGCGCGGCCGGCAGCGGCGGACGTCGTTGAGCGAGTGAAACCCGGCGCGGCCATGACATTCCCTGAATGAGCTTCGAATGAAAGCCAGTATAGGGAGCGCCGCATCATAAACATAATGACTTACAATCATCCAGATCATTCCAATCTGGAATTCTGGAGAGCGGAATCATGGAACTCCGTGCGTTGCGCTATTTCGTCGAAGTGGTCCGTCAACAGAGCTTCACCGTCGCCGCCGAGCAGATGTTCGTCACGCAGCCGACCATCAGCAAGATGGTCAAATCGCTCGAGGACGAGATCGGCTCGCCGCTGCTGCTGCGCGACGGCCGGCAGATGGTGCTCACCGACGCCGGCCGGATCGTCTATCAGCGCGGCCAGGACGTGCTCGCCGCGCACGCGCGGTTGCAGGCGGAACTCGACGATCTCGACACGCTCGGGCGCGGCGAGCTGACGATCGGCATCCCGCCGATGGGCGGTGCGCTGTTCACGCCGGCGATCGCCGCGTTTCGCCAGCGCTATCCGAAGATCGAGCTGAAGCTGTTCGAACAGGGTTCGCGCGCGATCGAAGCGGCGCTGATCAATGGCGAACTCGAACTCGGCGGCGTGCTGCAGCCGGTCGATCCCGACAACATCGACGTGCTGCCGATGAGCCGCCAGTTGCTGTGGCTCGTCGCGCGTACCGGTTCACGTTGGGACGCGTTGAGCGAAGTGCCGCTCGCGCAGCTCGCGAACGAGCCGTTCGTGTTCTACGGCGAGAGCCTGGCGCTGAACGACGTCGTGCTGAACGCGTGCCGCGCGGCGGGTTTCGCGCCGGCAATCGTCGGGCGCAGCGGGCATTGGGATTTCATGGCGGCGCTGGTGCTGGCCGGCGTCGGCATCGCGCTATTGCCCGCGCCGTATTGCCGGCGGCTCGATCCCGCGCAGTTCACCTGTTTGCCGGTCGTCGAGCCGGAAATTCCGTGGGAAATGGCGATCGGCTGGCGCCGCAACGGCTATCTGTCGCATGCGGCGCGCGCGTGGCTCGACGTCGCGCGCGAGACGCTGCCGACCCAGGTCAGCGATGATTTCATGCTCGGGCCGGGAATTGGCTTCAACGGGATTGCGGCGCCGCAGGGCGAGTAGACGGGAGAGTGGAACGCGGCGAGCGGTCGCGCCGCGTGGCACATCCGGCAACGCGTCCTGTCACGCTGCCCGCGCCGCCACCCCACCCGCGCTTGCGCTCGCGGCCATCGCCGCTGGGTTCAATGCTCCCTCCCGCCGCGCCGCCGCGATCAACTCCGCCGCGCGCTCGCCCATCATCACCGTCGGCGCATTGGTGTTGCCGCCGATCAGCGTCGGCATTACCGACGCATCGACGATCCTCAAGCCCGTCACGCCGCGCACGCGCAATTGCGGATCGACGACCGAGCCCGCATCGCCACCCATGCGGCAAGTCGCGACCGGGTGATAAATCGTGTCCGCATGCGCGGCGATGGTTTGACGCAGCTCGGCATCCGACTGCCCCGGCCGCGTATACAGCTCACGGCCGCCATGCAGCGCGAGCGATGGCGCATCGAGAATGCGCCGCGCCATCTTCACGCCGTCGACGAGCAGATCGAGATCGCGCGCATCGCTCAAAAATCGCGGATCGATCAGCGGCGCGACGCGCGCATCGGCGCTCGCCAGCGTCACCGTGCCACGGCTATGCGGACGCAACACGCACACGTGCAGCGAATAACCGTGCCCCCAATGCATATGGCGGTTGTGATCGTCGACGATCGCCGCGCAGAAATGCAGTTGCAGATCGGGCCGATCGAGCGTCGGCCGGCTCTTCAGAAAACCGCCCGCCTCAGCAACGTTGCTCGACAGCATCCCGCGCCCGTGCCGCATGAACGTGACGAACTGCGGCAGCATCCGCGCGATGCCGCGCACCGAAAAGCCGGTCGGCTCGATCGACGGTACGCGCTTGTTGATCGTGAAATCGACGTGGTCGATCAGGTTCCGGCCGACCTCCGGCGCATCGAGCAGCACATCGATGCCGAGCGAGCGCAAATGGTCGGCCGGCCCGATGCCCGCGCACATCAACAGTTGCGGCGAATTGAACGCTCCCGCGGCGAGCACGACCTCGGCGCGCGCGTCGAGCGTTTCGCCGCGCCCGCCGCGCACGATCTCGACGCCGCTCGCGCGTTTGCCGTCGAACACGACGCGCAGCACGGTCGCATCGGCAATGGTGTGCAGATTGGCGCGCGGGCGATCGTAGATATACGCGCGCGCGACGCTGCAACGGCGGCCGTCGCGCTGCGTCACCTGATAGAAGCCGACGCCTTCCTGGTCCGCGCCGTTGAAATCGGGGTTCGGCTTGTAGCCCGCTTCGAGCGCGGCCTGCACGAAGCGTTTCGAAAACGGATTCTGAAAACGCAGATCGGACACGGTCAGCGGCCCGGCGTCGCCGTGCCATGCATCGGCGCCGCATTCGTTGCCTTCGGCGCGGCGGAAATACGGCAGCACGTCGGCCCACGACCAGCCGTCGCAGCCGAGCGCCGCCCATTCGTCGTAATCGAGCGGATGGCCGCGCGTATAGACCATCGCGTTGATCGCGCTCGATCCGCCGAAGCCGCGCCCGCGCGGCTGATAGCCCCGGCGGCCGGCGAGTCCCGGCTGCGGCGTGGTCAGATAGCCGTAGTTGGTCTTGAGCTTGTGCGGCACCACCGCAGCGACGCCGACCGGCATGTTCACGAACAGATTGCGGTCGGTGTGCGGTCCCGCTTCGATCAGCGCGATGGTCGCGTCGGGGCAGCGATCCGCGAGACGGCTCGCGAGCGAGCACCCGCCCGAGCCCGCGCCGACGATGATGTAGTCGTATTGCATGCGCTCCTCCTGATGGGCCGCGTTGCTCGCGGCCCCTGTCTCGTGCACACTTGTCTACGTGTGTTTTACGCGCATTGTAGGGAGCGTTTCGGGGCTGCGGCGGCTTCGGGCCAGAGCGATTCCTCTAAACGCCGGCGGCGTCGCGCCCCTATGATGAAAGACGCGCGCGATCAGTGCGCATAGCCCGCGCGCGGCGTCCAACCGGCCGCGCACGGCATTCAAACATGGCGCGACGCGCGTCGTCCCCCCGGCACACGGCATCACCCGCGGCGATCAAACAGGCCCGGCAGATCGTGGCCGATCGACCCCGGCAAACCGGCGCACAATGGAAAAAGCACGGAGACAGCAGATGGAACCGCACGGCTTCGGCCAGACTCACGAGGTGACGAATCAGGCGCCGCCGCTCGCGGACTACAACCTGTTCGCGAGCGATGCCGCGTTGTGCGCCGCCGTCGAACGCGATGGCGCGTCGTGGCATCGCGATGCGCTGCTGCGGCACGGCGCGGCGCTGACGACGCCGGACACGCTCGCGCTCGCCGAACTCGCGAACCGTCACACGCCCGGGCTCATCACGCACAGCCCGCGCGGCGAACGCATCGACGCGCTCGAGTTTCATCCCGCATGGCATGAACTGCTCGCGCTGCTGCGTCGCGAAGGTCTGCACGCGCTGCCGTTTTCCGATCCGCGGCCCGGCGCGATGGCCGCGCGCTGCGCCGGCTATTTTCTGCACGCGCAGATCGAATCCGGCTCGCTGTGTCCGCTGACGATGACCTTCGCGAGCATCCCGGTTTTGCAGCGCGAGCCGGCGCTGTTCGGTACGCTGCGCGATCAGTTGTACGCGCGCGAGCACGATCCGCGCGACGTGCCGCTCGCGCGCAAACGCTCGGCGATGATCGGCATGGGCATGACCGAAAAACAGGGCGGCTCGGACGTGCGCAGTAACCAGACGCGCGCGCATCCCATCGACGCCGGCGGACGCGGCGGCGCCTACCGGCTCGTCGGTCACAAATGGTTTTTCTCGGCGCCGCAGTGCGACGCGCATCTCGTGCTCGCGCGCACCGGCACGCACGAAGGGCTGTCGTGCTTTTTCGTGCCGCGTTTCGCGCCGGACGGCAGCAAGAACGCGGTGCAGATCCAGCGCTTGAAGGACAAGCTCGGCAATCGCTCGAACGCGAGCAGCGAAGTCGAATTTCTCGACGCGTACGGCATCCTGATCGGCGACGAAGGGCGCGGCGTGCCGACCATCATCGAAATGGCGAACTACACGCGGCTCGATTGCGTGATCGGCAGCGCCGCGTTGATGCGCGCGGCGCTCGTGCAGGCGATCCATCATGCGCGGCATCGCAGCGCGTTCGGCCGGCATCTCGCCGAGCAGCCGCTGATGCGCAACGTGCTCGCCGATCTCGCGCTCGAATCGGAGGCGGCGACGGTGCTGTTCATGCGTCTCGCGCGCGCGTTCGAGGACTCGGGCGATGCGGCTGCCAACGCTTCTGCCGCCGAACGCGCATGGCGGCGCATCGTTACGCCGGCCGCGAAGTACTGGGTCTGCAAGCGCGCGCTCGAATTCACCGGCGAGGCAATGGAAGTCTGGGGCGGCAACGGCTACGTCGAAACCGGGCCGATGGCGCGCTTCTATCGCGAAGCACCGGTCAACTCGATCTGGGAAGGCTCGGGCAACGTGATGTGTCTCGACGTGCTGCGCGCGCTGGAACGCGAACCGCAGGCCGCGCAGGCACTGTTCGCCGCGTGGCGGGAAGAGGCGCGCGCGCATCCGGCGCTGGGCGCGGCGCTCGCGAGACTCGCCGCGACGCTCAATGGACCGGAGGAACAGCGCGAAGCCTCGGCGCGGCGCATCGCGCAGCAGATCGTGCTGATCGCGCAGGCGACGCTGCTCGCGCAACACGCGCCGGCCGAGGTCGCCGCCGCGTTCATCGCGACGCGTCTCGCCGACGGCTGCGGCGAAAGCGGTCGCGTGTACGGCACACTGCCGGCTACGTTCGATCACGCGGCGATTATCGAGCGGGCGTTTCCTGTATGAATTTCCCGTTTGAACTTGCCGCGTGAGTTTGCCGCCTGAATTTGCCATCTGAGTGCGACGGAGAAGCCACTGGCTCGACCTGTCTGTCACGCAGACCCGATGCGGCAAACCCAATCAACGCATACCCGATACAAACCAATAAGCGCGCTCCACGCGCACCGTCATCGATCAGGGAGTGGACTCAGATGAAGAACGATCTGCCGGAGGTCGCCGCGCTCGAATCACTGCTGCGCGACCAACGTCATGCGTATCTGCGCGCGCCGTATCCGTCGTGGGACACGCGCGCGACGCATCTGCGCGCGCTGCGCAAACTGATGCTCGACAATCGCGACGCGCTCGCCGACGCGATGCACGCCGACTTCGGCAATCGCGCGAAACAGGAAGTGCTGCTCGCCGAATTCCTGCTCGTGAAGGAAGAGATCGACGCCGCGCTGCGTCACGGCAAGCGCTGGATGAAGCCGCAGCGCCGCCGCACCAACAAATGGCTGCTGCCCGCGCGCGCGAAAGTCGTGCCGCAGCCGCTCGGCGTGGTCGGCATCATCGTGCCGTGGAATTACCCGGTGCTGCTGGCGGTCGGCCCGCTGATCAGCGCGCTCACGGCCGGCAATCGCGCGATCATCAAGATGTCCGAGCTGACGCCGCGCACGTCGGCGCTGTTCGAGCTGCTGATCGGCCAGACGTTTGCGCGCAATCACGTGGCGGTCGTCAATGGCGACGCGACGCTCGCCGCCGCGTTCAGCGCGCAGCCGTTCGATCATCTGCTGTTCACCGGCTCGACGAAAGTCGGTCACGAGGTGATGCGCGCGGCGGCCGCGCATCTGACGCCGGTCACGCTCGAACTCGGCGGCAAGTCGCCGGCGATCATCGGCGCGCATGCGCGCTTCGACAACGCGGTCGACAACCTGATCGCCGGCAAGACGCTCAACGCCGGGCAGACCTGCGTCGCGCCGGATTATGTGCTGGTGCCGCGCGGCAAGGAGCAGGCGTTCATCGAGCGGGCGCGCTCGCGCATGGCGAAGATGTATCCGGAGTTCGCGCAGAACCCGGATTACACGTCGATCATTTCAGCGCGCCACTTCGAGCGGCTCGAACGCCTCGCCGACGAAGCGCAGGCCGCCGGCGCGCAGTTGCATGCGCTGACCGATGCGGTGCCCGATGCCGCGAGCCGGCGCTTTCCGCCGGTCGCCGTGACAGGCGCGCCCGACGAATGCGCACTGATGCAGGAGGAGATTTTCGGGCCGCTGCTACCGCTCGTGCCGTACGACACGCTCGACGACGCAATCGCGTGGATCAACGCGCGTCCTCGCCCGCTCGCGCTGTATCTGTACGCCGACGATGCGCGGACAGTCGAGCGTGTCACGCATGAAACGGTCGCCGGTGGGATGGCGGTCAACGAAACGCTGATGCATCTCGCGTGCGAGAGTTTGCCGTTCGGCGGTGTCGGCGCGAGCGGGATGGGGGCGTATCACGGGTATGAGGGTTTTGTGACTTTCTCGAAGATGAAGCCCGTGCTGATTCAGGCGCGGCTGAATGCGCGCGGGTTGATTGCGCCGCCGTATGGGAAACGGGTGAATGCGTTGTTGAAGATGATGATTAGGTTTTGAGTTTTGCGGGTGGGGGTTGGTTTTTTCGTTGTTCGTGGGGTGTTGGCCTTTCCTTGCATTCATGTCGGTCTGTTGGCGTTGCCCCTGTGCGGGGCGGCACCTACTTTCTTTGCTGCTGCAAAGAAAGTAGGCAAAGAAAGCAGCTTCACACCGCCAATGCTTAAGTGGGCACCCCGGTCCTCTGCCGGTCGTGGTGCATCTGGAATCCGTGCCCTCGCACACTCCGCTTCAGTGACAAAGCGCTCATCCGCTCCCACTCCGCACTGCGTGCGTCATGGACGGGGCTGCCAGGGAAACCGGCGAGATGGCCCGCGCAGCGGGGGCCGTCGGCTGCGCCCCGGCGAGGCGCCGGAAAACGACCGATGGTTCTTGAACGGGACTTCGGCGCGCGCAGCGCCGCCGGAAGAATGATGGCCTTGTCACGAAAGCGGAATGTGCGAGGGCACGGATTCCAGATGCACCACTACCCCTTCCAGGCCAGGGGACCCACTTAAGCATTGGCGGTGTAAAGCTGCTTTCTTTGCCTACTTTCTTTGCAGCAGCAAAGAAAGTAGGTGCCGCCCCGCACAGGGGCAACGCCAACAGACCGACATGAATACAAGGAAAGGCCAACCCCCAAGAACAACGACAAAAAAACACACCACCCGAACAAGATCAAACACCCACGCAGCAAGCCCCCTTCAAGCGAAGGTATCAACAATCCCCACCGAGCGCTGCGAGGCACCACTCGCCACTACCCCACCCAAATCATCCCCACCATCCCCGGCCAGCGCGCCACTACTCCCACCACCACCAGACCCGCCGCGCGAGCGGCCCTCCCCCGCATTCTGCTGCTGACCACTCTGCCGCGCGAAGCCATCGCTGACACTCGCACTCCCCAGCCCGATCCCATTCGACTCCATCGCCTCCCGCAACTTCGGCAACGCCGCCTCGACCGCCTCTCGCACCGACTGATGCTGCGACACGAACAGCGCGTGCGCATGGTTGTCCGCGACCTGCAACACGACCTGCAACGGCCCGAGGTCCTTCGGATTCAACGTCAGCTCGGCGCTCTGCGAATGCGCATTCGACAGAAACACCACCTTCTGGCTCAGCGCATCCTCCCAGTCGCTCGTGCCGACCTGCGGCGCCAGCGTGTTCGCGGCCGCCGCCGCGCTCGCGTTGCCGGTGCTCTGTGCCGCGGCCGTCGTGCTCGCGGCATTGGCCGCCGCCTGGGTGGCGGCCAGCGCGGCATTCGCCGCGTCGGCCGCGCTCTGGGCCGATGCGAGGTTGTCCGCCTGCCCGTTCGTCGCCGCGGCCGCGCTCAGCGCGTCGACCGCCGATTTCGCGTTGGCCGGGTCGGTCAGTGCGGTCGTCGTGGCGGTCGTCACGGCTGCGTGCGTGGCGCCCGCCCCCTTGCCGTCGCCGAACAGGCCGCTCGCGAGTGTCTTGCCGTCCGCCGTGCCGTTCAGGCCGCCTTTCGCGTCAGCGAGGCTGCTCGCCGCCGTCGCGGCTTTCACCGCCGCGCCGCTCGCGAGCGCCTGCGTCGGCACCGCGCCCTGGCCGCTCGCGAGCGCCGAGAGCGCGCTTTGCAACGCGGCCTGCAACGACTTCGGATCGATGGCGCCCTTCTTGCCCGCCGCGTTGCCGGGCGCGCTCGCGGCCGTGCCGGTCAGCCCGGCTACCGCGTCGGCCGCGGACGTCGCAGCGTCGGTCGTGTCGGCGTTATTGGCGGCGGCTTGCGCCTGAGCCTGGGCCTGGGCCTGCGCGGCGGCTACCGCGGCGGCGAGCGCGCCCGCGTCGGTTTGCGCCTTCGTATCGTTCTGCTTCGACTGCTGCGCATGCGCCGACGATGACGCCGCCGTGCTCGCCGAACCACTGCCGTTCTGACCATTGCTCGCGTGTCGCGGCGCGAGCGCGGCTGGCGGCGGCGCGTCATGCACGCTCGACGACGCGCTTTGCGACGCCGCCGCCGAACTCGTCTGCTGCTGGTTTGCGCTCTGCGCGGCCGCGCTGTTTTGTTGATCGATGCTCTGCTGCAAGGTCTGCGCGAACGGGTTCGCGTTGACCGCTGCGTTCACGGCCGCGGCCGTCGACGCATTGCCGCCCGAGCCGAGCAGCGAGCTGATTTGTGAGCCGATCTGTGAAAGAAGCGACATGGGGAATCCTGTCAATCCGTCAAACGGGGTGTGCGGTAGGGCAACGCAGTAGGGCAGCGCAGAAGCAGGGCGGCGCGGTGTGACGCAGGGCGGCGGCCTTCAGCAACGAAGTCCGGCGCCGCTCGCATCACACGCCCTTCGCGCGCATGCGCAGAATTCGTGCGGCGTATTCGTCGGCGTCGCGCTGATCGCGCCGCGCGGCAACCTTCGCCTCGGCCGCTTCGCCGCGTGCCTGCAGCACTTCGTACGAGCCGAGCTTCTGCTTCTGGCGCTGCCAGTCGGGCTTCGCGGCTTCGACGCGCGCGGTGGCCGCCGCAAGCAGATTGCGCTGCTGCTCGATCGCGGCGTCGAGCGTGTCGATGAAAGCCTGGAAGTTGCGCATGTTGCCGGCGGGCATGCCCGACTGCGCGCTCTCGGTGAAGCGCGCGTGGTATTCGTCGCGATACTGCACGAGCGCCTCGAGCTGCGCCGCCACGTCGTTACGTTCGCGCTGCGCGCGGCCGAGGCGTTGCGCGGCGGCGTCCACGTCGTCCTGCGCGAGACCGATCAGCGTTTTGATCGGAAAGTGTTTCGCCATCGTCAGCCTCCTCGGGCCGGTTCACGCCAATCAAGGGCTTGCGAACGTGCTTTTCCGCCTGCGCTGCAAGGACGGCGGGCGACGCCGCAAGGCGGGCGGAAAGGCACGTTCCCCTAAAAAAATAATCTGTCGCGGAACCAGCCGCCAGAAGGACCGGTCACCGCGTCACGCCGTTCGCGAACACGTCGCGTATCACGCTTCATTCAATTATCGTGCCCGGCCCTTCCGGCGGCCCGCACAACCCTGTTATCAATGTAAACCACCAACCTGAACCGGCCCTAGCCGAACAGCGCGTTCAACATCTCGATGCTCGGTTCAAAGTTCGCGCACTCACGAAAACCCTGTTGCAGAAACTGTTCCATGCGCGGATATAGTGCGATCGCGCGATCGAGCACCGCATCGCGTCCACTCGAGTATGCGCCGACGTTGATCAGATCGCGGTTGCGCTGATAACGCGACAGCATCTGCTTGAACATACGCGTTTTGTTCAAATGGTTATCGTCGATCAGCGCGGTCATTGCCCGGCTAATCGACGCTTCGATATCGATCGCCGGATAGTGACCCGCCTCGGCGAGCGTGCGCGACAGCACGATATGGCCGTCGAGAATCGCGCGCGCCGAGTCGGCGATCGGGTCCTGCTGGTCGTCGCCCTCGGTGAGCACCGTGTAGAACGCGGTGATCGAGCCGCCGCCCGCCGGCCCGTTGCCGGTGCGCTCGACGAGCGCCGGCAGCTTCGCGAACACCGACGGCGGATAGCCTTTGGTCGCGGGCGGCTCGCCGACGGCCAGCGCGATCTCGCGTTGCGCCATCGCGTAGCGGGTCAGCGAGTCCATCAGCAGCAGCACGTGCTTGCCCTGGTCGCGGAAATATTCGGCGAGCGATGTCGAATACGCGGCCGCCTGCATCCGCAGCAGCGGCGACACGTCCGCGGGCGCCGCGATCACGACCGAGCGCGCGAGGCCTTCCTCGCCGAGAATCTGTTCGATGAACTCCTTCACTTCGCGGCCGCGTTCGCCGATCAGGCCGATCACGATCACCTCGGCGCTCGTGTAGCGCGCCATCGTGCCGAGCAACACCGATTTACCGACGCCCGAGCCGGCGAACAGGCCCATGCGCTGGCCGCGGCCGACCGTCAGCAGCGCATTGATCGCGCGCACGCCGACGTCGAGCACCTGATGGATCGGTTCGCGATTGAGCGGATTGATGACGGGCGCGGAGAGCGGCGCGTCGTGTTGCGTGCCGAGCGGGCCGAGTCCGTCGAGCGGCCGGCCCGATGCGTCGAGCACCCGGCCGAGCAGCTCCCAGCCGACCGGCAGACGCTTCGCGCCCGCCATCGGATCGGCGATCGGCGCGCTTTCGAGCGGATAGACGCGCGCGCCGGGCAACAGGCCAATCGCTTCGGTGGTCGGCATCAGAAACAGCTTGTCGCCGGAGAAGCCGACCACTTCGGCTTCGGCCATCGGCAGCGAACTGCCGGGCGGCAGCTCGATCATCACTTCGGCGCCGACCGATAGCCGCAAGCCCACGGCTTCGAGTACGAGACCGGCCGCGCGCGTCAGACGCCCGCACGCGCGCAGTGGCTTCGCGATCGCATTGCGCGCGCGCAGCGCGTCGAGCTGGCCGCGCCAGGTCTGGATGTGCGGATTGATGTCGAGCCCGGGATCGTAGGCGGGAAGGCGGGCAGCGTGAGCGGTGGAGCGCGAAGCGGGGTCCGTCATCGGGTGGCCGCCGGCCGGATCGGGCGAAGGCACCTCGGTGGCGCTGTCGGATCCCCTGAAGCCGTCGGCCTTTCCGGGCTCATCCGAGCCTTCGGTGTCCGCCGGCGCCGCCGAGCCGAACGACGCGAGCGCGAGCTCGCGTTCCAGCGGCGTCAGATCGCTCGAGCAGATTTCCTCGACCGTTACCATGTGCTCACCTTACCGAGCGCGGCGGCGACGCGCTGCCAGCGCGTGTCGATGCCCGCGTCCACTTCGCCGGTGCCGGCCTGCGCGCGGCAGCCGCCGCGCTCCACCGATGCATCGGTGCGCACGGTCCAGCCGCGCGTCTGCAATTCCTCGAGCAGATAAGCCTCGACGACCGGCAGATCGGCGGGACTCACGATCAGCGCCGGCGCGCCCAGCAGCGCGGGCTCGGTTGCGAGCACTTCGCGCGCCGCGGCGATCAGCGCGGTCGGGTCATGCTGCACGTGCTGGCGCACGACCTGCTGCGCGATATCGAGCGCAAGCGCGACCAGCGTTTCGGAGATCGCAAGCTGCGCGCCGTCGAGCGCGGTCCTGAAGGTTTCGGCGAGCGCGGCAAGCCGCATCGCTTCCTCGCGCGCTTCGCTGCGGCCCTGCTCGAAGCCCTGCGCGTGCCCCTGATCGTAGCCGGCCTGATAGCCGAGCGCCTGGCCGGCCACGTGGCCGGACGCGATGCCCTGCGCGCGCGCGGCTTCGCGCAGGCTCTCGAGTTCCGCTTCGAACGCGCGCCGGTCGAATTCGGGTTCGGACGGCGGCGGCGCGGGCGGCACCGGGTCGAACGAGGCCATCTCCCAGCGCTGGTAGGCCGAGAGGCTTTCCTTCGCCGTGGAGTTCGCGTCAGACATACGCATCTTCCGCCTTGCCGCCGATCACGATCTGGCCGCTTTCGGCCAGGTTGCGCACGATCTGCAGGATGCGGCGCTGCTGCGTCTCGACTTCGGAGACGCGCACCGGGCCGCGCGCGTCGAGGTCTTCGGCGAGCAGTTCGGCCGCGCGCTGCGACATGTTCGACAGGAACTTCTGGCGCAGCGCGGGCGGCGCGCCCTTCAGCGAGATGATCAGCGCCTCGGACTCGACTTCCTTCAGCAGCAACTGGATCGCGCGATCTTCCAGGTCGAGCAGGTTCTCGAACACGAACATCTGGTCGATGATCTTCTGCGCGAGCTCCGCGTCGTACTGGCGCACGTTTTCGAGCACGCCTTCCTCGTGGTTGCTCGACATGAAGTTGAGAATTTCGGCCGCCGTGCGGATACCGCCCATCGGGCTGCGCTTCAGGTTGTCGCTGCCGGAGAGCAGGCCGGTGAGCACGTCGTCGAGCTCGCGCAGCGCGGCCGGCTGGATGCCGTCGAGCGTCGCGATGCGCAGCAGCACGTCGTTGCGCAGCCGCTCGCTGAAGCAGGCGGAGATTTCCGACGCCTGGTCGCGGTCGAGGTGCACGAGGATCGTCGCGATGATCTGCGGGTGCTCGTTCTTGATGAGTTCGGCGACGGCCGCCGAATCCATCCACTTGAGCCCTTCGATGCCGCTCGTGTCGCTCCCTTGCAGGATCCGGTCGATGATGACGCCGGCCTTGTCGTCGCCGAGCGCCCTGGTCAGCACCGAGCGGATGTACTCGTTCGAATCGAGCGACATGCCGGTGTGCTGCTCGGCCTCGCGCACGAACTCCTGCAGCACTTCGTCGACCTGTTCGCGGGTCACGTTCTTCAGCGCGGCCATCGCGACGCCGATCTTCTGGACTTCGCGAGGGCCCAGGAACCGGAACACCTGCGCCGCCTCTTCCTCGCCGATCGACATCAGCAGCAGCGCGCTCTTCACTACGCCTTCAGCGCTCATCGGACACCCAGTTTTTCACGACGGTTGCGACGATCTTCGGATCCTGGCGCGCGATGCTGCGCGCGAACTCCAGGTTCTTCTCATACTTGTGCTTCGCGTTTTCGAGCGCGAGCGTCTCGGGGTCGGCCTCGATCTCGACGACGGCGCCGTCGCGCTCTTCGGCCGGAATGCCATCGAGCAGCACCGGCTCGTCGGGCGACATCAGCGCGGCGACCGGTTCGGCCGGCGGCGGGAACGCGCGGCGCAGCGCCGGCTTCACCATCACGAAGTAGAGGAACAGGGCGACCGCGCCGATGCCGAGGTAGGTCGCGATCTGCTTGTAGAGCGCGAGCATGTCCGGCGTGCGCCACCACGGCAGGTTCGCGTACGGGTCGACTTCGGCGGTGAACGCGCTGTTGACCACGTTGACCGAATCGCCGCGCGACGCGTCGAAGCCCATCGCGTCCTTCACGAGCTGGGTGATCTGCGCGAGCTTGTCGGCGCTGACCGGCTGCATCGTCACGTTGCCCTTCGCGTCGGTCACCTTCATGTAGTTGACGACCACCGCGACCGACAGCCGGCGGATGCCGCCCATCGGCCGGTCGACGTGGCGCACGGTCTTGTCGAGTTCGTAGTTGGTGGTCGAGTCCTTGCGGTCGCTGACCGGCGTCGTGCTGACCGCGCTCGCGCCGTTGCCGGCGACGATCGGCGCGGAAGCCGGCTGCGGCGGCTGGTTCGACAGCGCGCCCGGCACGCCCGAGGCGCCGCCCTGCGACATTTCGGTCGCGCTACTCGACTGCTGGCTGCGGATCGCCGCCTGCTGCGGATTGCCGTTCGGGCCGTAGTTTTCCGAGGTCTGCTCGCTGTGCGAGAAATCGATGTCGGCGCTCACCTGCGAATGCGCGTTGCCGGCGCCGAACAGCGGCGCGAGGATCGCGTCGATGCGCTGCTGCGTGTTGCGCTCGATCTGCTGGCGATACTTCAGTTGCGACGCGTCGAGGCCGCTGCCGTTGCTCGGCTGGGTCAGCAGGTTGCCGTCCTGGTCGAGCACGGTCACGCCTTTCACCGGCATTTCCGGCACCGCCGACGCGATCATGTGCGTGATCGCGACGACCTGGCCTTCGTCGAGCACGCGGCCCGGATATAGCTGAACGAGCACCGATGCCGACGGCGGTTCCTTGTCGCGCACGAACACGGTCGGCTTCGGGATCGCCAGGTGCACGCGCGCCGATTTCACCGACGAGATCGATTCGATCGTGCGTTCGAGCTCGCCTTCGAGCGCGCGCTGATAGTTGATCTGCTCGTCGAACTGGCTGATGCCGAATTTCTGGTTGTCCATCAGCTCGAAGCCGACCGAGCCGCTTTTCGGCAGTCCCTGCGAGGCCAGACGCAGACGCGTTTCGTGGACCTGCTCGGCCGGCACGAGGATCGCGCTGCCGCTGTCGGAGAGCTTATACGGCACGTTGGCCTGTTGCAGCGCGGCGATGATCGAGCCGCCGTCGCGGTCGGACAGATTGCTGTAGAGCACCTTGTAGTCCGGCGCGCGCGACCACAGGAACAGGCCCGCGACGACCGCGATCAGCAGCGCGACCGCGAACACGAGCGGCGCGCGCGGGTTGCCGCGCATCTGCGCGAGCCCGGACAGACGTTGGCCGAAGTTGCCGCCCACGCCCCCCAGGCCGCCGAGGCCGCCGAGGCCGCCCAGATCGGCAGCGCCGCCGGCCTGGCCGGCGGCGGGCTGGCCGGACGCGGGCTGC
>NZ_JASGFN010000026.1:0-117260 GCF_047605525.1 Paraburkholderia sp. | reverse complement strand
CTTCGGTCGCGCGCCGCGTCGACCCGATGGCCGCCGCGTGCGGCTCGCCGGCCGCCCGGCGGGGCTTGCCGGCGGCCCTTGAACGGCTCGCCGAACGCCCGTGCGGCTTGAAAAGCGCGGTATTTTACCCGAAGCGCGACGAGGCGCCAGTCCAGGACGACAGCGCGTGGCGAGGCGCCGCGGCGGGCGTGGTGCGTGCGCGACGCCGGGGTGACTTTTCCGGCGCGGGGTGGGTTTCCGGGGACGCTTGTGGCCTTGTTGCGGCGTTTTTGGGGCGCGTGTTGTCGAACCCCGAACCCCATCGCGATTGCGCACATCGATGGAACGGTCCGGTGCACCCGTGCCGATTGTTATGCGCCCGGGTTGACCCTACATTCCCCGCATCGTTCTGTTTACTTACCGGGAGACTTTCCATGATCGAGATTCGCCGTTCCGAAGAACGCGGCCACGCCAACCACGGCTGGCTCGACTCGTATCACAGCTTCTCGTTTGCCGATTACCGCGACCCGCGGCACGTGCACTTCGGCCCGCTGCGCGTCATCAACGAAGACCGCATCGCCGGCGGCCAGGGCTTCGGCGCGCATGGCCATCGTGATATGGAAATCGTCACGTACGTGCTGGAAGGCGCGCTCACCCATCGTGACAGCATGGGCAATGGCTCGACGATCCGTCCCGGCGACGTGCAACGCATGAGCGCGGGCACCGGCGTGCAGCACAGCGAGTTCAACGCGTCGCGCGACGAACCGGCGCATCTGTTGCAGATCTGGGTGATTCCGCGCCGCGCGGGCGATCAGCCTGGCTATGAGGAAAAGCGTTTCGACGCCGACAGCAAGCGTGGCCGTCTGCGCGTGATCGCGTCGCCCGATGGCCGCGACGGCTCGGTGACGATTCATGCGGACGCATCGATCTACGCGGGACTGTTCGATCGCGAAGAAAACGCGACGTTCACGCTGCCGGCGGGACGCCTCGCCTATGTGCACGTGGCGCGCGGCGCACTGAGCGTGAACGGCAAGGCGCTCAAGGCGGGCGATGCCGCGAAGCTCAGCGACATCGACACGGTGACGCTGGAAAAGGGTGAAGACGCGGAAGTGCTGCTATTCGATCTCGGCCCGCTGAACGGCTGATTCGCGAAGCCGATTGCGGCGATCGACGCGTTCGCGATGTATTCGCCACGCTGCGCGCGCATAAGTCACTAACCAGCAACGCCACGGAAACCGTCTTCCGTGGCGTTTTTTCATGTGCGAGGCGGCCGTACGAGGCCGCCTCGCGTTGCCTGCGCATCACACCACTTACTGGTTTGCGGCCGGCGCCGAGGCCGCGCCCTTATGATGCTCCCAGCGCTCACGCATCTTTTCGTGACGCTGTTCCATCCGCGCGAAGCGCTTTTTCAGCGCGGTGCTGACGGTGGTCTTCTGCTGGTCGTTCAGGCCGTTATAGAACTTGAGCCAGGCGTCGGTGGTTTGCTGGCGCAGTTGCGCATCCTTCTGCTCGATCTGCTGGTGCGTCGCGGCCATCGCGTTCAGATCCAGGATAGGCTGTTGCTGCGCCGCCTTGAACTGATCGCGTGCCTGCTGATGATTGGCGCGCATCGCTTCGTGGTTCTGCTTCATCGTATCGAGCGCGCTCTGCCACAGCTTTTCCTGGTCCGCGTTCAGCTTGAGCTGGTCGTGGAGTTGGGTCAGATCTTTCATGAAGTGGCCGTGCCAGCCGCCGGGGCCGCCGTGGGCCTGTTCGGCGGGTTGAGCGGCATAAGCGGCGCCCGCGCCGAGGGCGAGAGCGGTGGCAGCAACGGCGAGAACGCGCGACATCTTTTTGGTGGACATATAAGGCTCCTTGTAATGGAATAGCCGACGATGCAACCGGTCATGTGGACTGCCTGCACTCGGTAAGGCACAGCGTAGAGAAGCGCGCCGACTGCTGTGTTACGCGCGTCGATGCCGCTATTACCACGCATTACGCGCGCCTTTCACCGTAACACCCAGTAACTGTTGAGGTGGTTCGGAAAACGAAAACCCTTTCTGCTGCGCGTTAAACTTCATTCCATGGCTACTCAAATTCTGGTTGTCGACGACGACGTCGAATTGCGCGATCTGTTGCGCGACTATCTCGCCCGTCAGGGCATCGAAGTTTCGGTGCTGCACGACGCGGGCTCACTCGAGCGCCGACTCGAGCGCGAGCGCCCGGACCTCATCGTGCTGGACCTGATGATGCCGGGTGTCGACGGGCTCACCGCGCTGCGCAAGCTGCGCGCGTCGGGCGACGATATCCCCGTCATCATGCTGACCGCGCGCGCGGACGACGTCGACCGCATCGTCGGGCTCGAGCTCGGCGCGGACGATTACCTCGGCAAGCCGTTCAATCCGCGCGAATTGCTCGCGCGCGTGCAGGCGGTGCTGCGGCGCCGCCGCACGTTGCCCTCGGCGGCCGCGCCGGAGCAGCGCGAGCCGTTCAGCTTCGGCCGCTTCACGCTCGACTTCCAGTCGCGCACGCTGCATCTCGAAGACAAGCCGCTCACGCTGTCGGGCAGCGAATTCGCGCTGCTGAAGATCTTCGTCAATCACCCCATGCGCACGCTCACCCGCGAGCGCCTGCTGGAACTGCTGCACGGTCCCGAGTACGACGGCACCGACCGTGGCATCGACGTGCAGGTGTGGCGCCTGCGCCGCATTCTCGAAACCGATCCGTCCACGCCGCGCTTCATCCAGACGGTGCGTGGCCGCGGTTACGTGTTCGTGCCGGACGGCGAGCAGCATGCGTCGGCCCATTGATTCGCTGTTCGGACGGCTCGCGCTGCTAGTCGTCGCGGTGCTGATGCTGTCGCATTTCGCGTGGTATGCACTGATGCGGCTCGAACGCTCGCAGTTGCAAACGCGCTACGCGGTCGAGGAAGCCACCTTCCTCGTCGACGCGGTGCGCCAGCACGTCGCCCGAACCCCGGATCAACCGTTGCCGTCGCGCGTGAAGCTCGTCGACCCGGCGAGCCCGGACGTGCCGGCGCAAAACGCGGCAATGCCGGCGCCGCTCGAGCGCTTCGTCGAGGACGTGCGCGATCGCATGCCGGCCGATACACAAGTGCGCGTCGGGCCGCCGGGCGGTCCGCCCACGCTGTGGGTACGCGCGGCGACCGACCGCAACTGGATCGTCGTGCCGGTGCAGCCGTTGCGCATGCCGCGCTCGCTCGACCGCACGGTGTTGTGGCTCGCGATCATTTTCTCGTTCGCGGTAATGGCGGCGCTTTTTGCCGCGTGGGCGCTGCAGCAGCCGTTGCGCTCGCTCGCGCAGGCGGTGACGCGTTTCGGCCGTGGTCTGCCGGTGCCGCCGGTGCCGGAGCGCGGTCCGCGCGAATTGCGGCAGCTCACGCACGGTTTCAATCAGATGGTGCAGGAAGTCGCGCGCACCGAGAACGACCGCGCGGTGATGCTGGCGGGTGTCGCGCATGACCTGAAGACGCCGCTCGCGCGTCTGCGGCTGCGCGCCGAAATGATGGACGACGCGAAGACGCGAGATGGCGTCGTGCGCGATGTCGATTCAATGACGCATATCGTCGAGCAGTTTCTCGTGTTTGCGCACGACGGCGCGGATCGCAGCGAACCGGTCGAAGTCGATGCCCAGTGCGAGCGCGTCGTGCGCAGCTATCGGGCGGTGGCGGCCGGCGCGCCGACCGTGCAGACCGAACTCAACGCGGGGCCGTCGTTCCTGCTGCCCGCCGCCACGCTCGACCGGATTCTGTCGAACCTGCTCGATAACGCGCACGCGTATGGCGCGCCGCCGGTTGTCGTCGCCACCGCGCGCACGTCGCAGGGCTTCACGCTAGCTATTAGCGACAACGGCAGCGGCATCGCCGCGCAGGACCTGATCAACGCGAGCCGGCCGTTCGTGCGGCTCGATCCGGCGCGCGGCGGCAATGGCCATAGCGGGCTGGGCCTCGCAATCGTCGAGCGGCTCGTACGGCGTGCCGGCGGCGATTGGGAAATCGGCAACCACGGCGGCCGTGGCTTGCGGGTGTTGATGAGCTTTCCGTTCGAGGTGCTGCCAAGGGTCGCGGCGGCTTCGGAAGGCGCCTGGTAAAAAGCGCGATAAAGAGTCGCGAAAAAGAAGTAGAAGCAGAATCGCGATGCGGGCGCCGGGCACCGGCATCGCGGCAGGGTGGGAAGCGCTAGTCCGAAAACAGCGTATTCAACGCATTCGCCGCCTCGCTATCCACGGTATTCCACGTCACCGTTTCCGCCTCGAAGATGTAGTGCGTCGTGTATCTGCCAAGGCGCGCGAGTATTTCCTCCTGAATCACCTCCGGCGCGACTTCCAGTTTCAGATACCACGCGGTAGACGACAGACGCGTCTGGAACGCGCCGTATTCGGCGAGCAGATGGTCGAATGCGTCAGCGTCCTGATCGCGACAGACGATCACCAGATTTCCCTTCATGCGAATCTCCCGTTAAAGCGGTAGCGACAATCCCGATATCAGGATTCATCATACCTGCTTCGTTGCGGGAAGCTCGATGCTATCGGCAGGGCGCGCTCAGCCGGTTCACCAGGCGTTCATCGCCGTACGCGCGGGCGGCGCGGTATCGTCGGGCGGCAGCGCTTCGGTGCGGTCGCGCCCGCCGGTCTTGGCCGCGTAGAGCGCGGTGTCGGCGCGGCTCATGATGCGCTCCGGCAGATCGTCGGGCGACAGCTCGGTGATGCCGATGCTCACGCTCAGGCCGGCGGTGGCCGGCAGCTTCGGCGACGGCACGTCTTTCAGACGCAGGCGCAGACGCTCGACGACGTCGCGCCCGCTCGTGAGATCGGTAGCCGGCAGCAGCAGGCCGAACTCCTCGCCGCCGAGCCGGCCGATCGCGTCGGAGCCACGCAACTCGGCGCGGCAGGTATCGACGAAATGTTCGAGCGCGCGATCGCCGGCGGCATGGCCGAAACGGTCGTTGATCTGCTTGAAGTGGTCGAGGTCGGCGATCGCCATGCACAGCGGCTCGTTGTTCGCCCGCGCGCGGTCGATCTCCCTGCGCAACAGATCGAGGAAGTAGCGCCGCGACAGCGCGCCGGTCAGCGCGTCGTGCCGCGCCTCCGCCGACAGCAGCGTATTGGCCGACTGCAACTGCTCGGCGAGGTCGCGCGTGGCGCGATGGTGGCGTCGCTCGCGCACGTAGGAAACGGTGATCACCCACGCCAGCGCGACGGTGCCGGCCAGCGTCAGAAACACCAGCAGATGGTCGCGCTTGTGATTGCGCAGCAGCTCGGGCCACGCGGCGAGCGGGTCGACCAGGTGCGCGGAGAGTCCCGAATTCAGGCCGCTGCGGTTCTGATACAGCGCCGGCACCGGCTGCTCGATCATGCCGAAGAGCTGCCCGGCGACCGCCGTGGGCACCCACGGCGCCTGTTCGCGCACCTGCGTGTCCTCGCGGATCAGCACGTCGGGAAACGTATCGCGGCGGTAGATGGTGCGGCGCTCGGCGGGGCTCATCTGCGTGACGCGCGAGTCCGGCAGCACATGGCCTTCGAGCGCGCTGTCGTGCGCCATGATGATGACGCCGTTGTCGTCGGAGACGAAGGTGCCCGCGTGCGCGACCCAGTGGCGCAAGCGCGCGATGCCGACCTTCGCGACCACCGCGCCGACCAGCAGCCCGTCCGCGTAGACCGGCGCGGCAATGAAAATGCCCGGCTCGCCGCTCGCGCGGCCGACGCCGTAGGCTTCCGAGAACGCGCCGAGCAGCGCGTTGGTGAGATAGCCGCGCGCGCGCATGTCGGCGCCGACGAACGATTGCTGCGCGCCGTCCGGACCCGCGATCGTGCTGCTCGACGCAACGCAGATGCCGTTCGCGTTGACGATCCAGATCTGGTCGAGCCCGGAGAAGCCTTGCGCGTCGTGCAGGAACTTGCTGACCGCCAGCATCTGCGGGTTGTTGAGCAAGGCGGTGCGCAGCGCGGGTTCCGCCGCCGCGTTGTTCGCGGCATAATTCTGCGATTGCACCAGGGCGCGCTGGACTATGTCCATTTCGGCCATGGTCGCGGGGATGGCGCGGGACATCGCGAGGTCGCTGGCGATCACTTCCGCCATGTTGTCGACGATCGACGTGGACATCTGCCGCTGCGTGCGCAGCGCCGCGTCCAGCTCTTGCTGTACCATCCGGTCCGCGACCATGCCTGCCACGAACCAGCAAGCCAGTACGATCAGCACGAAGCTGACCGGTCCGGCTACCTGGCGCAACGTTGTCCTGTTCATCGACCCTCTGATCCGTCTGGCTGTGACATGCGACTTGCTCTTTCGTGGCAGCGTGCTGGCGCTGGGTTGGCCGCCGTATTGCCCACTGAACCGGCCGCCCGGCTGGCCCTGATGCCGGCCCCCGCGTTGCTTCCGGTCCTCCGCCGGCACCGGACGCCGCAATGCCGACGGGGTCCGGGATGAACCGTTCATAAACAGGTACGTCGTTTCCTGATTTTAACCGTCGCGAGGCAAGGCGCCATGGTTATTGCGGGGATAGGGACCGCATGGCCCGCGCCGATCAGGTTCTTAACGGCAACTGCGCCGGTTTCTTGATGGCTGTACGGGTTTTCGGCTGCTTCGCCGGGGTTGCGGATGCGCCGCGGCGAGCGCGCATGTGGCTTGCGCGCCACGCGGGCCGGGGCGGGCGCGCGTGGCCCCTGCCGGAGTACGCGGGAGCAGGGTACAGTGCGGCGCGAAGCGCGCGATCCGGCCTTACGCGAGCCTTGCTGCAAGGGCTTGCGGCATGCATCTCTATTTGCGGCTAAAGGTTGTGCCTGAAACATAGGATGGTGTAGTGTCGTGCCGTCCAAAACGAGGAAAGCCCGCCAGCCTTCGGGCGGCGCCCGCGGCGACACGAATCCGGCGTGATGGTGAAGGGGGTGATCGTGGGCGTCTCGTCCATGAACATGTCCGTCGCCGGCCGACGTGTCTCCAACTCTAACGATTGACCACGCACGTTTTGTCATGCCTGATTTCCGCTTTCCGGACCTATCCATAGACCGCCGTGAGATAACCGCGGCCTCCTTCGAGCGTTCGCATGCCTGTTTCGAGGGGGAGGGCATCTGATGGATTTCAGCTTCAACCTGAAGCGCACCGCCAATGCATCGGCCTGGCGCGTACTGCCCAATCGCTGGGACTTCGTCGCGTTTCCGCTGATCATCTGCATCATCGCGATGGCGGCGATCGGCTTTCACGAGACGCTCGCGCCGATGTCGACGCTGCAGACCCAGGCGATCTCGCTCGATCCGTCGAATCTGCCCGAGTACGCGA
Organism: Paraburkholderia sp.; assembly: GCF_047605525.1. Lineage (GTDB taxonomy): Bacteria > Pseudomonadota > Gammaproteobacteria > Burkholderiales > Burkholderiaceae > Paraburkholderia. The sequence goes on along the minus strand of NZ_JASGFN010000026.1, from coordinate 110,008 downwards.
TGCGCACCACGCTGCGCATGCTCGCGGCGATGGTCGCCTCGCTCGTCTTCACTCTCGTGTACGGCACGCTCGCGGCCAAGAGCCGGCGCGCCGGCCTCGTGCTCGTGCCGATTCTCGACATCCTGCAGTCGGTGCCGGTGCTCGGCTACATTTCGTTTACGGTCACGTTCTTTCTGACGATGTTCCCGGGCCGCGTGCTCGGCGCCGAGCTCGCGGCGATCTTCGCGATCTTCACGAGCCAGGCGTGGAACATGACATTCAGCTTCTATCAGTCGCTGCGCACGGTGCCGCGCGATCTCGACGAAGTGTCGCGCGGCTTTCATCTGACGTCGTGGCAGCGCTTCTGGAAACTCGAAGTGCCGTTCTCGATGCCGGGCCTCATCTGGAACATGATGATGTCGATGTCGGGCGGCTGGTTCTTCGTGGTCGCCTCCGAAGCGATCACGGTCGGCAACCGGACGATTACGCTGCCGGGCATCGGCGCCTATCTCGCGCAGGCGATCGCGGAGAAAAACCTGCACGCGATCGGCTGGGTGATTCTCGCGATGACGGTCGTGATTCTCGCGTACGATCAGTTCCTGTTCCGTCCGCTCGTCGCGTGGGCCGACAAATTCCGCATGGAATTCACGAGCTCGGGCGACGCGCCCGATTCGTGGCTGCTCGACCTGATCCGTCGCACCCGGCTGATTCACCGTCTGCTCGTGCCGCTCGGCTGGATGTTCGCGCGCGCCGCCCGCGTGCGCATGCAGTTGCCGGCGTTCCAGACGCCGCGCTTCCATATTCCGCAGCGCGAGAAGAGTTCGAAGGCCGGCGACCTGATCTGGGCGGCGCTCGTGCTGATCGCCACCGTGTTCGTCGTGTATCGCGTGTTCCTTTATGTGCGCACCGGCGTCACGCTCGACGAGGTCGGTCACGTGTTCGTGCTCGGGCTCATCACGCTGCTGCGCGTGGTGGTGCTGATCGCGATCGCGTCGCTGATCTGGGTGCCGGTCGGCGTGCTGATCGGCCTGCGGCCCGCGCTGGCGGAAAAAATCCAGCCGCTCGCGCAGTTCCTCGCCGCGTTCCCGGCGAACCTGCTGTTCCCGGTGTTCGTGATCGTGATCGTGCGCTTCCATCTGAACCCGGACATCTGGCTGTCGCCGCTGATCGTGCTCGGCACCCAGTGGTATATCCTGTTCAACGTGATCGCCGGCGCGAGTTCGTATCCGAACGATTACCGCGAGGCGGCCAAGAATTTCCACATCCGCGGCTGGCAATGGTGGCGTCAGGCGATGCTGCCGGGCATCTTCCCGTACTACGTGACCGGCGCGATCACCGCGTCGGGCGGTGCGTGGAATGCGAGCATCGTCGCCGAGTTCGTCCAGTGGGGCGACACCAAGGTGGTCGCGCATGGCCTCGGTGCCTATATCGCGCAGACCACCGCGGCGGGTGACTATCCGAAGATCATCGTCGGCATCGCCGTGATGTCCCTGTTCGTGACCCTGTTCAACCGTCTGCTGTGGCGTCCGATGTACGCGTACGCCGAAGGCAAGCTCCGCCTAGATTGAGAAATGAAGGCATAACGCGATGCAAAATCCGAAAGCTGCTATGACTGCCGCGCCGATCCAGACGCCGCCGAAGCCCCCGCGCCTCGGCGAGGAAATCCTGCGCGTCAAGGACGTGTGCCGCGGCTTCAACAAGACGCAGGGCGAGTTGCTCGTCCTCGACGACGCGAACCTGTCGCTGCGAGAGGGCGAGATCGTCGGCCTGCTCGGCCGCTCCGGCTCGGGCAAGTCGACGCTGCTGCGCATCATCGCCGGTCTGATCGAGCCGACCGACGGCGAAGTCACCTATATGGGCAAGCCGCTCGAAGGCCCCGCGAAGGGCGTCGCGATGGTGTTCCAGACCTTCGCGCTGTTCCCGTGGCTAACCGTGCTGCAGAACGTGGAAGCGGGTCTCGAGGCGCAGGGCGTGGCCGCGAGCGAGCGGCGCACGCGCGCGCTCGCCGCGATCGACCTGATCGGTCTCGACGGCTTCGAAAACGCGTATCCGCGCGAGCTGTCGGGCGGCATGCGCCAGCGCGTCGGCTTTGCGCGCGCGCTGGTGGTCGACCCGACGCTGCTGCTGATGGACGAGCCGTTCTCCGCGCTCGACGTGCTGACCGCCGAAACGCTGCGTACCGACCTGCTCGATCTGTGGACGCAGGGCCGCATGCCGATCAAGGCGGTGCTGATCGTCACGCACAACATCGAGGAAGCGGTGTTCATGTGCGACCGCATTCTCGTGCTGTCGTCGAATCCGGGCCGCGTGATCGCCGAGATCAAGGTGCCGTTCAAGCATCCGCGCAATCGTCTGGATCCGGCGTTCCGGCGGCTGGTCGACGAGATCTACGCGAAGATGACCGCGCGCCAGACCGACGAAAAGACCCGCAAGGGGCTCGAGTTGCATAGCTGGCTGCCGCATGTGTCGACCAACCTGATGGCGGGTCTGATCGAGACGCTGGCCGCCGCGCCGTACCACGGTCGCGCGGACATGCCGGAAATCGCGCGCTCGCTGCATCTGGAAGTGGACGATCTGTTCCCGATCGCCGAAGTGCTGCAACACCTGGGTTTCGCCGACGTGCGCGAGGGCGATATTTTCCTGACGCCGCCAGCGCGCGTGTTCGCCGAGTTCGGCACGCAGGAACGCAAGATGATGTTCGCCGAGCATCTGTTGCGGCACGTGCCGCTCGCGGCGCGGATCAAGAAAGTGTTGAACGAGCGGCCGGGGCATCGCGCGCCGCGCGTGCGCTTCGAGCAGGAGCTGGAGGACTTTCTGTCGGACAGCGCCGCCGAGGAAACACTCGACGCGGTCATCAACTGGGGCCGTTACGGCGAGATCTTCTCGTACAACGACCAGACCGAAATTTTCAGCCTGGAAGACGTGGAGTCTTGAGCCGACGTTCTTCGGAACAGACGACGGTTTGGAAAAAAGCGGCGGGGTCAGTTCAGACCCCGCCGCTTTTTATTGCAGATTGCCCCAGCGTTCGACCGCCGGTTCGGCCGTCGCCCATTTCCAGCCTTTGTCCTGCTGGCACGCACTCGCCGTGAACCACATCTCGGGTGCGTTCGGACCATCGCCGTCCTGCACCGAGAACACGAATTCCTTGCACTGCGCGAGTGCCGAGCTGACGGCGCGGGTCACGCGCACCTGGCCGTGGCCGTTTTCGATCGGCAACGTATGCTTGACCGACCACGGACGTGTTTCGCCGACCGGCATCGTGCCGACCAGCGCCGCCATCAGATCCTGCTGATCCTGGTGCATGTTGCGCATGTAGCGCGCGATCACTTCGTCGGTCGCGGCCTGCACGGCGACGCCGACGCCGAGCGCGACGGCCGGATTGCTCGTCACGATACCCGACGCGACACCCGCCGCCGCGCCGCTTGCCGCGCCGATCGACGCGCAGCCGCTCGCGAGCAGACTCGCGCCGACGCACAGCGCGCCGGCCGCAAGGAGTCGCAGGTGGTGGGTGGAGAAGGGCCGTGCCGTCATTGCAGCGAGCCCCAGCGCTCGGTGGCCGGCTCGGCCGAGGCCCAGCGCCAGTTCTGGCCGTCACGGCAAATCGACGCGATGAAAAACGCGCTGCTGGCCGGCGTGTTCTTCGTCGCGTTCTGATCGACGGAGAAGACGATTTCCTTGCAGTCGAGCGCGCCGGTGCTGATCAGACGGCTGACCGTCACGCGGCCATGTTCGTCGTCTTCGATCGGGAACGAGTGGGTAATGCTCCACGGCGCGACCGCGCCGATATCGAGCGGACCGGCTGCCTGCGCGATGCTGTTCTGCGTGTTTCTGTGGACCACGCGCTCCGAGTACTGCACGCCGGCGCGCGCCGCGGCGACTGCGCCCAGGCCGATACCGGTCGCGACTGCCGCATTGCTGGTGACCTTGTTGGCGACCGCGGCGCCCGCGATACCGGCGCCCGCTACCGCGCCTTCCGTGTACACCGAGCTGCAGCCGCTCAATGCCGAGGAGACTACGAGCGCCAGCGCGACAAGTGCCGTCGGCACTGAGGTGTGAAGGCGTCCGCCGACGGCAAGGGGTTTTACGTTGCCGGCCCACGCTGTGTTCTTTTGCATTCTCTTGTTCCTGCCGTACAGGTGCCTTCGATCACGCGCCAAGCATGTGAACGAGCGGCACGTCGTTCAATACGCTGCCGCATTGTGCAGGATGCTATTTGTAATTGGCAGGGGGAAAGTGCAAAAATTTGCAAAACATTGTGCGCGACCCGTTGTTTTCTGTTTAATCGCTGGCGGTATATTCCTGGCGCTGCCAGGTAATCGAAACGAAAGCGAAAGCCATGTAATTTTGCGATTGGAGTTATTTACCGGCTGGAATGGCTGCGATGCCGCGCTCGCGCAAATGGGCGGTATAAACGTAACGTGCCGCGAAAACGCGGCACGAATATAAAAATACGAATACCGAAGCGGGTCGCCGCAATCGGCGCCCGGAGATCGACAAGCGGCTCGTAATGCGATGCGTCTTATTGCTCGGCGTCCTCTTCGCCGCTTTCGTCGCCGTAGGCGCTCAGGCGGTTGTACAGCGTCTTCAGGCTCACGCCGAGTGCTTTGGCCGCGCGCCGTTTGTCGCCGCCGCAATATTTGAGCGTGCCGAGAATGATCTGCTTCTGTGCATCGGCGAGCGGCGTGCCGATCCATACGCTCATCGCGTCGCCCTGCGTCACCGCTTTCTTGACCCGCGACGCCAGATGCGGATGCGGCAATTCCACGGTCTTCTCCGCGAGAATGAACGCGCGATACACGGCGTTTTTCAACTCGCGCACGTTGCCCGGCCACGACCACGCGCGCAGCGTTTCGATCGAGCGTTTGCTGAAGCTCTTGTTCGTGCCTTCCTGCTGGTTCAGTTGCGCGAGGAAGTATTGCGCGAGCAGTTCGCGATCGTTTTCGCGTTCGCGCAGCGGCGGCGCGCGCAACGGGAAAACCGCGAGCCGGTACATCAGGTCCTCGCGCAAGCCGTTTTCCTTGACGGCGACCGCGGGGTCGCGATTGGTCGCGGCAATCACGCGCACGTCGCCGCGAATCAGTTCGTTGCCGCCGACACGATAGAACGTGCCGGTTTCGAGCGCGCGCAACAGTTTGACCTGCCGCACCGGCGCCATCTCGGTGATTTCGTCGAGAAACAGCGTGCCGCCGTTCGCATGCTCGAAATAGCCGACGCGGCCCTGGACTGCGCCGGTGAAGCTGCCTTTTTCGTGGCCGAACAATTCGGCTTCGATCAGTTCATCGGGAATCGCGCCGCAGTTCACGGCGACGAACGCGCCGTCCTTGCGGCTGCTGCGCTCGTGAATCGTGCGGGCGATCAGTTCCTTGCCGGTGCCCGACTCGCCGATGATCAGCGCAGTCGCGTCGGTGTCGGCGACGCGCTCGATCTGCTCGTACAGATCCAGCATCACCGGCGACGAGCCATACAGCAGCCCGTACGATTTCAGCCCCGCGACGCCGTCCGCGACGCGCTGCTTCGCTTGTGGCGAAGCACTGCCGCTGTTGGAGACGGTGGGCGAGTCCAGATCGATTGACGCCATAAACGGGGAATCCTGTACAAAGAAAGTTCGTATTGCGCCGCGCGGGCCTTGAACGCGATAGACGGTACAGCCACTATCTCATAAAGAACAATTTAACCACCTGGAGACTGTTTCCGGCAATCGAAGCGGCAACGCGCGAATGCACATGGACATTATGTGCGCTTAATCGGTCGAAAGTGCCTGAATGTTACTGGTGCAATGCGTTAAAACAGCAAATTTACCGGGTATAGGCTTTGCGTGATTGACCGGTTCATTGACTCGTGTGAGTCTTCGACCGGTATCGAGATCACGGGCAGCAAAACGCGCGAACGCTTCCATTCATCGACGCAGGCATGTCGCGGAGTCGCACGAACGCCGAACCAGACGAGGAGTGAACAATGACTGACACCACACAACAACTTGCACTCGGCGGCCAGAAGATCGTCGAGGATCTTCGGGTGTTGCTGAGGGATTCGGAGGAAATGCTGCGTCTTGCGGCCAATGTGCCGGGCGAGGGCGTCGATGCGCTGCGCGACCGGCTCGGCACGCATGTGGAAACGTTGCAATCGGCGCTCGGCGACGCGCAACGCAACGTGCACCGCCGTTATCGCAAGGCGGCCGTCGGCACCGAGCGCTACGTGCGTCACAACCCGTGGCGGTCGGTCGCGATCGCGGCGGGCACCGGCTTCCTGCTCGGTGTGCTGGTCGCGCGCTAGACGCGCTGCGCGGCACGTCGATTTGAAGCGGCTCGCCGCGCGGTTTGCATCGCCTGCGCTCCCGGCATGATCCGCACTATTCGCATCAGACTCAGGAAAGGAGTTCACGATGGCACGACCCACAATTGGCATCTTCAGCGTATTGATGGCGCTTGGCGGCTTTCTGGCGGTTCGCTACGTACAGCACAAACGCACCGGCCAGGTTTCCGCAGCGCGCGAACTGAGCCGCTGGGAAAACGAAGGCGGTGCGGTGGCGGCCACGCACGCAGGCGACGCGACGGCAACGGCCCCGGCCGCGGCGCACAGCACCAACGGCTCGGGTCAGGCGCATGACGAAGGCCGTGCATGGCCGTTTCCGCGCGGCTGACGTCGACGCGCTGGTGCATTGCCGAAGCGCGAGCAGGTGGAGTCGCCCGCTTCGCGCAGTCCGATCCAGATTGGCGGGTCGCGCCTGGGCGGCGTGGTTAAAGAATGTCGATAAAGCCGTATAATAGATAAATAGACAACAATGAAGCGAAATTGCTCACTACTTTTCGTGATATTGTTGCAATTTTTTATAAAATGAGCGGCCGGCGCAGGCACAGCGCGGTCTCATGCAGTGCCGTCGGCTTCCCTTGCAGCATGCGTATTGGCATGCTTCGCATCTTCCCTTACCCACGCTTGCAGGTTTTCGAGACGCGATGCCACATGTACTGATTGTCGATGACGATGCAAGTACCCGCGAGGCGCTGTCCGCCATTATCGGCGAAGACGGCCTGACCACCGCCACCGCGGGCGATCTGCGCGAAGCGCGTATTCAACTGGTCCGGCAGATGCCGGACGTCGTGTTTACCGACCTGAAGCTGCCCGACGGCAGCGGGGTCGATCTGTTCGAAGATCTCGACCCGCGCTCCGGCGTGGAAGTGATCGTGATTACCGGCCACGCGACGGTGGAGTCGGCAGTCAGCGCGCTGAAAATGGGTGCGGCCGACTACCTCGTGAAGCCGATCAACATGCAGCGCGTGAAGGCGATCCTGTCGCGCCTGCCGCGCGCCGGCGACCTGAAGGCCGAGATCGGCACGTTGCGCGGCGAGTTGCGCCGCATGGGCCGTTTTGGCTTGATGCTCGGCAATTCGCCGGCCATGCAGGAGGTCTACGACCAGATCAGCCGCGTCGCGCCGACCGCGGCGTCGGTCATGCTGGTCGGCGAATCCGGCACCGGCAAGGAAGTCGCCGCGCAGACGCTGCACGAGCTGAGCCTGCGCCGCAAGCACGCGTTTCTCGCGGTGAATTGCGGCGCGATCTCGCCGAACCTGATCGAATCGGAGATGTTCGGCCACGAGCGCGGCTCGTTCACCGGCGCGGACCGGCAGCACAAGGGCTATTTCGAGCGCGCGAACGGCGGCACGCTATTTCTCGACGAAATCACCGAGATGCCGATCGAGTTGCAGGTGAAGCTGCTGCGCGTACTCGAGACCGGGATGTTCATGCGCGTCGGCACGACCAAGGAGATCGAAACCGACGTGCGCCTGATCGCGGCCACCAATCGCGACCCGGAGCAGGCGGTGCTCGAAGGCAAGCTGCGGCTCGACCTCTACCATCGGCTGAACGTGTTTCCGATCAGCCTGCCGCCGCTGCGCGATCGCGGCAAGGACGTCGAACTGCTCGCGCAGGCGTTCCTCGACGAACTCAACGATCGCCACAGCACGAAGAAGCATTTCCCGGCCGCCGTGAAGGAGATGCTGCTGTCGTATCCGTGGCCGGGCAACGTGCGCGAGCTGAAGAATTACGTGCAGCGCGCGCACATCATGTCGAGCGCGGATTCGGACAGCACCGCGACCGTGCCGTTGCAGATCACGTTGTCGAAGCCCGCGGCCGGCACCGCGATCACGATTCCGTTCGGCACGTCGCTTGCCGAGGCGGATCGTCAACTGATTCTCGCGACGCTCGATCAATGCGGCGGCGTGAAGACGCGCGCCGCGGAAATTCTCGGCATCAGCCTGAAGACGCTGTACAACCGCCTCGTCGAATATGGCAACGATGCGCGCGAGGAAGGCGATGGCGCCGACGAATCGCGCGCGCTCGGCGGCGCGGACGCCTGACACGCGTTTTTTGCGCTCAGTCGCGCTGACCCACGCGTATCCACACGTATTCTTGCTGCTTGCGATGCCGCGCCCGACCATCCGGGCGCGGCACCGAACGGCACATGCCTTGCTGCGCTCCGGTGGAACGCAAAACGAGGTCATCGACATGCCGCAATACGCCGTCGCTCCCGCGCCACTCCCGCCGAAGCGCGCTCACCGGCCCGAGCCGGTCGAGCCACCCACCGCGCCGCCGAACCCCGGCGAGCCCGACACGGTCCCCGGCCCGAGTCCCGATCCGATCGAGCCGGTCGAACCGGTAGCGCCGCCGATCGGCGATCCACCCGGGCAGCCCACGCAACCCCCGCAGGCCAGCAAATTCCCGTCGGCGCCGATGCAGTGTTGACCGCGCGAAGCTTCCGAGCCCGCAGCCGATGCGCGCTGCGCCGGCGCGGCAGCGCTGCGAATTTATGTACTTGTTACAAAGCCGACGCATCTTTTACCGGCAATTTACCGTCACGCCCCCTAGACTGTATGGAGGCCGCCACAGGCGGCAAGCTTCCCCCGGAGGCATCGATCATGAGACATCCCGCATTGCGACGTTCCGCGCGGCATTCGAAGCGCGGTGCGAGGCCCGGCGACGACAGGACCGAGCCGGTGGTGTCACCGGACCCGGCCGGGCAAAACCGGATCGCTCCGCATACCCCGCCGGACGGCGAGCACAATCAGGGCGGGGTACGTCAGGAAGGGCTCGAATACCAGCGCGATCTGGGCTCGGAGCAGGATGCCTGAAGGCGGCCATGCGAGCGGCGAGGCGTTCGCGCGGCTTTGAGGGCAGGTAACGAAGACTTCCGGTTTCGTTAACAAAGCAGAAAAAATTTCTTCGCGATTCGTGGGAGTCGCGCGGTTCTACTCGTTCGTCACATTTGCATACAACTTTATTCCTCGTATCTCAAAAATCGGCACATGACTTGCATGCACCGACTTGGCACATATCCGAATACAACGAAACAATGGAGCATCAATGAGCAGATTGATCGTGGTATCGAATCGTGTCGCACCGATTCAGGAGGGGCGCCCCGCGGCGGGCGGGCTCGCGATCGGCGTACTGGACGCGCTGAAGGAAACCGGCGGCGTCTGGTTCGGCTGGAGCGGCGAAACGGTCAGTGAGCCGTCCGCACCCGTGATCGAGAAGCAGGGCAACGTGACGTACGCGACGGTGGGCCTCACCAAACGCGACTACGACCAGTACTATCGCGGTTTTTCCAACGCGACGCTGTGGCCGACCTTCCACTACCGCAACGATCTGTCGCGCTATGACCGGCAGGAATACGCGGGCTATCAGCGCGTCAACGCGACGCTCGCGAAGCAGCTCAAGGAACTGCTGAGGCCCGACGACATCATCTGGGTCCACGACTATCATCTGCTGCCGTTCGCGCGCTGCCTGCGCGAGCTGGACGTGAAGAATCCGATCGGCTTTTTCCTGCACATTCCGTTTCCGGTACCGGAGGTGCTGCGCACGATTCCGCCGCACGACGAACTGGTCAAGGCGATGTGCAGCTATGACGTGATCGGTTTCCAGACCGAGGCGGACCGCCAGTCGTTCGTCGACTATATCGAGCGCGGCCAGCACGGCACGTCGAGCGAAGACGGCATGGTCCACGCGTTCAACCGCTTCCTGAAGGTCGGCGCGTATCCGATCGGCATCTATCCGGATGCGATCGCGAAAGCCGCCGAGCAGTTCACCGACCGCAAACCGGTGAAGAGCCTGCGCGACGGCATGCGCGGGCGCAAGCTGATCATGAGCGTCGACCGGCTCGATTATTCGAAGGGGCTCGTCGAACGCTTCCAGGCGTTCGAGCGGCTGCTGCTGAACGCGCCCGGCTGGCATGGCCGCGTGTCGCTCGTGCAGATCGCGCCGCCGACCCGCGCCGACGTGCAGACCTATCAACGCATCCGGCAAACGCTCGAAGGCGAGGCAGGCCGCATCAACGGCCGTTTCGCGCAGCTCGACTGGACGCCGATCCAGTATCTGAACCGCAAGTACGAGCGCAATCTGCTGATGGCGCTGTTCCGCCAGTCGCAGGTCGGTTACGTGACGCCGCTGCGCGACGGCATGAACCTCGTCGCGAAGGAATACGTCGCGTCGCAGGATCCGGCCGATCCGGGCGTGCTCGTGCTGTCGCAATTCGCGGGCGCCGCCGAGCAGTTGCCGGGCGCGTTGGTCGTCAATCCGTTCGATCTGTCGCAGATGGCCGAAGCGCTCGAGCGCGCGCTATCGATGCCGCTCGCCGAGCGGCAGGCGCGTCACGCGGACATGATGAAGCCGATGCGCGAGAACAACCTGTCGGTGTGGCGCGATACGTTCCTCGACGATCTGCGCAACGTCGCGACCGCGTCTTCGGTGACGGCCAAAGCGGTAAAGCTCGCTGACGTGACGGCATCGTCGTCTTGAGCGGATGGGCGCTGCCGCTTCTCGCGGCGGGCAGCGTGCATGCCGGTCACGTCCTGATTCTGGCGGCAGGGAAGATTGGAGAGCGAGACAGGAAGGGCGCGCAGTGCGATGCGCGCCCTTTTGCGTATGTGGGCGTGCGCACCGGCGGGCGGTGCCCGTCGTCGTTATGCGTACGCGGCCGGGCTGGTTCATCGATACGTCAAGCCGGGATCGTCGCCTTCTGCATGACCCGCAGCGTGCTCACCACGGCCGCGACCGCGGAGAACCCCGCGGCCACGTAGAGCGCGACGATCGGCCCGTTCTTCGGCGCGACGCCGAAGATCAGCGCGACTAGCGCTGCGCCGAGCGTCTGCCCGGTCAGGCGCGCGGTGCCGAGCATGCCGCTCGCGCCGCCGCTGCGCTCGCGCGGCGCGGACGACAGTATCGTGCGATTGTTCGGCGACTGGAAAATGCCGAAACCCGCGCCGCACAGCGCCATGCGCCACGAGATCTGCAGCGCGTCCGGGTGAGGCCCGAGCGTGGCGAGCAGCAGCAGGCCGAGCGTCATCGCGGCGAGCCCGACGCCGCCAAGCCACCCCGACGACACCTTGTCCGACAGCACACCCGCGATCGGCGCCGCGATGATGATGATCGCGGGCCACGGCGTCATCAACAGACCGGTTTCGACCTGCGACATGCCGAGCGTTTCCTGCAGCATGAACGGCAGCGACACGAACGCGAGCATCTGCGCGCAGAACGAGCAGACCGAGGTGCCGATCGACAGCGCGAACACCGGAATGCGCAGCAGATCGATCGGCAGCAGCGGCGCGGGCTGGGTGAGCTGGCGGCGCACGAAGAAGTAGCCGATCACGAGCGCGGCGACCACCTCGAGCGTCACATAGCTGAAGCGCTCGCCGTGACCGAGCCCGTCGACCGCGAAAATCAGCAGGCCGAACACGAACGCGTTCATGATCGCGCCCGGATAGTCGTACGGCGATTCGTGGCCGGGATTCATCGGCAGCGCCTTGAAGCCGCCGATGATCGCCGCGATGCCGATCGGCACGTTGATCGCGAACAGCCACGGCCACGTTGCGATCGCGAGCACGCCGGAGGCGATCGTCGGTCCGACCGCCGACGACACCGCGACCACCATCGCGTTGATCGCGACGCCGCGCCCGAGCTGCGCGGGCGGATAGATCATGCGCACGATCGCGGTGTTCACGCTCATGACGCCGGCCGCGCCGAAACCCTGGATCACGCGCGCGAGCGCGAGCGTCGGCAGCGACGTCGACAGCGCGCAGCCGAACGACGCAACCGTAAACAGGATCAGCCCCGCGAGATAAATGCGCCGGTAGCCGATGCGGTCGCCAAGCGACGCGAGCGGCAGCAGCGTAATGGTGATCGCGAGCTGGTACGCGTTGACGACCCAGATCGAGCCGGCCGCGCTCGCGTTGAGGTTGCGTGCGATCGTCGGCAGCGCGACGTTGGCGATCGCGCTGTCGAGCACCGCGAGCGTGAGCGCGAGTGCGATGACGAGCATCGCCCAGTAGCGTTGCAGGACCGGCAGGCCCTGTTCGGCGCCTTCCTCGAATGAGGGAGCGGCGGAGGGCGCGGGGCCGTCCTTGCGCGAGGGTTGTGCGTGCATCGACTGTTTGATTTGTAGTGGGACGGCTGCGCGCCACGGAGGCGGGTCACGCGCGGGCCGCCTCGGCCGCCGTGGTCACTCACGCCGTGATCATTCACGGAAAGCGGCGGCTCGCGCCGGCGCCGGCGTTGCAGGTGAAGTTGCGCCAGCGCCGCGTCTTCGGCGTTATTTGAGTTCGTACAGTCCCGTGTGGGTCGTCGAGTCGATTTCGTTCAGGTGCGTCATGAAGCGCGCGACCGCGTTGGTGGTCTCCGGGGTGACCGGCAGATGCGGCACCTTCAGTGCATGCAGCCGGAAAATATAGCGATGCGTGCGATCGCCGCGCGGCGGCGCGGCGCCGCCGAAGCCGACCGTCCCGTAGTCGTTGCGCACCTGCACCGCGCCTTGCGGCAGCAGCGAGCCGTCGGCCTTGCCGGCGTTGCGCGGCAGCGAACGGGCATCGGCCGGAATGTTGACGACGACCCAGTGCCAGAAGCCGCTGCCGGTCGGCGCGTCGGGATCGTGAACGGTGAGCGCGAAGCTTTGCGTGTCCGCGGGCGGCGCGTCCCATTGCAGCGACGGCGAGATGTTTTCGCCATCGACGCCGAACGCCTTGTCGTCGTATTCGTGAGCTTTCGGCATGAAGCCGTTGGCGGGAAAGTCGTCGGACCAGAGACGGAAGTCAGCCATGGTGTGCCTCCCTTGTTGATTGGTTTGGTTCTGGGTTCGTCGGAGCGCGGTATCGCGGCGGGCGAGCGCGCATGGAGCAGCTTGCCGAGGTGCGTCGGGACGTGCCGCCAGAAGGTTGGGACGGCGCCTCTGAAAGCACGTCGTTGCACGTCCCGGAAGTGCTCCGAGTGAGCTTTTCGAGTGTATCACCAGCAGCCGCGAGACTCGCGCGAGCCGGGCAGGCCGCGCGCGGTTTGCGGCCGCTCGCGAGCCCGCGTCCAGCCGCTTTTCAGGCGCGTTCCTCGAAGTGAGGCGCGTCGCTCCTGAGCCACTCAACGAGCCGTTCGATCACGCCCGCGATATCGCGATTCGCGCCCCGCAACGCGCATTCCCACACCACCGCGACGCGCCAGCCGTTCGCGAGCAGCGCGGCGCGCACCTTGTCGTCGTTGCTGCGATTGCGGCCGATTTTCTCGCGCCAGAACTCCGGGCGCGTCTGCGGCCATTTGAAGAGATGGCAGTCATGGCCGTGCCAGAAGCAGCCATGCACGAGCACGACCGCGCGATAACGCGGCAGCACGATGTCGGGGCGTCCGGGCAGATCGCGCGCGTCGAGCCGGAAGCGAAAGCCCTGCCGGTGCAGCAGGCTGCGGATCAGGATTTCCGGCCGGGTGTTGCGGCCGCGAATGCCGGACATCATCCGGCTGCGCGTCGCGCTATCGACGATATCGACCATCGTCAGCGCTCCGCTCGGCCGGGTACGGCGGGCTGGCCGCGTTGCATGCGAGAGCGCTTATGCATCGAGCGGCAGGGCATGTTTCGAACCATCGCGTGTCGGGTTGGCGAGCAGGGTTTGCACATGCGGCAGCATGATACGCGCCACTTCGCGCATCACCGGCATCACGACGCTGTTGCCGAACTGCCGGTAGGCCTGCGTATCGCTGACCGGAATCCGGAAAGTGTCGGGAAAGCCCATCAGGCGCGCGCATTCGCGCGGTGTCAGGCGCCGCGGCCGCAGCGCTTCGCCCTGATGGACGAGGATTTCGGAGCCGTCCTTGTGATAGCGCGCCGACAGCGTGCGCGTGACGCTGTCCGGATACGCGATGCCGAAGCCGAAGCCGTTACCCGCCGCGCGATGCTTCGCTGCGTAGTTCTGCAGGTAGGCCCACAGTTTCGGTGTGAGCGTGTACTTCGGCTGCACGCGGCGCGCGGCGTGGTCGAAGAAGCGGTCGTTATCCCACGGCAGCACCGGCTCTTCGCCGTCCGTGCGATGCAGGATCGCGCCGAGCCGCGGGCCGTGCTCGGGCAGGCGCAGATCGTCCCACGAGAACGACGTCCTGCCGCGAAAGCCGACGATGATGATGCGCTCGCGATGCTGCGGCGTGAAATGCCGGCCATCGATTACCCGGTAGTGCACTTCGTAACCGAGCTCGTCGCGCAGCGTTTGCAGGATCACGTCGAAGGTGCGGCCCTTGTCGTGCGACAGCAGGTTCTTCACGTTTTCGAGCAGAAACGCGGCGGGGCGCTTGGCGGCGATGATCCGCGCGACGTCGAAAAAGAGCGTCCCCTGAGTCGTGCATTCGAAGCCGTGCGGACGGCCCAGCGCGTTTTTCTTGCTCACGCCCGCGATCGAGAACGGCTGACACGGAAAGCCGCCGAGCAGTACGTCGTGGCCCGGCACGTCTTCGGCGGGGAACGCGACGATGTCGCCGATCAGCGCGCGCCCGGCGCCGCCCGCGTGGTTCTCGCCGTAGTTTTCGCCATAGTTCTCACGATACGTGCGCGTCGAGAATTCGTTCCACTCGCTGGTAAACACGCACTCGCCGCCGTGTGCCTCGAAGCCCATGCGAATGCCGCCGATACCCGCGAACAGATCGATGAAGCGAAACCGCGCAGTGCCGTTCGCATGGTTCGCCGCGCGCGCGCCTTGCCGCAGCAGATCGCGCAACGCCGGCTCCAGCATCGCGGGACAAGGCGTTTCGCCTTTTTCCCAACGACGTATGGTCTTGATGTCCTTGCCGACATGCGCGGCGATTTCGCGTTGGGTAAAACGGGCGCGCGCCTGCCGGAGCAGGTCGAGCGGGGCGGCGAGGGTCACGTGGCATCCTTGCTGGGAATTTTTGCGGACATTATGACCTAATGCTGTCCCATTTTCCTGTTTTTGCCGGCGATGGCCGGAAAATTTCTCGCCTGCCTGGGTTGGGTGGCGGCGAAACACGCTTGTCACGGATCGACGTGTAGGCTCATTGCGCGACGCAAGTTCCCTGCGTTGCGATGTGTGTTTGCGGCCGCGACTTCTAGCGTGGCCGTTTTTTTGCGGGGGCGCGGACCGTGGCGCGGCGGATGGGGCAGGAAGCCGCTCAGGCGGGGCCCGGGGCTTGTCGCGCGTGAGAAGCGTGCCGGGCGGAGCGCATCGGGCGCCGTGCCTTGGCCGGCAAGAGCAGCGTGGAGGCGGCCGGTGCGTACCGCTCCCATGCGGGCTGCGGCGTCGCTTCGAACTGGTCGAGTTGCAGCAGCAGGCTGTCGACCTTGCAGAATTGCGCGTGGCTGAGATGGCCGCCCTCGAGCAGGGCATTGAGGCGCCTGTGCCAGTAGGCGACGGGCAGAATGGGGCCGCCGAAATCGCCGCGCAGCGACACGTACATTACGCGGCCGATGTGCGCGATGTCCCGATCGATCAACGCAGCCTGCGAAGATCCCGAAAGCGTAGTGAGCGTGCGGTCCATAGCCCCTCCCTATGCGCATTTACGGCAGCGCGCGGCGGGACTTTAGGCCTTTGATGAATTTTTTGCGCGCCCGCGAGAGGGTGCTCGTCGACGAGTCGCGCCCCGCGCCGTCGCCACGCGCTGCCATCCTCGGGCATGTCCGTTGCTGAACCCCGATACCGGCGGAATGCCGCGCCGGCATTTCTGTTGATGACAGTTTGGGGAGTCGAACATGAATAAGGATCAGGTGAAGGGCGTAGGCGAGCAGATCAAGGGCAAGGTCAACGAGGCCGTCGGCAAGGTCACGAACGACCCCGCGAAGGAATTGAAAGGCGATATTCAGCAAGGCGCGGGCAAGGTGCAGAAGGCCTACGGCGACGCGAAGGAAGACGCCAAGGACAATGCGAAGCGCAACACCCCGTGAGTCCGTTTTGCGTAGCCTGATGTAGCGAAGAGGCGTCGCGCATGCCGCGGCGCCTCTTTTTTGTATGCCGCGTCCGGCGCGCGCCGCGCATCGCGTACCACGATTTGGGCAGCGGTTGCCGTTCGGGCGGGTTGCGGCCTGGGAGTAACCCCGTGATCGCGATCGAGGGCATTCCGTACGCGATGCGCGGCCTTTAGACTTGGCGCAATCCCACCAGGAGGTAGCGCCAATGACACCCGAAAAAATGCTTTCGATGTTCGAACGGCAGTACCTGGAAGGCAAGGCCCCCACCGATCTCGAAGCCACCTGCGCGAACTTCGCCACCTGGCTCGCGGCGGCGTGGGAGTTGCTCGACGGCTCGGAGAAAACGCTGCTGGTCACGGTCGGCGCGGCGCTGTGGCGCGAGGGGTTCGACGTGCGCGCGGGGACGGCGACGAAGGATTTGTGGTGAGAGCGTGCGTGCCCGCTGCGCGCGCGTTGCGCCGAGCCGGTTTATATTGGGCGGTCCTGTAAATCTCTCTCGCCTGAGGCGACTCGAAGCCATGGCCGATTTATCTGCTTTCCCGATTACGAAGAAATGGCCGGCCGAGCATCCGGACCGGATTCAGCTCTATTCGCTGCCGACGCCGAACGGCGTAAAAGTCTCGATCATGCTCGAGGAGACCGGCTTGCCGTACGAACCGCATCTGGTGCGCTTCGATACCGACGATCAGATGTCGCCCGAGTTTCTGTCGCTGAACCCGAACAACAAGATCCCGGCGATCCTCGATCCGAACGGCCCGGACGGCAAACCGCTGCCGCTGTTCGAGTCGGGCGCGATCCTGATCTATCTGGCGGATAAGAGCGGCCAACTGATTGCGCAGGATGCCGCCGGCCGCTACGAAACGATCCAGTGGGTGATGTTCCAGATGGGCGGCATCGGCCCGATGTTCGGCCAGGTCGGCTTCTTCCACAAATTCGCCGGCAAGGAATACGAGGACAAGCGTCCGCGCGATCGCTACGTCGCCGAGTCGAAACGGCTGCTCGGCGTGCTCGAGCAGCGCCTCGAAGGACGCGAGTGGGTGATGGGCGATCGCTATTCGATTGCCGATATCGCGATTTTTCCGTGGGTGCGTAATCTGGTGGGCTTCTACGAAGCGGGCGATCTGGTCGGGATTCAGGACTTTCCGAACGTGACGCGTGTGCTGGCCGCGTTCGTCGAGCGCCCGGCGGTGGTGCGGGGGTTGAATATTCCGAAGCGGCCGGGATGACGGGGTGGCGAGTCGACGATGGCTGGGTGGGCGTGGGTCGGATGCACCACGGTTCCGTCTTGCGAGACATTCCGGAGCACACCTATGGCGAACGCAACGTCGGCACTCAGGCGCATTTTCAAAAAAACAAAGCGCCTACCGGTCATCGGCTCCGTCGTGTCTACGATCAATGGACGTCGATGGCGTGCCGTCACTGAACGCCAATGGGCTGCGCGTTATGCCGAGTCGCCGCTCGTTGCTACTCACAATGATGAACCGGCACCCTCGCTGAGAGGGTTGTCGTCACAGCTTTGCACCGCGTTGCAGTTTCGCGAGCCGGAATATGCGCGGTGGTGCCGTGAAATGCGCTCGCCGGCGAGACTCGCGCGAAAGCAGTGGGAATTTGTCTTCGTACTCGAGGCGCTTTGGCGTAGCGGCATGTTCGCCGGCGGGAGGCGAGGCCTCGGGTTCGGCTGCGGCAACGAACCGCTGCCGGCTGTGATGGCGAAATATGGATGCGAGATCGTGGCGACGGACCTCGACACGCGCGAGGCGGCCGAAAAAGGCTGGGTGGACACGGACCAGCATGCCGCGACGTTGGACGCGCTGAACGGGTTTGGAATCTGTCCGGATGGAATATTCCGGCGGCGCGTCTCACATGAATTCGCAAACATGAACGTGATCCCGGAGAAGTTCACCGGCCAGTTCGATTTCGTCTGGTCGTGCTGCGCATTCGAGCATCTGGGCTCGATTCGCCACGGCCTGGATTTCGTGAAGAACTCGATAAAGTGCCTGCGGCCGGGAGGCGTCGCCGTCCATACCACCGAATTCAATCTCTCGTCGAACGACGACACGCTCGAGGATCCCGGCTGCGTGATTTTCCGGCGCCGCGACATGGAACAGTTACGCGCGGAGCTCGAGGGAGAAGGGTATAGCGTCGCGCCTTTTAACTTCAATGCAGGCTCGGAGCCGGTCGACCATCATATCGATGCGCCACCGTATGCGGAGACGCCGCATCTGAAGATCATGCTCGAGGGATACGTGGCGACATCGATCGGGTTGATTGTTCGAAAGCCTTGAGTGGACCGAAGCGTGTTGGGAAGTGAAAGGCGCGAGTGGGATTTTCAGTTCGCTCGGTCCAGATCCGTCGTCCGTTGCCCGCAGGATCTCGCGCGTTCAGCGGTGATCCGGGCAAACGCGGCGCGGCCGAACGCATGCTAGCATCGTCATCGCTGAGTTACCTGCCGGATGATTCATCCGTGCGAAGCGAGTAAATTCCACGATGCCCATCAATTATCTTCGCGGCTTCACGTCGCCCGAACGGACGGACGCAACAAATCGTCGCCTGGGACGGTCATTGGCATTCGTGGCCGGAGCGGCGAATGCGGGTGGTTTCCTGGCCGTCGGTCAATATACTTCGCATATGTCCGGGATTGTCTCCTCGCTGGCGGATAATGCCGTGCTCGGGGAGGCGGGTCTTTTCGTTTCGGGGCTAAGCGCGCTCCTTGCGTTTCTGGTCGGCGCGGCGGTGTCGGCCATTCTGATCAACTGGGGCCGTCGACGACGCCTTCGCAGTGTCTATGCGACGCCCTTGGCAGTCGAGGCCGTCCTGCTGTTGTCGTTCGGGCTCATCAGTTCGAACCTCGAGCATCACCATGTCTTTTTCGTGCACGCGACTGTCGGGATGCTTTGCTTTGCCATGGGGCTGCAAAACGCGATGATCACGAAAATTTCGCGCGCCGAAATTCGTACCACGCACGTGACCGGCCTTGTAACCGACGTCGGAATTGAATTGGGTAAGATGTTTTACTGGAACGCGCGGCCGGTTCTCGGCGAAGGAAAGGTGCAGGCGGATCGACAGAAGCTCGTGCTGCTTGGCTCCCTGCTTCTGTCGTTCATTGCTGGTGGCCTGGCGGGGGCCGTGGGTTTCAAGCATCTGGGATTCGTATCGACCGTGCCGCTTGCAATCGTCCTGCTTACGTTAGCCGCTGTGCCACTGGTCGATGATATGCGCAGCGAATGGCGCTTGTGAGGGGCTGGATGTTCAGGGCAATCTGCGTGTCCTGAACCAGTTAGTGAAAGTCATTGAGAGAGGATCCGGCCATGGAGCCGATCAACCTGCGGGTCCCGCGCGAAAGCGCCGCGGACTTTGCTGATGACCTTACGGCATGGGCGAGCACCACGGGGATCGACCCGTGTCTTACGATCGCCGACGAGTCCGGTACGGCCACGAACCTGAGTTCACCGCTTCTGTATCAGGTCTTCGTGAGCGAGAGTTTTTTCGAGCAGTTTCCGGAGTGGCGGATGTACGTTGAGCAGTAGTCGTCAGGCAGCTTGCTTCCTTCCGCCTGTACCGTGAGTCGATTGGGTCGCTCCGGTATTTCTTGTTCTTGTCTATTGTCCGGGGATCAAGGTGCTTCTGGCGGCTTCGCGCGACGTTATGGCTGAGAAGCTATCTGGTCCCCTGGCAGAATTCATATGTCAAGACTGGTGGTGCGTTCCGTGGATTTTCCGTATTTTTATACCCCCACCAATACCCCTAAAATCCGTCTTCTAAGGAAATAGGGGTGCGATTCCTTACCGTTCTTATCGCGAGACGTCGGACCAGATCGCGGCGCGGCTTTGATCGGCAATGACGACTCTCCTTGAAATCGTTGCGGTGCCTCTCCAAGCCTCATTGGAGACACATGAGTTCGTCATTCTCGCTCGGGAGCGTTTGTGAAGTTTTGCAGATTCGTGCCGTAATACATCGAGATCTCCGATGCATCTGGGTGGCATTCTGGTTGTGTCCGTTGCGCATTGCACATTGGCGCGGTTGCGAAGCGGCGCTGACGAGTTTGGATCAGTTATTATCTAGCTATAGTTAAACCGGCATTGATTTTGCCGCCGTGAAAATTTACCTTCGTTTCGACGGAAATGGAGGTGGGAACTTAAAAAATGTCCGCGAGCCGTGAAATTTTCGATGCGCAAATTGTGCTTGCCGGGGAATTTCTACCTTCAATTTTCTCGCCTGATTGGTTCGCCCGTAACAACTTGATCGGCGGCGAGGACCTTGAGGTAGCAACCGCGGGCAATCTGGTAGTTAGTCGCGAGGTGACGAACTTTCAGACAGATTGGTTCGCGTTCCAAGCGTTGCAACAGCAGATTGTCTTTACATCGCTTGGTCCGGTAAATCCTTTGATCAAGGATCTTGCGGTCGGCGCATTGATGCTGCTACCGGAGACGCTGGTAACTGGCGTTGGCTTGAACTTTCGGTCACATTACAAGACGTCAAACCGTAGCGAATATCATTTGATCGGCGACAACCTTGTACCGAAAGACAAGTGGAAAGGCCTATTTCCAGACATGCATGTTGGATTGGTGAACCTGCAAGTCATGGCGCAAAAAGTCAACGATAATGGAGACGCCGCTAGCGGCGACCAGTTCCACGTATTTGTACAGCCTTCCGGTACGATCAAGGAAGGCATCTTTGTTGCGACGAACGACCATCATGCGGTCGTGGTTGACACTCCCAAGCAGCCCTTGGGAGAGAAAGCCGCTCAGATAGTAAGAGATTTGTGGGAGCCGGCGTGGCATCGTTCAATGGAACTCTCTGATCAACTGTTGGCAGACTTGCTGGTGGGAGATTGAGATGGCTAACACACAGGCACTTGCAGCTCCGGCTACCTATCTGAATGCGCTGCGCGGAGAGTTGGTCGCGGCTACCCAAAGCAGTATCGCTAGCACTTCCGGCACATCGTCAGCGGTGAAATCCGCTTCAGAGGCATTTGAAAACGTGGCTGAAGTCGTTCGTCAACTTTCAGAACGAAGCGATGCCTTATTGAGCGCAGGCGGTGCGAATAACGGTACCGCAGCGATCTCCCGATCGCCCACAACTGAAATTCCCGCAAAACCGAACCGCACGAAATCTCTAACCTCCGGGCAAGCATCGACACGGACGAAGAAAACGCTAGCGCAAGTCGCCGCTTATACCGCGCCTATTGAAATATTCGAAGGTACCGTGCGCTCGGTGGACCGATCGTCCGAAGTGATGTTCGTGACACTCACTTCCAAGACTCGCGATGTTTCAGATCATGCAGCGGACATCAGTTTTGCTTGGGTAAATCCGCAAGACTTGGATTTAGTAGCTCCCGGTGCGGTATTTTATTTATCGCTTTATAGGGAGCGGCGCGGTGGGACGATACGTAACACGGAAGAACTCCGCTTTCGACGTATGCCGACATGGACGCGTACACAGATCGACCGCCTCAAAGATGACGCTGCTCGGCTCTATTCCAAGCTCCAAACACGGCCACTTTTAGACGAATAACAATATGCAATACACGTCGGGACCGGCTCATGATGAGCCGGAGGTCGTGGTTTTTGGACCTGGCTATGGCGAAGCGATTGCTGTGCATTTGGGCGACAACCAATGGTTGCTAGTTGACTCGTGTCGAAATCCAGCAACGAGGGCGCCGGCGTCACTCGAATATCTGCAACGAATTGGCGTTGATCCCGCTCGGGTTCTTGCAGTGGTTGCGTCGCACTGGCACGACGACCATGTCCGTGGCCTTTCTGCATTGCTTGACGCGTGTTCAAATGCGGAACTGTTTATTTCCGGGGTCTTCAATGACCGAGAGGCTATGGCTTTCCTGGCCGCTTACTCGGGAAGGCACACGTCCGGATTGAGTCGGGGCACCCGAGAGCTATATGACTCTGTGGACAGGTTAAGCAGTGCCGTGGTTCCTGCGACCCATCGCACACTGATTTTGGAGCAGCAGATCAACGGGAAAGCCGTGATGGTGGCCGCGCTTTCGCCGACGACGGAAGGGCAAGCGAAGACGCTTGAACATTTCCTATCTTATGTACCTAGCCATGATGGTGGCGCAGACGATCGGCCGATTAACCATGCGCCGGATTTACAGCCAAATATGGAATCGGTGGTTGTTCACGTCGATCTCGGCGACGACGCCATCCTGTTGGGTTCGGACTTGGAACACCATGGACTTGCCGGTTGGCATGGGATCGTCGAGTCAAAATTTGGGCGAGCCCGGAGACCCGCATCGGTATACAAGGTGGCACATCATGGATCCATCACTGCAGAATACCAAGGCATCTGGGATGTTATGCTGCGGTCGGCGCCGACCAGCGTGCTTACGCCTTTCATAAACGGTAGCGTTAAGCTTCCGAAGGATGCTGATCGATCTCGCATTCGCGCCGTGTCCGGAACGTCGTTTATTAGTTCAGGCGCTAGCCGAAGGGCATTGCTGGACCGAGACATTGAAAAACGCCTAGATGCCATGTGTTCCAATCTGACGCCGGTAAACAACGGTTTTGGCGCCGTACGTGTGCGACGCAATAATGGCGTCTGGTCATCGACTCTGTTTGGCGACGCGATGGTGCTGTAAGCGATGGTTTGATCTACGCAGTTTATCTTTCATTGAACGTGGCGAGCCGGGTAAGTGCCCGGCGACAACGCCAAGTTCTGACAAACGATCGGGGAAGGATAGAACTAGGCCCGGCCGCAGTGGCGTGAGCGATGGAACACTGAACCGCCGAGACTGATCATCGATATTTGAATGTGGGGAAACCCGCTCACGGCGGGCCGACGGGAAGGCTGCTGAAATCGGGGAGGCCACCGTTTAAGTAAGGTTCCTCGTACGCTGCCTGGGCGTAGTGGTTTAAACCTCCGGGGCCTCGCTCATCATTCTATGCCTGAAAACCGGTCTCGGTCTGCTGCCGCGGCCTATGCGTCGCTCGCACGAGAGGCCAGTGCCGCATCGATCTGCTCGATCGGGATAAGGCCGCACTTGTTGTGCTTGAACTGGCCGGCGTGCAGCATCTTGCTCACGGTCTGGCGACTCAAGCCGAGCGTCTTGGCTGCTTCCTTGATCGTCACGTGCGGAGGTCGCGGAGACTGCGCCTCGTAAATATCGATGGCACGCTCAACGATTCGTAGAAGTTCTGCCTCGGTGAGAGCGCTGCGCCCGCCGCGTGGCACTCCAGCGAATTGCTCGATCTCTTGAGCGAGGGCATCCGCGTCGCGCTTGAGACACTGGACTCTGGCGCGCAGGTCATCGAATTTGTCCGGCATAGCGCCTCCTGTAGTAGTGTTCCGCTCAAGCAGGTTTTCCCATGCCGACGGCGTATCACGAGAAGTGAGGTCATCGTCGGCGTGGTTGAACCACAGAGCAGTGACTGTCCCTTTAAGGAGGAAACATGCCTGTTACCAACGAGCAGTTGGCAGAACTTCTGGTTGGCATCGCACGGTCTCAAAAGGCGATCATCGATGCAGTCGCGCAACATCTTGGTCAGAACGGAAACGCATTTCGTATGGGAGCCGTAGTTCCGACTCTCCAAGGCTATGCAAACGTTGCCAATCATCATGCGCCGCCCACGCTTCACGACCTGCCGACGCGCATTCTGCTTCAAATCCAAGGCACTCCTCGGCCAGGCGCGCAGCCCGTCGAAGACTGGGTGGAACAGCAACTCGCACGGATCGTAGGTCCGTGATGAAGATTCGTCTCGATAAGTGACTCGAAAAGGAGTTCGATCCACCGCCGAAAATCCGCATGGCGAGGCGCTGGATCAAGGTTGGAAAGATTTATCCGCCGCCCGCAAAGGTGGGACACTCGTACTATGTCAATGAGAATGCTACGTTTGCGGATTCGACGGTCCGGCCACGTCTCGCGAATCGGATTTCACAATAACGCCGGCGCTGTGCTGCCGGCTTCCGTGTCAAACGACGTTCGCGAACAGGTTCGCGGCCGCGCTATCCCTTGAATTGCGCGAGCGAAGAGCGTCCGGCGTAACGCTTCGTTATCGGCCCGAATACCCTTCCGAACTTGAGGAACAGGTGCAGTTGTGCTGGCTGCGCAGACCCGCATATGCGTCGGAACTGGTGGAGCGATGGTTGCCGATGCCACGCACCGCGGCGGCTCATGAAATCAGATGGAATCGACGCAACGCTATCGAAGACCGAAGGCTGAGTCAGCGCATCCTTCTCGACTCGTCTGAGCCTGGTGCGCAACGTTTTTTTCGTGATCGCGAAGTGGCTCGCCAATGCGGAGCTGTCGCCGTCGAACTGGTCGAACATGTGGTAGTAGGCGACTGCTTCGGAGAAGCGGGCGCGGATGACAGCAGCGACCTCGGTAGCCTCTTCCTCAAGTTGCAGCGCGACCTCGGGTTCGTAGGCTTGGGGTGCCGATAGACGAGCGGAGATGGCGTTTTCCCGGAAGTCTCCGTCGTCGTCGCGCTCATCCTGATCAAGGCGTGTCGCGAAGCGCATTGCGCGGTTCACGAAGCGGCCAAACAACTTGTGCAGTCGCTCGACGATGGTCTCCTGCAACTCCGCGTCATCGGGCTCAATCGTTTCGCCACGTTCCGCTTTTACTTCTTCCGCGATGATCCACGCTTCACTTTTCAGGTCATCGACGGAGTGCTCACCCTGCGTGAGCTTTGCGATATACCGGAGGTGCTTAAGCATCGGCGAGATCAGCCGATCGAAGAAAGACGCGTCGTGACGTTGGGCCATGCGCTACCTGTTCTGGAATAAGGGGCGGGCGAATCGCGTTGCGTGCGCGAGTTTAACTGCTTCTCTTGACATGCTCCAGGGTTCGGGATTATCGTGGCTACATCGCTGAGACAACAGCGATCGGGTTTGGCGACCTGATTTCACAAAGGCGGACGACGACCGCCGCATGGCGGTATTTTTTCGTCTGTATACTACGCGTGCGTCCAATCAACGGGCGGGCGGTGGTAGGGATACCTTCGGGTATGCCGGGTTCCTTTGTGTCCGGTTCGCCAACCTTGCTATCCGCCTGCCCACCCTATTTGGCGATAGGGCTGCGGGCTTTACGTTCACAAAGGATGCATCATGTCGAAAATCCATCAGGCCCAGTCCGGGCAGACCAACGAAGTTCAAGAACTCAGGGATAAAGTCGAGCAAGCGATTGTTTGCTTGAATGCCGCGCTCTATGTCCTGCTGCAGCGTACCGATACAGAAAAGCTGAACGCGTCCAAAGCGGAGGCTGGCCATGAGCAAGCCTGATTCCGCTGCTCGTTCTGAGCAAACGAAAGCCGAACTGAAAATTCAATTCGAACCGCAATACGGGCGCACCGTATTCGTTGGCACGCGCGCGTTGCTTGAAAGCGAAGGGTTGATTCCAGATGGCGTCGTGTTTCCCCAAGGCATCGCCAGACTTGGATGGACAGAGGGTGAATTCAGATTCGAACTCCGTCGCGTTCGTCCCGACGATTTCGACGGCCCGCCTCGCGGATGGCTTGAGTGTGACAACTTCGAATTGACTCGTTGGTGGAACAATAGTCTGGGCTGTGATGAGCGCGCGCTGAAGTCGAAAGCCAGGGAACTCAGGGAAATGGCCTACAGCATGACAGCTGAGGGTATCGAAGAGCGCGACAGACGGTGGAGAGCGTGGGTGAAAGCTCGGGACGACAAGGCGTTTCAGGCGTTCAAGGCGCTTGTCCCTACCCTCATTCCTACGTCGCGCAAGCCGAGAGGCGTTTCCACGGACCGGGGGGCGCGCCATGAATGACGAAAAGATTCTGACGCATCCGGCGTTTGACCGGCCGCCCGTGCTGAATGCCCGCCGTCATGGGTCGACCCCGCGCAGCGTTCCGGTGCTCAAGCGAGAGCGGTGGGAACGTCGCCAGCGTGAACTGAAGGCGCAGCAGGAGGCGCAACGCACGCCTACGCCTGAGGCTCGAGACGCCATACTCGATAGGCTTGCATACCATCTGCTGATGGCGGTACGGGCCGTGAAGGAACTCGGATAATCCGACCGCACGTGCTCGGCGCATAATCGCTTTGCTCGGTCGATCCAGATTATCGGCCATAATCGTTTGCAACCACGCCTAGCCCGACGGGGCGAAAGCAGGGCTCCCTTACCCTGTTGGCGCGGTTCACTATCAAGCAGTGTGTTTCAAATTATGGATTGTGGTCGTCCGTATCGCTTGAGTTCTTCCTGGTTTATTTCGGTGAAGTGCTCAAACGCCTTCCTCATCGATTCGGCCTCGCGGTGTAGTGCCGTCAAATCAAGATCAGATGATTTCTGATCTTGTATCGCGCTGACAGTTTCATCAAGTATGTCGACCGTCCTTCCAAATTGTTGAAGCACCCATTGCATGAGCATCGCGGCCCCTATCTTGTCACCTTTCATCGACTCGGTAAGCTGCTCAAATGCTCGATACAAGGTCGCAGTATCCGACACTTTACTTAGTCTATCGATGATCTCTGCGTTCATCGATCTGCCAGCATTCTCTGCGGAAACTGATATGTCCGCGTGTAGGTGTCTCGGCAGCCGCAGCGCAGTCTTAATGTAATCGTCCTGAGTTGCCATCGTTGTGTCCCTAAATCGCCTTCAAAAATAGAGTTGCCTCCAAATTGGAGGCGCTCTATACTTGGCTGCATGCCTTCGAATTGGAGGCACTATAACTCCAAATGGGTGTTTGTGACCATCCGGCGCAACGCGATTTGGAACCGTTCGCCAACGCGAGACGATCATGAAAACGAGCCCTATGAAGACTGCGGCACCGCAAGAGCACGTGCCTGCAACCCTGCCGAACATTGGCCTTTCTAAGTGGGCTCAAATCGCGCCCTTCTTGCCAGTCGGACGCGAAACATGGCGCAAATTGACGATAGCGGGCAAGGCGCCGGCTCCCATTCGGCTGTCCGAAAAGTGCACGGTCTACAAGAACCAAGAAATTCATCGCTATCTTGCTGACCCGTTGGGCTATAGCGCCGAGCGGGCTGAAGATCAGACTGCTGACCGATGCTGACGCCGACCATCGGGACTAAGGTCATTTCCTTGATCGCCGAACTGGTCCTGAACAATCCCATGATCCTCGACAGCGTCAAGGCATCGAGCGACATCATGAAGATCCTGCACGGCACCGGCGTCTCGTGCTGGAAGAAGCGCAAATTGACGTCGGGATCGAACCCCAAGGCGTCAGGTTGGGCGTCGGAAGCCTTGTCCCTGCGGTTGATTGGACCTTTCGCTGCCGGGCGATAGATGGTGGATCTGAGATGTGGAGTAGCGGCTACGACGCGATTTTCGCAACGTAGTCCGTGAAAAAAAATTTAAAAGGCTTCAAACTTTGTAGCGACGTCGACTGGTCCTCGATAAAAAACAGGGATGCCCCGCTTTTTGTGGGGAGTGAGGCGAGCCGAACCCTGCGGCAAACCGATCCGACTGACCATCGGCACTCCCCAGAAAATGCTGGGCTTTTTATTTGTAAATTAGGAATCCTTAGTGGACTGTGGGCAAGGATGGCAGATATGAAATACGAATCGGATGTCGTTGTCGCTTCCCCTCCTTGCCACGATTTTAGATCCGTTCGCCGGAAGCGGTGGATTGCTTGTCCCGATCTCCGCATTTGGTCGATCAACCTCATCGAAGAACATGCCCCCGACCTTTGTGGCCAGGCGTGTGCCGATTTCGAGCGCGAACTGCGCATCAGCGCCATCGGCGTACTGATGGAATCCTCCGCGGCAACGCCGCTCTGGCAACGTGTCTGCAAACACTCGATGTACAGCGAGATCCGCGCGCGCAGCACCGATCAGCGATTGCTCATGGAATTGGCGCTGCAGGAGTCCATGCGATGAGCTTCCAGGCTATGACGTGGGCCGTTGAACAGGAACTACCAGCCCTGCAAAAACTGGTGCTGCTGATGCTGGCGAACTGCACGAACCAGCACACAGGACGCTGCGACCCATCGCACGAGCGGCTCGCGAAAGAGTGCGGTATGAGCAGGGACTCGGTGAAGCGCGCGATTTCCGAACTTGCCGAAAAAGGTCTCGTCGAAATCCGCCGACAGGCGAATAACGGGGTCAACCTGCCGAATCAGTACACGCTGAGGGTGGGGTCATCCGTAGGGGTAGTGGGTGCAGACAGCACCCAGGGGGTAGGTGCTGACAGCACTGAGGGTGGGTGCTCACAGCAGGGAGGGGTAGGTGCTGACAGCACTGAGGGTGGGTGCTCACAGCAGGGAGGGGTAGGTGCTGACAGCACTACAAAACAGGAAGTTAAACCAGGAAGTAAACCTTCTCTCTTGAGCGATCCGAAATTCGAGGAAGCGTGGAAGCTGTATCCGAAGCGTGAAGGTGGTAATTCGAAGCAGGCAGCGTTGAAGGCGTGGAACGCACGGATTCGTGAAGGCGTTGATCCAGACATGCTCGTGTCAGCCACCAAAGCCTACGCGATCGCGATGCAAAAGTCCGGCAATGTCGGTACACGGTACGTGCGGCAGGCGTCGACGTTCTTTGGTCCCGATCGCCATTTCGCAGAGCACGTGAAGAGCGGTCAGCCGCGAGAAGGGCTCTTCCAGTCCGCTGAGCTGGCTGACAACTGGTGGACGGCCGCGGGTTTCCGCAACGAGTGGGACGCGATGAGCGCGGGCTGCACTGAGCGCAATTCGGTCCTCTGGCGTGATGGTCGTCCGACGCGTCGACTTCCCGGTGCAAATGTCGAACCCTGGCCCGCGGAGACCGCATGAACGCGCGAGAACTATCCGCCCTGATGGCAGACAATGCACAGAAGATCGTCGAGCATCTGCTTCCGAATGGTCGCAAGTCGGGCAAGGAATGGAAGGTCGGCAGTGTTGCCGGCGAGAAAGGTCGCAGCATGTCGGTGTGCCTGTCGGGTGCCAAACGCGGAGTTTGGAAGGACTTCGACGGTGGCGAGTCGGGCGATCTGCTGGATCTCTGGCGCGCGTGCCGCGCCCTGTCGGTGGCTGAAGCCATGCGGGACGCGAAGCAGTTCCTCGGGGTGCGCGACGAGATGCCGAAGCGTCAGGCGCCGGCCTATCAACGGCCGGGCAAACCGAAAGCGACCTGGCCCACCGATATTCTCGGTGCATGGTTCGCCGGTCGTGGGATCACGGCCGAGACGATCAAGGCGTTCAAGGTGGCCGAGCAGACGCGCGGCAAGGATACCTACATCGTTTTTCCGTATCACCGCGGCGCTGAGCTGATCAACGTGAAGTACCGCAACATCGCGGACAAGAAGGACATGCGGCAGGAAGCCGGCGCCGAGCCATGCCTGCTCGGCTGGGATCTGATCCCGCCTTCGTGCCGCGTGGCTGCGATCGCAGAGGGAGAGATCGACGCGATGACACTGCATCAGGTCGGCATCCCCGCTCTGTCGGTCAATGCAGGTGCAGGCAATCACCAGTGGATCGACAACGACTGGGAGCGACTTGAGCGCTTCAGCGAGATCCTGCTGTGCTTTGACAACGACGATGCCGGCCGTAAGGGTGCCCGCGAGGTAGCAAACCGGTTGGGGAACGAGCGCTGCCGCTTCGTGATTTTCGGCGAGTCGAAGGACGCGAATGAATACCTGCTTGGTGGTGCGAGCGTCGACGACTTCAAGCGGTGTTGCGTAGCAGCCCGCGGCTTTGATCCCGACGAACTGCGCCCTATCTCTGACTTCTGGTCGGGCGTGAAGGCACTGTTCTATCCGGCGGAAGAGGGCTTTCATGAACCGTTCCTTACGCTGTGCGGTGTATCGCAACTCTGGTTCGAGTTTCGAGGGGGCGAGGTAACGGTCTGGACCGGCTACAACGGGCACGGAAAGTCGTTGCTTCTCAACCAGGTACTGATCGGTCTCATGAACCAGGGCGAGCGCGCAGTCGTGTTCTCCGGCGAGTTGACGCCCGAGCGCCAGGGCGAGCGAATTTCGAAGCAGCTCGGAGGCCTCGACCGGCCGTCACCCGCGTACCTCGATTACATGGCTGAATGGCTGCGTGACCGCATGTGGCTTTTCAACCTCAATGGCACTGCATCGATCGACCGCCTGATCGCGGTCTTTACTTACGCGTTCAAGCGCTATGGCATCCGTCACTGCGTGATCGACAGCCTGATGATGACCGATGTCCAGTCCGACGGCCCCGGCGCGATTACGTCGCAGAAAGAAGCGATGCGCAAGCTCGCCAACTGGGCGCGCGCGAACGGTACGCACGTGCATCTGGTTGCGCATCCGCGCAAGGGGCAGGACGAAAAGAAGACGCCCGGCAAGCAGGACGTCTCTGGGGCCAGCGTGATCACCGACGCCGCCGACAACGTCTTCGCGGTGTGGTCTGCGCAGAAGGACGAAGCGCTGCCCGATGACGAAACGCCTGATGGATTTCTCACGTTGCACAAGCAGCGTAATGGGGAGACCCAGCGACGCTCCATTCCGCTGTTTTTCAACCACGACGCGCAGCAATACGGCATTAGTACCGCGCGCCGGCCATTCGTCTACCTGACGTTCAGCAACGTCACTCGGGAGCAGATTGCATGAACTACAACAAGACCGGACACAGCGGCATCGTTCAGGTGTCGGACATTCGCGATCATCTGCTGAAGCGTTTCGACGTAGCGGGTAAGTTGCCGTTCGAACACGTCTCGGGTGAGCTGTCGCCACAGCAGCAGTCGGACGCTATCCAGCGGAACTACCGCACGTTCGAGCACCGGGTGGCGGCTGGTATCGATGGTTGGCACGGGTTCGTGCCGTACGAGATCGCCGACTGGTTGCGGGTGCTGACGGAACCCGAATTCGGCGCGTGGCAGGACATCCGTTCTAATGGCCTACCCCTCTGGCCGCGGCTACCCGTCGGAGACTTCGTTGTCAGCTTCGGCAATCCCGAGGCAAAGGTCGCTCTTCAGTGCGGTGTCGAATCAGACGGTATCTCGTCCTACGAACTGCGCGCCGACCATTGGCTGAAACAGGTCGGTTGGCGCGTGTTTCGTGTGCCGTACGAGCGTTGCCTGCGCGTCATGGATACGCCGGCCGACATCCGGGAGCGGACCGGCGAATGCGACGAATCGTATCGTGCGACCTACCTTGCCGAGACGCTTGCAGGGACGATTCAGGAACTACGGCATGCGTTGATAGCTACGGGCGCGCGGGTCTGAGTATGAAGCAGATCGAACGTGAAGCATCGCCTCAACGCGCGATCTGTGCACTACTCGAAGTGCAGCCGGGGATGACGATCGCGGAGATTGTCTATCAGCGCGGTCTTTCCTTGCTGGGTATGGGTTTGCGCGATTTCACCCCCAAAGTGATCAGCGCGCTTATCGCTCTGCGCCTGCGCATGCTTGAGAGCGCAGGTTTCGTGCGACGGGAGGGCTATCCGCGGCTCTGGTTTCGTACAGAGAAGCCGTTGCCGCGCATCGTGCCTCGCTCTCATGCTGCTGAACTGGCGGCGGCGCGGTCGAGACGCAATCGCTTTGGCGTGACCAGCAGTCCTGCACTGGTCGCGAAAAGCGATCTCGAAAGCGTTTTCTCGTCGTGGCTATCGGGGGCCTGACATGCCAAACCAGACAGAACTTTACCGTGAGGGATCAAGCAGTCGTCTCATATGCCAGATCATGCAGGCCGCGGGGCCTATGAGCCAGAGCAAGCTGGCGGCTCGCGCATCGGTCACGATCAGTTGCGCGTGCAAGTGCCTGAAGCTCCTTGAACAGGAGGGTTACGTGCAACGCGGCAACGCGGCTGCGAAACGCTATGGTGCGGCCGCTGGACCCCGGGGGCGTTCTTACGTGCGCACGAGCAAGCCATTGCCTGAGGTCAGGACTTCTCGTCGACCGCCACCACCAACCCCTCAGGATCTGTGCGACATCATGAACGCGATGATCAGACGTCACGCCGGATAGCAGGAAATATTCGTAGAGTGATCGCGTTGTCTCCTCCAGAGTGTGTGATTGGCCCGGTGCGTCCGGGCTCTTTTTTCGATGAAGCCAGATTCAGTCATCTGCCCGTACTGCCGTCGCGAATGGCAGATCTCCACGATCGACATGGTGCGGCGGCGCGAGCCGTTGTGGTGTGACGCGTGCGTGAAGAGGGCAGACGAGAGACTGGCAGAAGCGATCAGACGCCATCCGGAGAGGCACAGCGCAAAGAGAGTTTGAATAGCATGTGACCGCTAATACACGGATGCGGAATAGGAAAAAACCGTGCTACGGGGGCCCATTAGCCCAGGCCCGAATAACTGGTGTCGCGCCAGCTCGATAAACGTGGGTGAATGGCGGAGAAGCCCCGCCACGACCGACCGGAATGGCTGAACGCACAAAGGCGCAGCAGGTCGACGAACCCGGATATACCCGCCGCGACCATAGAAAACCGCTTTTTTTAGCGGGTGGGAATCTCACGCCCTCAGCAGAAGGTCCCGCACGTACCGGAGACGACCATGCTTTACGCCATCATCTCGCCACACCTCGAACAGCCGTGGTGCTACGTCGAGTTTCAGCAACCGCCCACGCTCGAAGAAATGGCCGATCACCTCGCGGAACTTGGCGGCTTTGCCGATCGCGATGAATGGGCCGCGGCCAACCGCAACCCGTTCATCGGTTTCGCTCAGGTGCATTGATCGCGTTCAGGTCAGTCCGACAACTCCGCCCCGAACTTTCGACAAAGGCGTTCGTAAGCGTCGGTCCGAGCCGCTTCCGCACCGGTATCCCGTGCCGGCCGCATCTGGAATTGAACCGATGTTTGCAGGCGAGGTTCATCACGGGCGTTCTGTCTGTCTCGTGCTATCGCGTGCTCCCGCGACAGCATTGTGCGGACTATTGCAAGCGTCTCGCCGTCCAGCCCAACAAGATTCAGCAGGACGGCTTCAATCGCATCCAGCCGCGCTTGCACAAGTTTTGTCTCGTAGTCCATTGAGTACCCCCATTGTGTGGAAAGCAACCAGACCGGTCGCTTGCGCAATGTACGCCACGCCAGTGAACAATCCAACCGACGTAGCTCGTTCGCACGCGCGCGCACGCGAGAAAAGGCTCTAACGAAGACCGCGCCAGAACGGGAGAAGGGCAGAAAGGTGGCGGTTTCAGGTGTTGACGACGTCTGAAAAACACCCGTTTGCAGACCATCGAGCCGCCTCGGGATGGCCTGAACCTCAAGTGAAGCTCACCTCATAATTTGCCCGACATTATAAGTGTAATGTCGTGTATGAGGGATCGGAGCCCCGCCAGTCAAGGATTCCGGTGTAATTGCCGATCCGGTAGAGGCGACTGAACTCGGGGACCACCCAGGCCCCTCCCGGACGGGGTGGATAAATGTACGACACCCTCTCACCAATCCGCGCACAGGAAAAACACCGATGATCCTCCGCAACGGAGGATGGCATGGCATTGACCAACGGGGCTCTGCTCAGGACGATTTCGGACGATCGCGCACTGGGTGCGGCGATGATGTTTCCGCACAGACATCCGCAGGAATCGCCCGTGTGTCACGTCGAGATTATGGACCTGTGGCGATCGCAGGATGAGTTTGTGCTGATCGAGATGTTCCGGGAGGGTGGGAAGTCGACGCTCTCCGAGGAATTTCTGCTGCTTGAGGCGTGCTTTGGGAACTTCGGCTATTGCATTGTCATCGGTGAGACGTACACGAAGGCGTGTCAGCGACTGGAGGCGATCAAGTTCGAGGCGACGCGCAACATGAAGTTGCAGAGCCTGTTCGGACGGCTGAAGGAGTCGGGGCGGGTGTGGAACGAGAACCAGATGGAGCTTGCCAATGGTGTGCTGCTTGAAGCGCATGGATGGGAAGAAGAGTTGCGCGGGTTCAAATGGCATGACCTGAGGCCGGACCGGGCATATCTCGACGACATCGAGAACAAGGAGCGTGTGAAAGACAAGGCTTCAGTTGATGCTTCGATGAAAAAGCTCTATCTAGAGTTGATGCCGGCCATGGACAAGGTGAAGGGCAAGATCCGGATTACGGGGACGCCGCTCGCCGAGGATTGCATGATTACGCGGTGCCGTGAGAATCCGGACTGGACATCTCGCCGGTATCCGATCTGCAACGGTGATATCGATGATCCGGAAACGATCGCCACGTGGCCGGAACGATATCCGATGGAATGGATTCGCAGGAAGCGGGACGAGGCGGAACGGGCGGGGCAGTTGCGCGGGTTTCTGCAGGAATACATGCTTGAAGCGATCGGCTCGCAGGACAAGCCATTCGACGACGATGTGATCCGGGAATGCGCCGTGGACCCGGCGCAGTGGTTGCCGAAGACCGTGATCACCGATCCCGCGCGCACGGTCGATGTGAAGAAAAGCGATCGAACCGGCCGGGTTGTGGTGAGTCGGCTGGGCACGAAGATTCTGGTTCATGCGTCGGCGGGCGAGTACTGGAAGCCGGACCAGATCATCGAAGACGTATTCGATACGTCCGCGCGCTACGGCGACGCCGCGGTGGCAATTGAAAAAAATTCGCTCGACGAATGGCTACTTCAGCCCATGCGCGCCGAAATGCTCCGGCGTGGGGTATCGCTCGCACTCAAACCCCTGTCTGCGCCGCAGGACCGCGACAAGGTGCAGTTCATCATGGGCATGCAGCCGTTCTTTCAGGCTGGCGATATTGTGCTCGTTGGCGGCCGCGGCGCGCATCCCAAACTCGTGGCCGAGATTCTCAATTTTCCGTCGGGAAAGCGCGACATCCTCAACGCGCTGGCTTATTTTCAGCGCGTGTTTGCTGGAGTGCCGGTGTACGAGGAGTTCGGTCAGTGGAATCTTGTCGACGGGTACGAACCGACCCAGCAGCACGCGATGGCGCTCGCGTTCAATGCGAGCGGAAACGATACGACCGCCGCGCTCATCTCGATCGAGGGAGAGCGCATGGTGGTGGTGGCCGACTGGATTTCTCCGGTGCCGCCAGCGCAGGCGGTGCCCGACATCACGCAACTCACGCGCGCCGCGTTCCCGCGCGTGCGGATAACTGCATGGTTGCCGGCGGACGTTCACGACCAGGCGGATCGCATGCCGATAGTGCCGGCGCTGCGTGCGGCCGCACTAACGCCCATGCGCGGCGGCTACGCGAATGTCGCGCGCGGCTCGCTTTCTCCGATGATCCGCACGGAATCGAAAGGGCGGCGTCTTCTGCTCGTCGACTCCGCGGCTCGCCACACGCTCAACGCACTGGCCGGCGGCTACAACTTCCCGGTGAATCGCTCAGGAAATAAAGATAGCCTGCCCGAGGCTGGCCCGCACCGGACCTTGATGGAAGGTCTGGAGTCGGCCGTGTATGTGATCTGCTCGCAGCGGACTGATGTGCTTCCCGAAGGTGTGGGGACGGGCGTCAATCCTCAGGGCATGACCTACCTGACTACGCTCCCCAGGAGATGAACATGGCAGTCGACCGGAAAATCACACCGAAGGCCCCCTCGCAGAAGCCGACCGGGTTCTACCAGGGCAAGCAGCAGGGCGGCGCGTACGGCAAGCCCGAGAAGGTCGGCGAACGCCTCAAGGGCGGCCCGATGCGCGAGAAGATGGGCAAGCGGGGCCTGTGATGAAAAAGCGCCGTGAGTTTCAGGGCACGCGATCGGAGTCGCGCGACGTCAATGAGTTCTTCGGAAAGAACCCGTACAAGTCGAACGTGGACGACAAGCCGCGGCGTACGCCGAAAGACCGAAACACAGGCACTTCGGCGCGCAAGCGTCTTGAGGGCAAGGTGATCGGCTGAGCACTCATGGCCCGCGCGAAGAAAAGGGAAAAGAAGGAAGAAAAGCCTGCCGTTGAAATACTTGACGCGCGGGCCATCGACGCTGAGAGGACCGGTGACGAAGTGGAAAACTGGGCCGATCGGCCTGATTCCGACGCATACACCGAGGCCGCGAAGCTGTATCCGAAGATCGTAAAATGCTTCGAAAACAAGCAGGAGCAGATCGACAGGATCGAGGAATACTGGTCGATCTACAACGCGCAGCCCGACGAGAACCAGCAATATTCCGGCAACAGCCAGTGTTATATCCCGGCAGTGCGCAACGCGATCAACGCGCGCATGAAGCGCACGCTCGCGCAGCTCTTTCCCGTCAATCACAAGCACGTAGGCGCGACGGGGCCGGACGGCAACATGCCGTTCGCGCAGATCAGCCTGCTTGAGCATTACATCCGCTCGGCCGGCGTCAAGGATGCCGTGCGCGCCGACCTGATTGCCGGTGACGTGACCGGGCAGTGGAACCTGTACATCGACTGGACGAAGACCTATCGCAAGGTTACCGAGCTGATCCGCAAGCCGCCGATCCTTGAGGACGCCGAACTCGGTGTTGAGGTACAGGACATCAGTGCGGATGATGAAGACTGGGAATGGGAAAAGGAAACGAAGGACGTAACGGTCGAAGGGCCGGATATCGTGCCGTTCGCCACCGAGGATTTTGCCGTCTATCCGCCCACCTGCAACGACATCCAGAAAGCCACGGCAACGGCTATCAAGCTGCGCCTGTCGTCGGATGCGATTCAGAAGTTCGTCGACGAAGGGGTGTTCATCGGGCATACAGCCAAAGATATTCTTGAGCGGATGGCGCAGCCCGGTTCGGGCCGTGAAAAGTATGTATCGACGAAAAAGCGCACGGGCGATGCCGGTATCCGTACCGAGGGCACGTACAAATATGCGCTGATCTTCGAAGTACACACGGACCTCGACCTGGGCAACGGCAGGGAGCCATGTTTCGTCTATTTCGCTGGACAGGACGAGATTCTGGGCATCATCCGCAATCCGTTCTGGTCGGGCAAACGCCCGGTGCTGTCCGCGCCGATCGAGCGCATTCAGGGCTCCGCGTTCGGGATCTCAAAGGTCGAGCCGGTCAAATTCCTGCAGTGGAATCTGAACGACTACTGGAACATGGGTCAGGACTCGGCGCAGTACAGCCTTCTGCCGATTACGATGGTCGACCCGCTCTCGACGCCGAACTACCAGTCGATGGTGATGGGTCTCGCAGCAGTGTGGCTCACGGATCCGAACAAGACGAAATTCGCCAATTTCCCCGCGATCTACAAGGACGCGGTGATGCTCTGTCAGGCCATCAAGCAGGAAATCAACGAGTCGATGGACGTCAACGACGCCATGCTCGGCAAGGCCCCGACCGGGCGGAAGAACCAGGCACAGATGGCCGCGCTCACCGCCGCGCAGGAATCGAACATCATCGATAACGCCAAGCGGTACGAAGATGTGATGCTTAATCCGCTGCTCGAATGGATGTTCGAGCTTGATCGGCAGTTCCGCACCGAAGATCTCACGGTCGAAGTACTGGGAGAGGTCGGTGCGCGGGCCAACCTGCAGGTGATTCCCCCGCAGGCGTTCGGTGAGCGCTACTTCTTCCGGTGGTGCGGCACGTCCTACCAGCAGAATATGCAGCGCATGCAGCAGATGATCGCCACGATGAACGTGCTGCGGGGGATCCCTCCGCAGCAGCTCGACGGTCGGCGGCTCAATATCGGGCCGATTCTCGAAAATCTCGTCGAGCAGGTGTTCGGCCCCGAAGTCGCGCCGCGCATCCTGATCGACGAACGCAATCTGTTCCATGTGGATCCGGACGACGAGAACCTGATGATGCACAACGGTCTCGCCGCTGAAGTGCATCAGGCCGACGATGACCGCCGGCATATCCAGTCGCACCTCGCCGCCGCACAGATGACAGGAGATCCGGCCGGTCTGTTCCGCGCGCATATCCAGCAGCACCAGCAGGCCATGCAGGCCAAGCTTCAGGCGTCGATGCCCAAGCCCCAGGGGCAGCCCGGCGTGCCGGGTGGTGGCGCGGCGCCGGGTGTTGCGGGTACGCCCCGCCCCGGGGCGCAACCCGGTCTTCCGCGTCCGCAGGGCCCCGCCGGCATGATTCACCAGGATCAGATTGCCTCGCCGATGGGAGATGCGCGATGAAACGGTTCGTTGCGCGTTGCACACCATGGGGAACGATCCAGACCGGCGCATTTTTCGCGCGGCTCACCGATGCGGAGAAATCCGCCGTGCTCGCGCACGAGCAGGGACATCTGCATTACCGACATCAGTGGTACCGGCTGTGGTGGGTATTTTCTCTGCAGATCCTGATCCGGCCGCAGTGGGTATGTGAGCAATGCGTCCGGCAGGAATTCGCCGCTGACGCGTATGCGGTGGCGCGAGGGCATGGTGCGGGGCTGCGTATGTTCCTGCGGCGATTTCCGCAGACATCAAGCCTGATCTATCCGGATGCCCGGCAACGACTGGAGGCGCTCGATGGCTGACGCTTTTCGCATCATTCCGCCTCAGGTACTGGCTGCCGGGACGGATGTGCCGCCCGAGCAGATCAACGCGGGCTTCATCAGCATGGCCAACCAGTTGAACGTGGCGCTCAACCAGCTAGCCAACGGCGGCGGGCCGCAGTTCGCCGCGGCGATGCTCGCATGGTTTAACAGCCTGCCAACGACATTGCCGGCGCAGGCCGGTGTCCTGTGGAACAACGGTGGAACCCTGGCCCAATCATGAAAAAACTGATCCTTCTTCCGCTCCTGCTGCTCTCGTCGATCGCGTTCGGGCAAAGCTATCCGTCGCCCACCTACAACAACCTGACCGTGCTCGGCACGTTCACCGGCACGGTTGGACTGGGTAACCTGCCTGCACAGGCTGCCAACACCGTTCTCGCGAATGCTACCGCATCGAGCGCTTCGCCGACCGCCGTCGCAATGCCGAGCTGTAGCGGCTCAAACAACGCATTGCGCTGGACTTCCGGTTCGGGCTTTACCTGCGCGTCGGGAATTGCGCTGACATCTGCGAATACGTTCACGGGCAGTCAAACCGTTTCCATGAGCACTCCGCTGTTCATTCTGAATGACACCAGCGGCATCAATTACGGAGATGTTCGATACCAGTCAAATGGGACGATGGTCTGGTCGTTGCGTGGCAATAGCAATAGTGGAGTGTGGGGCCTGAATCGATATGTGTCCGGTACTCTGGCAGACACCCCGATCTCTGTCTCGAACTCCACCGGTGTCGTCACCATGACGGACGGCATCACGAACAGCCCAATCAGCGGCAACACTGGCTCGTTCACGACACTCGCGGCAAGCAGTACGGTCAGCGGAACCGGCTTCAGCAATTATCTCGCGTCGCCGCCCGCGATTGGCGGTACGGCTGCGAATGCGGGCAATTTCACGACACTCGCTTCGAGCGGAGCATTCACCCCTTCGCAGACAGCCGGCATCGTCGGCACCACGACGAACAACAATGCGAATGCGGGAAGTATTGGCGAAGTGATTCCGTCGAGCGTTCCTGTGGGTTCAGCAGTCGCGCTTACCAGCGGAACTATTACAAACATCACCACGATTACGCTGACGCCTGGCGATTGGGATGTATGGGGGCAGGTGGTGGTGCAACCAGCAGGCTCGACGACCACACAGCTTGTCGCTGGCTGGGTGAACACTGTATCGGCTACGCAGCCGGTTTATTCCAGTCCTGCTGCGGCTGCCGGATTCTCTGGCGCCTCGATTAACGCCGGAACGGCAACGGTCCTGCCGACCGGCACCGCGCGCCTGAGTGTCGCATCGAATACCACTGTCTATCTGTCGGTTCTATCGAATTTCTCGGTTTCCACCAGCGTCGCTTATGGATGGATTCAGGCACGGCGACGCCGGTAGATGGATAGGAACACTGATTTTGTTGATCTGTTCAGGAAATATTCGTAAAACACTTGCAGCCCTGAGCAGGAGATCATTGTGCTAAAAACCCGCCTCGCTAGTCTGATTGGTCTTATTTTCCCGGCCGTCGGCGCCGGCAATACACCGAATGTGCCGGACAATGGCGCGCTGCCCGATCAGCTCGGTCTGGTCAATGCGATTCTCGGTATGAATCCATTCCAGGAAACCGGATACTTCGCGGACGCCGCAACCGCTTCAAAGACATTGACCGCACAGGAAATGTGCGGAGCAGCGCAAAACTTCCTGGCGTTCACCGGCACTTTCGGAGCAGCCGGTGCAATAACACTGCCGACCGCTGCCGCGCTGATCGCCGCGCTGCCTTCTGTCGTCCAGAACAATCCGGTCGGCATCAGTTTTCAACTGCGCGTAATCAATGTGGCAACGACGCAGACGTTGACGATGACGACCAATACCGGCTGGACACTCGCCGGCACGATGACGCTCGCAACAGCGACGTTCCGAGACTTTATCGTCACCATCACCGGCGCTGCGACGGCAGTGCTTCAGGCCGTTGGCTCGGGCAACGCTTAAGGATCTCTCATGTCAACAGTCGTCACAAGCGCGCCTGTATTCGTCAAAGCGACTTTTAACGGCAATACGGGAGCAGGTTCCATTAGCGTGCCTGGTCTTCAGGTCGGCGATATCGGAGTGTTTGATTTCAATGGACACAACGTCATTGGTTCCTCGTTTGAACAGGTCGTTTCCATTGCAGACGAAATCCAGCAAATTTCGGGCGCGGATTTGAGCGGTCAAACATACGAACTCTTTTTCGTGCGGTGGCAATGAAAATGAACCCACTTCTGAAACGCCTGCTTACGTTCCTCTTTCCCGGTGCCGAAGATGATGGCGTGGAACCGGTAGACGATCCCGCTGGCGCAGTCGACGATCCGGCTTCGGCTTCGGATCCGGCAGCCGACGACGAGCTGGAGATCGATTTCATTGAAGATGTGCCGGCACCGGTCGCGCGTGGTAATGATGCCGACCGTCTCGCGCGCCTCGAGGCGGAAGTCGAACGGCGTGGACGTCTCGTCGATCAGGGGCAGCAATCCACCGGCGCGCCGCCGGTCGATGCGGAATTCCAGCGCGAGGAAGAACGGCTGCGCTCGTCCGAAATCACCGATATCGAGCGCTGGCAGATCAACGCGAATCGCACATTGCGCGCAACTCAGGCCGAAGCACGCCGGGCGATGTTCCAGGCGCAGGACATGGCGGACCGCACGCAGTTTCAGGCAGGCGCTTCGACCGATCCACGTCGCGCCAAATACGCCGATCGCGTCGAGCAGGCCGTCGCCGAAGAACGTCGACAAGGCCGCAACGCATCGCGTGAGGCGGTCTATTTCTACATGCTCGGCAAGGACATCGCCGAAGGCAAGCTGAAGGCCAAGGCGAAAGTGAAGACACCAGCAGCCGACGTGCCGCGCGGGAAGTCACCGGCGGTGCGCTCGAATGTGCCCGCCGCGCGCGGCGCAACTGAACACCAGAAGCGCGTTGCGCGGCTGGAGAACGTGAACATCTGACCAGCAAGGGGAAACCATGCGCACCATCAAACCGGCCCTCCTGCTGGGCCTTCTGTTTCCGGGCGTGACGAATCAGTCGTCGAGCTTCACGGCTGACGTTGAAGCGTACATTCAGGAAGAGGTCGAGCCGCTTGCGCGCCGCCAGCTCGTTGCTTACCAGTTCGGCAAGCCGCTGAAGCTCGACACGAACCGAGGCACGACGTACACCGCTTCGCGCTACCAGCGTCTGCCGCTGCCATACGCGCCGCTGCAGGAAGGTGTGGCACCCCCGGGCGAAGCGATGACGCTACAACAGGTCAGCGCCACGGCCCAGCAATGGGGCGATCGCGTCATCATCACCGACGTGGCAAATCTCACGATCAAGCATCCGCTCTTTCAGCAGGCCTGCGAGCTCGTGTCGATCCAGATGCCGGAAACGCTCGAACGTAATACACTCAATACCCTGCTCTCCGCGCCGCAGGTGAATTACGCCGGCGCCGTGGCCAACCGCGCCGCGTTGACCGCATCGAATGTCATGTCGCCT
The DNA here is from genome assembly GCF_047605525.1 of Paraburkholderia sp. Taxonomy (GTDB): domain Bacteria; phylum Pseudomonadota; class Gammaproteobacteria; order Burkholderiales; family Burkholderiaceae; genus Paraburkholderia. The sequence goes on along the minus strand of NZ_JASGFN010000026.1, from coordinate 68,148 downwards.
CACGAATCGAACCGCATTTTCGGCTCGATGGCGACATACGGCGTGCCTCGTTTTAACGGCGACGAGCGCGAGGACATGATGATCGAGGCGGGTGCATACCGCGACCCGTCGCAAACGCCGCGCGTCAAGCAGCACTATGTGGCGCTGATCCACCCGCTCTCCGCGCAAGACATGCGCGAGAACTCGTCGGTCCAGCAGGCCTGGGCGTACAGCGATGTGAATCGCCTGTACAACAACGAACTCGGCGACTTCGGTGGCATCCGTTTCTGCGAAACGAACATGATGCCGTACTGGACAGGTGGCCCACAGATCAACGGCACGGCATCGACTTCAGGCGGCCAGCTCGCGACGGGCACGTATTACATCCAGGTGACCGCCGCGCCGGCGCTAACCTCGGTTGAACAGACGATCTATCAGGTCTCGAATTCGATCGCTGTAACCGGCCCGACCGGCTCGATCGCCGTCACGCTGCCGTCGTTCCCGAACTACATCTTCAACGTGTATATCGGCACGACCGCCAACCCGTCGAACCTCGCCACCGCGATCGGCAATGGCGTGCCGGTGACGGGTGTGCTCGCCGGTCAGGCTACGCAATTGCAGCCGGGTCAGACCGTCACGCTCACGGGTATCGGTGTCACGCAGACGCCGCCGGCCGCGCCGGCGAACGGCGTATCGGTGTTCCCGGTGCTCTTCATCGGCAATCACAGCTATGGTCAGGTGCTGCTCGAAAACCCCGAGTTCCACTACCTGACCGGCGCTGACAAGTCGGACCCGCTGAACCAGACGCGGGTCGTGTCGTGGAAAGTCTTCTACGGCTCGATCCTGCTCAACACGGCCTTCCTGGCTCGCGTTGAATGCGGCTCCGCATTCAGCCCGGGTTACCAGGGCGGCACGATCACCACGCCATAAGGAGTAGCTGATGCCTCCACGCAACCCGCAGGAACCGGAAAAAAGGCCGGTTCCTGAGCAGCTTGCCGACATCGATCAGGAAACGGATCTGCCGCCGCAGGAAGAAAGCGCCGAAGCACTGCGCGCGCGCATCAAGGCGCTCGAATCGGAAAACGAAAAGCTCTCCGCGGCAAAGGATCTGGCCAAGGAGGAATCGGCACGTCTCTCCGCGCAGGCGCAGTCGTCGCTACTTACCTCGTCGGTCGTCGAGCGCTTCGCTGGGAAGGCCGATGACGGGAAAACGGATCTGTGGTGGTATCGCATCGATCTGGCACCATGTGGCGGCACGGATATCAAGATCAACGGCAAGCCGTATCTGCACGGCGAGACGTACAAGTTCGACACGGATACGCTGCGCGCGGTAAAGGAGATCGTTGCCCGTACGTGGGTCCATGAGAACGACATCAACGGTCACGCTTTCAACCCGTATCGCCAGCAGCAGATGAAGGTGCTGGGCGGTGGGGCAGTGCCCACCTGGGCGCGTCATTAAAAGGAAAACCATGTCCGATCTTACGCAGGCCTCACAGGAAGTTACGGCCGTCCTTGGCAATTTCTCGATTACGCTGCCCGCGCCGAATGGCGCGCAGCTATCGGTAAGCGGATACGTCTATGCGGGTGAGTCGAGGGAATCGCTCGACGAGCGCATGGATGTGTGCCGCTCGTCGCTTGAGCGTCAGCAGCGTCTGATGGAAATTCCGGTGCTCGAAGCCCAGCTTGAACATCTGGAAAAGGCCAAGGTGGATATGGAACGCGCCTACCTCGATCTTCTGGAACGGCAGAAGAAGACGCCGAAGGCCCTGCCGAGTCAGGAACAGGCAAACCTGCGCAATTATCCTTTGCAGATCAAGGGCGTCGACGAACAGATCGGGAAGGCCCAGAAGAAGATCGCGGACGCGCGCGCCGGGGTGTGACATGGCCTATCTCCAGGCCCAGCAGATCGTCGCGCGCGCTTGCGCGATTGCCAAGTGCCCCGGCTTCATCCAGCAGGGCGGCATCTATCTGAACATGGTCCTGGAAGACCTGTGGCTGCACCGTGACCTGAAAATCAACCGGGTCACGGAGTTCGTCACCGTGCAGGCGAACAATTACGGCCCGTTCACGCTGCCGCTGAATTATCTGCGCACGTACGATCTGTTTTTCGAACAGAACAACCTGCCCTATTTCCTGCACCCGATTTCCACCGAGGAGTGGGATCAGGAATTCAAGGATCCGTCGATCGCGAACTATCCGTACGAGTTCATGACGATCCTGCTCGACGAAACGAGTGCGCAGGCCGCGAATTCGGCCGGCAGCCTGTACATCTACCCGCAGTCGTCCGGACAGATCACGCTGACGCACCGATACATGGTGAAGCAGCCGGATATCACTGCGCCGGAAACATCGACTGTCATCCCGTGGTTCTCCGACCAGCAGTACCTCATCAAGGCAACAGCCGTCGAATTGATGGGCGAGTCGGACGATACCCGTCAGGAATCGTGGCGCGCGCAGTGCGAAGCGATGCTGCGTATGCATCTGATTATGGAGGGCGACGAGCAGGCCGTCGTCAAGTCCGTGCGGCTCGATCCGCGGCGTTTCCACACGAACCGGACGCTCAAGCCTACGAAGATCACGGACTAGGAGCCGTCATGGCAATCCGCAACGGCAAACCAGTCCAGTTCACGCCGAAAGGGCTCTGTGACGCGTTCGATGCGAGTCAGGCCTTCCCGGGTGCGTGCCAGCTGCTGAGCAATCTCGTATTCGACCAGGCCAATCCCGAGCTCGTCGTGTCTCGCCCCGGCGTGGGCACCGCCGTGACCACGTTTTCCAGTTTCACGTCGCCGACGTTTGTTTCTGTTTATACCCTCATCGGTAACGTTGTCTACGGTATGGTGTCGAGCGCGCGTAACGCTGGGCACGACGAACCGTTCGCCTACAATATCGCGACAAATACGTTCATCACGATTTCCGGGGTGACGGCGGCCAATACACCGACATCCCCATCGACGAGTGGCCCGTGGACCCCGCCTACGGTGGCGGTCGTCAGCACGAAGATTCTGATTACGCATCCGGGGTTCAACGGATCGGGCTCTAACTTCTTCGGAGTTATTGACATCAGCAATCCGGCCGCGCCAGCATGGTCGTCTTCGAATCTCGCGACGAACCCGCTGCCGGGCGTGCCGACCGCAGTTGCCAACTACAACAACCGCGCATACTTCGCGGTGGGCAACGCCGGTTATTTCAGCGACGTGCTTGCACCGCTTACGCGCACGAACGCATCCCAGTCGGTGACTGTGGGCGACACTACGCTGATTGCTGCATTTTCCGGTCTACCGGTCCAGACGCTATCCGCGGGCGTCATCGGCGCGTTGGTGATCTTCAAGGGTTCGCAAATCTGGCAGGTAACCGGAGACCCCACAACGAACAATCTGGCGCTGAATTACATTACATTGACCACCGGATGTATCGCGCCGCGCAGCATCGTACAGGGGCCATTCGGCATTTTCTTTGCCGGACAGGACGCGCCGTACATTCTGAATTTCCTCGGCACGCTCGTGCCACTGTCGAGCCGGCCGGGAATGGATTTTCCCGCTGATTTGCAGGTGCCATTCCAGAACACCACGCAGCCGTCGCGCATCGCCGCATCGTTCGCCGGCAATATCTATCGCGTGTGCGTACCGACATTGATTCAGGGCCAGCCGCAGACTAACGATTACTGGTACGACATCCGGCGCAAGCGCTGGACCGGCCCACACTCGTTTCCGTACGATTGCGCCGCGCAGTACGGTAACGCCTTCGTCATTTCGTCTGCTTCCCAGGGCGCCGCGCTCTTCGTGAGCACGACGATCCCGAACGCGAACAGCGCCTTCAATGACGCAGGCGCTGCGCTGACGGGTCATATGCGCTCATCGACATTCCCGAAGACAAACAGCATGGCGGAAGTGCAGGTCGTGGAATCGACGATCGAGCTGTCGTCGTCGGGGCTATCGACGGTCTACAACCTCACTGCATACGACGACCAGAACAATTCACTCGGTTCGACGTTCGTGCAGACACCGCCTTCCGGGTCGTTGTGGGGCGCCTTTCTGTGGGGCGCCGCGAACTGGGCTTCGAGCTTCAGTATTCCGCACGTATATACGATTCCATGGACCTCGGCGCTGGTCTTCCAGAAGATGGCAATCGATGTTCAGGTGACATCTTCCGAAGGGGTTCAGATAGGCACTTTCTACGCACGCTACGCGAATACCGGCTATACGAATCAGGGGTGAACCATGTCGATCATTGGGGCTTTACCGGTCACACTGACCAACGGCACGACAGCCGACGCTTCACAGGTCATGGCTGACCTGAATTTTATCGTGAATGCCGTGAATGCCGGCGCGCAGCCGGCCGGGAACTATTCGACGGCCGGCACACTGGATGCGCCATCCGGCACGCGGATGTCTTTCCATCAGGCAACGGCTCCCACTGGATGGGTTACCGATTCGACCATCAATAACCATACCTGCCTCTATAGCCCATCAGGCGGTCAGATCAACACGTCGGGCCGTCTGGGGTATCTGTCATTCGTTTCCGCTGGATGGGCATCAGACAGTCACTCACTGACAGTCGCGGAAATCCCGGCGCATACGCACAGTTTTGCGATGTTTGCGGGTTCAGGTGGCAACTCAGGGCCCCAGTCGACAATCGCGGGAAATGCCCAGATCGTCACGACTGATGGCGGCACGGGTGGTGGTGGTGGCCACACTCATACCATCACGCAGCAGTTCCAGTACATCACGATGTGCATTGCACAAAAGTCATGAAAAAGTGCCCGCTTCTCAAGAAAGCCTGTATCGAGGCGGATTGCATGTTCTGGACGCACATGCTCGGCACACATCCACAGACGGGCCAGCCGGTGGACCAGTTCGACTGCTCGATCCGATGGCTGCCCATGTTGCTCATCGAAGCATCGCGCCATATGCGCGGCGTACAGGCTGCCGTGGAATCGACCCGGAACGAGATCACGGCCCGGCAGGACGTGCTCAATTCCGCCGTACGCACTGTGCAGCGAGCTGCCCCGGCAGTTGATGCCGGACAGACGCAGCAGATCGACGCTATTTCGCACGACGGGAAATAGACGGAGGATGTGCGCTATTGATATTCCGGGGAAAAGCGTGGACGGCCATCGGGAAATAGTCGATGCGATTGGCCAGCTCAAATCGGATCTGGATGATCGTCACGCGGAAAACGTGACGCGTCATGCGGTCACCGACCGGAAAGTCGACGAAGCGATCCGCCGGATCGATGACCTGCATAAGGCTTTTCCGGATGGTGACTGGGACGGTCACCGTCGTTACCACGAGGCGATCATCAGAAAAGCGGAAGATCGCGCGCAATTCTATCGGGAGCTACGTGGCGAGATGGCCAAAAAAGGGCTGTGGGCCGTTGTGGTTGTTCTTGGTCTGGCTTTATGGGCATGGTTCAAGGCCCGCATCAATTCCTGAAGGAGAAAGACAATGAGTATCTGGACCAGTATCGAAAGCGAGTTCAACGCAATCGTGACGGACACTCGTTCGATCCCCGAGAAGCTCGCCGCGCTCGTCGATCTGCACGGCAAGGCGCAGAGTCTTTCGACGCTCGAGGCCACGCTGACCACGATCGTCGAAGACGCCGCGAAGGCTACGACCGACAAGGTGCAGGAAATCCTGCAGGCTATCGGCAAGGTATGACACCCGAAGTTCTGGCTGCCTGCCTGAATGCGCCAATGGCGCGTGCGCGGATCTGGGCGGATCCCCTGAGCGCTGCTATGGCGCTCTATTCGATCGAGGGGCCAGTCTGCCAGGCGGCGTTTATTGCACAGGTAGGCCACGAATCTGGCCGCCTCGTGTACGTGCGGGAGCTCTGGGGACCGACAAAGACCCAGCAGCTATACGAGCCTCAGTCGGAGAAAGCCACCGAGCTGGGTAACACCGAGCGCGGGGACGGTTTCCGATTTCGCGGTCGTGGCCTGATTCAGGTGACGGGCCGGGCGAATTACCGGCGGTGCGCAAACGCGCTAGGCATGGATCTCATTTCCCATCCGGAACTGCTCGAAGAACCCGGCAATGCGTCACTGTCAGCCGCGTGGTTCTGGACGAGCCACGGGTTGAGCCAACTCGCGGAGCAAGGAGATTTCACCACGATCACGAAGCGCATAAACGGCGGTGTGAACGGTCTGCAAGACCGGCTCGCACTCTGGAAACTGGCAAAGGCCGCACTGGGAGCCGATGATGGCACTTGATCCGATTACCGCAGGCCTCGATCTGGCCTCGAGCATCGTCGAACGAATCTGGCCGGACAAGACGCAGCAGGAGCAGCAGCAACTGGCAGCAGTGCTGGCGATGGTGCAAGGTCAGATGAGCATCAATCAGGCCGAAGCGCAAAGCACCGACCCCCTGCAGCATTGGCGCGGTGGTATGGGCTGGGTGTGCGTGGCGGGCTACGCCTGGAATTTTGTCCTGCAACCGCTCACCAATGCTGTGGCTGCGGTTATCGGCCATCCGATCAATCTGCCGCCGATGGATCTCAGCGAGCTGTCGACGCTCACACTCGGCATGCTGGGTCTTGGCGGCCTGCACGTTGCGGAACGCATCAAGGGTGCGGCATGAGAAATCTTGTCAGGATCGCCGCGGGTATCGATACCGCGCCACTGCTTCTCGCGCTCGCGCGCCAGCCTAACCTGTGGAACCGGCACACGGCGCGCACAGCGCCCGATGATTCTCCCCATGCCGACGTATCCGATATCTGGCTGCGTTACAACGACGAGAAGCCGTACAAGGCAAAGGGCGATTACACCGGTTTCAATGATCCGCACGATGCGATTTTTTATCCGGAATGGTACGCCCTGCCACAGGTACGGCCGATCGTGTTCGGTCTTATGGCGCGCGTCGAAGGCACGCGCCTCGGTGGTGTGATGATTACGAAGATTCCGCCGGGTGGCCGCGTGTTGCCGCATGCCGACGATAACTGGCATGTACGCCACTACAACACGAAGCTCTATGTTGTGCTGCAATCCAATCCGCAGTGCTGGAATCGTGTCGAAGATGAACGCGTCGCGATGGCGCCAGGCGAGGTATGGTACTTCGATAACACGAAAGACCATGAAGTGGTCAATGAAGGCGATACCGATCGCATCACGCTGATTACCTGTATCCGGTGCGAACGATGAGCCTGCTGACACCGCAGGCATTCACGCCACTCGCGATCGACACTGGAGTCAAACACCACTTTTCCGCCGGCGTGTACGTGCGGGAAATGTGCCTTGCCGCCGATCATGAAGTTCAGACGCACGAACACATCTATGACCATTTCGGAATCCTGGGCGCGGGTTCTGTAATCGTCGAGCTCGAGGGCGAAATGTCGGTTCATCACGGCCCGTGCGTCATCGAGATCAAGGCGGGAAATAAACATAAGATCAGGGCACTTACGGACATCGTCTGGTTCTGTGTGCACGCGACGGATGTCGCGGACCCGGAAAAGATTGATGAAGTGCTGATTAAAAGGTGATCTATGCCATGGGGAGCTGTTGCAGGCGTAGTCGGTAGTGTTGCTGGCTCCGCCATCTCAAGCGCCATGTCGCCGTCCGTCTCCGGCGGTGGGCCGAGCTATTACGTGCCGACCGGGCTCAGCGATGCCGACCAGACCTGGCAGGGACTGCTGCGCAGTCTGCAGGGTACCTATTACGACAATGCGAACTATCAGAACCAGATCGCGCTCAATAGCGAAACGGCCGGTCTCAATGCAGCCAACCAGTATGGCGCGCAGTACCAGAACGCCGCCAATTCGGCAGCCGGCACCTATGCCGGCCTTGCGGGTGCGCTGAACGGTCAGGCGAACAACAACTGGGCTACGCAGGGTGATCTGCTTTCTGCCGGGCAGAATGTCTATAACCTTGCGCTCGATCCGCAGAACGCACTGTACAACCGCACGGTGCAGCAGTTGCAGGATCAGACCGGCGCAACGAACTCGATGTACGGACTGGGCTCGTCAGCGGCTGGTGCGGGCGTCGCCAATCAGGCATTGTCGAACTTCAATATCGACTGGCAGAACAACCAGTTGTCGCGTGCGACGCAGGGCCTGCAGGCCTATGGACAGGCTGCGGGCGTAGCCGGTCAGTACGGTGAGCTAGCGAGTAACCAGGCGCAGTCCGCGCCGGGTTATGCGCTGCTTTCCGGACAATTGCCGTATACCACCGCGCAGTCGCTCGCTGCGACGCCAGGTAGCCTTGCAAGCACCTATGGTTCGTATCTCAACTCCAACCTGTACGGACCGGCCGAGAGCATACAGAGTCAGATCATTCCGTACATGAACTACGGTCAGGGCGCGCAATCGATTCCTTATCAGAACGCCACAAATAATGCACAAAGTCTGGGAAGCACAGTATCGAGTGCGATAGGCGGCCTGGGAACCGCCTATCAGAATGCTGGCAGTCTGGGCAATCTGTTCAGTGGCACGACAGGTTCTTACGGCAGCGGAGACTTCAGCGGCGCATTCACATCGAGCCCGTACTATTCCGGTGGCGGAAATTCGTACGGCTTCACGATGTCGTGAGGTAAGTCATGGCAGGTCCGGTCAATTACTACGATGCCGCTATGAGTGGCGCGCAGCAGGCACAGAATCTTTTTCTGCAACGCCAGTATGCGCAGATCCAGCTCGCCCAGTTCCAGCAACAGCAGCAGGACCGTCAGCGTCAGCAGGCGGCACTCGCCGCGGCGGGGAACGCGCTGCCGCAACTGATCGGTCAGCAACAGCTTCCACCACCGCCGCAGGCACCCGCGCCGGGTCAGCCGTCTCAACCAGCGCAACCCGCTCCGCAAGCCGCTGGCGCGGGCGTACCGATGCCGTCTGGTCCCGTGCCGGGTCAGGTGAATCGCCCACCGATTCCGCCGGGCGGCACGCAGGGAACGATGCCCCCGCAGGGTGTTCCGCCTTTCCGCCCGTTGCCAACGACCGCGTCGCCGGCGCAGGCCACGCCGGGGGCGATCCCCGCTCCGCCTCCTGCCGCACCGGCGCAGCAACAGCAGCAATCTGGTCCGCTTACACTTGACACTGCCGTGAAAGTTCTGAAGGATCAGGGCCTCAGTGGTGCTGATCTGATGGCGGGACTCGGGCAACTGATGCCGGTGCTCGACTCGCAGGCCAAGGCGCAGGCCGCGCAACTGCAGCAGCAATTCACGCGTGAATTGCAGATGGCAAATCTACAGCAGCGTTACGACGCGTTGCGTCAGCGTGCCGAAGACAATGCCGCGAATCGCGCCGATCGGGAGCAGGCGCATGCCGACTCGATGGCGCTGCGCTCGCAGATGATCGGCCTGCAACGTCAGTCGCTGAACGCGCGTTTGCAGGGCGACCCGAACGCGGCGCTTGATCCGGACGATCTGAAGTTCATGGCCCAGCAGTATCTGGCAGGCGATCGCACCGTGCTGCAGAACCTCGGACGCGGCGCTCAGGGGTCGAAAAATCTCGTTGCACTGCGCAATGAAGTGCGCAAGCAGGCCGAGGCGCAGGGCATGACCGGTAAGGATCTGGCCGCGTCCGTCGCCGAGTTCGAAGGCATCAAATCCGGCGAACGTGCGCTGGGCACGCGCACCGCGCAGGCCGGCATGGCCGTTAATGAGGCGAGCCAGTTCGCCGACATCGCGCAGCAGGCATCGGAACAGGTACCGCGCTCGCAGTTTGTGCCGGCGAACAAGGCGCTACAAGCATACGAGACGAATACCGGCGATCCGAAGATCGTCGCTTTCGGCGCGGCCACGAACTCGCTCATCAATGCGTACGCGCGTGCTGTGTCGCCGAGTGGCACGCCGACCGTGAGCGACAAGGAACACGCACGCGACATGCTGAACACGGCACAGACGCCGGAGCAGTACGCGTCGGTCGTGTCGATGATGAAACGGGAAATGGCGGCGGCTCAGGCTTCGCCGGGACAGGTGCGTTCGGAGTTTCGCGAGGCGGTCACTCGCGGCAAGCCGATGGCGAATCCGCCGCCTCCGGGTGGTGGTCTACCGGCCGGCTGGTCCGTGACGGAGAAGTGACATGCCGACGTTCACATTCACCTCGCCGGAGGGAAAGACCTATGACGTCCAGGGCCCTGATGGCGCGACAAAGGAACAGGCTTTCCAGATCCTCCAGCAAAGACTCGGTGGATCTTCTGGCGCTTCGGCGGCAGCGTCGGGCGGCGCTGTGCCGCCTCTTGACCGTCTTCCGCCAGCTGCCCCGCCGCCTGCCAACCTGAGGCCCGAACACGCCGACAGCATCGCGAACAAGCTGCTGGGACTCGGCGAAGCCGGTCTATCCGTCGCGACCTCAATTCCCGCATCTGTTGCAGGTCAGGTGTACGGCATCGGCAAAACGCTTACGGGCGGCAAATATGGCACACAGGAAGGGATCCAGCAGGGCGAGCAGGCCGGCGTCGAACTCGCGAACAGGCTGACCTACCAGCCGCGCACGCAAGCCGGCCGGGCCGATCTGGAAGCACTGGGGCGCGGTTTCGACGCAAGCAGGCTCGCTGGCCTGCCGGTCGAAGGCGCGTTGCTGGCCCGAATCCCTGAAGTGCCGCGCGGCGTGCTCGCGACTGGCGAAGGCGCGATGGGAGCTGCGCGCGCTGGTGCAAATGCCGTCGGGCGCGGCGCAGCTCGTGCCGCGGCAAATACGCTGCCCGACGTCGATCCGGGCACGTTGCAGCTCGCGCGGCAAGCTCACGGACTGGGGTTTCGGCTCACGCCGGATATGGTTTACGGGAACAAGTATGCCCGACAGGCCGGTGAGCTCGCGCAGGACAATCCGTTCGTCGGGCAGACCGTCCGGGAGCACAACCAGGACATGTTCAACCACCAGCTCGTGTATCTGCTGGGCGGTGAAGGAAACAGGCTCACGCGGCAGGTGTTCAATCGCCAGATGACGCGTGCAGGTGAAACGATCGGTGAGATTGCCGGCGGCCACGACGTGCCATTCGATGAGGATCTCGTTAACCGGCTCGCTGGTCACGTGGCTGAGGCGCAGCGCTATCAGACGGGGGATGTTGAGCGCGTTGTGCGAGGTTACGCTGACGAAATCACGGATAGATCGCAAGGCGGTGTGCTGCCCGGCGAGGCTTTCCGTCGCATTAACACCCGGCTCAACAACCAGATCCGCAACACGCAGAACGGCGACCTCCGGCACGCACTTTCCAACTTGCAGGACGATCTGCAGGATCAGTTCGTCTCGCAGCTCAACGCCGAAGAGCTCGCACGCTACAACACCGCGCGCCGCCAGTACGCGGTCGGCAAAACGCTAGAACCGCTCGTCGCGAAGTCGCCCACCGGGGATATTGCGCCGTCCGCCCTTCTCGGCGCGGTGACGCGCAACCAGGCCGGACGCACGGCGATGGCACGCGGCGCGGCCGGAGACCTCGGCACATTGGCGGACATCGGGCAGCGCTTCCTGAAGGAACGGCCCTCGAGTGGTACTGCTGAGCGTGCGCTGATGCAGAACCTGCTCACACACCCGGTCGGCACGATCGCTGCGGGGGGGACGGCTGCGCTCACTGCACCGGTGGCAGCCGCATACAACCGTCTTAGTCCCAGCGTCACGAACATGCTGATCGAGAGACCGCCTCAATGACCGTGCTTTTTAGCTTCAGACATGAATGCAACAGGTATCGACAGAATCCAGAGCACAAGGCATAGCTTCAGTGCGCTGGCCAGTGGCTAGGCGACGAATGCGTAAAGCAGAAAAGCAGGAACAACGAGTGCCCCAGCGATAGCGAGGGCAAAATACACGGCGAAAAATAGCGCGATAATCCACATGGCGAGTCTCCTGTGAGAATTCTAGCGATCGATGTTGGTTCGAACTGCCTCGACTGGCTGATGCGCTGCCAGGCGTATGGACACGATTGCCAGTGGTACGACAAACCGCGGCCGGACGGCACGGACCGCCACGCCGGTGAGGGATTCGTGCCGAAGATCCGCGACTATGACGAATTGCGCCGCAAATGGCTCGGCTGGGCCGACCTGATCTATACACCGGATAACGTCAGCTACCTCGAAATGCTTGAACCCTACCGGCGCATTGGCTACCCGATCTACGGCTGCAACCTGGCGGCCGTCGAATGGGAACTCGACCGTGAAGCCGGGCAGAAAGTCATGGAAGAATGCGGCATGCGCATCATTCCGGGCAAAACCTTCCATGACTATGACTCGGCTATAGCGTACGTGAAAAAGGAAGGCAAACCGTTCGTTTCCAAACCTTCCGGCGACGGTGAGCGCGCAATGTCGTATGTGGCCAACAGCGCGGCCGACATGGTGTACATGCTCAGCCGCTGGAAGAAAATCGATAAATACCGAGCGGCGGCGCGCAAGGATGGCTTCATCCTGCAGGAGAAGATCGACGGTATCGAGATGGCGGTGGGCGGCTTTTTCGGCCCGGATGGCTGGTCTAGGGGCTGGGTCGAGAACTGGGAAAACAAGAAGCTTATGAACGGTGACCTCGGCGTGAATACCGGGGAAATGGGCACGACAGTGCGCGTCGTGACAAGCTCGAAGCTGGCCGACGAAGTGCTCAAGCCCGCTACGGAGCATCTGCACCGGATCGGCTATGTCGGCTATGTCGATGTGAACTGCATGATCCCGGCTGACGGCAAAGGACCATTCCCGCTCGAATGGACTATGCGCGACGGCTGGCCGATCAGGCACAACCTCACCGCGCTGATCGAGGGCGACCCGGCGCAATGGATGGCCGACAAGCTGCAGGGCAAGGACACGCTGCGTATCCGCATGAACGATGTCTGCATTTCCGTGCTGATGGCGCTGCCCGACTTCCCGTACTCGAAGATCACAAACAAGGAGCTATGCGGCATCCCGATCTATGGCGCCGAGGACATGGAGCACCTACACTTTTCCGAAGTCATGATGGGCAGTGCGCCGCGCGAAGTGAACGGCAAAGTCGTCGATCTGCCGGGGCCGGTCACGGCGGGCGATTACGTGCTGATCGCCACCGGCACAGGCGAGACGATCACAGGAGCGCGTCGGTCCGCGTACAGCGCGATCAGGAAGGTGAAGATCCCCAACAGCCCGTTCTACCGCACGGACATCGGCGTCGGGCGGTTGAAGAAGCAGTTGCCCGATCTGCAACGCATGGGCTACGCCAAAGGCCTGAGCTATTAGGAGAACGTCATGCCGATGAAATCGAAAGCGCAGAACCGTGCGATGCACGCAGCAGCCGAAGGGCGCTCGAAACTGGGCATCCCGAAAAAGGTCGGCAAGGAATTCGTCAACGCGCAACACGGTAAGCCTGTGAAGCGCCTGCCGGAGCGCAAGCGGAAATGAAACGCTCCTTTCGAGCCGGCCTGATCTCCGAGCAGTCCATCAAGGATGCGCTCACGCAGACGAAGGGAGACATCTTCCTTTCCGCCTGCGGGCTTGACTGCACCGCTCAGGAACTCGACCGATATATCCGCGCATCCTTGGAACTTCAACAGTTTGCCGCGGCGATCGAAAAGGTCAAGGTCGACCCGTCGTATTCACGCATGAGCGTTGAACAGTTCGAGACCCAACTCGCGGACCTGACGCGCGCATATCGTGTTGTCGGCCTGGAAGAGTTACACGGTCTTGCCACGATGGATCACAAGGATAGCGCGGCGATGGCGAAGGTCAAGCTACAGGCAGCTATCTCGCTGCGTGGCGGCGCGCCAGTAGCTGCAAGCGATCGTGAGATCGAACATGCGTTGTCGGAATTGAATCAGCTTTATCATCAGAACGCGCCGCGTATAAAACAGGTCCGGCAGACCACAATCACGTTTGAAGATGGTCGGGAAGTGATTCAACCAGTAATTGAACTTCGGCCAGATCCGCAATAGCTCGAGATCGTTTCCTCTCAAGAACAGCCCAATCGGGCTCCTTATCCGGGTATTGCTGATACTTTTCGAGGACAATATGGCCAAGCCGTGCCATTTCCTTGATTGCAGATCGATGTCCAGCCGTGCGCACATCCTTTTTGCCGGCAATGCGACCACCATCAACCCATTCCCATGCATCTAAGAATCCCGCGAATTCAGGAGCAAGTCGCGGCTTGATCTGCCATTCTTCGACAGGTTTCAGGCTTTTACGCATATACATGACCTGCTGTCTCGGGATTCCCGAGATATCTGCAAGTTCAATATCGGTAAGCCGCGCACCGCGACAGATATTCCATAGTTTTTGCAGAGTTTCTGGTGGCGGCGTGCGCAGATCGATGCATTCCCGGTGAATCGCCCAGGTATGTGGCACGGGCAGCACGGTATATTCGGCCGTATTGATCGCGGACTGCACGATGCGTTTCATGGTCAGCGGGCATTCGACGAAGACGAGCACGTCAGCCGTGCCGGCCCTGTCGGAAAATGTGTAGCGATCGAGCAGCACGCCCCCGCTTTCGCGCCAGCGTTTCAGTTGAGCGTCTGTCGACTTGTCCCACGAGGCCCACTGATAGACCGGCAGGTCGGCGATCTTCCCGCTACGGAAAAAGACCGGCTTGATCGTCGTGTAGCCGCGATTCACAAGCACGTGCGTGAAATCCGCATACGCTTTGCGGATGGAGGCGGCGATGTCGTGTGTGACGTAGAGCTTCATCAGGGACCGGAAGCCGGGCACGCCGCAGCGGTCGGGCCGGTCGTTTCGCAGGGGCGCAACTGTGGGCCGATGGAAGGCACAAATTTCGGTGCGGGCGGGGTGTCGGAACTGCCGCCACAGGCGGAGAGGACTACTAAAGTAAGGAGAGTTGCGATCGTTTTCATGGTCGTCCTGTCTACGTCGGTCGGGGACCAGTTGGTAGATCGCGGACTGGTCGATTTGCCTCAATTGCGGAAGGCTTACGCTGCAGCAGCGATCAGATAATCGGCCCAATGCTGCATCATTTTCCTGCGCTCCGGCAGGTACTCGGCGTGGACGTATGCCGCCGTCACCTGATTGCGCTCGGCGTGTGCGAGCTGCCGATCTACCACATCGCGGCTATAGCCGAGCTCGCGCAACACGGTCGCAGCCAAACCGCGGAAGCCGTGACCGGTCATGCGCGACTTGTAGCCCATGCGATAAAGGGCAAACAGCATGGTGTTATTCGAGATCGGGCCTCGGCTTCGTCCCTGCACGCTGTGGAACACATACTTCTCGGCGCCGTTCAGTTTTTTGAGTTCGCTCAGGACGTCCAGAGCCTGTTTAGATAGCGGCACGATGTGCGGGTCGCGCATCTTCATGCGCTCGGCAGGGATTCTCCACTCCGACGCCTTCTCATCGATCTCGGTCCATTCGGCCTTGATCAACTCGGTGGTCCGCACGAACGTGAACGCCATGAACTGAAGCGCCAGCCGGGTCACAATGTCGCCCTGATAGCCGGCGATGTCCTTCATGAGCTGCGGAATCTCCACCGGCTTGACGCGTGCCATATGCTTTACGCCCGAGCTTTTTTTCAACACGGTCTCGGGATCGATGTCAGCCGCGGGGTTGCGCGAGCACCGGCCGGTCATGATCCCGTACTGGAACACCGCGCGCGACCGCTGCAGGATGCGCTTGGCGGTCTCTCGGACGCCGCGAGCCTCGACTGCCCGCAGGATCTCCAGCATGTGCGGCGCTTCGATGTCCTTGATCGGCTTCGTTCCGAGCTTCGGGAACACGTCGACCTCGAGTGAGCCGATCACCTTGCCCGCGTAGACCTCGGTCCAGCCCCCTTTCTGTGACTCGAACCACTCGCGCGCCACCGCTTCGAAGGTGGACACGGCTTCCAGCGCTCGCGCGCGCCTCACTTCCTTTTTCTTCTCGGACGGATCAGTACCCTCGGTCAATAGTTGCCGGGCGGCCAAGCATGCCTTTCTGGCGTCAGCGAGGCTGACTTCAGGGTAGACGCCGAACGAGGCGAGCTTCTCCTTCCCGTCAAACCGGTACTTCATCCGCCAGTAGCGCGAGCCGTTCGGCATCACCTGAAGGTAAAGTCCCTTACCATCAGCAAGGCGGTAAGGCTGTTCGGTTGGCTTGGCTTTGCGGACCTGGAGCTCCGTCAGCGGTGCAATTTGCTTGGGCATGACTTTGGGGGTATCGACTTTGGGGGTATTCGGCGATAACCCCACCGATACCCCCAAAGAATCTGGTTTGTATTGGGCAAACGTGGGCAATGATGGCAGCAAAAAGCCCCGCAGCGCAAGGCATACGGGGCTTTTCTGGGCAATCTTGGGTGACGCTGGGAAGCTATCTGGTCCCCCTGGCAGGAATCGAACCTGCATCTAGCGCTTAGGAGGCACTTGTTCTATCCATTGAACTACAGGGAGAGGACCAAACCGGACAAATCCACGAAGACTCGTCGAGCCCGGATTCGCCAGCGAGCGCAGAGTATATCAAACCCGCCACGGCAAAAGGAGGGCGGCGCGCCTATCCCCACAAAAGCAAACGGCCCGGCAAACATCGCCTGCCGGGCCGTACGACCAACCTAGTCACCTCGCGACGTGCGCCAAACCGCGCCCGTTCCGTCAAGTCATCTCAGCAAAACCGCCTCAAAACTCCACCACCGCGAACTCCGCCTTGCCCACGTCGCACAGCGGGCAGCGCCAGTCTTCCGGGATGTCGGCGAAGCGCGTGCCCGCCGCGATGCCTTCGTCGGGCAGGCCTTCTTCCTCGTTGTAGATCCAGCCGCAAATCAGGCAGACCCAGCTCTTGTATTCAGTCACTTCGATTACTTCACTCACGACACTCTCTCTTCAATCCAACGGCCGGCTTGGTCCGCCCCTTTTTGGGGCAGCGCGGCGACCCGCAATATTACCGGAATTCGTCAACTCGGCGCCGGACGACCGATGCGTCGTCGCCGCAACGCGTCCGGGACGTCGCCGGGCCCACTGGGCGGTATCGTCACACACAGCGTGTATGCTTGATCCGCAGCTATTTAGTTAGACTGGTGCGCCGCGCGCTTCGCAGACCGTGCGACATCGGCCTCAGGCGAGCGCGCCAGCGGCATCGCGTGCCCGATTTTGTTCCTGAAAGGAGAAAACGATGTTTAAAAGCAAGTGGTTGGCGGGAGTGGCGGCGGCGGGACTCATTGCCGTATCCGGCGTGGCGCAGGCCGCGGACGTGTACTTCGTGCAACCGGCCGACGGCGCCACCGTCAGCAATCCGGTGCATGTCGTGTTCGGCCTCGACGGCATGAAGATCGCGCCCGCCGGCACGATGACGGAGGGCACCGGGCATCATCATCTGCTGATCGACGGCAAGCCGCTGCCGAAGGGCGAGGTGATCCCCGCGACCGACAAATCGCTGCACTTCGGCAAGGGCCAGACCGAAACCGATCTGACGCTGCCGCCGGGCGACCACACGCTGACGCTGCAATTCGGCGACGGCGCGCATCGGTCGTATGGGCCGGAAATGAGCAAGACGATCACGGTTCACGTGAAGTGAAATAAGCCGTTCTGACGCGCCGGGCGGACGCACACGTCGTCCGCTCGCACCGGCTGCGTCACGCGTGCTTTCTGGGCGCAGCACTCACGCAGTCCATACCCGGTCCGTAACCGGTTCATCCCCGCCGTCGTCGCCCCGCCCGGTACAATGAGCGGTTCCGACTCATCGCTGTCTTCTCCCATTCCCATGTCGCTTTACACCATTACCGGCGCCCAACTGGCGTTCGGTCACGTCGCGTTGCTCGACCACGCGGATTTCTCGCTCGAAGCGGGCGAGCGCGTCGGGCTGATCGGCCGCAACGGCGCGGGTAAGTCGTCGCTGCTGAAGATCGTCGCCGATCTCGCCAGGCCCGACGACGGCCTCGTCACCCGGCAGCAGAATCTGAGCACCGTCTACGTGCCGCAGGAGCCCGAGTTCGATGCCGACGACACCGTGTTCGACGCGGTCGCCGCCGGTCTCACCGAGGCGCGCGCGCTGCTCGACGAATACGACGCGGTCGCGCATCAGCTCGCCGACACGCCCGAAGGCGCGGAGCACGACGCGCTGCTCGCGCGCATGAACACGCTGCAATCGTCGCTGGATGCCGCCGACGCGTGGAACTGGAGCACGCGCGTCGCCACCACGCTGCAGCAGATCGGCCTGAACGGCGAGGTGCGCATCGGCTCGCTGTCGGGCGGCATGCAAAAGCGCGCCGCGCTTGCGCGCGCGCTCGTCGTGCAGCCGGACGTGCTGCTGCTCGACGAGCCGACCAACCATCTCGACTTCGACGGCATCCGCTGGCTCGAAGAGCTGCTGGTGTCGCTGCGCGCGGGGCTGCTGTTCATCACGCACGATCGCGCGTTTCTCGACCGCGTCGCGACGCGCATCGTCGAACTCGATCGCGGGCGGCTGCTGTCGTATCCGGGCAATTTCTCCGCGTATCAGACGCGCAAGGCGCAGCAACTCGAAGTCGAGCGCATCGAAAACGAGAAGTTCGACAAGTTGCTCGCGCAGGAAGAAGTGTGGATCAGGAAGGGCGTCGAGGCGCGCCGCACGCGCAGCGTCGGCCGCATCGCGCGGCTCGTGCAGATGCGCAACGAGCGCGCCGAGCGCCGCAACGTGCAGGGCAACGTGAAGCTCGACGTCGGCCAGGGCGAGAAGTCCGGCAAGATCGTCGCGGAACTGACCGACGTGACGAAGCGCTACGGCTCGCGCACGGTGGTCGACCGCTTCACGACGACCGTGATGCGCGGCGACAAGATCGGCTTCATCGGTCCGAACGGCGCGGGCAAGACCACGCTGCTGAAGCTGATCCTCGGCGAACTCGCGCCGGACGAGGGCAACGTGCGGATCGGCACGAATCTGCAGGTCGCCTATTTCGACCAGATGCGCGCGCAGCTCGATCTGGAAAAGAGCCTCGCCGACACGATCAGCCCCGGCAGCGAGTGGGTCGAAATCAACGGCCAGAAGAAGCACGTGATGAGCTATCTCGGCGACTTCCTGTTCTCGCCGGAGCGCGCGCGTTCGCCGGTCAAGTCGTTGTCGGGCGGCGAGCGCAACCGGCTGCTGCTCGCGCGGCTGTTCGCGCGCCCGGCCAACGTGCTGGTGCTCGACGAACCGACCAACGACCTCGACATTCCGACGCTCGAACTGCTCGAAGAACTGCTGATCGACTACGACGGCACGGTGCTGCTCGTCAGCCACGATCGCGCGTTTCTCGATAACGTCGTGACCTCGGTGATCGCATCGGAAGGCGACGGCAAGTGGCGCGAATACGTCGGCGGCTTCACGGACTGGCAGACGCAGCGCGACCGCTCGGAGCAACTGGCGCTTGAAGCGCAGAAAGGGGCGAGCAAGGAAGCGCCGAAAGAAACGGCTCCGAAGGAAAGTGCCGCGGGCCGCAATACGCAGCGCACGGCGAAGCTGTCGTTCAAGGAGCAGCGCGAGCTCGAGGCGCTGCCGCAGAAGATTGCCGGGCTCGAAGCCGAGCAGAAAGCGATCGGCGCGCAGCTCGAAGAAGGTTCGGTGTTCGCCAGGGATGCGCGCGAGGGCGCGCGTTTGACCGAACGCTACGCCGAGATCGACGAGGAGCTGATGGTCGCGCTGGAGCGCTGGGACGAGTTGGAAAACCGCGGCAAGTAAGTAAGCCGCAGCACAGCGGTACGGTAGCGGCACGGCATCGGCGAACATCGGCACAACATGGCGCGGTTTGCGCGACGGCACAAAGAGAAACATAAACGGGCAAACAGCAGGCGCCCGCCGCCCGCCGTGCGCCCGCCGCCCGCCGCGCCTTGTCCGGACGGCCAATTCCGCGCGCCGTCAATTGCCGCCGTGATTGAAATCAGTACAATACCCCGCGAACAAGGCTTCCCCCGGCGGATTCTCCGGCCTTGTCCGGCCATCGGGCGCGCCAGTGGGAAGCCGCGCGACAAAACAGCTTGCCCGCATCGCGGGCACCCCGCCTAACCCCGTTGTTTCGTTTCGCTTTTTTTGAAAACTCAACGCATTGTCCACGGCCCTGTCCACAGGACCTGTGGACAACGATGAACCGACGCACCGAGTCAATCATGTCTACGAAAAAGCCGAACGCCGCGTATAGCGAAGCGTCGATTAAGGTGTTGAAGGGTCTGGAGCCGGTCAAGCAACGGCCCGGCATGTACACCCGCACCGAGAATCCGCTGCACATCATTCAGGAAGTCATCGACAACGCGTCGGACGAAGCCCTCGGCGGCTACGGACGGCAAATCACGGTCACACTGCACACGGACCATTCGGTGTCGGTCGAGGACGACGGCCGCGGCATTCCGTTCGGCCTGCACCCCGAAGAGGGCGTGCCGGTGGTCGAGATCGTTTTCACGCGCCTGCACGCGGGCGGCAAGTTCGACAAGGCCGCCGGTGGCGCCTACACGTTCTCGGGCGGCCTGCACGGCGTCGGCGTGTCGGTCACGAACGCGCTGTCCACGCGGCTCGACGTCACCGTGTGGCGCGACGGCAAAGTCGCCGAACTGAGCTTCGCCCACGGCGCCGTCGCGAAACCGCTCGCCGTGCGCGCCGCCGCGAAGGGCGACAAGAAATCCGGCACGCGCGTGACCGCATGGGCCGATCCGAAATACTTCGATTCCCCGAACCTGCCGCTCGGCGAGCTGCAGCGCCTGCTGCGCTCGAAAGCGGTGCTGCTGCCGGGCGTCGAAGTCACGCTGGTCAACGAGAAAACCGGCGAGCAGCAAAGCTGGAAATACGAGGACGGCCTGCGCGGCTATCTGCTCGAAGGGATGAACGGCAGCGACCTGCTGATTCCGCTGTTCGAGGGCGAGCGCTACGCGGAAAGCTCGCGTTCGAGCGAGGAGACGTTCGCCGAGGGCGAGGGCGCCGCATGGGTCGTCGCGTGGAGCGAGGAAGGTCCGCTCACGCGCGAGTCGTACGTGAACCTGATTCCGACGCCCGCGGGCGGCACGCACGAATCGGGTCTGCGCGACGGGCTCTATCAGGCGGTCAAGAACTTCGTCGAGCTGCACAACCTGCAGCCGAAGGGCGTCAAGCTGCTCGCCGAGGACGTGTTCGCGCGCGTGTCGTTCGTGCTGTCGGCGAAGGTGCTCGATCCGCAGTTCCAGGGGCAGATCAAGGAGCGCCTGAATAGCCGCGATGCGGTGAAGCTGGTGTCGTCGTTCGCGCGGCCGGCGCTCGAACTGTGGCTCAACCAGCACGTCGAGCACGGCAAGAAGCTCGCCGATCTCGTCATCAAGCAGGCGCAGGCGCGCACGCGCGCCGGGCAGAAGGTCGAAAAGCGCAAGAGTTCGGGCGTCGCCGTGCTGCCGGGCAAGCTGACCGATTGCGAATCGACGGAAATCGGCCGCAACGAGCTGTTCCTCGTCGAGGGCGACTCGGCGGGCGGCTCCGCGAAGATGGGCCGCGACAAGGAATATCAGGCGATCCTGCCGCTGCGCGGCAAGGTGCTGAACACGTGGGAAACCGAGCGCGACCGTCTGTTCGCGAACAACGAGGTGCACGACATCTCGGTGGCGATCGGCGTCGATCCGCACAATCCGGACGACAAGGTCGATCTGTCGAATCTGCGCTACGGCAAGATCTGCATCCTGTCGGACGCGGACGTCGACGGCTCGCACATCCAGGTGCTGCTGCTCACGCTGTTCTTCAAGCATTTCCCGCAGCTGATCGAGCGCGGCCACGTATGCGTCGCGCGGCCGCCACTGTTTCGCGTCGACGCGCCCGCGCGCGGCAAGAAGCCGGCGCAGAAGCTCTACGCGCTCGACGAAGGCGAACTCGAAGCGATTCTCGACAAGCTGCGCAAGGACGGCGTGCGCGAAAACCAGTGGTCGATCAGCCGCTTCAAGGGTCTCGGCGAAATGAGCGCGGAGCAATTGTGGGATACGACGATGAATCCCGACACGCGCCGCCTGCAACCGGTCGCGCTCGGCGAACTCGACTATGACGCGACCGTCGCGCGCATGACGATGCTGATGGGCAAGGGCGAAGCGGCGTCGCGCCGCACCTGGCTCGAAGAGAAGGGCAACGAAGTGGAAGCGGATATCTGAGCGCGTCGCGCGTCAGCTTTACCGCCGCATACGCAACTTCAAGCGAAACACGGACACGGAATCTAGATGGACGACGATAACACTCTCGACCTTTTCAACGAGCCGCCGCCTCCAGAGGGCGACTATCTGACGCTCGGCAACTACGCGGAGCGCGCGTATCTCGAGTACGCGGTCAGCGTGGTCAAGGGCCGCGCGCTGCCGGACGTGTGCGACGGCCAGAAGCCGGTACAGCGCCGCATCCTGTTCGCGATGAACGAGATGGGCCTCGGCGACAATGCGAAGCCGGTCAAGTCGGCGCGCGTGGTCGGCGACGTGCTCGGCAAGTATCACCCGCACGGCGACCAGTCCGCGTACGACGCGCTGGTGCGTCTCGCGCAGGACTTCTCGATGCGCTATCCGCTGATCGACGGCCAGGGCAACTTCGGCTCGCGCGACGGCGACGGCGCGGCGGCGATGCGCTACACCGAAGCGCGGCTGACGCCGATCGCGAAGCTGTTGCTCAGCGAAATCGACCAGGGCACGGTCGATTTCATGCCGAACTACGACGGCTCGTTCGAGGAGCCGAAGGTGCTGCCGGCGCGCTTGCCGTTCGTGCTGTTGAACGGCGCGTCGGGCATCGCGGTCGGTCTCGCGACGGAAATTCCGTCACATAACCTGCGCGAAGTCGCGGGCGCGGCGGTCGCGCTGATCCGCAATCCGAAGCTGTCGCATGCGGAACTGATGCAGCATGTGCCGGGACCGGACTTCCCGGGCGGCGGCCAGATCATTTCGAGCGAGTCGGAAATCGCCGCCGCGTACGAAACCGGCCGCGGCAGTCTCAAAGTGCGCGCGCGCTGGAAGATCGAAGACCTCGCGCGCGGCCAGTGGCAACTGGTCATCACCGAGCTGCCGCCGAACACGGCCGCGCAGAAGGTGCTCGAGGAAATCGAGGAACAGACCAACCCGAAGATCAAGCTCGGCAAGAAGGCGCTTACGCCCGAGCAGTTGCAGACCAAGCAGACGCTGCTCGCGCTCGTCGACGCGGTGCGCGACGAATCCGGCAAGGATGCGCCGGTGCGTCTGGTGTTCGAGCCGAAGTCGAGCCGCATCGATCAGACCGAGTTCGTCAATACGCTGCTCGCGCATACGAGCCTCGAATCGAACGCGCCGCTGAACATGGTGATGGTCGGCGGCGACGGCCGGCCGCGTCAGAAGGGCTTGAGCGAAATCCTGCACGAGTGGATCGCGTTCCGTTTCGCGACGGTCACGCGGCGCACGCGGCATCGGCTGTCGAAGGTCGACGACCGGATCCATATTCTCGAAGGCCGGATGATCGTCTTCCTGAATATCGACGAAGTCATCCGCATCATCCGCGAATCGGACGAGCCGAAGGTCGCGCTGATGGCCGCGTTCGGGCTGTCCGACCGCCAGGCCGAAGACATCCTCGAAATCCGGCTGCGTCAGTTGGCGCGGCTCGAGAAGATCAAGATCGAGAAGGAACTGGCCGAGCTGCGCGACGAGAAGGCGAAGCTCGAAGAACTGCTCGGCAGCGAATCGGCGATGAAGCGTCACCTCATCAAGGAAATCGAAGCCGACGCGAAACAGTACGGCGACGAGCGCCGCACGCTGATCCAGCAGGAAAAGCGCGCGACGTTCGAAGCGCGCGTGGTCGACGAACCGGTCACGGTCGTGGTATCGCAGAAGGGCTGGGTGCGCGCGCTGAAGGGCCACGGGCTCGAGACGGCCGGCTTCAGCTTCAAGGCCGGCGACGGGCTGTACGCGGCGTTCCAGTGCCGCACGCCGGACACGCTGATCGCGTGGGGCAGCAATGGCCGTGTCTACTCGGTCGCGGTTGCGATGCTGCCGGGCGGACGAGGCGACGGCGTGCCGGTCACGTCGCTGATCGAGCTCGAATCGGGCAGCCATCTGATGCATTACTACGCGGCGTCGGCGGAACAGGCGCTGCTGCTCGCGTCGAGCAACGGCTTCGGCTTTATCGCGAAGGTCGGCGACATGGTGAGCCGCGTGAAGGCCGGCAAGTCGTTCATGACGATCGACGCGGGCGCCGCGCCGCTCGCGCCGATGCCGATGCTGCCGGACGCGACGCAGGTTGCGTGTCTGTCGTCGGGCGGGCGTCTGCTCGTGTTCGGTCTCGACGAGATGAAGACGCTGTCGGGCGGCGGACGCGGCGTCACGCTGATGGCGCTCGACGACAACGAGACGCTCGTGCAGGCACTCGCGATCAACGCCGCCGGCGTGATGCTGATCGGCACGCGTCGCGGTGGCCGTGTCGATGAAGAGAAGCTGAGCGGCGCCGCGCTCGCGCCGCATGTCGGCAAGCGCGCGCGCAAGGGACGCTCGCCCGAGAGCAAGCTGAAGCTCGACAGCATGCGTCCGGTGCTGCCCGTTTAACAAAGTTTGACACTGATAAACGGCGTGCACCTGCTAGCATGCGGGGCGTTCGCCGTTTATCGCAAAAAAGCTGTTGCAAGTTGTCTGTCGCACGAAGTCTGTAGAAAGCAAACGGAGAGCGGTGGCGTCGCGGTGGCAGGGTTGCCGCGATAACAACGACAAAATACGACGCAACAACCATGGGCATCCGGAACTGCATACAGCACGCATGGTCGAACGCGCTCAGTAGCCGCCGCTGCCCGGATCAACCGTGCGAAGCGGCATGGCGTCGTCGGGAGAGGAAAACTACATGAACAAGGCTATCGAGGTCGCGCTGTTTCTGCATCTGCTGGGGGTGGCGGTGTGGGTCGGCGGGATGGTATTCGCGCATTTCTGCCTGCGTCCGGCGCTTGGCGATCTCTCGCCGCAATTGCGTCTGCCGCTGTGGGAGTCGGTGTTCGGCCGCTTCTTCAACTGGGTCGGCGCCTCGGTACTCGTGATCCTGATCAGCGGCGGGTTCCTGTTGATGCAATTCGGCGGCGGCCACGCGAGCTGGCCTCTGCATGCGATGGCCGGCCTCGGCATCGTGATGATGCTGATCTTCGGCCACATCCGCTTCGCGGTGTTTCCCCGCATCCGCCGTGCGGTGCAGGCGCAGAAGTGGCCCGATGGCGCGCGGGCGGTCGGCACGATCCGGCGCCTCGTGATGATCAATATCGTGCTGGGCGTCGTGACGATCGGCGTCGCGGTGCTGTCGCGCGGGTTCTGACTCGGCTCAAGGCGTCGAGGGCTTCGAGGGCGCGGTATGACCCGCGGCGTCACGCCGATGCGCCATGCGCAAAAAGCCACAAGCCGCACACCGCGGCCACCGTCCCATACACCACATACACCGGCACCTTCAGCTTCGCGAAGCACGTCCCCGAGAACAGCGCGGTCAGCAGATAGACCGGCTTTAGCGGGACATGCGCGGCAATGCGCAGCACCGCGACCGCGAGAAACGCGGTCGTGACCGCGCGCAGAATTCGCATGCCGTGCTCGAAGCGCGGGTTCGCCTTCAACTGACGCAGATGCCGCTGCGCGAGCACGACGAGGCATCCCGACGGCACGAACAGCGCCAGTGTCGCAATCAGCGCGCCGGCCCAGCCGTCCACCAGGTAGCCGAAGAACGGCACCACATTCAATAGCGGTCCAGGCGACAGCGGCGACAGCGAAAACGCGAGCGTGAAGTCGTTGTCCGATACGCCGATCGCCGGCGTCACGAACAAGGTCTTCAATACCGGCAACGCGGAGAAGCCGCCGCCGAACAGCGTCATCCCCGCGCCCGCGAGGCGCGGCCACAGCAGCGCGAGCTCATAGCGCGGCGGCAGCGGCAGCGCGAACAGCACGAGCAGCACGCCGAGCGCGGCCAGCAGCCGATAGTCGCCGCGTTCGAGCGACACGGTGAGGCGCGTGTCGCGCTCCGGGCTCGCGAACCAGCCGGCGCCGAAGGCCGCGCCGAGCATCACCACATACGCGGCGGCGCTGTGCGCATAGAAGAGCGCGATGCAGCCGAGCACCGCCGCGCTCCATTCGAGCTTGCCGCGCACGAGCGCGCGCGTCTGCTTGTACCAGGTGACCGCGATCAGCGTCGCGAGCACGACGCTGAAGTGATGCAGCAACGTTTGCGACGCGACTGCGTGCACGAGCGGCGTGCGGTAAAAGATCGCGAACAGTGTCATCAGCATGAAGAAGGGCAGCACGCTCGCGACGCCCGCGACCCACGCGCCGGCGCGTCCGCGCAACACGTGGCCGAGTTGCACGGCGACGTTGCAGCCGACCGGCCCCGGCACCATCCATGCCAATGCGATCAGATCCGAGAACGCGACTCGCGAGAGGCGTCCTTCGCGTTCGACGTAGTGATGCTCGAGCTGCGCCATCAGCGCGAGGCCACCCCACGACAGCGCCGACAGGCCGAGCACGACCCGGAACAGTGTCCATAACGGTTCCCGTTGCCCATGTCCGGCCGCATCCTCGCTGGTGATGGTCTGCATGGCGCCGTGGGCACCCGGTACGCGGGCGCTCATCCCTGGTTCCTAGTTGTTAGTGCTGGACATGCTGCTCGTGCTGTCGCTTTCCTGCGCGGCGCGGCGTCCGCCGGCGTTGCTCACGCCGCATACCCCGAAGCGTTCGAGCAGTGCCGGGATCGCCTCGACCGGCACCGGACGCGAAAACAGGAAGCCCTGTGCCTCGATATGGCCGAGCGCGGCCAGCCACGCAATCTGTTCCTCGGTTTCCGTGCCTTCGACCACCACCGTGAGCCCGAGCGAGCGCGCGAGGTTGACGATCGCGGTGACCATCACGCAGACGCTGCGGTCGCCCGGAATCGCCTGGACGAACGAGCGGTCTACCTTCAGCGTATCCACGGAGAAGCGGTTCAGATACGAGAGCGACGAATAGCCGGTGCCGAAATCGTCGAGTGCGATACGCACGCCGAGACGCTTCAACGCGAAGATCTTTTCGGAGACGAGTTCGGGATATTCCATCATCGTCGTCTCGGTGATCTCGAGTTCGAGGCGGCGCGCCGAGATGCCGGTTTCCTCGATCGCGTGCGAGATCGTTTCGAACAGATCGCCGCGCCAGAACTGCACCGCCGAAATGTTCACCGCGAGCGACAGGGTGTCGTAGCCCTGCTGCTGCCACAGCGCGAGCTGGCGGCACGCGGTTTCGATCACGAAGTCGCCGATCGGCACGATGAGCCCGGTCGATTCCGCGACCGGAATGAATTCGTTGGCCGGAATCAGACCGTGCTGCGGATGGTTCCAGCGCACTAGCGCCTCGAAGCCGGTAATGCAGCGAAGCGTCAGATCGATCTTCGGCTGATACGCGAGGAACAACTGTCCTTCGGCGAGCGCGACGCGCAGTTGCTGCTCCCACTTCATCAGATGGTCCGCGCGATGCGACAGATGCGGCGAATAGAACTGATAGCAGTTCTTGCCGGCATCTTTCGCGCTGTACATCGCGAGGTCGGCCTTCTTCAGCAGATCGATCTCGCTTTCGTTCGCGACCGAATACAGCGCGATGCCGATGCTCGCATGCAGCACGAACGAGCTGCCGCGCACTTCGAACGGTTTCGAGAAGGCCGCGCTGGCGGCTTCGGCGAGCGTGACCGCGCGCTTCTCGACGTCGTCGCCTTTAATCACGACGACGAACTCGTCGCCGCCGATGCGGGAGAGCGCGCCGCCGTCGCCGACCGCGGCGGCGAGGCGCGAGGCGGTCATCTGCAGCACGATGTCGCCGGCGTTGTGGCCGAGCGTGTCGTTGACGGTCTTGAAGTTGTCGAGATCGATAAAGAGGATCGCGAGGCGGCCGAGATTGAACGGCAGCGAGACGTCGTGGCGCAGCGCCTGCAGCGTCGCATAGCGGTTGCGCAGGCCGGTCAGCAGATCGTATTCGACGAGGTGCGTCATCTCGCGTTCGCGGCCGAGCAGCTTGCCGATCAGCCCGGTCGCGACCGCGAAGAAGCTCAGCATCGCGAGCGAAATGAAGGCCGCCATCAACAGATAGACGTTGCGCGTGTGGTTGTAGTCGGCGAATTCCTCGGCTTGCGAAAGACCGACGAGCACGCCGAGCGGATAGCCGTCGATATGCCGGTACGACACGATGCGCGTGACGTTGTCGATCGAATCGACGTAGGTGCCCGACACGTGCTCCGAGGTCGGATACGTGCCGCTCGCGGTGAACGTGCCGCTTGCCTGGTCGACGTTGCCGGTGCGCCGCGCGAGCACGGTGCCGTTGTCGGAGATCACCGCGATCACGCCTTCGCGGCCGATTGCCGCGTTGTTGTAGAAGTCCGACGTGAAATAGCTCGGGTCTTCGGAGACCACCACGACGCCCGCGAACGAGCCGTCCGGATGATTGAGACGGCGCGTCATCTGCAGGGTCCAGTGACCCGACACGCGGCCGAGCACCGGCTTGCTGATGTAGAGCTGATCGTCGTTCTCGTGCTCGTGGACCTTGAAGTGCTCGCGGTCGGACAGATCGATGTGCTTCGGGTTGAGTTCGGCCGTATTGGCGATCAGCTTGCCGTGTTCGTCGATCAGCGAGACCTGCACGAGCGTTTCGCTTTGCACGACACCTTTTTCGACCGTGCTCGCGAGATCGAAATGATTCGGTGTTTTTTCAAACTCGTATTTGACGAAGCGGGTGATCTGGTCGACCTGGTGAATGGCCTTGATCGTGTGCTGCTCGAGTGCCGCCGAAAGAATGGCGGAGGAGGCCATCGCTTCGCGATAGGTCGCTTCTTTCTCGACCGACAGACGCGCGAAAATCACCGCCCACAGCAGAATCAGCACCAGCACGCCGAGCGCGGGAATGACCAGCAACGCCCGCCGGCGCGTGATCAGCGAGTCGCGGCGCGGCCTCGTTTCGCGCAGGTCGGAGAAACGGGATTGGCTCATCGTGCGGCCCGTTGCTGGAGGCGGGCCGGTTGCAAAAGCACGGGCATCGACTGCGCTGATTTCATGGATCGCTGCATGGTGACCAAGGTGGTGCCGAAGCTGCTGCGCAGGAGGAGAGGGCGTGGCGCCGTGCCTGACCGTCCATAGGTCATCGTATATGTTTCGATATTACTGAATGCCACTGGATTAAGGAAGAGTCCGGGCATGGGGTATACGCTGGCGGGCCGGGTGCCCGGTCGCGTTGAATCCGAGGCCGGCCGGGCTATTTTTATGCGGCAATTTATCGGTGATTTCTTGATTATTTCATCGGGTACGGCGCCTGCTAAAGCGCGGTTTCCAGCAAGGCTCTCGCGATTCGACGAGCATAAACCCCTGAATGCCGACGCAACGCAATAAGGCTTTTTGTGGTTGGATGCGGCAGGACGCGGCGTCGGATTCCAGTGGCCAGAACCACCTCGAACGGTGCGCTCGCCTCGCAACGCATCCTGCCTCACGACGCCCGCCACGCCGGCTACGCGAGCCGACACGTGCCGTCGATGATCGTTACCGTTGGCCCGCCGATCCAGATCTTGCCGCGCGCGTCGTCGTAGTGAACCGACACGTCGCCCGCGCGCCCCAGCACCGTACCCTGACGTACCGTGTAGCGCGCGCCGGGACGCCGTTGCTGGGCGTTCAGCAGACTCGCGAGCGCGGCATTGGCGCTGCCCGTCACCGGGTCTTCGCCGACGCCGAAACCGCCGCCGGCCATCAGGCAGCGGATTTCAAACGTCGCGGGGCCAGCGGCGTCGTGCGGGCCATAGACGGCGAGGCCATGCGTGTCGACCGACTGCACGAGTTCGGCGAGTGCCGCGGCATCGGGTTCGAGTTCGAGACAGGCGCGCGCCGAATCGACACGCACGACGAGCCACGGCGCACCGTTGTCGACCGCGCAGGGCGCCGCGCTGAAATCGATCGCATGACAACGTAACGCCGTAGACAGCGCTTCGTAATGATCCGCGGCCAGCGGCGTGACGCGCGCGGGCGGCGCGGCGAATGCCCATGCGTTATGCGTGCCGTCGGCGCTGTCGAGCGCTTCGAGTTCGACGAGACCGATGCCGCATTGCTGGATCAGCTTGCCGGCCTGCTTCGGCGGGTAGCCGCTTTCGAGCAGCGCATGCGCGGTGCCGAGCGTCGGATGGCCCGCGAACGGCAGTTCGCCGCCCGGCGTGAAGATGCGCACGCGATAGTCGGCGGCCGCATCGTCCGGCTTCAGCAAAAACGTGGTCTCGGAGAGATTGGTCCAGCGCGCAATGGCCTGCATCTGCGCGGTATCGAGTGCATCGGCATCGAATACGACGGCCAGCGGATTGCCTTTGAACGGCGTCGACGTAAACACGTCGACCTGTTTGAAGCGGACGGTGTGAGCGGGCATCGACATGATTGGCGGGACAGACGTGCAAGGCGTTGACGGGCTTCGCGGATTCTATCCGCGTGCGTGCCGGCGATCCACCGTTGTCGTAAGCAGAACGCGCCGCCGGGGTGGGTCCGGGCGGCGCGCTCGATGGATGACGCGGCGTGAATTCCGTGCGAATGACCGGCCCACGCCGGCTCGTTACTGACCGGCTTATTCGACCTCGGCGATCAGCTCGATCTCGACGCACGCGCCGAGCGGGATCTGCGCGACGCCGAACGCCGAGCGCGCATGCTTGCCGCGTTCGCCGAACACGTCGGCGACCAGTTCGGACGCGCCGTTCGTGACCAGATGCTGTTCGGTGAATTCGAGCGTCGAGTTGACGAGGCTCATCAGCTTGACGATGCGCGTGACGCGGTTCAGATCGCCCACGTGCGCATGCAGGGTGGCGAGCAGATCGATCGCGATCGAGCGCGCCGCGGCCTTGCCTTCGTCGGTGCCCATCGTCGCGCCGAGCTTGCCGACCCACACCTTGCCGTCCTTCTTCGCGATGTGGCCCGACAGGTACACCGTGTTGCCGCTTTGCGCGCTCATCACATAGGCCGCTGCCGGCGCGCCTGCCGCCGGCAGTTCGATGCCGAGTTCCTTGAGCTTGTCATACACATTCGATTGAGCCATGTTGAGACCTCGATTCGGTGATAGTGCGTTAGTGCGGGCGGCGCGCGCCGGTCAGATCTTCGCGCGAACCAGTTCGGCGAGACGCGCCACGCCTTCGTCGATTCTAGCCGGTGGCACGGTGACGAACGACAGACGCAGCGTGTTGTGCCGCGCTTCGTTCGCGAAGAACGGACCGCCCGGCACGAACGCGACGTTGCGCGCGACCGCTTCCTCGAGCAGCTTCATGCTGTCGATCCGCGCGGGCAGATCGACCCAGATGAACATGCCGCCTTCCGGACGGTTCCAGCTCACGCCTGCGGGCATGTAGCGCTGGAGCGCGTTCAGCATCGCTTCGCACTGGTTGCGATACAGCTCGCGAATGGTCGGCACGTGCGTGTCGAGGAAACCGTCTTTGACCACTTCGTGCACGATGCGCTGCGTGAAGCTCGGCGTGTGCAGATCGGTGGCCTGCTTGGCCTGCACGAGTTTGAAGATCAGCTCTTCGGGCGCGATGATGTAGCCGACCCGCAGGCCCGGCGCGAGCACCTTCGAGAACGAGCCGAGATGGACGATGTGATCCGGCGCCATCGACAGCATCGTCGGCAGCGGTTCGCCCGCGTAGTCGAGCGCGCCGTACGGATCGTCCTCGATTACCGGGAACGGCGCGGTCTTCGCGAATTCGGCGAGCGCGCGGCGGCGCTCGACCGGCAGGCGGCGGCCGGTCGGATTCTGGAAATTCGGCTGGGCGTACAGCAGGCGCGCGTCCTTCGTCAGTTCGGGCGTCAGGCCTTCGGGAATCAGGCCCTGGTCGTCGGTCGGCACCTGCACGTAGCGCGGCTCGTACATCGAGAACGATTGCAGCGCGCCGAGATAGGTCGGCGTTTCGACCAGCACCGGGCTATCCGGACACACGAGCACCTTGCCGAGCAGATCGAGCGCCTGTTGCGAGCCGGTCGTGATCAGCACCTGCGACGCACGGATCCGAGCGCCGTTGACCGAATAGCGTTGCGCGATCCATTCGCGCAGCGGCGCATAGCCTTCGGTCGCGCTGTACTGCAACGCCGCGGCCGGCGTGTCGCGCAGAATGCGGTCGGCGGCTTCGCGCATGCGCTCGGCCGGGAAGGTGGCCGGCGAGGGCAGGCCGCCGGCGAACGAAATGACCTCGGGCCGTTCCGTGACCTTCAGGATCTCGCGGATCGCCGAGCTCGTGAGCTTGCGTGCGCGTTCGGACAATTGCCACGTCGGGGCTTTCAGGTCGCTTTGGTCCATGATCTCCTCTGCTGGTATTTCTGGAACCGGTCAAAATTTCGATTATCGCGCGAGTCTGCACGGGTTGGCGATGTCGGCGCTCAACTCGCGCGCTGCTTATGCGAGGGTCCGCGGACCCTCGGGTGTTTCAAATTCGGCGACGAGTGCCGCGGCGCCGTCGCCCGGCTGCACGTCGACCAGATGCGCGGCGCCGAGCCAGCGCAGTTGCTCGCCGATCACGTCCGCCCGCGGATGCACGGCCCTCAGCGCCTTCAGCGCGAGGTTCGCCGGCGCCAGCACGGCCGACGGATGGCGCGGCGAGTCCCACTGGATCAGCGACGGCAGCACGCCGTCGCCGGCGCCTTGCCAGGCGGGGAACGATCCGTCGTCGGGCACCGACAGGCCCCACGTGAAATCGCCGCGCGTCATCGCCACTATGGGCGCGATCCGTTGTGGATACTGCGCTTGCCACGTCGCGAGACGCTTCGGCCGCTCGACGCGCGCCACCCAATGCGACAGATACGGGCCGTTTTCGAGCCGCGCGTGGGTGGCCGGGTCGTCGAGCGCGAACAGGCGCGGGCGCGCTGTCTTGCCGTCGGCCGCGGCGGGTGCGAGCGGATCGATCGCGATCACTTCCAGATAGACGCCACCCCACAGCCCCAGCAGGCGGTTGTGGGTGCGCATCAGCGGATGCGCGCCGCCGCCGGCCGGCGCGACGCCGAGCGTGTCGGCGACGTACTGGACGCCTTCCTCGAGGGTGCGGGCGGAAATCACCAGGTGATCGAGACTGAGCGAATGAGCGATCGGAACTGTCATGGCGGATCGGTGGAAACGGTTTCTGCGCGGAAGCCGGTGCGCGCCACGCCGCTTAAAGGCTGCGCTGCCCGGGGTCGTAAGCATAACCGTTTGCCGGATCGGCGGGCCATGCGGGCGGTTGGCGGACCAAGGCCCGGCATTCAATGTAACGATCAAGACCTGCACAGTAACGGTACAATCGACGCGATACTGTTCGGTACAGTTGGAGCCCGTCATGTCCGTCCCGCTTGCCCAGATTCCCGCCCCGCACGACACCGCGTCGCTGACGCTGGTCGAACAGCTCGTCCAGTGGGCGCGCCGCCGCATCGAGGAGCGCGTATTCCGCCCCGGCATGCGCATGCCGTCGATCCGCAAGCTTGCGCTCGACAAGGGCGTGTCGCGTTTCACGGTGGTCGAGGCGTACGAGCGGCTGGTCGCGCAGGGCTTTCTGGAGTCGCGGCGCGGCTCCGGCTTCTACGTGCGCGAGCGCCACGGCGGCGCGGCGGTCACCGAGCTGCGGCCGCGCGCCGAGACGCTGCCCGCGCCGGTCAATATCGACGTCGTCTGGCTGCTGCGCAACATGCTGCATACCGGCGCGCGGCCCGAGCGCAGCCCCGGTCTCGGTTATCTGCCGGCCCGCTGGCTCGACGGCGACCTGATCACCAACGCGCTGCGCACGCTCGGCCGGCAAAGCGGCGCGCAGATGCTCGGCATCGGCACCGCGCAGGGTTTTCTGCCGCTGCGCCAGCAATTGCAGACGCGGCTGGAAGAGCTGGAGATCGGCGCGTCGCCGGAACAGATCGTGATGGTGTCGGGCATCACGCAGGCGATCGACCTGATTTCGCGCATCTACGTGAAGCCGGGCGATGCGGTGATCGTCGGCGATCCGGCGTGGTTCCAGATGTTCGGCTGCTTCGCCGCGCAGGGCGCGCGGCTCGTCGGCATGCCGTACACGCCGGACGGCCCGGATCTCGATGCGCTGGAAGCACTCGTGCAGGAATGGCGACCGAAAATGCTGGTGATCAACTCGGTGCTGCAGAACCCGACCGGCACGTCGCTCTCCGCCGCGCAGGCGTTCCGCATCCTGCGTCTGGCCGAGGCGTACGACTTCATCGTCGTCGAGGACGATATCTACGGCGACCTGTGCCCGCCGGGCTATCCGGGCACGCGGCTCGCGAGCCTCGATCAGTTGAAGCGCGTGATTTATCTCGGCAGCTTCTCGAAGACGCTCGCGCCGAATCTGCGGGTCGGCTTCATCGCGTGCGCGCCGGAAGTCGCGATGGTGGTCAGCAACCAGAAGATGCTGGTCGGCATGACGAGCCCCGAACTCAACGAGCGCGTGATCTACAAGATCCTGACCGAGGGCCATTACCGGCGGCACGTCGAGCGCCTGCGCGCGCGGCTCGACGGCGTGCGCGAAAAGGCCGTGCGGATGATCGAGAAGACCGGCATGAAGCTGTTCCTGACGCCGACCGCCGGCATGTTCCTGTGGGCCGACACCGGCGTCGATGCCGGCGCGCTCGCCGCGGCCGGGCACGAAGCCGGCTATCTGCTGACGCCCGGCGGTCTCTTTTCGCCACAGCAGTCGCCGAGCACGTGGATGCGCTTCAACATCGCCAACTGCGGCGATCCGGAACTACCGGCGTTTTTCACCCGCTATCTCGACGGCGTCGCGCGGCGCGCCTCTTGAAACCGCGCCGGAGCGTCCCCATTTGCGCGGACGATCCGGCACAGCCCGGCTTTCAAGCCAGGCCGGAGCCCGGCCCGAACTCCGCTTCGAGGCCGTCCGAACCTATTCGCAACAGAGAGAACAGAGAGGAATCCGACCGTGGCACAAGAAACCATGAGCTTTCAGGCAGAAGTGAAGCAGCTTCTGCAACTGATGATCCATTCGCTGTACAGCAACAAGGAAATCTTTCTGCGCGAGCTGATCTCGAACGCGTCCGACGCGGCCGACAAGCTGCGCTTCGAGGCGATCGAAAACAGCGCGCTGTACGAGAACGATCCGAACCTGCGGATCCGCGTGTCGTACGACAAGGCCGCGCGCACCGTCACGATCGACGACAACGGCATCGGCATGAGCCGCGACGAAACGGTTTCGCACCTCGGCACGATCGCGCGCTCGGGCACCAAGGAATTCTTCGGCAAGCTGTCGGGCGACCAGCAGAAGGACGCGGCGCTGATCGGCCAGTTCGGCGTGGGCTTCTACTCGGGCTTCATCGTCGCGGACAAAATCACGGTCGAAACGCGCCGCGCCGGCTTGCCGGCTTCGGAAGGCGTGCGCTGGGAAAGCACGGGCGAGGGCGATTTCGCGGTCGAGCAGATCGAGCGCGCCGCGCGCGGCACGACGATCACGCTGCATCTGCGTGCCGATGAGGACGAGCTGCTGTCGTCGTATCGCCTGAAGTCGATCATCCAGAAGTACTCGGACCACGTCGCGCTGCCGATCCTGATGAAGAAGGAAGAGTGGGACGCGGAAAAGAGCGAGATGGTCACGAAGGACGAGGACGAGACCGTCAACCAGGCCAGCGCGCTGTGGACCCGCGCGAAGAACGACATCACCGAAGATCAGTACAAGCAGTTCTACCAGCACATCTCGCACGATCATCAGGATCCGCTCACGTGGACCCACAACCGCGTCGAAGGCCGCAGCGAATACACGCAGTTGCTGTATGTGCCGGCGCACGCGCCGTTCGACCTGTGGAACCGCGAGCAGCGCGGCGGCCTGAAGCTGTATGTGAAGCGCGTGTTCATCATGGACGACGCCGAGCAGTTGCTGCCCGCGTATCTGCGTTTCGTGAAGGGCGTGGTCGATTCGGCCGATCTGCCGCTGAACGTATCGCGTGAAATCCTGCAGGAAAGCCGCGATGTGAAGGCGATTCGCGAAGGCGTGACGAAGCGCGCGCTGTCGATGCTCGAAGAACTCGCGAACGCCGACAACGATGCCGACAAGGAAAAGTACGCGGGCTTCTGGAAGGAATTCGGCCAGGTGCTGAAGGAAGGCATCGGCGAAGACTTTGCCAATCGCGAGCGGATCGCGAAGCTCGTGCGTTTTGCGTCGACGCATACGGGCACGGCCGAGCAGACTGTTTCGCTGGCGGACTACGTCGCGCGCATGAAGCCCGAGCAGACGAAGATCTACTACGTGACCGCCGACACGTGGCAGGCCGCGTCGAACAGCCCGCATCTGGAGGTGTTCCGCAAGAAGGGCGTCGAAGTGCTGCTGCTGACCGATCGCGTCGATGAGTGGATGCTGTCGTTCCTCAACGAATTCGACGGTAAGCCGTTGCAGAGCGTCGCGCGCGGCGATCTCGATCTGGGCGCGCTGAACGA
This sequence comes from Paraburkholderia sp., assembly GCF_047605525.1. GTDB lineage: Bacteria > Pseudomonadota > Gammaproteobacteria > Burkholderiales > Burkholderiaceae > Paraburkholderia. The sequence continues at coordinate 32,057 of NZ_JASGFN010000026.1, read as the reverse complement.
CGAGGAGAAGCAGGCGCAGGAGAAGATCGGCGAAGAGTTCAAGCCGCTCGTCGAGAAGATGAAGGAAGCGCTGAAGGACAAAGCGAAGGACGTGCGTCTGACGTTCCGCCTGACCGATTCGCCGTCGTGTCTCGTCGCCGACGACGGCGAAATGAGCGGCTACCTGCAACGCATGCTGAAGGCGGCGGGCCAGCAGGCGCCGGAGTTCCATCCGATTCTCGAAGTGAATCCGGAGCACGCGCTGGTGAAGGGCCTGCACGCGGACAGCGCGAATTTCGACGACTGGTGCCATCTGCTGTTCGATCAGGCGTTGCTGGCGGAAGGCGGTTCGCTCGAGGATCCAGCGAGCTTCGTGAAGCGGACCAATGCGTTGTTGCTGTCGCGGGCGGGTTGAGCTGGGGTTTGAGTTTGATCGGGAAATGCGCTGCTTCGGCAGCGCGTTTTTTTGCGCCTGGTGGGAAGACGGTGGCCTATGGTCACGAAATCCTGACCAACCGCGCCGTTATAATCCGACACCATGCCTAGCCGTTTCGATCCCGCCGACGCCCACTGGCGCGTTGCCTCCTTACCCAGCTTCAGTGCTGCCCAGAAAGACTGGCTGACTCGCGGTGGTTCGCTGACCGCGCACTTGCGCGTGCTCGGCGCGGTCGCGGTGCGCGTGACGCGCGAAGCCGTCGCGCTGCCGTGGCCGGACGAAGTGGCCGCGCTCGGACTCGCGCCGCGCGCGCCGGTGTGGGTGCGGGAAGTGGTGCTGTCGGTGGACGGTGTGCCATTCGTCGCCGCGCACAGCGTAACGCCGCGCGCGGCGAGCGTCGGCGTCTGGCAGGCCACGCGACGGTTGCGCACGCGGCCGCTTGCGGAGCTGCTGTATAGCGATAGCAGTGTCGCGCGATCGTCGCTGGTGAGCCGCAGGGTGGGGGAGCGGCATCCGTTGTATCGGCTGGCGGTGCGTGAAATTGATGGGGTCGCTCCGCATGTTCTCGTCGCGCGCCGCTCGGTGTTCGAGCGGCATGGGGAGCCGTTGATGGTCACCGAATGCATGTTGCCGGCGTTGTGGAGCCATCTGGTTTCCTCGAGCGGGGCGGGAGGTTCGGGTGCGGGCGCAAATGCTGATCACGTCGCGCATGCGCGCATCCGTGAGCACGGCCGTCCGCTCGAGCACACCGCGTCGCGCGCGCATGTCGCGCCGCGCACTTCTGACGTCCGGAGCCGCTGATGTTGCGCGGTTTTCCACCCGTGGTCGCGGCTGATACTCATACGTTGATTCTGGGGAGTTTTCCCGGTGAGGCGTCGTTGGCCGCGACGCAGTATTACGCGCATCCGCGCAATCAGTTCTGGCGGCTTCTGGGCGCGGTGCTCGAAGAACTCTCGCTCCACGAACTCCCTTACGAACAACGCCTCACGCGCGTGTTATCCCACGGCATCGGCATCTGGGACGTGCTCGATGCCTGCCATCGCGAAGGCAGTCTCGATTCGGCAATCCGTAACGCACAACCGAATGACTTCGCGTCGTTGCGAGAGCACGCGCCGTTGCTGAAGAAGGTTTGCTTCAATGGCAAGACGGCGGGGCGGTTTGCGGAAGTGATTGGGGCGGCGGGGTATGAAACGCTCGTGTTGCCTTCGTCGAGCCCGGCGAATGCCATGCTGCGGTTCGAGCAGAAACTGTCGTGCTGGCGGGAGATTCTTGCCTGACGACAGACGGCGCAGCGTGATGCGATGCGTGGGCTGACGCGAGGCTCGCGCGACCGATTACCGGATCTATTCCTGCTCAGTGGTAATCGCTTTCCCGCTGATGGCGCACCGCAAGGATCGTTACAGTCCGATCATCGTCGATCTCGAACAGGGCAACATATCCCGATGCGCCGAACGGAATGATCAGTTCCCGCAGAAACGGCATTGATGGATGTGCTTTTCGGCAAGTGAACGGCGACGACTCCAAAGTGGAGATTCCGGCGGTAATGGCCACAAGCGCGCGGGCAGCGAATTCGACGTCGGCATCGTCGCGATCGACAATAAATCCATAAAGACGGTCCAGATCATCTGAAGCCTTACGCGTGAATCGAACCTCGTACGTCATCGAGACTTCCGCTTGGTTTTGCGAAGGACGTCGAGTCGCCGCCCGAGTCTCTCCAGCACTTCGGACGAGGGCAGATAGTCACCGGTACGCCGTGCCTCTTCACGCGACGTGATGCCACGGGCAATGAATTCACTTTCATTGAGACGCCGTTCAACGCCCTCGCGGATCGATTGTTCGACGAAACCCGATAGCGTTTCTCCGTCGCGGAGGACGCTTTCGGCAGCATCGCGCAGTTCCGGTTCGACCCGGATGGATGGGAAGGTAGCGGATTTCATCACGTCTCTCGAAGCATCGCAATTGCGATGCATTATCCGCCCGCGGCCATCCAGATGCAAGCCGTCTGTTCGATAGCGTGAGTACCCCTCGCTTACCAAATAACGTCTGAAAACGTTCCCGACCCGCTCAACCACAAACGCCATCCACCTGACAACGTTTCCATACCGCACGTTCGTTCACATTCCGAAGCATCGGCGAACGCAATCATCAGACCGGCCGCCGCGTGCGCCTCACCTGACATCAACACCCACCCCCTCTCCACACCGCTTCCCCCGCGCCGCACAACCCCCGCTTTTCCACGCCCCCGAAAATGAGGCAGAATCCGGTCGTGCTACCCGCTGCGCGAAGCAGGCCGTCGTGTTCGCCATCCCGTTCCGCTTTTGTGAACCCCGGCCCGGCGGCGGCGCCATTGACGCGCGGCGGTTCTGTCCTCCGTGTCGTCCGAATCCCGGTCGACGTGTGTGCATCCTGCCCGGATGACGCATGCGAGATGTCTTCCAACTGCCTGCCCAGAGCCCAGCAATGACGACCCAGAAACCGACCATCATCTACACCCTCACCGACGAGGCCCCGCTGCTCGCGACCAGCGCGTTTCTGCCGATCATCCGGGCCTTCACGGCGCCGGCGGGCATTCGGGTCGACACCAGCGATATTTCGGTCGCGGGCCGGATTCTCGGCGAGTTCCCCGAGTTCCTGACCGACGCGCAGCGTGTGCCCGACAACCTCGCGGAACTGGGCCGCCTGACCCTGCTTCCCGACACCAACATCATCAAGCTGCCGAACATCAGCGCATCGGTGCCGCAGTTGATGAGCGCGATCAAGGAATTGCAGGCGAAGGGCTACAAGGTGCCCGACTATCCGGAAGATCCGAAGACCGACGAAGAGAAGGCGATCCGCCAGCGCTATTCGAAGTGTCTCGGCAGCGCGGTGAACCCGGTGCTGCGCGAAGGCAACTCGGACCGCCGCGCGCCCGCCGCGGTGAAGAATTACGCGCGCAAGCATCCGCACAGCATGGGTGAATGGAGCATGGCGTCGCGCACGCACGTCGCGCATATGCGCCACGGCGACTTCTATCACGGCGAAAAGTCGATGACGCTCGATCACGCACGCGACGTGAAGATGGAACTCGTCACGAAGAGCGGCAAGACCATCGTGCTGAAGCCGAAGGTCGCGCTGCAGGACGGCGAGATCATCGACAGCATGTTCATGAGCAAGAAGGCGTTGCTCGCGTTCTACGAAGAGCAGATGGAAGACGCGCGCAAGACCGGCATGATGTTGTCGCTGCACGTGAAGGCGACGATGATGAAGGTGTCGCACCCGATCGTCTTCGGTCACGCGGTGAAGGTTTTCTACAAGGACGCGTTCGCGAAGCACGGCAAGCTGTTCGAGGAGCTCGGCGTGAACGTCAACAACGGCCTCGTCAATCTGTACGAGAAGCTCGAGACGTTGCCGGAATCGAAGCGCGAGGAAGTGATCCGCGATCTGCATGCGTGCCACGAGCACCGTCCGGAACTGGCGATGGTCGACTCGGCCAAGGGCATCTCGAACCTGCATGCGCCGAACGACGTGATCGTCGACGCGTCGATGCCGGCGATGATCCGTATCGGCGGCAAGATGTGGGGCGCCGACGGCCGTCCGAAGGACACCAAGGCCGTGATTCCGGAGAGCACGTTCGCGCGCATCTACCAGGAGATCATCAACTTTTGCAAGACCAACGGCAACTTCGATCCGGTCACGATGGGCACCGTGCCGAACGTGGGGCTGATGGCGCAGAAAGCGGAAGAATACGGCTCGCACGACAAGACCTTCGAAGTGCCGGAAGACGGCGAGGCGCGCATCGTCGATCTGGCGACGGGCGAGGTGCTGCTCACGCAGAACGTCGAGGAAGGCGACATCTGGCGCATGTGCCAGGTCAAGGACGCGGCGATCCGCGACTGGGTCAAGCTGGCCGTGACGCGCGTGCGCAATTCGGGCACGCCGGCCGTGTTCTGGCTCGACCCGTATCGCCCGCACGAAGCGGAGCTCATCAGGAAAGTCGAGACCTACCTGAAGGATTACGACACCACCGGCCTCGACATCCAGATCATGTCGCAGGTGCGCGCGATGCGCTACACGCTCGAGCGCGTCGTGCGCGGGCTCGATACGATCTCGGTCACCGGCAACATCCTGCGCGATTACCTGACGGACCTGTTCCCGATCATGGAGCTGGGCACGAGCGCGAAAATGCTGTCGATCGTGCCGCTGATGGCGGGCGGCGGGATGTACGAGACCGGCGCGGGTGGCTCGGCGCCGAAGCACGTGAAGCAGCTCGTGGAAGAAAACCATCTGCGTTGGGACTCGCTCGGCGAATTCCTCGCGCTCGCGGTGTCGCTCGAGGAACTGGGCATCAAGACCGGCAACAACAGGGCCAAGATTCTCGCGAAGACGCTCGATACCGCCACCGGCAAGCTGCTCGACAACAACCGCAGCCCGAGCCCGAAGACCGGCGAGCTGGACAATCGCGGCAGCCAGTTCTATCTCGCGATGTACTGGGCGCAGGAGCTGGCCGCGCAGACGGACGACGCGGAACTGGCCGCGCGCTTCGCGCCGCTCGCGACGCAACTGACCGCCAACGAGCAGACGATTCTCGCGGAGCTGGCATCCGTGCAGGGCAAGCCGGCCGACATCGGCGGCTATTACAAGCCCGACTTCGACAAGCTCGATGCGGTGATGCGTCCGAGCCGCACGCTCAACGAGGCGCTCGCGGCGGTGCGAGCGGAGTAGGGTGAAATGAAGCGGAGCCGCCCGCCGGGCGCGGGCGGCTCGCCGCTGTAGCTTGACGGGGCGCAACAGCGCCCTTCGCTCAATGCCCCGCGATTGTCACCGATGTCGTCAACGCATTCGGATCGCGCGAAGAAGCCCCCGCTATCAACTGATAGACCCCGCCATTGAGCTTCCACGCATGGTTGGTCGCATCCCACGTGGAAAGCAGCTTCGGCGCGATCGAGAGGCTGACCTGCTGCGACTGTCCTGCTTGCAGCGCAACCTTTTGCCAGCCGACGAGGCGTTTCGGCGGTTCCCCCAAACCACCCGGCAGCGCCGCATAGAGTTCGGCGATTTCCGCGCCTGCGCGCGAGCCGGTATTTTTCACGGTGAAGGTCACGGTCACGTTGCCGCTCGCATCGACCTGGGCATCGAGGCCCGAGTACGCATAGCTCGTGTAGGACAGGCCGTACCCGAACGGAAACAACGGCGCGATCTGCTTGCCGTCGTACCAGCGATAGCCCATCAGGAGCCCTTCGCTGTAGTTGACGGTGGTATCGGTCGCGGAGATCGTCTGCTGCGGAAGATCCGCATCCTGCACCGGGAACGTGATCGGCAGCTTGCCCGACGGGTTCACGTCGCCGAACAGCAGATCGGCAATCGCCTGTCCGCCCTGCACGCCCGGATACCATGCTTCGAGCACGCCGTGCACGTTGCCGAGCCACGGCATCAGCACCGGGCTGCCGTTCTCGAGCACGACGATCACGCGTTTCGCCTGCGCCGCGACCGCGGTAATCAGCGCGTTCTGATCGTAGCTCTGGTTGTAGCTGTCGGTCTTATTGTCCGGCAGGCTCAGGCTCGGCAGATCCGCGCCCTCGGTTTCCCATTGCGTCGCGAACACGATTGCCACGTCCGCCTTCGCGGCGGCGGTGGCCGCGGCTGCCGGGTCCGTGCCATCGACGAACGTCACGCTTGCGTTGGGCGCCTTGGCCTTGATCGCATCGAGCGGCGCGGACTTGTACCACGTCGCGCAAGTGCTCAGCAGCGCAGAGGGCGACACGCAACCGGACACCGCATTGCCCGCGGCCGCCGGCACGGCGCCCGAACCGCCGCCCGACAGCACGCCCGCATCGGCATGACCGCCGATCACGACGATCGACGAGAGCCCCGCCGCGTTCAGCGGCAGCACCGGCTGACTATCGCCGCTGGCCACCGCGTTCTTCAACAATACCGACGATTGCTGCGCGACCTGCAGCGCGAGCGCATTGCCCGCGGTCTGATCGACGGCGCCGCCGGGTGTCGGCGGCGCATCGAACACGCCGTAGCGGATCATCGTGCGAAGCTTGCGCTGCACCATGTCGTTGAGCCGCGACATCGGCACGTTGCCGGCATTGACGGCATTCGCGAGCGCCGCGTTGAAGTACGACGTGATCGTAAAGCCCGCAATCGACCCGCCGCCGCCGATATCGCCGGGCTCTTCCTCGTCCAGGCCGGCCAGCGCGGAAGCCACCGTGCTATGCGTGGCGGTCCAGTCGGACTGCACGACGCCCTTGAAGCCCCACTCGTTCTTCAGCACCGTGGTCAGCAGATAGGGGTTTTCGCACGCATACACGCCATTCACCAGGTTGTACGAACACATCACGTTGCCGGGCGAGCCTTGGGTGACGCCGATCTCGAACGCGAGCAGTTCGGTTTCGCGCATCGTGCGTTCGTCGACTACCGAGTTGCTGGTCATCCGGTTCGTCTCCTGATCGTTCATCGCGTAGTGCTTGATGGTCGCGATGACCTTTTGCGCCTGCGTACCGATCGTGCGCGCGGCGCTCATCGTGCCGCTCAGCACCGGGTCTTCGCCCATGTACTCGAAGGTGCGGCCGTCGCGCGGTTCGCGCGCGAGGTTCACGCCCCCGCCGAGGCCTTCGCCGTAACCCAGCACGCGCAGCTCGGTCGCGATGCGCGCGCCGTACTCGTTCGCCAGATTCGGGTCCCAGCTTGCCGCGAGCGCCACCGGCGCGGGCAAGGCCGTCGCATTCGAATTCGCGACGTTGACGCCGCCGGCCGAATCGGCCATCGCCAGACCCGGAATGCCGAGTCGCGCAATGCCGGGGATATAGCCGGCGCCGTTGACGCCGGCCGGATACGGGCCGCCGAGACCCGCGTTCGGGATGCCCACGCCGTGCACGAGCTGGATCTTTTCGGCGGTCGTCATTTGCCCGACGAGCGCGGCGGCGCGCGCATCGGCACGCGCATCGGGATCGGTCGGCAACGGCGGTGAACTGACGTCGCTGCCGTTGCCGCAGGCGGCGAGCACCAGCGCGACGCCGCAGGCGATCGCGGTTACGGCAAAGGGAATCGTCAGTTTCCTTGTCATCATCTCGCTCCGTGTTGTCATTCTGTGTGAGGGGTTGTGTGTCGCATCGCTTTATCTCGCGGGCTACCGGCACGCGACGTGTCCTGTTACGCTTGGCGCTGGCGGTATTACGCCGTAAGAAATTCTAGGGATGCGTCCAAAACGCGCTTGACCGACGGGTGCAGCAATTGACCGATGAGGGCTCAGGAAAACCCGCGGACAGGGTTCAACCGGAGGAGGCACAGTGGAGTTGCGCCAGAAGACCGTATCAGCACGTATCTATCGCGGATTGCTCGACGCAGCGGAGCGCCAGGGTCTCGATCCCGCGAAAGTCGCACACGACATCGGCATCGACGCGGCCGATATCGCCGCGGCGGACGCGCGCGTTTCCGGCGACAGGCACGTCGCGATGCTCAGGCTCGCGGAGCGCAGCATGCCGCAAGGCGCACCCGACGGCGATGTGTCGCAGTGTCTGCTGTATTTTCCGGAGCTGGCCGGGGTGCTCTGCAACTGCCCGACGCTGCGCGATGCATTGCGCAATTACGTCGCGTATCGCGACCTGATCGGCAATGTCGACTGGCTCGTCATGCAGGAACACGGCGATCAGATCGCCTTCGAGTATGTGGTGGAAGGCGAAGGCCGCGATGCATCGAGCGCGCTTGGCAATTTCGCGCTGATCGCGAGCGTCGCGAAGCTCTACGATGAAAGACTGCGCGTGCGCGACGCGGGCATTACCGGCGCGCGGCCGGGGGCCGTCGCGGCGCTGGGCGGCGCCCTGGGCGCGCGGGTCGAACTCGATCAGGCGTGCAACCGGATGGTGTTGCAGTCGTCGGCGCTGGATTGCGCGTTCGAGGTCTACAACGCGCCGCTCTCGAAGATTCACCTGCATGCCGCGCATGAGATGCTGCGGCGGATTCGCGAGCGGGGGCGCTTTTCTCCGACGGTCGAGCGGTGTCTGCGCGACGTGCTGCGCGAGCAGGCGGACGCGCTCGCGCCGAAGAGCTTGCAGTCGATCGTCTGCGAGCGGCTGTCGCTGACGCGCTGGACGCTGCAGCGAAAGCTCGCGGCCGAGCAGAAAACCTTCAGCGAAGTGCTGATGCAAACGCGTATCGACGAAGCGCGGACGCTGCTCGCATCCACGCCGATGTCGATCAGCGAGATCAGCGAACGGGTCGGTTTCGCGTCGACGACGGCCTTCACTCGATTCTTTTCTCGCGCGTGCGGGGCTCCGCCCGCGCGTTATCGGGGGCGGTATCGGAGCGGTGGGCTGTAGCTCCAGCGCACCGTGCGCGGATCGTCTCCGGCAGGTGCGCTGAATGCTATGCTCTCGTTCGACCAAAAATTGCGCCTGGAGCGCGACATCCTCACATGACGACACTGATCAAGCGCGCTTCGGCCGAGGCGCGCGCTTTCCGCAACCGGGACGCCGACGCCATCGGCGGTAAGCAAAAGATGACGCGCAAAGCCATTCGTAAGACCGCGCGCCACGATAACCGCGCGGCCGACCGCGACCTGCACGACGCGCCGCAAATCGAAACGCCGCGCAAGCCGCGTTTCGCGCCGGTGACGTTCTCCGAAGAGGGCGGCGTGCGCTACCTGCATTTCGGCACTGAATGGGTGCAAGGCGCGATGCGTCTGCGTAAGCCCGATCACATCGAACTCGAATACGCGCAGCAGATGATGGCCTGGCTGCTGTTCCTCGAGACGCCGAAGCGCATCGTGCAGCTCGGGCTCGGCGCGGCGTCGCTGACCCGCTTCGCGCATCGCTTCCTGAAGCGCGCGAAGGTCGAGGCCGTCGAGGTGAACCCGGCGGTCGTCGTGGCCGCGCGCACGATGTTCGAGCTGCCGCGCGACGACGCGCGTCTGACCATCCACGAAACCGACGCGTGGGACTTCGTCAACGACCGCGCGAATCACGGCACGATCGGCGCGCTGCAGATCGACATCTATGACGCGACCGCGCGCGGTCCGGTGCTCGACAGCGTCGGCTTCTATCGCGCGGCGCGCGCGTGTCTGACCGATGCGGGCGTCGTCACGGTGAATCTGTTCGGCGATCATCCGAGCTTCGTGCGCAACATGAAGCGCCTGAACGAAGCATTCGACGGCCGCGTGGTCGCGCTGCCGGAAGTGCACGACGGCAACCGCATCGCGATCGCATTCTCGGGCCCGGCGTTCGACGTGCCGTTTGCCGCGCTCGACGCGCGCGCGAAACTGATCGAAGCGCAGCTCGGCTTGCCGGCGCGCAAGTGGCTCAAGGGGCTGCGGGAATCGACGGGACAGACGGGCGCGTCGTTCACGATCTGACGCTCGCCGCCATCAGGTTCGCGCAGGCGCTGGGTTGACTGACGCATCGTCGGCGAACAGAGGCGGGGCGGCCGGGCCGGTGCACCGGCAGACCCGGCCCGCCGCTTCGGGTCGCCCCTTCAGCGGGTACGCCGGGCGTCTGCCGGACGTCTATCCGGGGCGGCGGCTTCTGTCCGCGACATCTCCGATTCCACCCGCACCGCCTCATCGGCACCCCCACCGCGTTGCCCCGGCTTGTTGCGCCTCGGGTCGTCCCTGCTTGACCGGGCGTTCGCGGCTCCTATACTCTTTCGAAGCTTTCGGGGTGCCCGTGGCTATCCGCGGGTCGACCACCCGCCGCGAGTTCCACTCCCGTCGACCACGGGCAGATAAATTCAAAATAGGAAGAGGAGACGTCATGGCTCACGACGCCGACGTGAAGAAAGCCAGCAAGCACTGGCTATGGCTATTGCTGCTGCCCTGGATCGCGATGATCTGGGTGCCGTTCTACAACCGGGTCGAGCCGCAACTGTTCGATTTCCCGTTCTTTTACTGGTATCAGCTTCTGTGGGTGCTGATCAGCGCGGTCATCACCGCGTTCGTCTACTACAAGACCAAATCCCGCTATACGGGTCGTTCGAATGGGGGCGCACAATAATGAACCCCATTGCAACGTTCGTCTTCGTTCTGTTTTTCATCGGCGTTACGATTCTCGGCTTCGTCGCGGCCCACTGGCGGCGCGGCGATCTCGCCCATCTGGAAGAGTGGGGCCTGGGCGGCCGGCGCTTCGGCACGATCGTCACGTGGTTCCTGCTCGGCGGCGACCTGTACACCGCCTACACGTTCATCGCGGTGCCGGCGCTCGTGTTCGGCGCGGGCGCGACCGGTTTCTTCGCGCTGCCTTACACGATCCTGATCTATCCGTTCGCGTTCGTCGTGTTCCCGAAGCTGTGGAGCATCGCCAAGCGTCACGGCTACGTGACCTCGGCGGACTTCGTGTCGGCGCGCTACGGCAGCCGCATGCTCGCGCTCGCGATCGCGGTGACCGGCATCGTCGCGACGATGCCGTACATCGCGCTGCAACTGGTCGGTATCGAAGTGGTGATCGGCGCGCTCGGCTTCGACACGACGGGCTTCGTCGGCGACCTGCCGCTGATCATCGCGTTCGCGATCCTCGCGGCCTACACGTACACGTCGGGCCTGCGCGCGCCGGCGATGATCGCGGTGGTCAAGGACATCCTGATCTACGTGACGATCTTCGCCGCGATCATCGTGATTCCGCCGCAACTGGGCGGCTTCGGCCACATTTTCGGCGCGGTGCCGCCGGCCAAGCTGCTCTTGAAGGCGCCGGACGTGTCGAGCCTGAACGGCTATAGCGCGTATGCGACCCTGGCGGTGGGCTCGGCGCTCGCGCTGTTCCTGTATCCGCACTCGATCACCGCGGTGCTGTCGTCGAAGTCGGGCAACACGATCCGCCGCAACATGGCGCTTCTGCCGGCTTACTCGCTGGTGCTCGGCCTGCTCGCGCTGCTTGGCTTCATGGCGCTCGCGGCCGGCGTGAAGGACATGCCGGAATTCGTGCCGTACTTCAAGGCTTTCGGCCCGAACTTCGCGGTGCCGGCGCTGTTCCTGCACTTCTTCCCGTCGTGGTTCGTCGGCGTCGCGTTCGCGGCGATCGGTATCGGCGCGCTGGTGCCGGCGGCGATCATGTCGATCGCGGCGGCGAACCTGTACACGCGCAACGTGCACAAGGAGTTCATCAACCGCAACATGACGCACGAGCAGGAGACCAACGTCGCGAAGCTGGTCTCGCTGATCGTCAAGGTCGGCGCGGTCGCGTTCATTCTCGGCCTGCCGCTCACGTACGCGATCCAGTTGCAACTCCTCGGCGGCATCTGGATCATCCAGACGCTGCCGGCGATCGTGCTCGGCCTCTACACGCGCGTGCTCGACTACCGCGGCCTGCTGATCGGCTGGGCGGCCGGCATCGCCACCGGCACGTGGATGGCGATCTCGCTGAAACTGGCCGGCTCGATCTTCACGATCCACCTGTTCGGCATGGCGATTCCGGGCTACGCGGCGGTGTGGTCGCTGATCGTGAACCTCGTGGTGTCGGTCGTCGTGAGCCTGATCGTGCGCGCGATCGGCATGCAGCATGCCGAGGACCGCACGCGTCCGGAAGACTATCTGGACGTCGTCGAAAGCTGATTCCGGAGCCGTTTTACACTTTGAAAATACGGCGCCCGCGGACGAAAGTTCGCGGGCGTTTGTATTTGGTGCGCACTCCAGGGCAGGATAGCGGAACCGTCCCTTCACGCGTTCGTCGCGCGCCGCCATGGCTGCTGCCGATACTCCTACCGTGATCCCACGCCGCGCGGCGCTCAGCCGGATGGTGCGCGCGGTCACGTCGCCGTATTACCGCTACCGGCACGCGAAGGTGCTGCACAGCCTGCGCGTCGGTCTCGCGATGATCGTGTCGATTCTCGCGACTTCCGGCATCCATATTCCGCATGGCATCTGGGCGTCGGTCACGCTGCTGGTCGTGATCGGCGGCTTGCAGCATCACGGCAATATCCGCAAGAAGGCGGCCGATCGCGCGGCCGGCACGCTGCTCGGCGCGGGGATCGGCCTCGTGCTGATCGTGCAGCAGAACCTCATCGGCTCGCTGCCGCTCACCTATGTGCTGATGGCGATCGTCGCGGCGATCTGCGCGTGGTTCGCGATCGGCTCGTCCGGCTATATCGGGCTGCTGACGGCGATCACGATGTGCATCGTCGCGGGCCACGGCGACAATCTGATCGACACCGGCCTGTGGCGCACCCTGAACGTGCTGATCGGCATCGTGATCGCGCTGGCGTTTTCGTTCGCGTTTCCGCTGCACGCGACGTACTCCTGGCGCTATGGGATCGCCGCCAATCTGCGCGAATGCGCGGGGATCTACGCGCGGCTGCTCGACGGCGAGACGTTGGCCGAGGAAGAGCAGGTCAAGCGCTTCCTGCGGATCAACAAACGGCTCGTGCAGTTGCGCTCGCTGATGCCGTCGGTCGCGAAGGAAATCGACGTGCCGCAGGCGAAGCTCGAGGAGATCCAGCGGTTGCATCGCTCGGTGCTCAGCGCGATCGAACTGCTCGCGACCGGGCCGTTGATGGACTCCGATGCGGCAGCGCGCACGGCCTACGCCGCGCATTGCGGCGCCGAGGTGCGCGCCGTGCGCGGGATTCTGCTGTCGACGGCGCGCGCGCTGCGCTTCGGCCGCCCGACGCGGCTCGGCATTCCGGCCGCGGCGCCGCTCGCGCGGGGACACGACAGCACGGCAGCCGCGTTGCCGCCCGAGTGGCAGGGGCCTTACTGGCTCGGTCAGCGGCTCGCGGAACAGGTGGACCGGCTGCGCGCGCTCCTGCTCGAGACCGAGCCGAACTGGAATATCGAGCGGCAGGGGCGGCGTTTGCGCGGCGCGTAGGCGGCTTCGCTTCCTGCGCGGTTGGCCTTGCCCCCCGGCTGCCGGCTCCGTCTTCGGCCGTCCTCGCGCGTCAGTCCTGCGGCGGCAGCGAGACCATCCACGTCAGGCCGAAGCGGTCCACCACCATCCCGAAGCCCTTGCTCCAGAAAGTCTGCCCGAATGGCATCGCGACCTTGCCGCCGTCGGCCAGCGCGTTGAAGCATTTTTCCGCCGACGCGCTGTCTTCGACGGTCAGCGACAGCGCGAAGCCGTTGAACGGACCTGCCGCGGGGTCGCAATTGCCGTCGGAGGCCATCCACGTACTGGAACCCAACTGCACGCTCGCGTGCATGATCTTGTCCGCGAGTTCGGGGCGCGGCGGGTTGTTCGGGTCCGGCGGCGCTTCCTTGAACAGCATCTTGAAGGTCACCTGCGCGCCGAGTTTTTCGGTGTAGTAGTCGAGCGCTTCCTCGCAGCGGCCATTGAAAAACACGTAGGGCTGAAGGTTCATGATCGTCTCCTGAAAAGGCCGCGCGCGGGTTCGGCGCCGTCGTTCTCCGGCGTCCCAGCGGCGGCAAGGGTGTGGAGTCGATTGTAGTCGCGTGTCGCGCGTGGATTGTGACGTTATGTCGTAGGATGCGCGCCCGGTGTGGGTTCGGCACCCGTGGCGGGCGCGTGCGGGCTGTAAACGGCGAGCGACCCTGAATCGCAAGATTCAGGGTCGCCTCCGTGCTGCGTTATCGAGCCGATGGTGCGTGGATCAACAGGTTACGCGGCCACCCGCAAGCGACGCCCGGCGCCTTCAACGCCTCAGCGCAGCGCGTCGATCAGCTTTTCCAGCTTCACGGCGTCCGCGGCAAACGTGCGGATACCTTCGGCGAGCTTCTCGGTCGCCATCGCGTCGTCGTTGACGAGGAAGCGGAACGACTTTTCATCGACCGGCACGCGCTCGATGTCCGTGTCGCCCGACATCTGCGGCGACAGCTTGCGCTCGATCCTGTCGGTGTTGTCTTGCAGCTTCTGCAGCAGTTCCGGGCTGATCGTCAGCAGATCGCAGCCGGCCAGTTCGAGAATCTGCGAAGTCGTGCGGAAGCTCGCGCCCATCACCTCGGTCTTGTAGCCGAACTTCTTGTAGTACGCGTAGATGCGGCGCACCGACTTGACGCCCGGATCGTTGGCGCCGCCGTCTTTCGCTTCGTCCCACGCGCTGCCGGCGCTTTTCTTGTACCAGTCGTAGATACGGCCGACGAACGGCGAGATCAGTTGCGCACCGGCTTCCGCGCAGGCCGCGGCTTGCGCGAGCGAGAACAGCAGCGTCATGTTGCAGCGGATGCCTTCCTTCTGCAGCACTTCGGCCGCGCGCACGCCTTCCCACGTCGACGCGAGCTTGATCAGCACGCGCTCGCGCTCGATGCCGTGCTCCTTGTACAGCGCGATCAGCTCGCGGCCCTTCGCGATCGAGCCTTCGATGTCGAACGACAGGCGCGCGTCGACTTCGGTCGATACGCGTCCCGGAATGATCTTGAGGATTTCGGTGCCGAACGCGATCAGCAACTGATCGATGATCGCCCCGACCGGCTTCGACGCATGCGCCTTCACGGTCTTTTCGAGCAGCGGCCGGTAATCGTCTTTCTGCACGGCCTTCAGAATCAGCGACGGATTGGTGGTCGCGTCCCGCGGCTTGTATTGCGCGAGCTGCTGGAAGTCGCCGGTGTCGGCCACCACGGTGGTGTATTGCTTCAGTTGATCGAGTGCGGTTGTCATGTTCGGGCCTTCAGGGCGCGTGTGCGCCGTGGTTCAGGGGAAATGAGGTTGCCGCCGCGCCGACCGGACCAGTCAGTGGAACCGGCCGGCGCCGGCGGCCGCGGGGCAAGCCGCGGCGGGTTCCGCGAAGTTGCCGGAACCCGCCGCCGGATACTTCTATTCTATGGCGGATCGTTCGCGAAGGTATGAAACGCGGGTATGAACCGCGCGGCGCGGCGATCCGTTCACGCGGGTTTTGTCCGCTGGCGCGCGCTCAGCACCAGTTGCGTCACCACGCCCGCGACCAGGCCCCAGAACGCCGAGCCGATCGACAGCAGCGTGAGTCCGGAGGCGGTCACCATGAACGTGACGAGCGCGGCCTCGCGTTGCCGCACGTCCTGCATCGCGTTGGCGAGCCCGCTCATGATCGAGCCGAACAGCGCGAGCGCGGCGACGGAAACCACCAGCGCCTTCGGGAACGCGGCGAACAGCGCGGCGATCGTCGCGCCGAACACCCCCGCGATCAGATAAAAAATGCCGCCCCAGACCGCCGCCATGTAACGCTTGCCGGGATCTTCGTGCGCTTCGGGACCGGTGCAGATCGCCGCCGTGATCGCCGCAAGATTGATGCCGTGCGAGCCGAACGGCGCGAGCAGCAGCGACGCGAGGCCGGTCGTCGCGATCAGCGGCGCCGACGGCGTCGTGTAGCCGTCCGCGCGCAGCACCGCGATACCGGGCACGTTCTGCGAGGCCATCGCGACGACGAACAGCGGAATGCCGATGCTGACGATCGCCGCGGCCGAGAACGCCGGCATCGTGAACACCGGATGCGCGAGCGCGACGTGAAAGCGGCTGAAATCGAGCAGCCCGAGCACGCCGGCGGCGGCCGTGCCGGCCGCGAGCGTCGTGACGATCGCGTAGCGCGGCGCGAACCGCTTGACGATCAGGTAGGTGAAGAACATCGTCAGCACGAGCGCGGTCTGGAACTGTGCGGCGCGGAAAATCTCGATGCCGATCTCGAACAGGATGCCCGCGAGCAACGCCGACGCGATGCCGGCCGGAATCTTCTTCATCAGCGAGTCGAACCAGCCGGTCAGGCCGACCAGCGTGAGCAGCGCCGCGCACACGATGAATGCGCCGATCGCCTGCCCATACCCGACATGCGGCAGCGACGTGACGAGCAACGCCGCGCCCGGCGTCGACCACGCGATCACGATCGGCGCGCGAAAGCGCAGCGACAGGCCGATCGTGCACACGCCCATGCCGATCGACAGCGCCCAGATCCACGACGAAATCTGCGCATCGCTCAGATGCGCGGCCTGGCCCGCCTGGAACATCAGCACCAGCGAACTGGTGTAGCCCGTCATCATCGCGACGAAGCCCGCGACGATCGTCGATAGCGAGGTATCGGCGAGCGGACTGAAACGCCCGGAAGGCGCGGCGGCGGGGGACAACTGGGGCGACGGGGGCGAACTCATGCGGATGCTTTCTTGCTTTCTTGTTGTGGAAGTCAAAGCGTGCAGACGTGGATGTCCGAACGGCGGGCGGTTACTTGCTCAGCATGCGCATGGCCGTCTCGAGCCCCGCGAGCGTGAGCGGATACATGCGGTGCCCCAGCACTTCGCGAATCGCGCTGACGGATTGCCGGTACGGCCACAGCGCTTCCGGCTCGGGATTGAGCCACGCGAAGTGCGGAAAATGATCGGCGAGCCGGCGCAGCCACACCGCGCCGGCCTCGGCATTGTTGTACTCGACCGAGCCGCCCGGCTGCAGCACTTCGTAGGGGCTCATCGTCGCGTCGCCGACGAAAATCAGCTTGTAGTCGGGCGTGAACTTGTGCAGCACGTCCCATGTCGGCGTGCGCTCGGCATGGCGGCGGCGATTGTTTTTCCACAGGAAGTCGTATACGCAGTTGTGGAAGTAATAGAACTCGAGATGCTTGAATTCGGCCTTGGCGGCGGAGAACAGCTCCTCGGTGCGCTTCACGTGATCGTCCATCGAACCGCCGACGTCGAGCAGCATCAGCACTTTCACGTTGTTATGCCGCTCCGGCACCATCCTGATGTCGAGCCAGCCGGCGTTCGCGGCCGTGCTGCGGATCGTGTCGGGCAGGTCGAGCTCTTCGGCCGCGCCTTCGCGCGCGAAGCGGCGCAGCCGCCGCAGCGCGACCTTGATGTTGCGCGTGCCGATTTCGATCTGGTCGTCGTAGTCGCGATACGCGCGCGCTTCCCATACCTTGACGGCCGTGCGATTGCCGGCCGCGTCGCCGCCGATGCGCACGCCCTCCGGGTTATAGCCGCCGTTGCCGAACGGCGACGTGCCGCCCGTGCCGATCCATTTGCTGCCGCCTTCGTGGCGCTCTTTCTGTTCGTCGAACAGTTCCTTGAGGCGCGCCATCAGCTTGTCGAGGCCGCCCATCGCTTCGATCCGGGCCTTTTCTTCCGGCGACAGATCGCGTTGCAGCTTCTTCTTCAGCCAGTCGAGCGGGATGTCGAACGCGAGCTCCGAGGTTTGCGCGACGCCGTTGAAATACGCGCCGAACGCCTGGTCGAACCTGTCGAAGTACTGCTCGTCCTTCACGAGCGTGATGCGCGCGAGGTAGTAGAACTCGTCGAGCGACGGCGCGATCACGTTGGCCTTGAGCGCTTCGAGCAGCGTCAGGTATTCCTTCACCGACACCGGCAGTCTGGCGGCGCGCAGCGAGTAGAAGAAGTCGATCAGCATGCTGGGTTCCTTGCGGCGCCCGTTCAACGGTTATTGCGATTCATGAACAGCAGCCGCTCGAACAGGCTCACGTCCTGCTCGTTCTTCAGCAGCGCGCCATGCAGCGGCGGCACGATCTGCTTCTGGTCGGCCGAGCGCAGCGCTTCGGGCGGAATGTCCTCGGCGAGCAGCAGCTTGAGCCAGTCGAGCAGTTCCGACGTGGACGGCTTCTTTTTCAGCCCCGCGACGTTGCGCAGTTCGAAAAAGCTCTGCAGCGCCGCGGCGAGCAGCTCTTTCCTGATGCCGGGGTAATGCACGTCGACGATCTGCTGCATCGTCTGCGGATCCGGAAACCTTATGTAATGGAAAAAGCACCGGCGCAGGAACGCGTCGGGGAGCTCTTTTTCGTTGTTCGACGTGATGATCACGAGCGGACGATGTTTCGCGCGGATCAGTTCGCGCGTCTCGTACACGTAGAACTCCATGCGGTCGAGTTCGCGCAACAGGTCGTTCGGGAATTCGATGTCGGCCTTGTCGATCTCGTCGATCAGCAGCACGGTCTGCTGCTCCGATTCGAACGCCTGCCACAGCACGCCCTTGACGATGTAATTGCGGATGTCCTTTACGCGCTCGTCGCCGAGCTGCGAATCGCGCAGGCGCGATACCGCGTCGTATTCGTACAGACCCTGCTGGGCTTTCGTGGTCGACTTGATGTGCCACTGCAGGAGCGGCATGCCGAGCGCGGCGGCGACTTCCTCGGCGAGCATGGTCTTGCCGGTGCCGGGTTCGCCCTTGATCAGAAGCGGACGCCTGAGCGTCATCGCGGCGTTGACCGCGAGCTTGAGGTCGTCGGTGGCGACGTACTGCGATGAACCTTCGAAACGCATGGCGAGATGCTCTTTTCGGGGAAAAAACCCAGTATAAGTCAGAAGGCCTGTTGGCCTGAAACCGGCTCGCGTATGGTGTCAGCCGCGCTCTGCTCCCGCCGGGATCCCGCGCCGTGGTCCGGCGTGGTTCGGCTATGGTGCGGCTGTGGTGCGGCCAGGCTCGTGGAGCAGGCGCCGGTTTCACGCGTCCGGGCGGTCCGGGCGCGCGGGCGCGGCGCCCGTCCAGGCGGGCGCGGGCGGGTAGTTCGCCGCCCCCGCGTCGGGTGGACGTTCGGCGCGGCGTCGCGGTACAATGAGCCCGATTTTTTTGGCCTGCGTGGCTACCCTACAAGAAGAACGGCGCGGACCGCCGCCTTTCCGGGCGCCCGTTTCCCCTCAAGCCAGGTACATCTATGAATAAATTCGTCGGCAAACACGTCGTGATCGCAGCGCTGTCGGGGCTCGTGGGATATGCGGCCAGTGCGCAGGCAGCGGATGTCGTAGGCAACGCGAAGGCGGGCCAGGACAAGGTCGCGATGTGTATCGGCTGCCATGGCATCCCTGACTACCGCACCGCTTATCCGGAGGTTTTCCGCGTGCCGAAGCTGGGCGGCCAGAATCGGGCGTACATCGAAAACGCGCTGCATGCGTACAAGAAGGGCGATCGCCACTTCGACACGATGCATGCGATCGCGGTGTCGCTGTCGGATCAGGACATTGCCGACATCGCCGCGTACTACGCCGCGCAAACCGCCGATTCGAAAAACAATCCCGACAAGTGATCGGCGTCGATCGGCGTCGGCCACCCAGCCAATTAAATTCGCGGGATAGGAGATTTCATGATTAAGCCCCAACAGGCACTCCACACGGTGTTCAAGGCTGCATGCGCGTCGGCGGCAGCGATCGGTCTGCTTGCGGCGAATGCCGCGCACGCAGCCGACGCCGGCAAAGGCAAGGTCCTCGTCGACAGCCACAATTGCGCGGCCTGCCACGGCGCCAACCTCAACAAGCCGGTGAGCCCGGAGTATCCGAAGCTGGCCGGCCAGCACTCCGACTATATCTACTGGGCGCTGCGTCAGTACCAGATGGGTACGGGCAATCCGCATTTCGGCCGCAACAACGCGATCATGCAGGCGCAGGTGCAAAGCCTGTCGCCAGGCGACATGAAAGACATCGGCGCCTATGTGGAATCGCTGGACGGCGATCTCGTGCAGAAGAAGTAAGGGTTTTCGCGCTGTTTTCGCGGCGCTTGCCGGATCATTGCACGATCGAAGCCTGAAACAAAACACCCCGCCTCGCGCGGGGTTTTTTGTTTTGGGGCGTTCTGTCCTGGGCGGTCAGCCGGATGCCCCGGCGCGGGGAAGCGCGTTCGCCGGCGCGTTTCTCAGTCGCTCAGTCGCGCGTCGCGCGCCGCTCTATGCGTTGCAGATACGCGTCCGTGTCCGGCGGCGTGCCGGTGCGCTGCGCTTCCCAGATGGTTTCGCCAAGGCAATCCATGATTGCGTGCTGCGCTTCGTGGGTCGAGCCGAGACGCGCGGCAAGCCGGTCGTGCGCCGCGCGGATGCCGGGCGGCTGGTCGATCGACAACTGTTCGGAGATCGCCAGATGCATCGACAGATGCAGGAACGGGTTGGTCTGGCCGCGTTCCGGCGAATAGTCCTGCGCCTGGGCGGCCGGAGCGTCGGCGAGATCGGCGTGATATTCCGGATGTTCGACGATCCAGTCCGCGGCGATCGCCTCCAGCGGCGTCAGAATCTCGCCCTGACGCTGCTTGCGCCAGGTCTCGGTGAAAAAGAGGCGGACTTCGTCGCGGCTGGGATTGAACATCGTGGAACCGGTGCTTGGGGAGTGGGGTGTGCGTGAGGCGCGGCAATGAGGACGTGCGCGGCGCGCGCAAGCCGATATTTTACGCCGCGGCGGCATGGGCCGCCGGCGCCCGGGCCGCTCAGAGATCGGGCGGCGGCGTCTTCGGCCGGAATTCGCACAGCGGCTCGATCGCGCAATGCCAGCATTCGGGCCTGCGCGCCTTGCACACGTAGCGCCCATGCAGGATCAGCCAGTGGTGCGCATCCTGCCTGAACTCGGGGGGCGTGAATTTTTCGAGCGCCGCCTCGACCGCGCGCACGTCCTTGCCGGGGGCGAGCCCGGTGCGGTTGGCCACGCGGAAGATGTGCGTATCCACCGCGATGGTCGGATGGCCGAACGCCGTGTTGAGGATCACGTTGGCCGTTTTACGCCCGACGCCCGGCAGGCTTTCCAGCGCTTCGCGGTCCTCGGGCACCTCGCCGCCGTACTGGTCGAGCAGGATGCGGCAGGTCGCGATCACGTTCTTCGCCTTGGTGCGGTACAGGCCGATCGTCTTGATGTAGCTCGCGACGCCTTCCTCGCCGAGATCCAGGACCTTCTGTGGCGTGTTCGCGACCGGGAACATCTTGCGCATTGCCTTGTTGACCGACACGTCGGTCGCCTGCGCCGACAGCAGCACGGCAATCAGCAGCTCGAACGGCGTCGTGTATTCGAGCTCGGTGGTCGGATGCGGATTCAGGCTCTGAAGCGTTTCGTAGATGGCGCGGCGTTTGTTCGCGTTCATGCTGAGCGTGTCGGTGCGTGGAGGTGAATGTGGCGTTGGGTTGAGCTGGCTGACGTGGGCTAAGTTTAGCGGGCAGGTACGGCGGCTAGCGTGGGTTGTTCGGCGCACCGGACGGCTGGCCGGTGCCGCGCTTGTCGTCGCTGTCGGCGTTGCCGAGGTCGAGACGGCGGCGGCGCGCTTCGGCGGCGTCGATCTGCGCCTGCACGGCGGCGCTGACGTTTTCGGTGTTCAGCGGACCCAGCCCTTTCGCGGCCATTTCTTCCTTTTTCTTGCGAGCGCGTTCGAGCGCGGCCTGAATGATCGCGCGTTTCTTCGCTTCGGCGTCGTCCGTGGCGGGAGCGGCGGGTGCCGCCGTTGATGCCGATGCCGGTTCGGCGCCATGCGACGTCGCACCGGCGGCTCGCCGCACCGCAGCACGCGCTTCCGCGGCATCGCGCTCGCGCGCGAGACGTGCGACGCGCCGGTCATGGCGCAGGCGCGCCGCGTCGGCCTGGCTTTGGCTCCATGCGGCCCAGCCGGTCGCGTCACCCGTGACGGCCGGCGTGGCGATGCAGTCGACCGGGCAGGGCGGCACGCACAGGTCGCAGCCGGTGCACAGCCCGGCGATTACCGTGTGCATCTGTTTCGGTGCGCCAACTATCGCGTCGACGGGGCAGGCCTGCATGCACAGCGTGCAGCCGATGCACAACTGTTCGTCGATAACCGCCAGCGGACGCGCGCGTTCGACGCCATTGGCGGAATTGAGCGGGATGACCGGTTTGCCGAGCAGCGCGGCGAGGCGCGCGATGCCCTCGGCGCCGCCGGGCGGGCACTGGTTGTAGCTGGCCGCGCCGCTGGCGACGGCTTCGGCATAGGGACGGCATGCGGGATAACCGCACTTCGTGCATTGCGTTTGGGGCAGCAGATCTTCGATGCGATCCGCAAGTGTTTTGACGTCTGTCACGGTTACGGCGTGGGGGCTTGCCGGGCGGTCGCACGGCCTGAACTAAATAGCACATTATCGCCGATTTCCCCGATTGCCATTCGCAATCCATGTGCCATAATCGAAGCGCTTTTTTCGAAAGACCGCAAGAAAAGGGTGTGTTTCCCAATCACGACGCGCCCGTTCAACGCCGCCAGTACGAGGCTCGAGGAGAGGCCGGCGGCGCGATCCGGATAACGCGGCTCACGAAGACGATGCCACCATGAATCAGCCGAAAATCAAAAGAGATCCTGAAGGCACGCGGCGCCGTATTCTACTTGCGGCAGCCGAAGAGTTTGCAGGTGGCGGGCTGTTCGGCGCGCGCGTCGACCAGATTGCCCGTCGGGCGGAAACCAATGAACGAATGCTCTATTACTACTTCGGTAGCAAGGAGCAGCTATTCACCGCGGTACTCGAGCACGCGTTCAGCGCGCTCAACGAAGCGGAACGCACGCTCGAACTGAACGGTGTGGCGCCGGTCGAGGCCGTGACGCGTCTCGCGCATTTCGTTTGGGACTATTACCGCGATCATCCCGAGTTGCTGCGGCTCGTCAACAACGAGAACCTGCACGAAGCACGCTATATGCAGAAGTCGACGCGAATCCGCGAAATGATCTCGCCGATCGTCGCGACGCTCGGCGGCATTCTCGAACGCGGCCAGCGCGCCGGGCTGTTTCGCGCGAATGTCGATCCGTTGCGCTTCTACGTGGCGCTGTCGGGCATGGGCTACTACATCGTGTCGAACCGTTTCACGCTCGAGGCGACGCTCGGCCGCGATTTCAGCAGCCCCACCGAACGCAGCGAAGTGATCCAGATGAATACCGAACTGCTGCTCGCGTATCTGTTGAGAAAATAGCGGGGAATGCGGGAGTGTTCGGAAAAAGAGAAGCGCGATAAAAGAAACAACGGGAAAATAACGAAGACGAAGTAACAAAAAAGCCAACGGCCTCCGAGGAGGCCGTTGGCTTTTTCAATGCTGCCGGACGTTCAGTCGTTCAGGCTTCGACGTTCTCTTTTTGCGCCCGCGTCGTTTTCGCCGCCTTGTTGTGCTCGAGAATGAAGTCGCGCAATTGCGGATAAATGATCGTGCGCCAGCGGCGTCCCGAGAAAATGCCGTAGTGGCCGCATTTTTCCGCGGTGAAATGCTGCTTGTTCTTCGCCGGAATACCCGTGCACAGATCATGCGCGGCGTAGGTCTGGCCGTCGCCGGAAATGTCGTCGAGTTCGCCCTCGATCGTGAAGAGCGCCGTCTTCGTGATGTCCTGCGGCCGCACCCGTTCGCCGGCGACATCCCACGTGCCTTCGGCCAGGCGGAATTCCTGGAACACGACGCGGATCGTGTCGAGGTAATAGTCCGCGTCCATGTCGAGCACCGCGTTGTACTCGTCGTAGAAGCGGCGATGCGCTTCGGCGTCGTCTTCGTCGCCGCGCAGCAGGCTCTGGTAGTAGTCCCAGTGCGACGCCGCGTGCCGCTCCGGATTCATCGCGACGAAACCGGTGTGCTGCAGGAAGCCCGGATAAACCTTGCGGCCCACGCCGGGATAATTCGGCGGCACCGTGAAGATCACGTTGTTCTCGAACCATTCGTACGAGTGCTGCGTGGCGAGCGAGTTGACCGAGGTCGGGCTCTTGCGCGCGTCGATCGGGCCGCCCATCATCGTCATCGTGCGCGGCGTGTCCTCGCCGCGGCTCGCCAGCAGCGAAATGGCGGCGAGCACCGGCACGGTCGGCTGGCACACGGAGATCACGTGCAGATTCTTCGCGCCGATGTGGCGGATGAATTCCTGGATATACGCGACGTAGTCGTCCAGATGGAATTCGCCGGCCTCGAGCGGTACCATGCGCGCGTCGATCCAGTCGGTGATGTAGACCTTGTGGTCTTGCAGCAACGTGCGCACGGTGTCGCGCAGCAGCGTGGCGTGGTGTCCTGACAACGGTGCGCAGACCAGCACGATCGGCTCGTCTTTCAATTGGCTGACAGCGTCGCTATCGTCGGCGAAGCGCTTGAAGCGCATCAGGCGGCAGAACGGCTTCTCGATGATGGTCTGCTCGACGATCGGGATGTTGTGACCGTCTTTGACAATCTGATGGATATTGAACTCAGGCTTCTCGTAATCCTTGCCGAGCCGGTAGAGCAACTCGTAACCGGCGGAGAGGCGCGTGGCGCCTGGCACATAGGCTAACGGACTGGCGGGATTCGCGAATGACTTCGACGCGGCCTGAGCCCAGGCTGTGAGGGGGCTCAACATCGCCCGCTGGAATTCATGCAATTGATAGAGCATAGGTGCTCCGTTTTAAGCGGTTCGCATTGGGCTTCGCAAACACGCGGGGGGCGTTGCGGCGGGCCATTTTGGTTGTGGGCACATTTTCTTGTTGGCCAACAGACTAATCGATGATATCGAACAACGTGGTTTTGTGCAACGCAACAATCTGCGTGCTCGCGGTACGCAAACTGTCACTGGATCATGCTAGTGGCGATGCTGCTGCGCCGCTATCAGGGCTTGCCTGAACCTCGAGCTCCATCGCGCGGATGCCGTTATGCGGCGGCTGCCCGGTCGCCTGCGCCATTTCCTGCTCATGCTTCATCAGGTTCAGCCCGGTATGCACGAGCGCCACGTGCGAGAACGCCTGCGGGAAATTGCCGACGAGGCGTTTCGCGACCGGGTCGTATTCCTCCGCCAGCAGGCCGACGTCGTTGCACAGCGCGAGCAGCCGTTCGTACATCTCGATCGCTTCGCCGACGCGGCCCTGCAGCGCGAGGTTGTCGACCATCCAGAACGAGCACGCGAGAAACGTGCCTTCGCCCGGCGGCAGGCCGTCGTCATATTCGGTGGTGCGGTAGCGCATCACGAAGCCGCCGTGCATCAGGTTTTTCTCGATCGCCGCCACGGTGCCCTTGATGCGCGGATCCTGCGGCTGCAGGAAGCCGACCATCGGCAGCAGCAGCACGCTCGCATCGAGCTGGTCGCTGCCGTAATACTGCGCGAACGCGTTGAGCTCGGGATTCCACGCTTTCTCGCAGACCTCGGCATGAATCGCGTCGCGCGTCGCGCGCCATTCGTCGAGCGGGCCGTCGAGCCTGAACATCTCGGCCGAGCGGATCGCGCGATCGAACGCGACCCACGCCATCACCTTCGAAAACGTGAAATGCTCGCGGCCGCCGCGCGTTTCCCAGATACCTTCGTCGGGCTCGCGCCAGATCGTCGTGAGGTGCGTGAGCATCGCGCACTGCACGCTCCACGCGGTGCCGTCCGCCTGCAGACCGCCGACGCGCGCGAGATGCAGCGCGTTCATCACTTCGCCATAGACGTCGAGCTGACGCTGCCCGACCGCGTTGTTGCCGATGCGCACCGGTTTCGCGCCCTGATAGCCCGGCAGCCAGTCGATCTCGGACTCGGGCAGGCGCCGCTCGCCGGCGATGCCGTACATGATCTGCAACTGATCCGGCGCGCCCGCCATCACGCGGCCGAGCCAGCTGCGCCACGCGCGCGCTTCGTCGTAGTAGCCGCCGCGCATCATCGCGAGCAGCGTGATGGTCGCGTCGCGCAGCCAGCAGTAGCGGTAGTCCCAGTTGCGGGTGCCGCCGAGTTGCTCCGGCAGCGACGTGGTGGGCGCCGCGACGATGCCGCCGGTCGGTTCGTAGGCGAGCGCCCGCAGCGTAATCAGCGAGCGGCGGATCGGCTCGGCCCAGCGACCCTCGACGGTGCCGCGCGCTGCCCATTCGAGCCAGTGGTTCTCGGTGCGCGCGAGCGCCGTGTGCGGATCGCGCGCGGGCGGAATGCGCAGATGCGACTGCGCGTACGCGAGCGAGAACGGCACGCGCTCGCCTTCTCTCACCGTGAATTCGGCGACGGTTTTCATGTTCTCGCCGCGCAGTTGGACCGGCGTGCGCAGCACCGCGTTGTCGGGTCCGACGATCGCCTTGATGCCGCTGTCGTTCTTGAGCTTGTCCACCCACGGAATCGAAAAGCCGTAGTCGAAGCGCAGCACGAGTTCCATCTTCATGCGCACGGTGCCGCGTTTGCCGACGACGATGCGCACCATCTCCGACCAGCCGTTGCCGGGCGGCATGAAGTCGATCAGCGTGACGGCGCCCTCGGGCGTTTCGAAATCGGTCTCGAGGATCAGCGTTTCGCCGCGATAGCGGCGCTTGATGGTGATGGACGGGGCAGACGAGGTGTCTTCGGTCAGCGTGGCGGGCGCGATCTGCCAGCGGCCGTTGTCGGGCGTGCCGAGCAGCGCGGCGAAGCAGGCGCCGGAGTCGAAACGCGGCCAGCAGAGCCAGTCGACGGAGCCTTCGCGGGAAACGAGCGCGGCCGTATGGCCGTCGCCGATGAGTGCGTAGTCTTCGATAAGTGCAGGCATGGAAACCGTGTCGGAAAAACGTGTCGTTATGACTGACAGCCAGGGTAGCCGCGCTTTACGCGGATGTTATTACCGGACCTGCATAAGCTCCGTTTGGTTCATCGCATAGTGCGGCAAAACGCGAGTTGGTAAATTGTCAAATCCGTGCATACAATCAGATTTCATGCCGATATCCGGGACGCTCCAAGCTGCGAATCGGCCTTGCTCATGGCGCATGCAGACGCCGTTTCCGAGGACGAAAGCCATGCTGAACCCTTCGAAATCCGATTGCATCAAGATTCTCTCGGCCGCCAGCGAACTCGCTGACGATTCACTGCTGTCTCTCGATCACGGCCGGCTGGGCCTGAGCCGCAACGGCATGCTGACTGCCGCCTCTTTTCTGGCCGAGCGGGCCTGCTTCCGGCGCTATCAGGAAGATGCCGGTCATTATGCCGTCGGCGCACTGTCGTTGCAGGGACGCCTGCGGCTCGATCAGCTCGCGAACGGCTGAGCGGGCGCGCTGAGGTTTCTGGCGCATCTTCGTCGCGCGTTCGTTCAGTTTCTCCGTTACGGGTTTTCATCAGCGCGCTTGCGTTGGCGCCGCGCCCTTTTTGCGCCACGCCGCCGCATGCGCGTGCCGTCGCGAGCTTCCCGTCGCGCCAAAGGCAACCGATACCGGACGCAAACCGCGCGCCCGGTCCCGTCACGCATTGCTCACAGGTGCGACGACCCCACGCCGAAGATTCCGATGATGCCGATGATGATCAGATAGAGCGCGACGATGTAATTCAACAGGCGCGGCATGATGAGGATCAGAATGCCGGCGATCAGCGAAACGAGCGGGCCCAGGCTGAGTGTGACGTTCATGAAGACTCCGTAGGTGAGACGCGTGACACGCGATTGAAAAAACGACCGAAAAACATCTTCGTCGCGCCATGGACCACGCGGGTGGCGACACAGCTGGCAGATACCCTGCCTGATCCGGCGTAACGCTTTTATACTGGCTTCGACTATAACAACGCGGAACAATCGATTCGCGGCGCGGCAGACCAGACACGCTTACAACCGCTTGCACCAGACAACCGATGTCGAGGAGGTCCCATGCTTCGTAGTCGCCGTGCCGTCGGGCGCGCTGCCGTGCGCCAGGTTTTGACTTCCGTTCCCGCTTCCGTCTGTTCTTCTGCTTCTGTTCCCGGCTTTCATTCAGATGATGGCGCGGACCGCGCCGCCCAACCCGCTGCACCGCGCGCCGCGCGACGCACGAGCCGGTGTGCGCCTCTGCGTGCAGCCCGTTCGATAATAAAAGGTTTCGTGCTCATGGTCTCGATTGTTGCTTCGACTGCGTATGCGCAAGATTCCGGCCCGGTCCCCGCGGACGGCGTCTATACGATGCTGGTCGGTACTTACACCGGCGGCAGGAGCGAGGGCATCTACGTCTACCGCTTCGACACGAAGACGGGCGCCGCGACGCAGGTATCGGTCGCGCCGACGGTCAATCCGTCGTTTCTCGTGGTGAGCCGCGATCGCCGCTTCGTCTATTCCGTCAACGAGCTGCCCGGCGACAACGGCCCGGCCACGCAGCGCGGCGGCATCAGCGCGTTCGGCTTCGATGCCGCGAGCGGGCAACTGACGTTTCTCAACAAGGTGTCGTCGGATGGTAACGATCCGTGCTATCTGAGCATCTCGCCGGACGGCAAATATCTGCTGACCGCGAATTATTCCGTCGCGCCCGATCCGGGCGGCAGCTTCGCGGTGTTTCCGCTGCAGGCCGATGGCCAGGTCGGCACATCGGTGCTGACCGTGCACCATGAGGGCGGCGGCCCGGTGAAGGGCCGACAGGACAACTCGCACGTTCACTCGACGGTGTTTTCTCCCGATGGCCGCTATCTGTTCGCGCAGGACCTCGGCGCCGACAAGCTTTACTCGTACCGCTATACGCCGCAGGGCGCCCCGGCCCCCGCGTCCGGCCCATTCGTCGCAACCGACTGGGGCTATACGCAGCAAAAGGCCGGCACGGGTCCGCGTCACCTGATCTTCAGCGCGGACGGC
This sequence comes from Paraburkholderia sp., assembly GCF_047605525.1. Lineage (GTDB taxonomy): Bacteria > Pseudomonadota > Gammaproteobacteria > Burkholderiales > Burkholderiaceae > Paraburkholderia. The sequence goes on along the minus strand of NZ_JASGFN010000026.1, from coordinate 3,637 downwards.
AGGCATGCGTATCTGACGAGCGAACTTGCCGCGACGGTCAGCGTGTTCGATTATCACGACGGCAAGCTCAAGCTCGTGCAAACGCTGCCGCTGTCGGCGCCGGGCTTCAAGGGGCAGGTGGGCGCGGCGGCGATCCATATGTCGCCGGACGGACGCTTCGTGTACGCGTCCAATCGCGGCGACGCGAACGAGATCGTGATCTTCGCGGTCGACCCGGCCACCGGGCATCTGAAGCAGATCGGCCGTCAGTCGAGCCTCGGCAAGTCGCCGCGCGAATTCGCGATCGATCCGACCGGCCACTGGCTGATCGTCGGCAATCAACTGAGCGATACCGTGTACGTGTTCAGGCGCGATCCGCACACCGGCCTGCTCGACCCGACGCCGAAGCAGCATTTCGAGCTTGGCTCGCCGGTCGATTTCAAGCTGGTGTCGCCGTCGTGACGGAGCGCGCGCACGATGCGAAGACGCAAGGCGCGCGTGAAATGAAAAACGGACCGCTCACGATGTGAGGCGGTCCGTTTTTTCGTCATGGCCGCGTGCGTATGCATGGCTTCAACGCGCGCCCACGGTCCGTTGATTCACCGCACGACTACTCCGCCGGTCCGGGCGCGAGCACTTCGCGGCTGCCGTTGATGCTCATCGCCGACACGAGCCCGGCCGTCTCCATCTGCTCGACCAGACGCGCCGCGCGGTTATAGCCGATGCGCAACTGCCGCTGCACCGACGAGATCGACGCGCGCCGCGTGCGCACGACGAACGCGACCGCTTCGTCGTAGAGCGGATCGGCTTCCGCATCCGGCGCCTCGCCGAACAGGTCCTGCGCCGCGCCGCCGTCGGTGGCCGGGCCGTCGAGAATGCCTTCCTCGTATTGCGGCTCGCCGAACTGCTTCAGATACTCGACGATCGCATGCACTTCCTCGTCGGCGACGAACGCGCCGTGCACCCGCTGCGGATAGCCGGTGCCGGGCGGCAGGAACAGCATGTCGCCCTGGCCGAGCAGCGACTCGGCGCCCATCTGGTCGAGGATCGTGCGCGAGTCGATTTTCGACGACACCTGGAACGCGACGCGCGTCGGAATGTTCGCCTTGATGAGGCCGGTGATCACGTCGACCGACGGCCGCTGGGTCGCCAGAATCAGATGGATGCCGGCCGCGCGCGCTTTCTGCGCGAGCCGCGCGATCAGCTCTTCGATCTTCTTGCCGGCGACCATCATCAGATCGGCGAGTTCGTCGATCACGACGACGATCAGCGGCAGCGGCGCGAGCGGCTCGGGTGCGTCGGGTGTCAGCGAGAACGGGTTGCCGAGCTTCTTGCCCTTCGCCTCGGTGTCGCGGATCTTCTGGTTGAAGCCCGCGAGGTTGCGCACGCCGACCGCCGACATCAGCCGGTAGCGCTTCTCCATTTCGCCGACGCACCAGTTCAGCGCGTTGGCCGCGAGCTTCATGTCGGTGACGACCGGCGCGAGCAGGTGCGGGATGCCTTCGTACACCGACAACTCCAGCATCTTCGGATCGATCATGATGAGGCGCACTTCCTCGGGCGTCGCCTTGAACAGCAGCGAGCAGATCATCGCGTTGATCGCGACCGACTTGCCGGAACCGGTCGTGCCGGCGACCAGCATGTGCGGCGCCTTCGCGAGATCGGCGACGACCGGATGGCCGGTGATGTCCTTGCCCATCGCGAGGGTCAGTTGCGACGGCGAGTTCTGGTAGACGCTCGCTTCGAGGATTTCCGAGAGCCGGATCGTCTGACGCTTCGCGTTCGGCAGTTCGAGGCCCATGCAGGTCTTGCCCGGAATCGTCTCGACCACGCGGATCGACGTGAGGCCGAGACCGCGCGACAGATCCTTCATCAGACCGACGATCTGGCTGCCGCGCACGCCGAGCGCCGGCTCGACCTCGAAGCGCGTGATGACCGGACCCGCCGACGCGCCGACTACCGTCACCGGCACCTTGAATTCCTGCAGGCGCTGCTCGATCAACTGGCTGGTTTCGATGAGTTTTTCCTCGGAGACCGGCTCGATGTCGGTGTCTGAGGGCGCGAGCAGATCGAGCGTCGGCAATTCGACCATCGATGCGGCCGGTGCGTGGAATTCGAAGCCGTTGACTGGTGCGTGGCCGCGCAGGGGTGAGGGCGGGTCGGTTGCGGGTTGGGTAGCTGGCGATGGCGATGCCATTGCGTCCGACGCGGGCGAAGGCGCGAGTGTTGCCGGTGCCGGTGCCGATGCCGATGCCGGCGCGGCGAAGCCTGGAAAGCGAACGACGTTCGAAGCCGCGCTTTGCGCCGGGATCGACGCGGCGCGGTTGGGTGCGTCCGTTCCGGTCGACGAAGCCGACGCGTTGGCGGGTTCTGCCGCGGACTCGCCCGCGACGGGTTGAGCGGCGACGGCGCCGAGCTTGTTCTCCCAAGGCGCGAGCGCTGTGTCGATGACGATTTCGGCGACGGGCGCTGGCGGCTGCGTTGGCGTTGTGGCGACGGCCGGCTTGACTGCCGGCGTGGATTCCTGCTGGCGCGGAGTCTGATCCGGCGTGGTCGCGGATGCTTGCGTCGAGTCGTTTTCGAACCCCGATACGTCTTCCCGCGGAGCGTCATCCCGCAAATGAGCCGCGAAACGCTGAAATGCGGTGGGCGCGTCCGCTAGCGGTCCACGAATGACGGGCGGCTCGGTCGGCCATTGCGCAACGGGCTCACTACCGATCCCGACAGACGCATCGGCGCGCGGCTGTTCCGTCGCCATCGCCGCCTGCTCGAAACCCTGGACCAACGGCTGCCGTGCGTGCTCCGCCGAAGCCGTCCCGGCTTCATCGATACGCGGCGTCTCGCCTTCTGGCCGCCGCACTTCGAACGGCGTCGCCGCATCCGCCTCGGTGATCCTCGCTTCCTGCGCGCCGCGATTGCGCGCGAGGCTCACGCCGGCCATGTCGGTCCAGCGCGCGGCGTTTTCCGCGATGCTGCGCAGCGTGTCCTGAACGCTCGCGGGCGATGTGACTTCTGGCGCGCCCGACACTGGTCGCGTCGAGTCCGGCGCCGACCGGCGCGCCGCCGGCGGCAGCGTGACGCCACTGGCGCGCGTGGCGGCCGGGAACGGTTGACGCGGCGTCGCGCGATTCGCGCGCGCCGCGGCACCGATCGATCCCGCCGTCACACCGATGCCTGCGCCGGACGCGGAACGGGCCGTCATCGCCTGCGCCGCTCTGGCCGACACGCCCGATGCGGCGGCGGCCGTCGCCGCCAACGCGGCACTGGAGCCGAATGTGCCGACAGCGCGTTGTTCGCCAACCGCGCGCCGGCCGACCTGCGCCGCGCCATCGCGAGCCGCCGCGCCCGCTGTCCCCGACGATCCCGTCGACGGCGCGGCCGGGCGCGATTCCGCCGCGCGCAGCCAGCCGGCCGGCGCGATCGGCGCGATCGGCTCGGTCGGCTTGAACGGCGGGTTCGCGTTGTTGGCCCCCGTCCTGTCCGCCGCTTTACCGGACGGCTGCGTTTGCAGCGAAGGCGCCGGCCGCGGCGACACAGGCGAGCCCGTGCGCAACACCGGTTCGACCGGTTTCACCGTCCCGCGTGCCGCACTCGTCCCCGCGTCCGCGCGCCAGCCCGTGCCGGCGCCACGCGCCGCGGCATCCTTGCCGGCCGCCAC
>NZ_JASGFN010000025.1:0-117834 GCF_047605525.1 Paraburkholderia sp. | reverse complement strand
GCGATGCGATGACCACGGGCAAGAAGCTGCGGCTCGGGCCGCTGCCGAAACTGGAGTCCACGAAGCTGACCTTCGCGTGCCCGGCCAGCCTGCGGGCCGACCTCGACCGCTACGCGGCGCTGCACTCGCAGACCTACGGCGAGGCGGTCGATGCCGTGACGTTGATCCCGCACATGCTGGAGGCGTTCATGGCGGGGGATCGGGGATTCAGGAAGGGAGCGACGGCGAAGGCCGCGCCACCGAAACAAGCCTGATTTTGTTGGTTCATCCGGTGTCGCCCACGACAAAAGCGCAGCCTACGGGCTGCGCTTTCGCTTTTGGAGTGGATTGCACCATGCTAAAAGCTACAACAGCGATGCGCCCTGGCTCGCCGGAGCGCTCCTACGCTTGCCACCGCAAAGCGCCTATGTGGCACCTAGCCTAAAGAGCAGTAGGAGCGCGTAATGGTCGATTTTTGACCTAACCTATTGCCCCACAAGACCTTTCACGCTGCTGCCTGTCCGCATCAAAGACTTGACAACGGACATTTTTCATTGCGCCGTCCGGGGCACGTGACAGCCCAGGCCCTACCCGGCTTCCCTCCCGATTATTTCCGTTTCGTGACAGCCGATGTTAAATTGCGACTTCCGGCGCCCGCCAGAAGCGGGCCCGGCCGCCTCGCTGCCGACGCCGGAATGTCATCGAACACAAATAGAATCGCGCGATTCGCATCCGCGCCCTTCCGTGCCACCCGGCATGGGATCGGAGTAAGCGCCAAGGCGCTCACCCCAATCGACACAGGAGACAAATCGATGAATTGCAAGCCGCTGTTCCGTTCGCTTTCCGTCGCCGCCATATTGACTGTCGGCCTCAGCCAGGCGGCCCAGGCCGCGACCGAAATCCAGTTCTGGCATGCGATGGAAGCCGCGTTGGGCGAACGTCTGAACGACATCGCGAACGACTTCAACAAATCGCAAAGCGACTACAAGATCGTGCCCGTGTTCAAGGGCACCTACGACCAGACCCTCGCCGCCGGCATCGCGGCCTATCGCAGCGGCAACGCGCCAGCGATCCTGCAGGTCTACGAAGTCGGCACCGCGACGATGATGCAGGCGAAAAAGGCCATCATCCCGGTCACGCAGGTATTCAAGGACGCCGGCGTGCCGCTCGACCAGAAGGCCTTCGTGCCGACCATCGCGAGCTACTACAGCGACTCGAAAACCGGCGAGCTGATCTCGATGCCGTTCAACAGCTCGACGCCGGTGCTGTATTACAACAAGGACGCGTTCAGGAAGGCCGGGCTCGATCCGAACCAGCCGCCGAAAACCTGGGCCGAACTGCACGCCGACGCGCAGAAACTGAAGGCCTCGGGCATGTCGTGCGGCTATTCGTCGGGCTGGCAGAGCTGGATTCAGCTCGAAAACTACAGCGCGTGGCACGCGGCGCCGTTCGCGTCGAAGAACAACGGCTTCGACGGCCTTGACGCGCAGCTCGAATTCAACAAGCCGCTGCAGGTCGCGCATATCCAGTTCCTGCAGAACATGGTGAAGGACGGCACGTTCACCTATGTCGGCCGCAAGGATGAACCGGTGTCGAAGTTCTATAGCGGCGACTGCGGGATCATCACGAACTCGTCGGGTTCGCTCGCGACGATCAAGAAATACGCGAAGTTCAATTTCGGCACCGGCATGATGCCGTACGACGAAACCGTGAAGGGCGCGCCGCAGAACGCGATCATCGGCGGCGCGAGCCTGTGGGTGCTGTCGGGCAAGGACCCGGCCGTGTACAAGGGCGTCGCGAAGTTCCTCGCGTATCTGGCCACGCCGCAGGTCGCCGCGAAATGGCATCAGGACACCGGCTATCTGCCGATCACGACCGCCGCCTATGACCTGACGCGCCAGCAGGGCTTCTACGACAAGAACCCCGGCAGCGACACCGCGATCCGTCAGATGCTCAACAAGCCGCCCCTGCCGTTCACGAAGGGCCTGCGTCTGGGCAACATGCCGCAGATCCGCACGGTGATCGACGAAGAACTCGAACAGGTGTGGGCGGGCAAGAAGACGCCGCAACAGGCGCTCGACTCGTCCGTCGCGCGCGGCGACGAACTGCTGCGCCGCTTCGAAAAAGCGGGTAACTAACGAGTAACCAGCGGGTAACCAGTAGATAACCAGGCAGTCGGGGCTTGCGGCGCGAGCGCGCCGCAAGCCGCCGTTGCAGCACACCTTGGGAATCATCGATGGAAAAGCGCTCCAGCTTCGGCACCAGCGTCCTGCCTTACCTGCTCGTCGCGCCGCAACTCATCATCACGCTGCTGTTTTTCCTGTGGCCGGCCGGCGAGGCGCTCTGGCAATCGACGCAAAGCCAGGACGCGTTCGGCACGTCGAGCCAGTTCGTCGGTCTCGCGAACTTCAGGCAACTCTTCGCCGATCCGCTCTATCTGTCGTCGTTCAACACGACGATCGTGTTCTGCGCGCTCGTCACCGTATCGGGCCTCGTGATCTCGCTGCTGCTCGCGGTCTGCGCGGATCGCGTGACGCGCGGCAAGAAGGCCTATCAGACGCTGCTGATCTGGCCTTACGCGGTCGCGCCGGCGATCGCCGCGGTGCTGTGGTCGTTCCTGTTCAATCCGAGCATCGGTCTCGTCACCTATGCGCTCGCGAAGTACGGCGTCGTGTGGAATCACGCGCTGAACGCGGGCCAGGCGATGTTTCTCGTCGTGCTCGCGTCGGTGTGGCAGCAGGTCAGCTATAACTTCCTGTTCTTCTACGCGGGCCTGCAGGCGATTCCGCGCTCGCTGATCGAAGCGGCCGCGATCGACGGCGCCGGTCCGGTGCGGCGCTTCTTCGGCATCGCGCTGCCGCTGCTGTCGCCCACCACGTTCTTTCTGCTGGTGATCAACGTCACCTACGCGTTCTTCGACACGTTCCCGGTGATCGACGCGGCAACCGGCGGCGGCCCCGGCCAGGCGACCCGCACGCTGATCTACAAGATCTTCGCGGAAGGTTTCCAGGGGCTCGATATCGGCAGTTCGGGCGCGCAGTCGGTCGTGCTGATGATCATCGTCGTCGCGCTGACCGTCGTGCAATTCCGCTTCATCGAACGCAGGGTTCAATACTCATGATCGAGAACCGCCGCGGTTTCGACCTCTTCTGCCACGCGGTGCTGCTGATCGGCGTCGCGCTGGTGGTGTTTCCGGTGTACGTCGCGTTCTGCGCGGCGACGATGAGCGAGCACGAAGTCTTCACGGTGCCGCTGTCGCTCGTACCGAGCACGCACCTGTTCCAGAACATCGTAACGGTGTGGACCCAGGGCACCGGCAATGCGGCCGCGCCGTTCAACCAGATGCTGTTCAACAGTCTCGTGATGGCGCTGGTGATCGCGATCGGCAAGATCGCCGTGTCGATGATCTCGGCCTACGCAATCGTGTTCTTCCGCTTTCCGTTTCGCACGCTCGCGTTCTGGCTGATTTTCATCACGCTGATGCTGCCGGTCGAAGTGCGGATTTTCCCGACCGTGGAAGTCGTGTCGTCGATGCATCTGAGCAACACGTACACCGGGCTGACGCTGCCGCTGATCGCATCGGCCACCGCGACGTTCCTGTTCCGCCAGTTCTTCAAGACGCTGCCGGACGAACTGATGGAAGCCGCGCGCATCGACGGCGCGGGCGCGCTGCGTTTCTTCTGGGACGTCGTGCTGCCGCTGTCGCGCACGACGATGGCGGCGCTCTTCGTGATCACGTTCATTTACGGCTGGAACCAGTATCTGTGGCCGATCCTGATAACGAGCCAGCAGTCGTTGACCACCGCGGTGGTCGGCATCAAAGGGATGATCGCGTCCGGCGACACCGCGACCGAATGGCATCTCGTAATGACCGCGACACTGCTCGCGATGCTGCCGCCGCTCGTCGTCGTGCTGACGATGCAGCGCTGGTTCGTGCGCGGACTCGTGGATTCGGAAAAGTAATTCGGCAAGCACACAAGGAAAGAAGGCTAGAACCGCATGGCTGCACTGACTCTGCAAGGCGTCAAGAAGACCTACGACGGCAAACAGTTCGTCTTGCACGGCATCGACGTCGATGTCGCCGACGGCGAATTCGTCGTGATGGTCGGCCCGTCCGGCTGCGGCAAATCCACGCTGCTGCGGATGGTGGCCGGGCTCGAACGCATCTCCGACGGGCAGATCTCGATCGCCGGCAAGGTGGTCAACGAGTTGGAGCCGAAGGATCGCAACATCGCGATGGTGTTCCAGAACTACGCGCTGTATCCGCATATGACCGTGGCCGAGAACATGGGCTACGCGCTGAAGATCGCGGGCGTCGATCGCGCGCAGATCGCAAAGCGCGTGGAGGCCGCCGCGCAAATTCTCGAGCTCGGCGCGCTGCTGCAACGCAAGCCGCGCGAGCTGTCGGGCGGGCAACGGCAGCGCGTCGCGATGGGCCGCGCGATCGTGCGCGAGCCGGCGGTGTTCCTGTTCGACGAGCCGCTGTCGAATCTCGACGCGCGTCTGCGCGTGCAGATGCGCCTCGAAATCCAGCGTCTGCATGCGCGGCTCAAGACCACGAGCCTGTACGTCACGCACGACCAGATCGAAGCGATGACGCTCGCGCAGCGCGTGATCGTGATGAACAAGGGCCACGCCGAGCAGATCGGCGCGCCGACCGAAGTCTACGAGCGGCCGGCCACCGTATTCGTCGCGAGCTTTATCGGCTCGCCGGGGATGAATCTGCTCGAAGGCCGCGTGTCCAACGACGGCGCGACCTTCGATGTCGCCGCCAACGGCCCGAAGCTGCCGCTCGCGGGCGTGCCGTCGATCGGCCGCGAAGTCGCGACGGGCCGCGAATGGACGCTCGGCATTCGTCCGGAGCATATGAGCCCGGGCACGGCGAACGCATCGCCCGCGACGCTCGTCGTCGATTCCTGCGAACTGCTCGGCGCGGACAATCTCGCGCACGGCCGCTGGGGCCAGCACGACGTGACCGCGCGCCTGCCGCACGCGCATCGGCCGGCGGCGGGCGAAGCATTGCAGGTCGCGCTGCCCGCGCAGCACCTGCACTTCTTCGATCCGGCGACGGGACGGCGCGCAAACTGACGCGCAGCGCAAGCGGGGACGGCGAACGAACGGCACCCGGGGTGCCTGCCGCGCCGCTGCCGCCCGCGCCTCGCCGCGAAGTACAATGCCACCTGAACCACCCGCCGCGCGCGAAGACATCGTCCGAGTCCCACGCCGCGCCGGCCGGCCCGACACCGATTACCCATTTACCCTCGACTGCCCGCCCGCATGCGGCCGGCGTCGTCAACGTCTACTGCAAGCAAATGGCTCAATACGTTTTCACCATGAACCGGGTCGGCAAGATCGTGCCGCCCAAGCGCCAGATCCTCAAGGACATTTCGCTGTCGTTCTTCCCCGGCGCGAAGATCGGCCTGCTCGGCCTGAACGGCTCGGGCAAGTCGACGCTGATCCGCATCATGGCCGGTGTGGACACCGAGATCGAGGGCGAAGCAACGCCGATGCCGAATCTGAACATCGGCTATCTGCCGCAGGAGCCACAGCTCGATCCGCAGAAGACCGTGCGTGAAGCGGTCGAGGAAGGCCTCGGCGACGTCTTCAACGCACAGAAGAAGCTCGACGAAATCTACGCGGCCTACGCCGAGCCGGACGCCGACTTCGACGTGCTCGCCGCCGAGCAGGCGAAGTACGAAGCGATCCTCGCGACCTCGGACGGCAGCGCCGAGCAGCAGATCGAAATCGCCGCCGACGCGCTGCGACTGCCGGCCTGGGACGCGAAGATCGAGCAACTGTCGGGCGGTGAAAAACGCCGCGTCGCGCTGTGCAAGCTGCTGCTGCAAAAGCCCGACATGCTGCTGCTCGACGAGCCGACCAACCACCTGGACGCGGAATCGGTCGAATGGCTCGAGCAATTCCTGACGCGCTTTCCGGGCACCGTCGTCGCCGTGACCCACGACCGCTACTTCCTCGATAACGCCGCCGAGTGGATTCTCGAACTCGACCGCGGCCACGGCATTCCGTGGAAGGGCAACTACAGTAGCTGGCTCGATCAGAAGGAAGAGCGCCTGAAGCAGGAAGAAGCGTCGGAATCGGCGCGCCAGAAGGCGATCAAGAAGGAACTCGAGTGGGTGCGCCAGAACCCGAAGGGCCGCCAGGCGAAGTCGAAGGCGCGGATCGCCCGCTTCGAGGAACTGAACAGCCAGGACTACCAGAAGCGCAACGAAACCCAGGAAATCTTCATTCCGGTTGGCGACCGCCTCGGCAATGAAGTGATCGAGTTCAGGAACGTCAGCAAGTCGTACGGCGACCGCCTGCTGCTCGATAACGTCAGCTTCAAGATTCCGGCCGGCGCGATCGTCGGCATCATTGGTCCGAACGGCGCCGGCAAGTCGACGCTGTTTCGTATGCTGACCGGCCGCGAGCAGCCGGATTCGGGCGAGATCGTGCAAGGCCCGACCGTCAGGCTCGCTTACGTGGACCAGAGCCGCGAGGCGCTGGAAGGCACGAAGACCGTGTTCGAGGAAATCTCGGGCGGCGCGGACGTGCTGACCGTCGGCAAGTATGAAACGCCGTCGCGCGCGTATATCGGCCGCTTCAACTTCAAGGGCGGCGACCAGCAGAAGATCGTCGGCAATCTGTCCGGCGGCGAGCGCGGGCGGCTGCATCTGGCAAAGACGCTGATCGCCGGCGGCAACGTGCTGCTGCTCGACGAACCGTCGAACGACCTCGACGTCGAAACGCTGCGCGCGCTCGAAGACGCGCTGCTCGAATTCGCCGGCTCGGTGCTCGTGATCTCGCACGACCGATGGTTCCTCGACCGCATCGCGACGCATATCCTCGCGTTCGAAGGCGACTCGCAGGTCACGTTCTTCGACGGCAACTACCAGGAATACGAAGCGGACAAGCGCGCGCGTCTCGGCGAAGAAGGCGCGCGGCCGAAGCGTCTGCGCTACAAGCCGATCTCGCGTTAAGCGCGGCGCGCGGCCCCGCGCTTAGCCTTGCGGTACACCAGACCGGCGGCCGGCGGGGCACGCGCGTTGCTTGCCTGCCGCGTGATACCCGCGGTCACGCGGCAAGCCGGCGCAATCCGGAGCGTATGCCGGGCCCGCGTACCCGGGAGCCGGTCATCAGCACGCCGTGCCACGCGGCGACGAGGAGACAAGCATGGCGATGTCGAAGGGCAGGCGCTGGATCGTCGGCGTGGGCGGCACGCTGCTCGCGTTGATTCTCGTCGCCATCGGCGTGCTGAAGTTCGCGCAACAGGAAGTCAAGGACCGCGTGAGCGCGGCGCTCGGCCCGCTCGGCAGCGCCGAAAGCATCGACGTCGGCCTCACCTCGGTTCATCTCTCCCACGTTCTGCTCAAAGCGCCGCCCGGCTGGCCGGCGGGCGAGCCGCTGCGCGCGGACGAAATCATCATCACGCCCGACATCCGCGATCTGCTCGCGCGCCGCGTGCACATCCGTGAAATCGTGGTGCGCGGCTTCGATCTGGCCGTGCTGCGCAAGCAGGACGGCTCGCTGAATCTGCTGCCGAATCTGCGCGAATCGCTGAACCGCTCCGATCAGCCCGGCAACGCCGCGGCGCCGTCGATTCCGCGCGAAAAGCAGGTCGACCATATCCGCTTCGAGCAGGGCAACTTCCACTTCTACGACATGACCGTCGGGCCGCCGCCGTTCAAGGTGACCGTCAGCGACGCGAATGCAACCGTCGACAATCTGCATCTGCCGTCGCTCAGCGAGCCGACCAGCGTGAGCGTGCGTGGCTCGCTCAAGGGTCCGGCGCACACGGGCACGGTCACGTTCGACGGCTGGATCAGGATCGCGAGCCGCGATTCGCAGACCACCAGCACGCTGCGCGGCGTCGATATCGCGATGCTCGATCCGTATCTGCTGAAGAAAGCGGGGGCGCGCGCGCAGGTGACGGGCGGCACGGTCGATCTGACGATCGCGTCGACGGTGCGCGACTATCACATGCACGCGCCGGGCAGCGTGACGGTCCACAACCTGCAACTCGCCGAAAGCGACAACCCGCTCGACACGTTCATGTCGATCCCGACGCACGCCGCCGTCGCCGCGCTGCGGGCGCACAACGGCGATATCACGCTGCATTTCGTTCTCGATGGGGATTTGCGCGATCCGAAATTCTCGGTGCGCGAAGGGATTCTCGCGCGCATCGGCGCGGGATTCGCACAGGCGCTCGGAGTCAGCGTCGAAGGGGTCGCGAAGGGGGCCGGCGAGACCGTCAAGGGCCTCGGCAATGCATTGAAGAATCTGTTGGGGCAGTAGCGGCGTCGCGCTAACGCGGACGCCCGTTTCGTCATTCGGCGCGGCTCAGGCGCTCAAACCGGCAAGCCCAGCTCGCGCAACTTCGCCTCCGTTCGCGCCGCGCTCGTGTGATGCACGCCGTGCCAGCCGAGCGCCGTCGCGGCTTCGGCATTCTTCACGTTATCGTCGATAAAAACGAGTTCGGACGGCTCGACGCCCGGCATCTGCAACTCGATACGCCGGCGCATTTCCGCAAAGATCGCCGGATCGGGCTTCACGAGCTTCACCCGCCCCGACACGACGACGTCGCGAAAGCGCCGCAGCACCGGGTAGTGCTCCCACGCATACGGAAAGGTCTCGGCCGACCAGTTGGTGAGCCCGAAAAGCGGCACGTGCGCCGCCTCGAGCTTTTCCATCAGCGCGACGCCGTCTTCGAGCACGCCCGCCACCATCTCGTGCCAGCGCTCGTAGAACGCGCGGATCAGCGGCGCATGGTCGGGAAACTTCGCGATCAGCTCATCCGTCGCTTCGACGATCGGCTGACCGCCGTCCTGGCGGATCACCCAGTCCATCGAGCAGACGTGCGTCAGAAACCAGCGGCGCCCGGCTTCGTCGGGAATCAGCTCGCGATACAGATACTCCGGACTCCAGTCGATCAGCACGCCGCCGAAATCGAACACCACCGCCTTGATCGCCATGCGCGCTCCGTTCACAGAGGTTCTGTCTGGTTATTGCCGCTACGCTCAGACCGGTTGCGTGCGCAACTCGAGCCACGCCTTCGCGTCGCCCGTCACATGTGGCGACAGGCGCGCGCGGACCGTCTCGTGATACGCGTTGAGCCACGCACGCTCGTCGTCGCGCAGCAGCGACAGCTCGATGCAGCGCGTGTCGATCGGACACAGCGTCAGCGTTTCGAATTTCAGGAAGTCGCCGAATTCGGTTTTTTCGGCCGGCACGTTCAGCACGAGGTTTTCGATCCGCACGCCCCACTTGCCCGGCCGGTAAAGACCCGGCTCGTTCGACGTGATCATGCCCTCTTCCATCGCGGTCCACGGCTCGGCCGACGCATAGTGCGAAATGACCTGCGGGCCTTCGTGCACGTTCAGGAAGTAGCCGACGCCGTGGCCGGTGCCGTGGCCGTAGTCGGCGCCCGCCTGCCAGATCGGCGCGCGCGCGATCGCGTCGAGCATCGGCGAGCGGATACCACGCGGGAATTGCGCGCGCGACAACGCGATCATGCCCTTCAGCACGACAGTGAAATCGCGCCGCTGCGCATCGCTCGGGGTGCCGACCGGCACGACCCGCGTGATGTCGGTCGTGCCGCTCAGGTACTGGCCGCCGGAGTCGATCAGCAGCAGACCGTCGCCCTCGATCACCGCGTGCGATTGCCCAGTCGCGCGGTAATGCGGCATCGCGCCATTCGCGTTGAAGCCCGCGATCGTCGCGAAGCTCAGCGACACGAAGCCGGGACGGCGCGCGCGGGCCGCGGTGAGGCGTTCGTCAATGGTGAGCTCCGTGATGCGCTCGCGGCCCAGCGCGCTTTCGAACCATGCGAAGAATTCGGCGAGCGCGGCGCCGTCCTGCTCCATCGTCGCGCGCACGTGGGCGGCGTCGGCGGCGGTCTTGCACGACTTCAGGAATGTCGACGGATTGACCGCCTCGATCACCTTGACCGACGACGGCACCGCCTGCAGCAAGCCGTACGTGATACGGCGCGGATCGATCAGCAGCGTGCTGCCGGCCGGCAGCGCGGCGAGCGCGTCGGCGGCCTTTGCGTATGGCTCGACGCTGATGCCGTCGCGCGCGAGCACACCGGCGAGTTCCGGCGGCACCTTGCCGTCGGCGATAAAAAGCGCCACGCGATCCGCACCGACGAGCGCATGCGCGACGAACACCGGGTTGTAGCTGACGTCGGCGCCGCGCAGGTTCAGCAGCCACGCGAGATCGTCGAGTGTCGAGATGAAGTGCCATTGCGCGCCCTTGTCCGCCATTGCGCGGCGCACCTGCGCGAGCTTTTCCGAGCGCGCGACGCCCGCCTGCGGCGCGGCGTGCTCGAACACCGCGTCGGCCGGCAGCGGCGGACGCTGTGCCCAGATCGCGTCGAACAGATCGACGTCGGTGCGCAACTGCACGCCGCGCGCGCCGAGGGCGGCACTCAACGCCCGCGCCGCCGCGACGCCGAGCACCGCGCCGTCCACGCCGACCGTGCCGCCGCTCGCGACGTTCTGCGCGAGCCATTCGAAATGCGGGGTGGTCTGCTGGCCGCCGGTCATCTTCATCAGCTCTACGCCGGTGCCGGCGAGTTGCGCGTTGGCCTGCTCCCAGTAGCGGCTGTCGGTCCAGACGCCGGCGAAATCGGCGGTGACGACCAGCGTGCCGGCCGAACCGGTAAAGCCCGACAGCCACTGGCGGCCTTGCCAGCGTCCAGGCAGATACTCGGACAGGTGCGGGTCAGCGGACGGCACGAGGTAAGCGGCGATGCCTTCGCGCGCCATCGCGGCGCGCAGGCTCGCGAGACGCTCGGGTATGGAGGAGGTTTCGGGAAGTCGGGCGTTCATGGAATTACCTGCAAGGATTCATCGACGGCCTGGTCGACGGGAGAGGAGGCCGACCGTCATGGCGACGGCGATCAGCGCGACGGCGGTGCACACCGGCCATTCGAGAATGTCGCCGTCATGGAAGAGACCGGTCACGTTGCCGGCCATGCGCGCGATGCTCGCGCCGAGCACCCCGGCCACGAGCGCGATCCACCAGCGGGCGCGATTCGCACGGCGCAGCGGATGCAGCCACCAGCCCGCGATGCCGATCGCCGCCCCGAGCACGAGGATGCCTGGCCAGCCCATCAGAAACGGGCTCCGACGGGATGCACACAGAGCGGCAAAAGTGGGGACAACGACGGCGGCAGCGACAACAATTTCAGATTCGTCTCATAGGCGAAAGGAGCCGGCAACGCTAGCATTTTTGCCTCTTTAACTATAGAAGTTCAGCATGGCGCTTTCCGCATAGCGGTTGAGTTTAGGGGTCGGGGTGTGCTTAGGCAAGCTGCAAGTCTGACGAAAACGCCTGCTCCCGCTCGTTGCCAGGCTGACGCCGTGCCATGCGCATCGCCCTTATCGAACCGGACGTGCAACACGCCAAACTGGTCGACCGGCTCATTTTTGCCGGTGGCCATGTCTGCCAGCATTTCACCACCAGCGCTGCATTCCTGCAGCACGCCACGGACCAGTTCTTCGATCTTCTGATCACTGAAAGCTGGGCCGGCGACCATTGCGCCGAGGACGTGATTCCGCGCGCGCGCTCCATTCTGCCGGGCCTGCCGGTCATGATGCTGATGTCCGCGCCGCGCGAGAGCCAGATCGTCGCCGCGCTGCATGCCGGCGCCGACGACTGCCTGAGCAAACCGGTGCGGGGCCCCGAGATGCTGGCCCGGGTCGAAGCGCTGCAGCGCCGCGCCGGCCTGCGGCGGCCGGCCAACCGGCGGCGGGATATCATCGGCGGCTACTCGTTCGACGCCGCGAGCTTCGCCGTCACCTTCCGCAATCTGACCGTCGTCCTGACCCCCAAGGAATTCCGCCTCGCGCTGCTGCTGTTCAACAATCTGGCGCGCCCGGTGTCGCGCGCGCATATCCTCGAAACCGTCTGGTCGCGGCGCCGCGACGTAAAGTCGCGCACCATCGATACCCACGCGTCGCGCGTGCGCAGCAAGCTGCAACTGCGCCCGGAGCTTGGCTATTCGCTGACGCCGGTCTATGGTTACGGCTACCAGCTCGACGCAGTGCCGCTGGAAAGCATGGCTGACGCGGGCTGACGCATGCACGGTATATGGCGTGCAGGATGTAAGAATCGTGGAAACGCTATAATATAAGGCTGAACGATAGCTCCCCAAAATGCAGCTTCTAACGATCGGAATCAACCATCACACTGCGCCTGTCGCCTTGCGCGAACGCGTGGCGTTTCCGCTCGAACAGATCAAGCCTGCTCTGGATACGTTCAAGGGCGTCTGGCTGGGTCGCACGGCCCCCAACGCGCCGGAAGCGGCGATCCTCTCCACCTGCAACCGCACCGAACTCTACTGCGCCACCAACGACCTCGCCGCCCGCGAAGCGGCGATCCAGTGGCTGTCGAAGTACCACAACCTCCCCATCGACGAACTCGCGCCTCATGTGTACGCGCTGCCGCAATCGGAAGCGGTGCGCCATGCGT
Organism: Paraburkholderia sp.; assembly: GCF_047605525.1. Lineage (GTDB taxonomy): Bacteria > Pseudomonadota > Gammaproteobacteria > Burkholderiales > Burkholderiaceae > Paraburkholderia. Next base: position 105,381 of record NZ_JASGFN010000025.1, on the reverse strand, counting down.
TCCGGGTGGCGTCGGGGCTCGACTCGATGGTGCTCGGCGAAACGCAGATCGTCGGGCAGATGAAGGACGCAGTGCGCACCGCGTCCGAGGCCGGCGCGCTCGGCACCTACCTGAACCAGTTGTTCCAGCGCACCTTCGCCGTCGCGAAGGAAGTCCGCAGCACGACCGAAATCGGCGCGCAGTCGGTGTCGATGGCGGCCGCCGCGGTACGTCTCGCGCAGCGCATTTTCGACAAGATCGCGAATCAGCGCGTGCTCTTCATCGGCGCGGGCGAAATGATCGAGCTGTGCGCGACGCACTTCGCGGCACAGCATCCGCGTGAGCTCGTCGTCGCGAATCGCACCGCCGAGCGCGGCATGCGGCTCGCCGAGCGCTTCAATGGCCGCGCGATTCCGTTGTCGGAGTTACCGGCGCGGATGCACGAATTCGACATCATCGTGTCCTGCACCGCGTCCACGTTGCCGATCATCGGCCTCGGCGCGGTCGAGCGCGCAGTGAAAGCGCGCCGTCACCGGCCGATTTTCATGGTCGACCTCGCGGTGCCGCGCGACATCGAACCCGAAGCCGGCCAGCTCGAAGACGTGTTCCTGTACACCGTCGACGACCTCGGCGTGATCGTCCGCGAAGGCAATGCGTCGCGGCAGGCCGCGGTCGCGCAGGCCGAGGCGATCATCGAAACGCGCGTGCAGAACTTCATGCAGTGGCTCGACGCGCGCAGCATCGTGCCGGTGATCCGCCACATGCACACGCAGGCCGACGCGCTGCGCCGCGCCGAAGTCGAACGCGCGCAGAAAATGCTCGCGCGCGGCGACGACCCGGCCGCGGTGCTCGAAGCGCTGTCGCAAGCGCTCACCAACAAGCTGATCCACGGTCCCACGCACGCGCTCAATCGCGCGAGCAGCGACAACCGCGACAAGCTGATCGAGCTGATGAGCGGTTTCTACAAACACTCCGGCTCCCCGGAACGTTAGCGGCGCAGTCATCGCCGCGCCGTGCGCGCCGTACCAGGCGGCTCGCGACGCGCTTCCGCCCCGGGCCTCCGCCCATTCCCTGGCAGTTTTCCTTTTCGGAGTCCGCTCCGCTACCCGCCCGATGAAAACGAGCATGCAACGCAAGCTCGACCAGCTCACCACCCGGCTGGCCGAACTGAACGACCTGTTGAGCCGCCAGGGCATCACTTCCAACCTCGACCAGTACCGCAAGCTCACGCGCGAACACGCGGAGCTCGGCCCGGTCGTCGAGCATTACGGCCGTTGGCGCCAGGCGCAGAAAGACGCGGCCACCGCGCAGGAGCTGCTGACCGACGCGTCGATGCGCGATTTCGCCGAAGAGGAAATCCGCGCGGCGCGCGAGCGCATGGAGACGCTCGGCGTCGAGCTGCAGAAAATGCTGCTGCCGAAAGACCCGAACGACGACCGCAACATCTTCCTCGAAATTCGCGCGGGTACCGGCGGCGACGAGTCCGCGCTGTTCGCGGGCGACCTCCTGCGCATGTATCTGCGCTATGCCGAGCGCAACCGCTGGCAGGTCGAGATGATGTCGGCGAGCGAATCGGACCTCGGCGGCTACCGCGAAGTGATCGTGCGGATCGCCGGCGACGCCGCGTATTCGAAGCTCAAGTTCGAGTCGGGCGGGCATCGCGTGCAGCGCGTACCGGCCACCGAAACGCAGGGCCGCATCCATACGTCGGCGTGCACGGTCGCCGTGATGCCGGAAGCGGACGAGATCGGCGAGGTGGAAATCAATCCGGCCGATCTGCGTATCGACACGTTCCGCGCGTCGGGCGCCGGCGGCCAGCACATCAACAAGACCGACTCCGCGGTGCGCGTCACGCACCTGCCGACGGGGATCGTCGTCGAATGTCAGGACGACCGCTCGCAGCACAAGAACAAGGACCGCGCGCTGAAGGTGCTCGCCGCGCGCATCAAGGACAAGCAGGCGCACGAGCAGCAGGCGAAGGAAGCGGCGACGCGCAAGAACCTGATCGGCTCGGGCGACCGCTCGGAACGCATCCGCACCTATAACTTCCCGCAGGGGCGCCTCACCGATCATCGCATCAACCTGACGCTGTATCGCCTCGACGCGATCATGGACGGCGATCTCGACGAACTGATCGCGGCGCTCGTCAGCGAGCACCAGGCAGAGTTGCTGGCCTCGCTCGGCGACGCGGACTGACCGCTGCTCCCCAATGACCGACGCTTCGTCCGCCCCGCTCGATCCCTCCGCTCAGCCCGCTACGGCCGACGCGCTGCTGCGCGTGTCGCCGCTGCCGCCGCTCGAAGCGCGCATTCTGCTCACGCACGTGCTCGGCTGGCGGCGTACGCAATTGATCACGCGCGGGGAGGAGCCGCTGGACGGCGCGAGCGTCGAGCGTTATCGCGCGCTCGAAGCACGGCGCGTGGCCGGTGAGCCGGTCGCGCAACTGGTCGGCGGCCGGGAATTTTTCGGACTCGAGTTCGAAGTGACGCCGCATGTATTGATTCCGCGCCCCGAGACCGAACTGCTGGTCGAGACCGCTCTGGCGGCGATCGAACCTCAGCCGCGCCCGCGCGTGCTCGATCTCGGCACCGGGACGGGGGCGATTGCGGTGGCAATCGCCTCGATGCGGCCCGACGCGCGGGTCTGGGCACTCGACCGTTCGGCCGCGGCGCTCGCGGTCGCTACGCGCAACGGCGCGCGCCTCGTCGACGCCAAACGTCCGGGCGGCGCCGTCACGTTCCTGCACAGCGACTGGTACGGCTCGCTCGACACGGCGCTGCGCTTCGACGTGATCGTCAGCAATCCGCCGTATATCGCGAGCGGCGACCCGCATCTGCTCGAAGGCGATCTGCGTTTCGAGCCGCGCGGCGCGCTCACCGACGAAGCGGACGGCCTCAGCGCGATCCGCGCGATCGTCGCCGGTGCGCCCGGCCGTCTCGTCGCCGGCGGCGCGCTGTGGGTCGAGCATGGCTACGACCAGGCCGAGGCCGTGCGCGCGTTGCTGGCCGCGCAAGGTTTTGCGCAGGTTCGCTCGGAGCGGGATCTCGCCGGCATCGAGCGGATCAGCGGAGGCGTGCTGCGCGGCGACGCTGCGTGAGCGCCGTCGCCACCACTAAAACCCTTGGCGCGACGCGGCCGCGCCCGGCTGCCCACAGCGAAATCCGCTATCATTTCAGCCTATTCCCTACACATAACGGAACCGCAAGGTCAGTCATGGATACGCAACAACGCATCAAGCAAATCGTCGACGGCAACAACGTCGTTCTCTTCATGAAGGGCACGGCCCAGTTCCCGATGTGCGGTTTTTCCGGCCGCGCCATCCAGATCCTGAAGGCATGCGGCGTCGGTGAAATCAAGACCGTCAACGTCCTCGAAGACGACGAAATCCGCCAGGGCATCAAGGTGTTCTCGAACTGGCCGACCATTCCGCAGCTTTACGTGAAGGGCGAATTTATCGGCGGCTCGGACATCATGATGGAGATGTACGAATCGGGCGAACTGCAACAGTTGTTCGCCGCGGCCTGAGCATTTCGCCAGGCCATGTTCGCTTCATAAGGCGCCGCAAGCCATGCTGCAAAACCGCGTTGCGGCGCCCCGCCGGCTGATCGTCGCGATCACCGGCGCCACCGGCGCCATCTACGGTCTCCGGCTGATCGAGACGCTGCGCAAGCTTGGCGGCGTCGAGAGCCATCTGCTGATTTCGGGCGCAGGCTGGCTCAACATCCAGCACGAACTCCAGTTGAGCAAGGAAGACGTGCATCCGCTCGCGGATGTCGTCCATTCGGTGCGCGACGTCGGCGCGAGCATCGCGTCCGGATCGTTCGCGACCGACGGCATGATCGTCGCACCGTGCTCGATGAAGACGCTCGCGAGCGTCGCGCACGGTCTCTCCGACAACCTGATCACCCGCGCCGCCGACGTCACGCTCAAGGAACGTCGCCGCCTCGTGCTGCTGGTGCGCGAAACGCCGTTCAACCTCGCGCATCTGCGCAATATGACGGCCGTCACCGAAATGGGCGGGGTGATCTTCCCGCCGCTGCCCGCGTTCTATAACCAGCCCGCGTCGATCGATGAAATGGTCGATCACACGGTTGCGCGCGTACTCGATCTGTTCGCGCTCGGGCCGGCGCTGTCGCCCGCCTGGGAAGGGTTGCGCGGCGCGCAGGATTGACGGCGCACGCGTTCGCCGCGCGCGGCGCTGGCCGGTAGCGCACATAAGCTGTCATACAGGCCAAACCCGCGAGCGGATTAACAACACCGGCGACACAATCAATTCCACCAGCGCCCGTTTATGAAACGGCAGCGCGGACCTATATTGCTAGCAACCCAATTTCCACGCCGCGCCCCTGCGGCCACGTTGCTGCCATGAACCGCTTGCCTTCGCTCTTCCTGTCCCACGGCGCCCCCACGCTGCCGATCGATCCGTCGATGCCATCCGCCGAATTCGGCTCGCTCGCCGCGCAACTGCCGCGCCCCGAAGCCATCCTGATGCTGTCGGCCCACTGGGGCACCGCTCAGCCGCTCGCGAGCATCGCGACAGCGCCGGAAACCATCCACGATTTCCATGGTTTTCCGCGCCAGCTCTATGAAATCCAGTACCCGGCCCCCGGCGCGCCCGACGTCGCGCGCCGCGCCGCCGCGCTGCTCGGCGCGAATGGCGTCGTCGCGGACGTGCAGCCGCACGGGCTCGACCACGGCGCCTGGGTGCCGATGCTGCTGATGTTCCCGCACGCGGACGTGCCGATCGCGCAGTTGTCGATCCAGCCGCACAAGGGCGCGGCACATCACTTCCGCGTCGGCCGCGCGCTGCGCGCGTTGAAGGAAGAAGGCGTGATGGTGATCGGCTCCGGCCAGATCACGCACAACCTGCGCGCCGCCGATTTCTCCGCGCGTCCCGAAGACGCCGATCCGCGCGTAACCGAGTTCACCGGCTGGTTCGAGGACAAGCTCGCCACGCGCGACATCGATGCACTGCTCGACTATCGCAGCCAGGCACCGCACGCGGTGCTGATGCACCCGACCGACGAGCATCTGCTGCCCGTTTTCGCCGCGCTCGGTGCCGCGGACGACGATTATTCGCTCGCGATCCAGTCGCTCGGCACCTATCAGCGCTCGCTTGCGATGACGAACTACGTGTTCGGCGCCGCCTGATCCGGCAGCGAAAACGAGCCGACGGACACCGACTGAAGCGGCCGCACACAGCGCGCGCCTGTTCAAGCACCCAACAAAAAGCCCGCCTGAGCAACCCAGGCGGGCTTTTTACTCATCCGGACCCGCTTACCGCGAATCCGTCGGACGCGACATGGCGCTCAATGCGCGCCCATGCCTTCGAGCACTTCGTCATGCACTTCGCGCTCTTCCAGATACTCCGAGCGATAGCCGCTATTGACGCCCCAGTAATAGAACACCAGCGCGAAGACGATCACCACCAGCATGTCCCAGCCGTACGGCAGGATGCCGAAGCCACCGAACTCCTTGCTGCCGATCAGCGACAGCAGCGCCATGATCGGCAGATACGCGACCAGCCACCATGCGGCCTTCAGATCGCGGCCCCAGCCTTCGAAGCCCGACTTCGCCTGAAAGTAGAAGTACACCGGCAGCGCGACGACCATCAGCAGGATGATTTCGCCGGTCAGCGGCCACTTCGCCCAGTACAGGATCAGCGACGCGCAGACGAACGCGAACGGCGCGATCACCTTCATGCCGACGATATGCAGCGGCCGCTCGAGATCCGTCGCCGCGCGGCGCAGCGCCATCAGGCTGATCGGGCCGGTCAGGTACGAGATCACGGTCGCGACCGAAATCACTGCCGCGAGCGAGCTCCAGCCGCGGAAGAAGAACAGGAAGATGAACGACACGAACAGGTTGAACCACATCGCCGGACGCGGCACGCCGTAGAACGGATGCACCTGGCCGAAGATCTTCGGCATCGTGTTGTTGCGCTCCATTGCGTAGATCATCCGCGTGGTGGTCGCCATGTAGGTCGTACCGGTGCCGCTCGGGCTCACGAACGCGTCGACGTAGAGCAGGATCGCCAGCCAGTTCAGATTCAGCGCGATCGCCAATTCCGCGAACGGCGAAGCGAAGCTGAAGTGGCTCCAGCCTTTCGCGACGTCGCTCGGATTCACCGCGCCGATGTACGCGATCTGCAGCAGCACGTAGATCACGAGCGCCAGCAGGATCGAGCCGATCACCGCGAACGGCACGCTTCTGGCCGGGTTGCGCGCTTCACCGGCGAGGTTGATCGGGCTCTGGAAACCGTTGAACGCGAACACGATGCCGCTCGTCGCGACCGCGGTCAGCACCGACGACCAGCCGTACGGCGCAAAGGAGGTCGTCTGGCCGAAGTTTTCGGTATGGACACCGGTCAGCATCAGGCCGAGGATCGTCGCGCCGGGGATCAGGAACTTGAAGATCGTGATCGCCGAGTTGGCGCGCGCGAACAGCTTGACGCCCCAGTAGTTGAGCAGGAAGTAGATGATCACGAGGCCGGCGGACAGCAACAGGCCGTTCGTGGTCAATGATCCGTCGACGAAGAGCGCATGCGCCCAGCCGTACGGCCATGTACTCATATATTGAATGGATGCTTCGGCCTCGATTGGGATCACCGATACGATCGCGATCCAGTTGGCCCACGCGCTGATGAAACCGACCAGCGCGCCGTGCGAGTAGCGCGCATAGCGCACCATCCCGCCGGATTCCGGAAACATCGCGCCGAGCTCCGCATAGGTCAGCGCAATCGCCAGAATCACGATCGCCCCGATGATCCACGCGCAGATAGCGGCCGGACCGGCGATCTTGGCGGCCTTCCACGCACCGAACAGCCAGCCCGATCCGATGATCGAGCCCAGACCGGTCAGCATCAGCGCGAATGGCCCGATGTTCCTTTGTATAGAACTTTTCACGTCTTCTCCTAAATCAGAACCATGTCGGCACCGCGTGACATCGCTTGTGGCGATGGAGACGGTGACGCGCATGCATGCGCACCGCATTGATGCAAAACAGGTGCAACCGGCGCGCGGCGCGTAGTTTAACGGTTGCACCGTGCGGATGCAGTGAAACTGCGGTGCAACCAAGGGTTCTCCCTGGCAAAAAATTGGCAGGCGCGCAAGCTTTGTAAGGAAATGTGGTACGCATCTGCCAAAATTTCATCCTGATACGAACAGACTGTTGACCTTCGTCCGAATTCGCCGTATAACGTTCGGGCAGGATTTCAAGTGGCGAGTGAATTGGTCTTTCGTAGTTCGCCCATCAACGGTACTCCGGTTGGTCTATTACCCCCTTCCTTGATTTTCATGCACCTCCCGGGCTTCGGCCTTATTCACCATTGTTAGGAACAAGTAATATGGAAACCGGTACCGTCAAGTGGTTCAATGACGCAAAGGGCTTTGGCTTTATCACTCCGGACGGCGGCGGCGAAGATCTGTTCGCGCATTTCTCGGAAATCCGCGTTGAAGGCTTCAAGACGCTGCAAGAAAACCAGAAGGTCACGTTCGAAGTAAAGACGGGCCCGAAGGGCAAGCAAGCCGCTAACATCAAGCCGGCCTAAGCTTCGCGCCTCTTTCGGGACGCACAAAAACCCCGCCTCGGCGGGGTTTTTTATTATCCACCGTCAATTGAATACGCCCGATTAACTTCGCAATGCGCGGCGATTTATTTTCCGCTTATTTATCATTAACCGAACACGCGTCGGGCATGAATACCGAGTCCGGTCGCCACACTCGCGAGACGGTCGCCGAACACTGCCTGCGCGTCGGGAAACGCCGCGGCTAGCGCGCCGGACAGGAACGCGAGGCCGGTCGAGCCGCCGGTAAAGTAGATCGCGTCGACGTCGCGCGGCCCGATACCCGCCGCCTGCACCGTGTCGCGCGCCGCCTGCACGATGCGTCGCGTTTCATCCTCGCCGGCCAGAACAAGTTGCGCTTCGTCGAACGCGAGGCGCAGATCCTCTTCCACTTCGTCGAGATCGATCACGGTCTCGCCGCCCGCCGCGACACCGATCTTCGCTTCTTCCGCATGCGCGGCGAGCGCATGCCCGAAACGCTGCTCGACCACGCGCATCAGCCGGTCGTGGTACTTCGTCTCCGTGAAAAGGTGCCGCATCAGCGCGAGTTCGCTGACGCGCTTCGGCGTGTAGACCGTGTTGATCAGGTGCCAGGTCGCGAGATCGAAATAGATCCGGTTCGGGATTTCGCGGCCCTGCGGATCGAGCGACTGATAGCCGAGTTCGCGCAGGATCGTCGCGAGTTCGACGCGGCGGTCGAAGTCCGTGCCCGCGACGTGCACACCGTGATGCGCGAGCACGTCCTCCTTGCGCTCGACACGCTTCATCCGATCCGGCCCCACGCGTACCAGTGAAAAGTCCGACGTACCGCCGCCGATGTCCGCCACCAGCACGAGCCCCTCTTGCGTCAGATGCGATTCGTAGTCGAACGCGGCGGCGATCGGTTCATACTGAAAATGGATATCGCGCAAGCCGACTGCGCGCGCGGCGGCTTCGAGCTGCTGCTGCGCCATCTGGTCCGCACGCGGATCGTCGTCGACGAAAAACACCGGGCGGCCCAGCACCGCGCGATCGATCACGCCGCCGGCGCTCGCCTCGGCCGAGCGTTTCAGATGATCGAGGAACGTCGCGATCACGTCCGTATATTTGATCGCGGTGCCGTCGCCGAGATCGGTCGTGTTCTCGGCGAGCGGCGAGCCGAGAATGCTTTTCATCGAGCGCATCAGACGGCCGTCGAAGCCGTCGATGTACGCCGCGAGCGCCGCGCGCCCGAATTCGCGGGTGTCTTCGTCGGTATTGAAAAAGACCGCGGTGGGCAGCGTCGTGTATGCGCCCTCGACCGGCGTCAGCCTGAGCTGCGCGCCGTCCGGAATCGCGACGGCCGAGTTGGAAGTACCGAAGTCAATCGCGCAATAGTTCATGGCAGGAATCGCCGCTCACGGCTGGCGCGAACAGAAAGGGGAGCGGCTTTGTAACACGAAAACTCAGCCTGTATCAACTGATGCAGGCCGGGACGGCCCGCGACGCCGTTCAGATTCGTGCGACGGAACGGATATTGCTCCCTCGGACGATTACGCCACCCGATTTCAAAATCAAGGAGACTGCGAACAATGAGCGCGCCGCCCACCGACGCCGTCCGCGACAAGCACAACACCGCGCTCATCGAAACGGATCTGCCGTCTCGGCTCGACCGCCTGCCGTGGGGCCGCTTCCACACGCTGATCGTGATCGCGCTCGGCGTGACCTGGCTGCTCGACGGGCTCGAAGTAACGCTGGCCGGCGCGGTCGCGAGCGCGCTGAAAACCAGCCCAACCCTGCAATTCACGAATGCCGACGTCGGCCTCGCGGGCAGCGCGTACATCGCCGGCGCGGTGCTCGGCGCGCTCGGGTTCGGCTGGCTGACCGACCGGCTCGGCCGCCGCAAGCTGTTTTTCATCACGCTCACGCTGTATCTGGCCGCAACCGCGGCGACCGCGCTGTCGTGGAATCTCGCGAGCTTCATGCTGTTCCGCTTCCTGACCGGCGCGGGCATCGGCGGCGAATACACGGCGATCAATTCGACGATCCAGGAATTCACGCCGGCGCGCGTGCGCGGCTGGACCGATCTCGGCATCAACGGCACGTTCTGGGTCGGCGCGGGGCTCGGCGCGGCCGGCTCGCTGGTGCTGCTCGATCCGCATCTGCTGCCCGCCGACTGGGGCTGGCGCGCCTGCTTCTTCATCGGCGCGGTGCTCGCGCTCGCGATCCTGCCGATGCGCATCTGGGTGCCCGAAAGTCCGCGCTGGCTGCTCACGCACGGCGACGAGCGCGACGCGCGCGAGATCGTCGAGGGCATCGAAACGCGTTTTCGCCACGACGGCCACACGCTCGCCGACGACCATCTGATCCGGCTGCGGCTGCGCGCGCGCCACCATACGCCGCTGCGCGAAGTGTTCCACGTGCTGTTCAACGTGCACCGGCGCCGCGCGCTGGTCGGCCTCACGCTGATGACCGCGCAGGCGTTCTTCTACAACGCGATCTTTTTCACCTACGCGCTGGTGCTCACCGATTTCTATCACGTGCCGGGCGGCGAGATCGGCTGGTATCTGCTGCCGTTCGCGCTCGGCAATTTCCTCGGCCCACTCGTGCTCGGGCGGCTGTTCGACGTGATCGGGCGCCGCAAGATGATCGGAGCGACGTACGCGATATCGGCGCTTCTGCTGACCTTGTCGGGCTATCTGTTCGAGCAGCAATTGCTCACCGTCGTCACGCAGACGGTCGCGTGGATGGTGATTTTCTTCTTCGCGTCGGCGGCGGCCAGTTCCGCCTATCTGACGGTAAGCGAATCGTTCCCGCTCGAAATCCGCGCGCTCGCGATCGCCGTTTTCTATGCGTTCGGCACCGCGCTCGGCGGCATCATCGGACCGGCGTTTTTTGGCCGGCTGATCGATACGCATCAGCGCAGCGAAGTGTTTTCGGGCTATCTCGTCGGCTCGGGGCTGATGCTCGCGGCTGCCGTCGTCGCGGCGATCTGGGGTGTCGACGCGGAGCGCAAGTCGCTCGAGCACGTGGCGGCGCCGCTGTCGAGCGTGGCCGACAGCGCGGACGGCGCGGAATGAAAAACGCGCGGACCCAGCCGCGCGTTTTCCCGGTTTTTGCGTTTTGCGAAGTCACGCGGCAAATGCCGCGCACCGGCTGCCTCGCTTAAAAAGCTTTCTTCCAGCCACCGCCGTAGACGATGTCCGCGAGCGGCTGGCGTTGACGCGGCGCCTTCTCGCGTTCGCGCAACACCGGGTCCAGCTTGTCGACGTCGCCGTAATGGCCGAGCGAGATGAACGCGAGCGGCTCGACGTCGGCCGGCAACTCGAAGGCCGCGCGGAACGCGTTCACGTCGAAGCCGCTCATCTGGTGCGCGGCCAGCCCGAGCGCGTGCGCCTGCAGCACCAGCGACATCGCCGCGGCGCCCGCATCGTATTGCGCGCAGCGATTCACCTCGCCTTTGCTAGTCAGCGTATGCGCGGTCACCGCGATCAGCACCGGCGCCGACGCATTCCAGCCCTGGTTGAACGGCACCAGCGTGGCGAAAGCCTTCTTGAACGCAACTTCGTCGGCGCTGCGATCGAACACCATGAAACGCCAGGGCTGCGCGTTATATGAAGATGGCGCCCAGCGCGCCGCTTCGAGCACGGCGCGCAGTTGCTCGCGGCTCACCGGCGCGCTCGAATACGCGCGCGGGCTCCAGCGGCCTGCGATCAATTCGTGAATGGCAACTTCGGTAGAGGCGGGTTTGTTGGTCATGCGCTTCTCTCGGTGGAAATTCATGAGCGCCGGGCGGCTGCCCGGGGCCACATAGCATAACGGGCTTCGGCGCATGCTCCAAACCTGGAAGCGGCGCCATGCGCGCCGGGATGCTAGATCGCCTGCGGCGCCGGCACCTTGGCAGGGCGGTTGATGCGCAGCACGATCACCGCGGCGACGAGGCACAGACCGCCGGAAATCATCGACGCCACCGTGTAGGTGCCGAGACTGGCTCGCAGCATGCCCGCGCCGAGCGCCGCGAACGCCGCGCCGAGCTGGTGACCGGCGACCACCCAGCCGAACACCACGGGCGCCGACTCCTTGCCGTAGACATCGGTCGCGAGACGCACGGTCGGCGGCACGGTGGCGATCCAGTCGAGGCCGTAGAACACCGCGAACAGCGGCAGCCCGAAGAAGTCGATGCCGAACGCGTGCGGCAGATACATCAGCGACAGCCCACGCAGCCCGTAGTACCAGAACAGCAGCACGCGGCTATTGAAGCGGTCCGACAGCCAGCCCGACAACGTCGTGCCGAACAGATCGAACACGCCCATCGCCGCGAGCAGCGATGCGCCCTGCACTTCGGTCATCCCGTAGCCGCCGCACATCGCGATCAGATGGGTGCCGACGTAACCGTTGGTGCTCGCGCCGCAGATAAAGAAACTGAAGAACAACAGCCAGAAGTCGCGGGTTTTGCTCGCCATCGCGAGCGTGCCGAACGCGATCGCGAGCGGGTTCTGCTTCGTGACGGTCGCGGTGAGCGGTGCGTCGTGCGGCTCGCCATACGGGCGCAGCTTCATGTCGGCCGGATGCTCGGGCAACAGGAATGCGACGAGCGGTATCACGACGCCCGCCGCCAGCGCGACGACCCACACGACCTGGCGCCAGCCGTAATGCTCGGCGATGGCCGCGAGCATCGGCAGGAACACGAGCTGGCCGGTGGCCGAGCTGGCGGTGAGGATACCCATCACGAGACCGCGCCGCGTCGTGAACCAGCGCGTGACGACGGTCGCCGACAGCGACAGCGCCGCCACCCCCGTCGATCCCCCGACCATCACGCCCCAGATCAGCACCATCTGCCACGGATGCGTCATCAGCGAGGACAGCGCGACGCCCGCGGCCATCGTGCCGAGCGCGCTCAGCAGCGTCGGACGCACGCCGAAGCGCTGCATCGCGGCCGCCGCGAACGGCCCCATCAGCCCATACAGCGCGATATTCACCGAGATCGCGAGCGAAATCGTCGCGCGGCTCCAGCCGAATTGATGCTCGAGCGGCACCATCATCACGCTCGGCGTCGCGCGCGTGCCGGCCGCCGCGAGCAACACCAGAAACACCACGCCGACGGTCAACCACCCATAGTGGAAACGCCCGCCAATCAGTCTCGCTGCCCAGTTCATCGGTTCTCCAATCGACGCGGCACGCTGGTGGCGGCGCCGTTCGTATTATTACGACTTCGGTAAAGGAGTTTGTGACAGACCGGTCACAATGGTGTTGCGATCTTAGTGACTGGTCGGTAACATGTCAAGGCGTTAATTTTCATTCGGGTGACTTCCATGTCCGGCAGCGAAATCCTCAAACCCGCTCGCAGCCGCCGCGCGCGCGCCGCCCAGACGGCCGGCCCGCAGGCGCAGCAGCATCTGCTGCGTGCGGCCAGCGAGCTGTTCTATCGCGAGGGCGTGCGCACCGTCGGCGTCGATGCGGTGGTCGAGCGCGCAGGCGTGAACAAGATGAGCCTGTACCGGCAGTTTTCGTCGAAAGACGAGCTCGTGATGGCTTATCTCGAGCAGAAGGACGAGCAGTTCTTCGGCTACGTGGAAAAGAGTTTCGCGAAGCACCCGGGTGAGCCCGCGAAGCAGCTTCAGCAGTATTTCGACGACCTCGCGGTGCGCGCATCGGTCGATGATTACCGTGGCTGCCCTTTCGTGAACGTATCGGTGGAGTTCGCGGATACCGGGCATCCGGCGCGGCAGTTCGTGTTTCGCAACAAGCAGCGTTTGATGGCGCGTCTGCTGGAGTTGTCGACGGCGGCCGGCGCCGACGATCCGGATGCGCTCGCCAATGCGCTTGGTCTGCTGATCGAGGGTGTGTACGCGGCGAGCCAGACTTACGGGCCGGGTTGCAGGCCGATTATGGCCGCGCCGAAAGTGGCCGCGCAACTGATTGCCGCGGCGTGCGGGACGGCGCGGGACCGTTGAGCCGGTGGAGTGCGGGTTCTGAGCCGGCTTCGGGCTCGGGCTGCGGGCTTGCCACGCCACATCACCACCACCCGGCCAATCTCCGTCCGTCCGCGCCATTAAAATGACGCTTTACCCCGCCGCGCCCGCCCACCATGCCGTTGCCAGCTGAATCCCACGATGCCGTTATCGCCGCGACCCGCCACTGGCTGACGGAAGCCGTGATCGGACTCAACCTGTGCCCGTTCGCGAAGGCCGTGCACGTGAAAGGACAGATTCGCTACGCGGTCAGCGACGCCGACAATCTCGAAGCCGTGCTGACCGACCTCGAAGCCGAGCTTCAGTCGCTCGTCGCGACCGATCCGGCCGCCGTCGACACCACATTGCTGATCCTGCCGCGCGCGCTCGGCGACTTTCTCGATTTCAACGATTGCCTGTATTTCGCCGATCGGCTCATCAAGCAGCTACGGCTCGAAGGGGTCATTCAGATCGCAAGCTTTCATCCGCATTACCAGTTCGAAGACAGCGGGCCCGACGACATCGAAAACTACACGAACCGCGCACCCTATCCGATCCTGCATCTGCTGCGCGAGGACAGCATCGAGCGGGCCGTGCAGGCCTTTCCCGACGCCGAAGAGATTTACGGGCGTAATCAGGAGACGCTGCGGCGCATCGGCCTCGCAGGCTGGAATGAATTGATGAAGCGGTGACGCGGAGCAGCGCCCAGCGGAAACCAGGAAAGCAGAAAAGCGCGCCTCAAGCCGGCACGAAGAAACGCTCTTTCAATGCCTCGAGCCCGAGCGTATCCAGCACCTCGCCAAGCCGCTCGGCCGGCCGGCGCCGCGGCAGATCCTTGTACTGCGCGATGATGAGTTCGTTTTTCATCGAGTGCTCCCAGCCGACCAGCTCGGTCACGCTGACCTGATACCCATGCGCCTCGAGTTGCAGGCAGCGCAGCACGTTCGTGATCTGGCTGCCGAATTCGCGCGTATGCAGCGGATGCCGCCAGATTTCCGTCAGCGCGCTCTTCAGCGCCCGGCCCTTGTTCTGCCGTAACACGCCCGCGACCTCGGCCTGACAGCACGGCACGACGACGATGTACTTCGCGTGCTTTTCGAGCGCGAAGCGGATCGCGTCGTCGGTGGCGGTATTGCACGCGTGCAGCGCGGTAACGATGTCGACCCGCGCGGGCAAACGCGTCGACGTGATCGACTCCGCGACCGACAGATTCAGAAACGACATCCCCTTGAAGCCGAGCCGCGCGGCCAGCTCCTCGGACTTCGTCACCAGCTCTTCGCGCGTTTCAATGCCGTAAATGTGCGAAGCCCCACCAGCGGCGTCCTGAAATTCCTTGAAAAACAGGTCGTACAGAATAAAACCGAGGTATGACTTGCCGGCGCCGTGATCGACGAGCGTCAGGGTTCCCTGCGCGTCCTTCAGGTCCTCGAGCAGCGGCTCGATGAACTGGAACAGGTGATAGACCTGCTTCAGCTTGCGACGACTGTCCTGGTTCATCTTGCCGTCGCGCGTGAGGATATGGAGTTCCTTCAGAAGTTCGACGGACTGGTTGGGACGGATTTCGTGAATTTTGCCGGACATCGTGCTAATCGCCATCAATTGCAACGCGAACGTGCGACAGATGACGGAAAAAGAGAAAAGTTGCTGCCAGTTTACCCAAAGTGCGGGGCTCCCAGCGAGCAGGCCGCGCGGATCATGCGACACAGGCAGCCAATCCGGAACGCTTCCTGCTTGGAAAGCAGCGTGAGGGTGTGTCGGGAGTGGCTGAAAACCGCTTGTGCGCCGGCTGAGCCCTTGGGCGCAAGCCGTGTTGCCGAAAAAACAGGGCACTGCCCGGCCGGGAGGCCGGACAAGTGAACCGGATGCATGTGGGGAGGACGGTCCCGGAACACGGGCCGAACGTTACGTAACCAGCGGCGCGCCAGGATCGCAAGCGGCGCGCGGGCTCGGATGATAGAAGAGGCGGCAATGGATACGGTACCCAATGGAAACGTCGAACAGAAGTTTCAGGAAATGCTGGCGAAGCTCACCGCTACGCCAGCCTGGACGGAAAAGCAGCAGCTCGAACTGGAGATGGCGCGCGACATTTCCACGGAAATGCTGCGACTCGCCGAGGTGATGCGCGACGGCACCGTCGACCTCGAAACCAGCCTGACGATGCTCAAGTACGCGAAGGTGCTCGACTTCGTGATGACGACGCTCGCGTCGCGACGCGATATCAAACCGCAGACGCTGCGGGTCATCTTCAAGCTCGCCGGGCTGAAAGTGGATGAAGCCTATCCGGGCTAGCATCCCCCGATCCCCCTGGCCTTGCCACCACATCGTTGCGAACCGCGAGCGGCTTTGCGCCGCTCGCCATGCAAAACCTCGCTGCCCTCCCTTTCGCCACGACGATCCGTCACGCACGCGGTGTTTCGACCGGCGGCGTGCCTTCATGAAATAGCGTCTTCAGTTGCGCGCGCAGTTCCGGCGAATCCGCATGCCGGTGAACGGCGACCGCATGCTGGACGGCGGCTTCGAGCAATTCGTTCTCGCTGTCGGCGGACAGCGCCACAGTGCAGTTCATTTCGCTCGGAAACTCGCGACAGTCGATGTATTTACGGCTCATGGCAACCTCCTTGATCGGGACGATCGGACTTTCCATCGGTTCGGCACGCGCGCGGCACGACGGCAACGCGCGCCGCAAGGCGCGCGTCGGGCGGCAAGGATGGTGATTTAAACGCGGGGAGCGACGCGAACAGCGTCCGATGGAAGGGGTTTGAAAAGTATAGTTCGCGTGGCTCGGGAGCCAAGCGGAGAACGCGCGCGCGGCAACGCCCCGGACGACTGAATCCAGTATTTTCCGGCCTGTCCGTGATGCCGGGGCGCGGGCAACCCCTTGCAACCCTTGGCGCCGCTATTTACGCGGCATTTGTCCAGCGTCTGCACGCGTTTGCCCCGCATCGCGCGCGGTGTGACAATAGCGCCCTTCGCGCCGCCTGTTCCTCCCGCTCACCCGCAGAACCGCATGCCATCCTCGCTCGATTCCGTCCGCGTCGCCGTGATCGGCGGCGGCCCCGCCGGCCTGATGGCCGCCGAAACGATTGCCCGGCTTGCCCGGCGCGGCGTGCAAGTCCACGTGTATGACGCAATGCCGTCCGTCGGCCGCAAATTCCTGATGGCGGGCAAAGGCGGCATGAACATCACGCATTCGGAATCGCTCGAGCCATTTCTCGACCGCTACGGCGCGCGCCGCGCATGGATCGCGCCGCTTCTCGACGCGTTCGGCCCCGACGCGTTACGCGCGTGGCTAGGTGAGCTGGGTATCGAGACCTTCGTCGGCAGTTCCGGGCGCGTCTTCCCGTCCGACATGAAAGCCGCGCCGATGCTGCGCGCGTGGCTGCACCGGCTGCGCGAAGCGGGTGTGCATTTCCATATGCGCCACAAGTGGAGCGGCTGGGCGTCGGCTTCCGGCGATACCGCCACGCATCAGCTCCGTTTCGACACACCCGCCGGCGAGCAGACCGCAGGCTGCGACGCAGTGGTGTTCGCGCTCGGTGGCGCCAGTTGGCCGCGCCTCGGTTCCGATGCCGCGTGGGTCCCGCTGATGGCCACGCGCGACGTACCGGTGATGCCGCTGCGGCCCTCGAACTGCGGCTTCGATGCGGACTGGAGCCCGTATCTGCGCGAGCGTTTCGCGGGTCAGCCGATCAAGCCGGTCGCGATCACGCTCACCGATGTAGACGAAAAAGTCCACAATCGACAAGGTGAAATACTTCTGACCGAAACCGGCCTCGAAGGGAGCCTGATTTATGCGTTGTCGGCACCGATCCGCGAGCGGATTCTCGCCGACGGCGAGCTCACGATCATGCTGGATCTCGCGCCAGGCTTGCCGCTCGAGCGGGTCGTCGAGGAAGTGACGCGGCCGCGCGGCTCACGGTCGATGTCGAGTCATCTACATGGCCGAATCGGTATTGGCGGGGTCAAGCTGGCGCTGCTGCACGAGATTCTGCCGAAGGAAGCGTTCACCGATGCGTCCGGTCTCGCGCACGCGATCAAGGCGCTGCCGGTGCGGCTCGTGCGGACGCGCCCGATCGAGGAAGCGATCAGCACCGCCGGCGGCATTCCGTTCGAAGCGCTGGACAGCAATCTGATGATCGAGCGGATGCCCGGCGCGTTCTGCGCGGGAGAGATGCTCGACTGGGAAGCGCCGACCGGCGGTTATCTGTTGACCGCGTGTTTTGCCAGCGGAGTGGTTGCGGGTCGGGGGGTTTGTGCGTATCTGGAGGCGCGCGGCGCTTGGGCGTGACGCCGGGGCATGACTTATGCGCCTCGAAGCCGCGACGTAACGAACGATCACCCCGCCTGCGCCTTCAACCGCCACAACGACGTGACCTCGGCCGCTCGCGCCGCATATAGCGGATCGGTTTTATCACTCGCCTTCGGGTGCCGCGGACGAATATCCTCGCGCCCCGCCACCGTCAGCCCTGCATTATCGATCGCGGCAAGCAGCCACTCGCGCGTGCGCAAACCCAGGTGCTCGGCAAAATCCGAAATGATCAGCCAGCCCTCGCCGCCCGGCGTCAGATGATCGGCAAGGCCGTTCAGGAAACCGAGCAGCATCCGGCTGTCCGGATCGTAGACCGCGTATTCGAGCGGCGACGCGGGCCGCGCCGGTACCCACGGCGGATTACAGATCACAAGCGGCGCCCGCCCCTCGGGAAACAGATCGGCCTGCACGACCTCGACCTGCTGCGCGTACCCGAGGCGCGCGAGGTTGTCCCGCGCGCATGCGAGTGCACGCGAATCCTGATCGGTCGCGACGATCCGCTTCACGCCGCGTTTGGCAAGCAACGCGGCCAACACACCGGTGCCGGTGCCGATATCGAATGCCATATCGAGCGAAGGCAGCGGCGTGCGCGCGACGAGATCCACGTACTCACCGCGCACCGGCGAAAACACGCCGTAATGCGGATGGATGCGTTCGCCGAGTGCCGGAATCTCGACGCCCTTCTTGCGCCATTCGTGCGCGCCGATCAACCCCAGCAGTTCGCGCAGCGACACGACCGACGCCTCACCGGTGACCGGCCCATAGGCTTCGGTACAGGCCTGCCGCACGTCGGGCGCGCGGCGCAGAGCAATGCCGTAGTCGGCGTCGAGCGGGATCAGGATCATGCCGAGCGTACGCGCGCGCTGCGATTGCGCCTGCCGATGCAGGTTGAATGCATCGAGCGGCGTCGCGCCCTGCTTGCGCGGCTTGCGTTCGAGCCGGCGCGTGACCGCCTGCAGCAACTGGCGCGCGTTCTGGAAGTCGCCGTGCCACAGCAGCGCGGTGCCTTCGCAGGCGAGACGGTAGGCCGAATCGGCGGTAGTGCGATCATCGGCGACGACGACGCGCTTCGGCGGCGGCACGGCCGCCTCGGAACGCCAACGCGCGGTGCGCGGGCCGTCGGCTTCGGGCCAGGTGAGAGTTGCGGGGCTGGTCATGGTGAGATGAGATCGATGTTGCGTCGCCGGGGACGTGGGGCGCCGCGGCGAGCCTGAAGCTCCGCTGGCCACATAGCCATACCGGGCGACGCCCGAATAGTACCGTACCGGTGCCGCGAGACTTCGCGACGCGGCATTCACCGACTGCGCGGATAAGGTGAGTTCAGGCGCGCCGAATTTAGACAAAAAAGTCCATTATCGACAAGGTGAAAGAGATATTGTGATTTTTGGGCCATTCCGAGGCTCACCTCACGCGTGTGAAACCGTCGAAAAAGCGGGATGTCCCGTATCTGGCCGCCTCCGCCCATGTCAACGCCAGAAATGAAAAAGCGCCGGCGGGTACGCGCCCCGTCGACGCCCTGCCACATCAGCCAGTCAGCAACCGAGTTGTACGTGGTACCCGCGATCACCACGTTTCGTGGTTGTCTGTCTCATGCCTAAGTTGTCTGATCAGAGATAAGAAGGAGCAAACCGGGGCCTCGCGAAATCCCGGCTCGAACGGTCGCTTTTTTGGGACGCCCCAGCGGGCTTTTTAGTAGCAGGGCCAAAAAAAGAAAAACCCCGCGGACTCAATCTCGCGGGGTTTTCTGGGCAATGCCGGGTACTACGACGGGTAACGCAAACTGGTGCCGGCTGCAGGACTCGAACCCGCCACCTCATGATTACAAGTCAAGCGCTCTACCTGATGAGCTAAGCCGGCATGAGGCCGTGATTCTACTTCATTTCACGATCTTAAGGCGAGCCCTTCCGCCGCCTTTCGACCCATCGTCGTCGGGCTGCGGTTTGTCCGCGGTGTCGGTGGTCTCGGCCGGATCGGCCTGCGACGTTTCGACCGCGCGCGGAGCCGCCGGCGTTTCGGCTTCGTCCGCTGCGTCCGCACCCGAATCCTGCGCTTCACCGCCCGCCGATTCGACCGGGAATGCCATGCCTTGGCCGTTCTCGCGCGCATAAATCGCGAGAATATTGGCGACGGGCACCTCGATCTTGTGCGACTTGCCGGAGAAGCGCGCGTTGAACTCGACCCACTCGTTGCCCATCTGCAACTGGCTGGTCGCCTCGAAGCTGATGTTCAGCACGATCTCGTTGTCGCGCACGAACTGACGCGGCACGCGCGTCTGATTGTCGACGCGAACCGCGATGTGCGGGGTGTAGCCGTTATCCGTGCACCACTCGTAGAGCGCGCGCAGCAGATAAGGCTTCGTGGAAATCTCTTGCATCAACAGTCCTCTTGCGGGCGCGGGCGCGCATCAGACCGATGCCGCACCCGCGCTCCTGAGCCAAACTCAACGACGCATCACCTTTTCCGACGGCGTCAGCGCTTCGATATAAGCCGGGCGGCTGAAAATGCGCTCGGCGTACTTCATCAGCGGCGCGGCATTCTTCGACAGCTCGATGCCATAGTGATCGAGACGCCACAGGAGCGGCGCGATCGCGACGTCGAGCATCGAGAACTCTTCGCCCAGCATGTACTTGTTTTTCAGGAAGATCGGCGCGAGCTGCGTCAGGCGATCGCGGATCGCGAGGCGCGCCTTCTCGTGATTCTTCTCGGCCGCCTTGCCTTTTTCGTTCTCGAGCGTGCCGACGTGGACAAACAGTTCCTTCTCGAAGTTGAGCAGGAAAAGACGGGCACGCGCGCGCTGCACCGGGTCGGCCGGCATCAGTTGCGGGTGCGGGAAACGCTCGTCGATGTACTCGTTGATGATGTTCGATTCGTACAGGATCAGGTCCCGTTCGACGAGGATCGGCACCTGACCGTACGGATTCATCACGGCGATGTCTTCCGGCTTGTTGAACAGGTCGACGTCGCGGATCTCGAAGTCCATGCCCTTTTCGAACAACACCAGCCGGCAACGCTGGGAGAACGGGCAAGTTGTGCCGGAATACAGAACCATCATATTTACGTTTCCTCAAAAAGCTGAAGGGCCAGCGCGCGGAAAAACCGTTCAACAGGTCTTTCCTGGCGCCGGCCCCACGCCGTGTAGCGGCGTGATTATTTGATATCTTTCCAGTACGCGGCGTTCAGTCGCCAGGCGAAAAAGCTCAGGATGCCGAGGAACAACAGCACCCACACGCCGAGCTGCTTGCGGGTCTGCTGCGTCGGTTCGGACATCCATGACAGGTACGACACGAGGTCGGCCACAGCAGAATCATAATCTACCGGCGACATCGTCCCCGGCGTGAGCTGCTGGAAGCCGAGGAATTTGTGTACCGTTTCGCCGGTTTTTTCGTCGGTTTCGTCGCCGAATTTAGCCGCGCGCTGCCCCTGAAGCTGCCACAGCACGTGAGGCATGCTCACGTTCTCGTACACCAGATTGTTCCAGCCGGTCGGCCGTGTATCGTCGCGATAGAACGTGCGCAGATACGTGTACAGCCAGTCCTTGCCCCGCGCCCGCGCCTCCACCGACAGATCCGGCGGCGTCGCGCCGAACCATGCTTTCGCGTCGTCCGGGCGCATCGCCACGGTCATCGTGTTGCCGACCTTGTCGGTGGTGAACAGCAGGTTGGCCTGGATTTCGTTCGGCGTAATGCCGAGGTCGGTCAACCGGTTGTAGCGCATCAGGTTCGCGCTGTGGCAATTCAGGCAGTAGTTTACAAACAATTGCGCGCCGCGCTGCAAGGAAGCGAAATTGTTCGTGTTATCGGGCGCGCGGTCGAGCGGGAAATTCTCGTCCGCATGGACCGGCGCGGCCAGCAGCGCGAGCACCGTCGCGCCGACCAGCGCGCACGTCGAAAGCAGTTTTTTCATCTTCGTGTTCTCCTGGCTCGCGATTAGTGAGGCTTGAACCGCACCCGTTCCGGCGGCTGCTTGAACTTGCCAAGCCGCGTCCAGAACGGCATGCCGAGGAAAAACGCGAAGTAGATCAGCGCGCAGACCTGCGCGATCAGCGTCGAGGCCGGCGACGGCGGTTTCGTGCCGAGGAAGCCGAGCGTCAGGAACGCGAGCACGAAGATGCCGTAGAACACCTTGTGGAACAACGGCCGGTAGCGAATCGACCTGACCGGCGAGCGGTCGAGCCACGGCAGGAAGAACAGCGAAATCACCGCGCTGCCCATCACCACGACGCCCCAGAACTTCGATTCGGTGAAGGCCATCGCGACGATCACGAGCACCGCGAGCAACGGCAGACCGAGCCGCCACTTGCCGCGCGCGCGTATCAGCGCGAGCACCCCGAGCAGCGCGATCACGATCATCAGTACGATCTTGAACGGATCGGTGGTTGCGCGCAGCATCGCATAAAACGCGGTGAAGTACCACACCGGCGCAATTTCCGGCGGCGTTTGCAGCGGATTCGCGGGAATGAAGTTGTTCGCTTCAAGGAAGTACCCGCCCATTTCCGGCGCGAAAAAGATGATCGCCGCGAAGATCAGCAGGAAGATCGTCACGCCCATGAAGTCGTGCACCGAGTAATACGGGTGGAACGGAATGCCGTCGAGCGGCACGCCGTCCGGTCCCTTCTTCGCCTTGATCTCGATGCCGTCCGGGTTGTTCGACCCTACTTCGTGCAGCGCCACCAGGTGCGCGATCACGAGGCCGACCAGCACCAGCGGAATCGCGATCACGTGAAACGCGAAGAAGCGGTTCAGCGTGACGTCCGACACGACATAGTCGCCGCGAATCCACAGCGACAGGTCCGGTCCGATGAACGGAATCGCCGAGAACAGGTTCACGATCACCTGCGCGCCCCAGAACGACATCTGGCCCCACGGTAGCAGGTAGCCGAAGAACGCCTCGGCCATCAGGCACAGGAAGATCAGGCAGCCGAAGATCCACACCAGTTCGCGCGGCTTGCGGTACGAGCCGTACATGAGCCCGCGGAACATGTGCAGATACACGACGACGAAGAACATCGACGCGCCCGTGGAGTGCATGTAGCGGATCAGCCAGCCCCACGGCACCTCGCGCATGATGTACTCGACCGACGAGAACGCGAGCGTCGCGTCGGGCTTGTAGTTCATCGTGAGGAAGATGCCGGTGACGATCTGGTTGACCAGCACCAGCAGGGCAAGCGAACCGAAGAAGTACCAGAAGTTGAAGTTCTTCGGCGCGTAGTACTCGGAAACGTGCTTCTTCCAGGTGGAAGTCATCGGGAAGCGCTGATCGATCCAGCCAGCCAGCCCGGTCGTCTCTACTTCGTGTTCGCTCGCCATTACGCTTCTCCTTTCTCGTCCTTCCCGATCACGAGGGCCGTCGGCGACGTGAACATGAAGCGTGGGATGTCGAGGTTTTGCGGGGCGGGTTTGTTCTTGAAGACGCGGCCGGCCATGTCGTAGGTCGAGCCGTGGCAAGGACACAGAAAGCCGCCGGGCCAGTCGTCGGGAAGATTGGCTTGCGGACCTTCCTGAAAGCGCGGCGTCGGCGTGCAGCCCAGATGCGTGCAAACGGCGACCGCGACCAGAAGATGCTTGTTCTCGGCGCGTGAACGGAATTCGTTGTTGCAGTAATCGGGCAACGGCATCGAGAACGGATTCTTCGTGTGGGGATCCGCCACCATGTTGTCCGCTTTCTGGACATCGGCGAGCATCCGGTCCGTGCGGTTGATGACCCACACCGGCTTGCCGCGCCAGGCGACGGTCATCATGTCGCCGGGCTTGAGACTACTGATATCGACTTCGACCGGGGCACCCGCAGCCTTGGCCTTCTCGGATGGTGCAAACGAACTAACAAAGGGTACGACGACGGCAACACCTCCTACGCCGCCTGCTACGGTCGTCGCTACCAGCCAGTTACGGCGGCTGCCATCGACGCGTTCATCTTCCTTGTCTCGCATCACACGCCCCACTTCTGAGTTGGATTTTTCCTTCACGTCGGTTCTACCGCCGCTAGTTTGCGCGAATGGAGTCGCCATTTACAAGGGCCGATTGCCAAAAACCGTGCGAACCCCTTGATAACTCAGGGTTTCTCCGTACCGATCGCAAACTTTTTCGCACCTCCTTTTAAGCGCCTTCTGCGCTATTCGTGCCTTTTTCTTCGTTAATGCAATTCGCACTTAAACAGGATTGGGGATATCGATAAAGAGATGCTCGATATCGAACGATTCGGACAGGTGCTTACCCACCGCCTGTACGCCGAAGCGCTCGGTCGCGTGGTGGCCCGCCGCGAGAAACGCGACCCCGCTCTCGGCCGCCGTGTGCATCACCGACTCCGACACTTCGCCGGTCACGTAGACGTCGACACTCGCGTTGATCGCCGCGTCGAACATGCCTTGCGCGGCACCCGTGCACCAGCCGATGCGGCGCAGTTCGCGATCCGGATCGCCGAACACGAGCGGCGCGCGCCCGAGCGTCTGCTCGATTTCCGCGGTGAGGTGCGACAGCGTGATCGGCATCGGCAACGTGGCGAGCCAGCCGAGATCGTTGTCGCCGAAACGCGCGTCGCTGATCCAGCCCATCTTCTCGCCGATCTGCGCGTTGTTGCCGAACTCGGGATGATCGTCGAGCGGCAGATGGTAGGCGAACAGGTTCAGGTCGTTCGCGAGCAGCAGCTTCAGGCGCGCGTGTTTGCGGCCGGTGATCTGCGGCGCCTCGTTGCGCCAGAAGTAGCCGTGGTGGACCAGCACCGCGTCCGCGCCCCAGTCGAGCGCGGCCTCCAGAAAGGCCACCGACGCGGTCACGCCGGTCGCGAGCTTGTTGATCCGGCGGCGCCCTTCCACCTGCAATCCATTGGGGCAGTAGTCCTTGAACCGGGCGATTTCAAGAAGGTTGTTCAAGTACAATTCAAGTTCAATCCGATCCATATATACCTCTAGTCTTCAGATGCTTAGACGCTTTTGGCTGTTATTTGCCCAAGCGGTGACCGTGCTGTTGGCGCTGATGTTCATCATCGCGACTCTCAAACCGCAGTGGCTCCAGCGTCAAGGGCAGTTCGGCAGGCAGCTCGCCGAACCGATCGTGGCGCTGCGGGAAGTGGCGCCGGGCATCGGCAATGGCCATGCCGAGGCGTCCTATGCGGATGCGGCGCAAAAGGCCATGCCCGCGGTCGTCAACGTATTCTCCAGCAAGGATGGCTCACTGCCTCCCGACCCGCGTGCGAAAGACCCGTTGTTCCGCTACTTCTTCGGCGACAGGAACAATCGCAAGCAGCAGGAGCAGCCCGCCTCGAACCTGGGTTCAGGCGTGATAGTGAGTTCGGAAGGTTACATTCTAACGAACCAGCACGTCGTGGACGGTGCCGACCAGATCGAAGTCGCGCTCGCCGACGGCCGCACCACCAGTGCAAAGGTGATCGGCATCGACCCCGAAACCGATCTGGCCGTACTCAAGATCAATCTGCCCAATCTGCCCACCATCACGCTCGGCCGCATGGAGCAGACGCATGTGGGCGACGTCGTGCTCGCAATCGGCAATCCGTTCGGCGTCGGCCAGACGGTGACGATGGGCATCGTCAGCGCGCTCGGGCGCAATCACCTCGGCATCAACACGTTCGAAAACTTCATCCAGACCGACGCGGCAATCAATCCCGGCAACTCCGGCGGTGCGCTGGTCGACGTGAACGGCAACCTGCTCGGCATCAACACCGCGATCTACTCGCGCTCGGGCGGCTCGCTCGGCATCGGCTTCGCGATTCCCGTGTCGACCGCGCGCAGCGTGCTCGAGAGCATCATCACGACCGGCTCGGTCACGCGCGGCTGGATCGGCGTCGAGCCGCAGGATGTGACGCCGGAAATAGCCGAGTCGTTCGGGCTCGATCAGAAATCGGGCGCAATCGTCGCCGGGGTGCTGAAGAGCGGCCCGGCCGACCGCGCGGGCATCAAGCCCGGCGACATCCTGGTCAGCGTCAACGGCCAGGAGATCACCGACACCACGCGTCTTCTGAATGTAATCGCGCAGATCAAGCCGGGTACGTCGGCGAAGGTGCATCTGGTACGCAAGGGCCGTCAGATTGATCTCGACGTGATGATCGGTAAGCGCCCGCCGCCGCCGAAGCAGCCGGACGACGACAACGGCGGCAGCGATCAGCCGGACGATGAAGGCGGCTGAAGGCTTAAAGAGACCGTCCGCGAATAAAAAAAGGCAGTTCCGAACGAACTGCCCTTGTCATTTCAGCTCACACGAACTCAACTCGACGGCGGACTCGCATCCTCGGCTACCGCCGCCTGCTTGCCGACGAACACCCGCGCCGCGATGATGCCGGCTTCGTACAGCACAATCAGCGGAACCGCGAGGATCAGTTGCGAAAACACGTCCGGCGGCGTCACGACGGCCGACACCACGAACGCGCCGACGATCACATACGGACGGATCTCCTTGAGCTTCTTCAGCGTAAGGATGTTCATGCGGACCAGCAGAACGACGACGATCGGCACCTCGAACGTCACGCCGAATGCGATGAACATCGTCAGCACGAAGCTCAGGTAATTGTCGATATCTGTCGTCATTTCCGCGCCGAGCGGCGCGTTGTAGTGCGCCATCACGCGGAAGATGGTCGGGAACACGACGAAGTACGCGAACGCCATCCCGCACAGGAACAGCGTGTAGCTGCTCGCCACCAGCGGCGCGATCAGTTTCTTCTCGTGCTGGTACAGCCCGGGCGCGACGAACGCCCAGATCTGATACAGCACGACCGGCAGCGCGATCACGAACGCGACCAGCATCGTCACCTTCATCGGCACGAAGAACGAGCCGGTGACGTCGGTGACGATCATCTTGCCGTCCTTCGGCAGATTCATCATCAGCGGACGCGCGAGCAGTCGGAAGATGTCCGGCGCCCAGTACACGAGCCCGATGAACACGACGATAACCGCGAGGCCCGCCCGGATGATGCGGTCACGCAATTCGACGAGGTGGGAAATGAAGGTCTCTTCGGCGCCTTCGTTCTGGGATTGCTGGGGGTCGCTCACACCGGCCCTCGGTTAGAGATTGTCGTTCTGATCATCAGAAGAACCGCGTCGGACGACGCAGGCTGGCGGGCGTATGCCGCGCGACGCGCGCGGCGCCCGACTGCACGCGCGTGCGGCGCATGCTTGCACGCTTGTACCAGGTGGGCGTGGCGCTCTGCCTGACGCGCCAGTTCTTGCGTTTGGGCGCGGCCGCCGGCGTACTCACCGGCCACGACGTGGCGCCCGTGGTGCCGCCGCCAGCGTCTTCGAGCGCGCCGCCGGCGATGCTCGGCGACACCGACGTACCGCTGTTCCACGCTTCGTTCAGCTCGTTCTCATGCTTGCGCAGATTGTCCTGAACCGCGCTTTCGACATTGCTCGCGGCCTTCTCGAACTCGGTCTTCATGCGCCGCAGTTCGTCGAGCTCGATTTCGCGCGTGACCTCGGCCTTCACGTCGTTGATGTACCGCTGCGCGCGGCCGAACAGCGCGCCGGCCGTGCGAGCGACACGCGGCAGGCGCTCAGGCCCGAGGACGACCAGTGCGACGACGCCGATCAGCGCCATCTTGGTTAGACCGAGGTCCAGCATGAAGTGGAATGTCCGTCAGTAATGCGGAAGCGGCGTGAACGCCGCGGCTTAGCGGTAATCGCTCGAGTGCGGCGTCTTTTCCTTCGCCTCGACGTCCACCGCGCCGTTGCGCGGCAGTTCGCGCTGCTGCTGCGTATCCGCCGCCGGCGATTCCGCTTCCTTCATGCCTTCCTTGAAACCCTTCACCGCGCCGCCCAGATCGGTGCCGATGTTGCGCAGTTTCTTCGTGCCGAACACGAGCGCCACGATCAACAACACGATCAACCAATGCCAAATGCTCAACGAACCCATGACTACTCTCCTTAACTCCGACACCGTATCGCGATGCGGAAAATTTCGTGCGCCTTGCGGCATAACCTGAAGCGCGGGCGCCTGATCTCCTGCTTCATTCCCCGCTTTGTCTCCCTACATCCCTACGTTACCGCACGCCGGCCTGCCTTGCTTCCGATGCCCCACCGCCAATCGATGGCATTCATTGTGGCCTCACGACCGCGTCGACGTTATTACAGATGCGGCAAAAACAACGGCTGCGCCATTGTCCTCGACCTCGCCGCTCAGCCCATGCGTTGCCAGGGACGCGGCCCCGCGAGAATGTGCGCGTGCAGGTGATACACCTCCTGCCCTCCGCCCGGACCGGTATTAATGACCGTGCGAAAACCCGTTTCGCCGCCGGTGTACGCAACCCCGAGCTGGTCGGCCAGACGCGCGGTCAAGACGAGCATTCTACCAAGCAGAGGCGCGTCGCTTTCGGTGCAGTTCGACAGTGTTGCGATGTGCTTGCGCGGGATCACCAGCACATGGGTTTCGGCCGCCGGACGGATGTCGCGAAAGGCGACGAACTCGTCGTCTTCGTGGACTTTGGTCGACGGGATTTCGCCTGCGGCGATCTTGCAGAAAAGACAGCTCGGATCGTGACTCATCGTATTCCTGACGCGGTAGGACTGAAGCGCGAAGCGACGAGGTCTTACCTGAAAACCGGCCCGATAAAACGGGCCGGACGGCGCTCAGACCCAGCCGCGCGGATTCGCGAACGGCTTGTTATCGTACAGATAGAGCCAGCCTTTGATAATACGGTACAACATCCAGATGCTGACGGCCCACAACACCGGAATGCCGATCAGCACGAGCAGCAGCAGGGCGCCGATCGCGTAGCCGACGAGCCCCATCCAGAACGTGCGGATCTGCCATTCGAAATGCGCTTCGTACGGTGTGCCGGCCACGTCCGCCCGCTTCACGTAGTTGATGATGATCGCGATCAGAATGGTCAGCCCGCCCGTCAGCCAGTGGACCGCATAGAGCCCGTACAGCACGTGCGTGAGCGTGCGCAGGCTGCGCTCGCGTTCAGGCTCCATCGCGTTGCGGTAGACCGGCGGCGGATAGCTTCCTTGCGACTGTTCCATGCTTGCGTCCTCCCGAGGGTGCATTTACCGCAATATGGGCGCCGGCGTTCACGACTTCAAGCGCAACCGCCCGTTTGCCGCGCTCAGTTATCGCCCAGGTGACGCTCAGTCGCCGTTCTGCTCGCGCTCGCGGCTCTTGCGCAGCGCCTTTTCCTCGATGCCCGACAGGCCTTCCCGGCGCTCGAGTTCGGCGATCACGTCGGCCGGGCTCAGATCGAAATGCGACAGCATCACGAGGCAGTGAAACCACAGGTCCGCGACCTCGCCGACCAGCGCCTTCGGCGCGCCGCCGTGGCGCGCGTCCTTCGCGGCCAGCACGACTTCGGTGGCTTCCTCGCCGATCTTTTTCAGCACCGCGTCGTCGCCCTTGTGGAACAGGCGCGACACGTACGAGATGTCCGGATCGCCGCCCTTGCGGCTGTCGATGATCGCCGCGAGACGCAGCAGCGTGTCGGACGTAGAGGCGGACGAAGCTTCGTTTTGCGTGGATTGCGTCATTTGTAGATGTGTTCGGGGTCTTTCAGCACGGGATCGACGGCCTGCCAGTCGCCGTCGTCCACCGAGCCTTCGAATTTCTGGAAAAAGCACGAGTGGCGGCCGGTGTGGCATGCGATGCCCGACACCTGCTCCACCTTCAGCAGCACGACGTCTTCGTCGCAGTCGAGCCGCACTTCATGCACGTGCTGCACGTGGCCGGACTCCTCGCCCTTGAACCACAGGCGCTGGCG
This sequence comes from Paraburkholderia sp., assembly GCF_047605525.1. Classification (GTDB taxonomy): domain Bacteria; phylum Pseudomonadota; class Gammaproteobacteria; order Burkholderiales; family Burkholderiaceae; genus Paraburkholderia. The sequence continues at coordinate 75,929 of NZ_JASGFN010000025.1, read as the reverse complement.
CGAGCGCGAGAAGTACACCGCGCGGCCGGTTTCGACGGTCTTCGCCAACGCTTCGCGGTTCATCCACGCGAACATCAGCACGTCGTTCGTCGACGCTTCCTGCGCGATCACCGGCACGAGGCCGTTCGCGTCCCATTTGACCTTGTCGAGCCAGTTCACTGCCGAGGGATTCGTCACGTCACAACCTCACCGAAATGCCCTGATCGGCCATGAAGCGCTTGGCCTCGCCGACCGTGTGTTCGCCGTAGTGGAAAATGCTCGCGGCAAGCACCGCGTCCGCGTGGCCGCTTTTGATGCCGTCGGCCAGATGCTGCAGGCTACCGACGCCGCCCGACGCGATCACCGGCACCGGCACCGCGTCCGAGACCGCGCGCGTCAATGCGATATCGAAACCGCTTTTGGTGCCGTCGCGGTCCATGCTGGTCAGCAAAATTTCGCCCGCGCCGAGTTCGGCCATCCTGCGCGCCCATTCGACCGCATCGAGCCCGGTCGCCTTGCGGCCGCCATGCGTGAACACTTCCCAACGCGGCGTTTCACCGTCCGCCGACACGCGCTTCGCGTCGATCGCGACGACGATGCACTGCGAACCGTATTTGCCGGTAGCGTCCTTCACGAGCTGCGGGTTCGCGACCGCCGACGAGTTCATGCTGATCTTGTCCGCGCCCGCATTGAGCAGGCGCCGCACGTCTTCGACCGCGCGCACGCCGCCGCCGACCGTCAGCGGAATGAACACCTGCGAGGCGACCGCTTCGATGATCGGCAGGATCAGGTCGCGCTGATCCGAAGTCGCGGTGATGTCGAGGAAGGTGAGTTCGTCGGCGCCCTGATCGTCGTACCGGCGCGCGATTTCGACCGGGTCGCCCGCGTCGCGCAACTCGACGAAGTTGACGCCCTTGACCACGCGGCCGGCGGTGACGTCGAGACAGGGAATGATGCGTTTAGCTAGAGCCATGATCTTGCAATTCTGCCAATACCGCTGATGAGGCCGCTCGCCCGGGGGCTTGCGGCACGGTGCCGGCGCGACAAGGCGTGTCAGCCGCGTCGCGCCGCGAAAGGAGTTCCGGCCGGGCGCCGGCAAGATCCCGGAAATTTCGTATGCGACGCGCGCGGCACATGAACCGTTGCGCGGATAACGCCGGTCAGGCGTCGTCCGATTCGCGCAGCCGGTCCGCGAGCGTTTGCGCCGCCGCGAAGTCGAGGTCGCCCGAATAGATTGCGCGGCCGCAGATCACGCCTTCGATCCCCTCGTCTTCGACTTCGCACAACGACTCGATGTCCGCGAGATTCGACAGACCGCCGCTCGCGATCACCGGAATCTTCACCGCGCGCGCGAGGCGCACCGTCGCTTCGATGTTGATGCCTTGCAGCATGCCGTCGCGGCCGATGTCGGTGTAGATGATCGATTCGCAGCCGTAGTCCTCGAACTTGCGCGCGAGGTCGGCCACTTCGTGACCGGTCAGCTTGCTCCAGCCGTCGGTCGCGACCTTGCCGTCTTTCGCGTCGAGGCCGACGATGATGTGGCCGCCGAACGCGGTGCAGGCGTCCTGCAGAAAGCCGGGATTCTTTACCGCGGCCGTGCCGATGATCACGTAGGACAGGCCGTCGTCGAGATAGCGCTCGATCGTGTTCAGGTCGCGGATGCCGCCGCCCAGTTGCACGGGAATCTCGCCGCCCACTTCATCGATGATCGCCCGGATTGCATCGCCATTCTTCGGCTTGCCGGCGAACGCGCCATTCAGATCGACGAGATGCAAGCGCCGCGCGCCGCGGTCGACCCAATGTCGGGCCATTGCCGCCGGTTCCTCGGAGAAAATCGTCGCCTGGTCCATATCGCCCTGTTTGAGGCGTACACACTGACCATCTTTCAGGTCGATGGCGGGAATCAGCAGCATAGCAATCGGGTGGTGTCTGGGGGTGGGTTGAAGGTCGGCGGCGGCGGCTGGTCAGCCAGCCCGCCGCAACGCCGTTTCGCTAGTTTAGTACAACTCTTTCGGCGCTCCAGCGGGATGCCGGTCCGACGCGAAACCTTGGCGCCGCGCTCGTGGCGCGCGGCAACGGAATGAAGAAAAGCGTTCACGGGTTCCAGTGCACGAAGTTGCGATACACGCGCAAACCCGCCTCGGCGCTCTTTTCAGGGTGGAATTGGGTGGCGAAGATGTTATCCCGCGCTACCGCCGAGGTAAAGGTCACGCCGTAGACCGTTTCGCCCGACGTATGCGCGGGGTTGTCCGGCACCACGTAATAGCTGTGCACGAAGTAGAAGAACGCATTGTCGGCGACGCCGTCCCACAGCGGATGCGGCTCTACCTGACGCACGCGGTTCCAGCCCATCTGCGGGACCTTGAAGCGCGAGCCGTCGTCCTGCACCTGGCCTTCGAGCTCGAAGCGCACCACCTTGCCGGGCAACAGACCCAGACCCGGCGTGCCACCCTCGGCGCTCCAGTCGAACAGCATCTGCTCGCCGACGCACACGCCCATCAGCGGCTTGCCGCGCGACGCCTCGACGACCGCTTCCTGCAAGCCGGATGCACCAAGACTGCGCATGCAGTCGGGCATCGCGCCCTGGCCGGGCAGCACGACGCGATCGGCCGCGCGGATCGCTTCCGGCCGGTCGACGATCGCCACGTCCGCTTCCGGCGCGGCCTTGCGCAAAGCCTGGGCGACCGAACGCAGGTTGCCCATTCCGTAATCCACAATCGCTATCGAAGTTTTCATTTCAGGTTTGGCCGCCATGCCTCCGATCCATCGATGCCGGCGCGCGGCGTCGAACGACGGTTGCCGGCCCGCGCGGTGCTGCCCGATGAGTTGCCGAAGGTGAATGGCGTGAAGACGCTAGAGGCGATGAAAGACGATTAGAGGCTGGTTAAAAGCCTGTTAAAGGCTACCCTTGGTCGACGGAATCTGTCCGGCCGCGCGCTCGTCGAGTTCGACGGCCATGCGCAGCGCGCGCCCGAACGCCTTGAACACCGTTTCGAGCTGATGATGGGCGTTGATACCGCGCAGATTGTCGATATGCAGCGTCACGCCGGCATGGTTCACGAAGCCGCGGAAGAATTCGATCGACAGGTCGACGTCGAACGTGCCGATGCGCGCGCGCGTGAACGGCACATGGAATTCGAGGCCCGGACGGCCGGAAAAATCGATCACGACGCGCGACAGCGCTTCGTCGAGCGGCACGTAGGAATGACCGTAGCGGCGGATGCCCTTGCGATCGCCGATCGCCTTCGCGACGGCCTGGCCGAGCGTGATGCCGGTATCTTCCACCGTATGGTGGTCGTCGATATGCAGGTCGCCATGCGCTTCGATCTCGAGGTCGAACAGCCCGTGGCGGGCGATCTGGTCGAGCATGTGGTCCAGGAACGGCACGCCGGTGGCCAGCTTCTGCTGACCGGTGCCGTCCAGGTTGATCTTCACACGGATCTGCGTTTCGCTGGTGTTGCGAACGACTTCCGCAAGGCGCATGGTAATTCCTCGAATCTCGCTAGAAAGCGCTGGTAAGTGGGGGGAGAAACGGCGGGCCGCCGGGTGTTCCGGATCGGTGCTGCGAATCAGCGCAGCACCAGTTTCAGCCCGGCGAGCAACTGGGCGTTTTCTTCCGGGGAACCGACGGTCAAACGCACGCAATTGGCCAGCAATGGATGCATTTTACTCACGTTTTTGATCAGAACCCGCGCGGTCAGCAGGGTTTCGAACAGTACGGACGCATCGGGCACCCGCACCAGCAGGAAGTTGCCGGCGCTCGGGAACACTTCGGCGCCCGGCAGCACGGCCACCGCCTGCGCGAGTTTCGCGCGCTCGTCGCGCAATTGCGCGGCCTGTGCGTCGAGCACGCCGACGTGGTCGAGCAGGAAATCGGCGGCGGCCTGCGTGAGCACGTTGGTGTTGTACGGCGGGCGCACCTTGTCGAACTCGGTGAGCCACGCGGGTTTGCCGACCAGATAACCGAGGCGGATGCCGGCAAGGCCCAGCTTCGACACCGTGCGCATCACGACGACGTTGTCGAACTGGTCGGCGCGCGGCAGCCAGCTCTTCTGCGCGAACGGCTGATACGCCTCGTCGATCACGACGAGGCTCCTGTCCGCCGCGGCGATGATGCGCTCGATGTCGGCATCGTCGAACAGCGTGCCGGTCGGATTGTTCGGATACGCGAGATAGACGATCGCCGGCTCGTGTTCGGCGATCGCCGCGAGCATCGCCTCGGTGTCGAGCGTGAAGTCGGCCGCGAGCGGCACGCCGACGAATTCGAGATTCGCGAGCTTCGCGGACATCTGATACATGACGAAACCCGGCACCGGCGCGAGCACCTTCGCACCCGGCTTCGCGCAGGCGACCGACATGATGCTGATGATTTCATCCGAGCCGTTGCCGAGCAGCACGTCGCAGCCGGCCGGCACGCCCATCACGTGCCGGATCCGCTCGATCAGCGCCTCCGGACGGGGCGCCGGATAGCGGTTCAGCGCGACGCCGGCCAGACGCTCGCCGAGATGCGCGGCGAGTTCCGGCGGCAGCGGAAACGGGTTTTCCATCGCGTCGAGCTTGATGAAGCCCGTGGCGTCCGGAACCGGATAGCTCGTCATTGCGAGCACGTCGCGGCGAATGATGTCTTGAGGTGTCGTCATAGGTTCGTGGGCCGGCCCGCGGCGAAACGCTGGCCTGGTGTCGGCGGCGTGTGGCCGCGCTGGTTGGTCTCTGTTGTCGTTATTAAACGGGCGGCTGGGCGCGATCTGTCGCTCGAACGGGCGAAAGTGGGAAAAGCGGGGGAAACGGCCGGTTCATCGGAAACGTACGGGAATCGCCAGAGCCGGGCCGACGCCCGCCTGCCCTGCTGCATCCGCCACCTTCCGGCCCGGCTTCGCCGCCGCTGTCAGTGGTACGCCTCAGCCGCGTTCGTTGTTGTTCTGCCGCATCCGGTATTCGGCGCTGCGCGCATGCGCTTGCAGGCCTTCGCCATACGCGAGTTCGGCGGCGATCTCGCCGAGCGTCTGCGCGCCTTCCGCGCTGACTTCGATCAGGCTCGAGCGCTTGAAGAAATCATAGACGCCGAGCGGCGACGAAAACCGCGCGGTACGCGACGTAGGCAGCACGTGGTTCGGGCCCGCGCAATAGTCGCCGAGGCTCTCGCTCGTGTAGCGGCCAAGGAAGATCGCGCCGGCATGGCGGATCAGCTGCGCCCACTGATGCGGTTCGAGCGCCGAGATTTCGAGGTGCTCCGGCGCGATGTCGTTGACGATCGCGCAGGCTTCGGCCATGTCGCGCACCTTGATGAGCGCGCCGCGATTCTCGAGCGACGTGCGGATCACGTCGTGGCGCGGCATCGCCGGCAGCAGTTCGTCGATCGCTTCCCGCACGCGCGCGATGAACGCGTCGTCCGGGCACAGCAGGATCGACTGCGCGAGCTCATCGTGCTCGGCCTGCGAGAACAGGTCCATCGCGACCCAGCGCGGATCGGTCGTGCCGTCGCACAGCACGAGGATTTCCGACGGTCCGGCAATCATGTCGATGCCGACCGTGCCGAACACGCGGCGCTTGGCCGACGCGACGTACGCGTTGCCGGGGCCGCAGATCTTGTCGACCGCGGGCACGCTCTGCGTGCCGTACGCGAGCGCGCCCACTGCCTGCGCGCCGCCGATCGTGAACACGCGGTCCACCCCGCCGAGCAGCGCCGCGGCCAGCACGAGCGGATTCTTCACGCCGTCCGGCGTCGGCACGACCATGACGATCTCGCGCACGCCGGCCACCCGCGCCGGAATCGCGTTCATCAGCACCGACGACGGATACGCCGCCTTGCCGCCCGGCACGTAGATACCCGCGCGATCGAGCGGCGTGACCTTCTGGCCGAGCACCGTGCCGTCGGCCTCGGTGTACTGCCAGCTATGGCTGCCGCACTCGATCTTCTGCTTCTCGTGATAGCCGCGCACCCGCGCCGCCGCCGCTTCGAGCGACGCGCGCCGCTTCGGCTCGAGACTTTCGAGCGCCGCCTCGAGCTCCGACATCGGCAGCTCGAGCTCGGCGACGCGCCGGGCATCGAGGCGATCGAAGCGGTTCGTGTACTCGAGCACCGCCTCGTCGCCGCGCGCCTTCACGTCGTTCAGAATCTGCGCGACCGAGCGCTCGATGGCTTCGTCTTCGCTCGCCTCGAACGCGAGCACCGCGTGCAGCGACTTGTGGAAGTCGGAAGCGGTGGAATCGAGTTTGCGAATCTTGATAGACATACAGGTATCCGTTTCGGTAAGGCGCTCAGTCGCGGCGTGATCGGAGTGCCATCGTCAGTCAGGCCGCCGGAGCGCCGGCTTTCGACGACGCATTGGCAAACGCGTCGAGAATCGGCCGCAATGCGGCGCGCTTCAGTTTCAGCGCCGCCTGGTTCACAACGAGGCGCGACGAAATCTGCATGATCTCCTCCACCTCGACGAGATTGTTGGCGCGCAAGGTATTGCCCGAGCTCACCAGATCGACGATCGCGTCGGCGAGGCCGACCAGCGGCGCCAGTTCCATCGAACCGTACAGCTTGATCAGATCGACGTGCACGCCCTTGGCGGCAAAATGCTCGCGCGCGGTCTCAACATACTTGGTCGCGACGCGCAGGCGGGCGCCCTGGCGCACCGCGTTCGCATAATCGAAACCCGCTGCCACCGCGACCGACATGCGGCAGCGCGCAATCTCCAGATCGACCGGCTGATACAGGCCGCTGCCGCCATGCTCGAGCAGCACGTCCTTGCCGGCCACGCCGAAATCGGCCGCGCCGTACTCGACGTAGGTCGGCACGTCGGTCGCGCGCACGATGATCACGCGCAGGTTCGGATCCGTGGTCGGCAGGATCAGCTTGCGCGACGTTTCCGGGTCTTCCGCGACTTCGATGCCGGCCGCCGCGAGCAGCGGCAGCGTTTCCTCGAAGATACGCCCTTTCGACAACGCGAGCGTGAGCGGCGCGCTCACCGCCGGCGCCGACGACGTTTGCGGCATCGAGCTCATGCGTCGCTCCCGGCGACACGGCGCACTTTCGCGCCGATCGCGTTGAGCTTCGCTTCCATGCGGTCGTAGCCGCGGTCGAGGTGATAGATGCGGTCGATCAGCGTCTCGCCCTCGGCGCGCAGCGCGGCGATCACGAGACTCGCGGACGCGCGCAGATCGGTGGCCATGACCATCGCGCCGGACAGCTTGCCGACGCCGTTCACGAGCGCGGTATTGCCGTCGATCGTGATGCTCGCGCCGAGACGGTTCAGCTCCTGCACGTGCATGAAGCGGTTTTCGAAGATTGTCTCGACGACCTGCGACGTACCCTCCGCGATCGCGTTCAGCGCCATGAACTGCGCCTGCATGTCGGTCGGAAACGCCGGGTATTCGGAGGTGCGGAACGTCACCGCGCTCGGACGCCTGTCCATGCGCACGCGCATCCAGTCGTCACCCTCCTCGACCGTCACGCCCGCTTCGCGCAGCTTTTCGGTCACGGCTTCGAGCAGCAACGGACGCATCTTGCGCAGCGTGACGTCGCCGCCGGCGGCCGCGACCGCGCACAGGAACGTGCCCGCTTCGATGCGGTCCGGGATCACCGCGTGCTTCGCGCCGTGCAGCCTGTCGACGCCCTGGATCAGGAGGCGGTCGGTGCCGATGCCGTCGATTTGCGCGCCCATCGCGACGAGCAGATGCGCGAGGTCGACGACTTCCGGCTCGCGCGCGGCGTTCTCGATGACCGTCTCGCCGTCGGCCAGCACCGCGGCCATCAGCAGGTTCTCGGTGCCGGTCACGGTAATCATGTCGGTGACGATGCGCGCGCCCTTCAGACGCTTCGCGCGCGCTTCGATGAAGCCGTGCTCGATCGTGATTTCGGCGCCCATCGCCTGCAGGCCCTTGATGTGCTGATCGACCGGTCGCGCGCCGATCGCGCAGCCGCCCGGCAGCGACACGCGCGCATGACCGAAGCGCGCGACGAGCGGGCCGAGCACGAGGATCGACGCGCGCATGGTCTTCACCATCTCGTACGGCGCGACGAGGTTGTCGACCTTCGACGCGTCGAGCGCCACGCGCCCTTCGCCTGCCTCGATGCGCACGCCCATCTGGCCGAGCAGCTTGAGCATCGTGCGCACGTCCTGCAGATCGGGCACGTTCTCCAGATGCACCGGCTCGGCGCTCAAGAGACCCGCGCACAGGATCGGCAATGCCGCGTTCTTCGCACCCGAGACGACCACTTCACCGGAGAGCGGGTAGCCACCTTCAATGATGAGTTTATCCATGCCTGTCGGTTCCTGATCGGCCGGGGTCGCGCCCGGACCTGCTTTGTCTGTGTTCGGCGCGCCGCTCGCGGCGTCGCGCCCTTCCTGAGTAATTCGCACTAAATTTCCAGAGTTACGCGTTCTGCCATTCGGCGGGCGTCAGCGTCTTCATGCTGAGCGCGTGGATTTCTTCGCGCATGCGGTCGCCGAGCGCCGCGTACACGAGTTGATGTCGCTGGATCAGGCGCTTGCCCTCGAAGTTCGGCGAGACGATCGTCGCAAAGAAATGCTGACCGTCGCCTTCGACTTCGAGATGCTCGCACGCGAGCCCAGCCGCGATGTACTGCCTGACCTGTTCGGGAGTCGGTAGCATGAGAGAAGCTCCTCGTCAGTGGCGCAGCTTGTAGCCAGTAGCGAGCATGCGCATCGCCACCGCCGCCAGCACCACGAAGAAACCGGCGACGATCGCGAGGCTCACGAGCGGGTCGATGTCCGACACGCCGAAAAAGCCATAGCGAAAGCCGTCGATCATGTAGAAAAACGGATTGAGCCGCGACACTTCGCGCCACCCCGGCGGCAGTGTATGCGTCGAATAGAACACGCCCGAGAGGAACGTGAGCGGCATGATCAGGAAGTTCTGGAACGCGGCGAGCTGGTCGAACTTCTCGGCCCAGATACCGGCGATCAGACCGAGCGTGCCGAGAATCGCCGCGCCGAAAAGCGCGAACAGGATGATGTAGAACGGCGCGCTGAAGCTGAGCGGCACGAACCAGATCGTCACGATGAACACGCCGAAGCCGACACATAGACCGCGCGCGAGCGCCGCGAGCACATAGGCGGCGAACATCTCGTAGTGCGACAGCGGCGGCAGCAGCACGAACACGAGGTTGCCGGTGATCTTCGACTGGATCAGCGAGGACGAACTGTTCGCGAACGCGTTCTGCAACACGCTCATCATCACGAGACCCGGGATCAGGAAGCTCGTGTACTCGACACCCGGATAGACCTGCACGTGGCCACGCAACGCATGGCCGAAGATCGTCAGATACAGCAGTGCGGTAATGACCGGCGCGAGCACGGTCTGGAACGCTACCTTCCAGAAACGCAGCAGTTCTTTGTAAAACAGCGTGTTAAATCCACTGTAACCGCTCATGCGAGCCCCTCGATCACTTCCGGACCGTTCATCACCTGAACGAATACGTCTTCGAGGTCGGCCTTGCGGACCTCGATTTCTTCGAATGTGCAACCGGCCGCGCGGCATTGCGCGAGGATGCGCTCGACGTCGTCGTAGCTCGTCAGACGCAGCAGATGCTGGCGGCCGTTACCGTTGCCCGCGCCGCTTTCCGCCTCGAGCGGACGCAGCTCGGCGGGCAACACGCCCTGCGCGAAGCGCACGAACAGCTGCATGCCGGCAAAGCGCTGCAGCAGCGTGCTGGTGCGATCGAGCGCGACCACCTCGCCACGGCGCAGCATCGCGATGCGGTCGCACAGCGATTCGGCTTCTTCGAGATAGTGGGTGGTCAGCACGATCGTGTGACCTTCGCGATTGAGGCGGGAGATGAATTTCCACAGCGTTTGGCGCAGCTCGACGTCGACCCCGGCGGTCGGCTCGTCGAGCACGATCACGGGCGGCCGGTGCACCAGCGCCTGCGCGACCAGCACGCGGCGCTTCATGCCGCCCGACAGCGCGCGCATGTTGGCGTCGGCTTTGTCGGTGAGATCGAGATTGGCCATGATCTCGTCGATCCACGCGTCGTTGTTGCGCAGACCGTAGTAGCCCGACTGGATGCGCAAGGTTTCGCGCACGGTGAAAAACGGATCGAACACGAGTTCCTGCGGCACCACGCCAAGCGCGCGGCGCGCGTTGCGAAAATCGCCGACGACGTCGTGACCGCGCACCGCGATGCTGCCTTCGTCGGCGCGCGTGAGGCCGGCCAGAATGCTGATGAGCGTCGTTTTGCCCGCACCGTTCGGACCGAGCAGTCCGAAGAACTCGCCTTCTTCGACCGTGAGGCTGACGCCCTTGAGCGCCTGCAAGTCCTTGTAGCGCTTCTTGACGTTACGAATTTCTATGGCTGACATGACTATGGGCCGCGCGCGTCGCGGCACCTGAAGTAGCCCCAATAGAGCTTTGTGGGGGCGAGCAAATGCTGGAAGAAACGGATTTGAGGCCGATTAGGGGCCAATTCAGAGCCCCAAAAAACGTTTGATTATAGGGCAAAAACTGGCACCCCCGGCCTGGCCGGAAGGATGGGAGACGACGCCTGGGGAGCGTCAATGTCGCGCCGACGCAACTCCACGCGTGGGCAGAAGGGTATCGACGCCGTAGGCTTGCGCGAGGCTGGCGAGACCAGCCGGCAGATTGACGATTTCAAACGTGACGCCGCGCGCGGCGGCGGCCCGCACCCACGCGAGCAGCACCGCGAGCGCGGACGAATCGAACTGCGTGAGCGGCGCGCAATCGACGCCGCCCGCGCCCGCCGCGATGCGTTGCAGACCTGCCGCGAGCGCGGCTTTCGCGCTCGCGTGGGTCAGCGTCGCGCCGCTTTCGAAACGGCTCGCGACCGGGTTCAGCACTTCGCTCACGACTGCTTGCCCGCGGCGAGCTGCTGGTTACGCTGCGTGAGGAACTGGATCAGCCCGTCCACGCCCTTCTGCTGGATCTGTTCGTTGAACTGTTGCTGATACGCCTGGATCAGCCATGCGCCGAGCACGTTGATGTCATACACGCGCCAGCCCTGCGGCGTCTTGTACAGACGGTAATCGAGTTCGATCGGCTGGCCGTTGTTCATCACGACCGAGCGCACCACCGTGTCGGTGTCGTCCGGGCTCATGCGGAACGGCTTGTACTGGATCTGCTGGTCGCGAACCTGCGCGAGCGCGCCCGAATACGTACGGATCAGCAGCATCTTGAACTGCTCGACCACTTCGTTCTGCTGCTCGGGCGTGGCACTACGCCAGTTGCGGCCCATCGCAAGTTGCGTGGTGCGGCGGAAATCGGTGTACGGCAGGATCTTTTCGTTGACGAGACGCGTGATGTGCGAGATGTCGCCCTGCTGGATCGACTTGTCGCTGCGTATCGCGTCGATCACCTGCTGGGTGACGGTCTTGATCATCGCGTCCGGCGAGCTGGTGTCGACGCTTTGTGCCGACGCGCCCACACTGACGAACGAGAACAACGCGGCAAACAGTGGAATCAGGAAGAATTTTTTCATATTGAGCCTTGCCTCAAAAATAGTGCAACGGTTTGACCGACATTACCACGCGAGTTCGACGGCAATCCATGCGCAAACTGCGAGAGTCGTATCGATCTGTTACGGCTGCACGTTCAACGCAATTTGAAGGATGGAAAGTTGAAATGCGTGGGCGGTATCAGTTGGCCGGCCGGAATCTGCGTCGTTTCAGGACCGCCGTTCAGGTCGATGGGCGGCGTTTCGGCGCTGCCGGACGCGGCTTCGGGCGCGGTGGCCTGGGTGCCTTGCGGCGGACTGGCGACGGCCGCGCCGGAAGCCGGCGCCGCCTTCGTCGCAGCACCCTGCGTGCCCGCCGCGCCGGTCACGGCGCCGGCCGGCGCCGCGGCCGCGCCTGCGCCGGTGTCTTCGTCGTACTTCGGCAGCGGCGCTTCCTCGTCGTAGCTCGGCAATTCCTGCGGCCGGCGCCGGTTATCCGACAGCAGATACTGACGTCGCTGCAGATACGCGTTGCGCACGAACGAGTACTTGTCGAGCGCAGCGCCTTCCAGCACGTCGCTTGCGCCCAGCAGGTTCGCGCGCGTGTTGACGATGTTCAGCCCATACAGCGCCCAGCTCAAGCCCGGCGGATCGATGTAGCTGATCGGGTTCACGTAGTAGTTGCCGATCGAGCCGACCGCGTCGCGCACCGTGCTCGGCCCGAACAGCGGCAGCACGAGATACGGTCCCGGCGGCACGCCGTAGTGGCCGAGCGTCAGGCCGAGATCGTTCTCGTGCTTGGGCAGCCTGGCGAGCGTCGCGACGTCGAACAGGCCGCCGACGCCGAATACCGTATTCATCACGATCCGCATGATGTCCGATACGCCGTCGGCGATGCGCAGTTGCAGCAGGTTGTTCGCGGCGATGTAGACGTCGCCGATGTTCGAGAAGAAGTTCGTCACGCTGTCGCGTACCGGCTGCGGCGTGACCCAGACGTAGCCCTTCGCGACCGGCTTCAGCGCATACTGGTCGATCTTGTCGTTGACGGTGAAGATCGTGCGGTTGAAGCCTTCGAACGGATCGCCTTTGGTCGGCGTTTTCACCGTCGCGCAACCGGCGAGCAGCGCCGCCGCCATCGCGACCTTGCCGAACCGGAAGACGCGCGCGCCGATGCGCGAGGTCCGCAGTGTGGTCTGCATTCTTGTTCTCCTTATTGGCTCGCGGCACCGGCGGCGGGCGCACCCGGCGCCGGCGCGGGTGCCGGCGCCGGTGTCGACGCCGCGGGCTTCGCCGCGCCGGAATCCGCGGCCTTGCTATACAGGAACTGACCGATCAGGTTTTCCAGCACGATTGCCGATTGCGTCATCGTGATCGTATCGCCCGCCTTCAGCATTTCCGTGTCACCGCCCGGTTCGAGCCCGATGTATTGCTCGCCGAGCAGGCCCGAGGTCAGGATCTTCGCCGACGTATCTTTCGGAAACTGGTACTGCTTGTCGATATCGATCGTCACGAGCGCCTGGTACGCGTTGCTGTCGAAGCCGATCGAGGCGACCCGGCCGACCGTCACGCCCGCGCTCTTCACCGGCGCGCGCGGCTTCAGCCCGCCGATGTTGTCGAACTTGAGCTTGACCGGATAAGTCGCCTGAAACGACAGCGAGCTCATGTTGCCGGCCTTCAGCGCAAGAAACAGCAGCGCCACGAAACCCAGCACCACGAACAGGCCGACCCAGAAGTCGAGAGCATTCTTTTTCATCGTCATCCCAAAGTGAATCCGCCGCGCCGCCGTCACTTCCCGCCGCGCGCGGCGCATCGTGCGCCGCCGGCAGCCGGCACGCCGCGCGGTCTTAGCTGAACATCAGTGCGGTCAGCAGGAAATCGAGGCCGAGCACCGCGAGCGACGCGTACACGACCGTGCGGGTCGTCGCGCGCGACACGCCTTCCGGCGTCGGCTTCGCCTCGTAGCCCTGAAACAGCGCGACGAAGGTCACCGCGAGGCCGAACACCACGCTCTTGATGACCCCGGCGCCGATATCGCGCCACACGTCGACGCCGCCCTGCATTTGCGACCAGAACGCGCCGGCGTCGACGCCGATCAGCAGCACGCCCACCACGTAACCGCCCAGAACACCGACCGCGCTGAAAATCGCGGCGAGAATCGGCATCGAGATAATGCCCGCCCACAGGCGCGGCGCGACCACGACTTTGACCGGATCGACCGCCATCATTTCCATTGCGGTGAGTTGCTCGCCCGCCTTCATGAGGCCAATCTCGGCGGTGAGCGACGTGCCCGCGCGGCCCGCGAACAGCAGCGCCGTGACCACCGGGCCGAGCTCGCGCACCAGCGACAGCGCGACCAGCAGCCCGAGTGCCTGCTCGGAGCCGTAGCGATTCAGCGTGTAATAGCCTTGCAGACCGAGCACGAAACCGACGAACAGCCCCGACACCGCGATGATCACGAGCGAATAATTACCGACGAAGTGGATCTGCTTCGTGACAAGACGCGGACGGCGCAGCAGCGGGAAAAACTCGAGCACCAGCCGGAGAAAAAAACGCGTGGCATAGCCGGCCATGCCGAGCCCGCTGATCACCGAACGACCGATCGCGCTGATCATGACTGGCCTCCACCGATGCCGAAGTCCGCGGCGAGCGGCGTTTGGGTCGGGTAATGGAATCTGAACGGGCCGTCCGGCGCGCCGTCGATGAACTGCCGCACGGTCGGATCGGTCGACGCGCGCAGCTCGTCCGGCGTGCCCTCGGCGAGCACTCCGCCGTTGGCGAGGAAGTAGACGTAGTCCGCGATGGCGAACGACTCCGGCACGTCGTGCGTGACGAGAATCGACGTCGCGCCGAGCGCCTGGTTCAGCGTGCGGATCAGATTGGCGGTGATGCCGAGAGAAATCGGATCGAGACCGGCGAACGGCTCGTCGTACATCATCAGTTCCGGGTCGAGCGCGATCGCGCGCGCGAGCGCCACGCGCCGCGCCATGCCGCCCGAAATCTCCGACGGCAGCAGATCGCGCGCGCCGCGCAGACCGACCGCGTTGAGCTTCATCAGCACGAGGTCGCGCAGCAGTTCTTCGGGGAGATCGGTGTGCTCGCGCAGCGAGAAGGCGACGTTTTCGAACACCGACATATCGGTGAAGAGCGCGCCGAACTGGAACAGCATGCCCATCTTGCGGCGCAGCGCGTAGAGACTTTCGCGCGCCTGCACGCCGATGTCCTGCCCATGGAACAGAACCTGGCCGCGCTGCGCGCGCACGAGGCCGCCGATCAGGCGCAGCACCGTGGTCTTGCCGCAACCCGAGCCGCCCATGACCGCGACGACCTGACCGCGACGGAAGCGCAGATTCAGATTCGACAGAACGAGCCGGTCGCCGTAACCGAAGTCGACGTCGCGCAGCTCAAGTAAGGTCTCGGTGGAGGAAGGCACCAAACTGACAATCCTTTTACACGGAAGGCCGAATTATAGGGCCATCATGCAAAAGCTGCCGTGAGGTGCCCTGTTCCTTGAAGAAGCCTGACGATTATTGCGTAAACGCTTGTTGCAATGCAGAAACCGCGGCAGCCGGATCGGCCGCTTCGGTCACCGCCCGCACCACGGCCGCGCCGCCGACGCCCGTCGCGAGCACGTCGGGCAGCACCTGCAGATCGATCCCGCCGATCGCGACGAGCGGCACGACGCCGTCGAGCAGCCGCACGTAGCGCGCGAGACGCTTCAGGCCCTGCGGCGCGGTCGGCATCACCTTGGTCGTGGTCGGAAACACCGCGCCCAGTGCAACGTAACTCGGCCGGAAATGCAGCGCCTTCAGCATTTCATAGAAACCGTGCGTCGACAGACCGAGCCGGATGCCCGCGTCAGCCAGCGCCGCGAGGTCCGCCGTATGCACGTCCTCCTGGCCGAGGTGCACGCCGTAGGCGCCTGCTTCGATCGCCGCCCGCCAGTGGTCGTTGATGAACACCTGCGCATTGTGCGCGCGGCCGGCCTCCACGCAGCGGGCGATTTCGCGCTTCAACCCGTCGGCGGGTTCGGCCGACTTGCGGCGCAACTGCACCGTCTTCACGCCGAAGCCTACCACCCGCTCGACCCAGTCCGCGCTCGGCAGCACCGGATACAGGCCGAGGCGCGCCGGGCAGCGCGGGAATGCCCGCGCCGGCGCGGCCGGCAGGCCGACGGGACGAGGGAAGCGCGCGAGGTCGGAGGGGAACGCGTCGGCGGCGCGGGTTTCGTCGCCGTCGCGCCACGCGAGCGCGAGCACGAGCGCGTCGTGCGGATCGAAGCCGCAGTCGAGGAACGCGGCCAGCGCGGCAATCCAGTCTTCCGCGAGATGGCCTTCCAGCGGGTATTTCTCGCCGCCCAGATGCAGCGTCGCGCGATTCTGCGCGGCTTCGATCACGCCCGCGCCGTGCGTCAGCCAGCGCGCCATCTGCTCGCCGTGCCGCTGTGCGTCGGCGACCACGATCAGGTCGCCGCCGTTCGGTTCATCCGGCGCGGTCAGGCAGATGCGCCATGGCGCGTGGGTCGGCGGCCAGTCGCCGAGGCGCGCGCGAATGCGTTCCGCGGCCTCGGTGAGTTCGTCGGCCGGCGGCCAGAACAGGTCGCGATCCTTCAACGTCAGATACTGTGTCATGCGACGCTCCCATCCTGGTGCCAGAACGGCATGCCGACCACCGGCGTGCTCGCGTGCGCGCTTTCGCGCTCCGCCATCGGTCCCGCGAGATAGGCCTCGCGACCGGCCTCGACGCCGAGCGCAAATGCGCGCGCCATCGCGTCGGGGTGCGTCGCCTGGGACACCGCCGTGTTCAGCAGCACGCCGTCGAAGCCCCACTCCATCACCTGCGCCGCATGCGACGGCACGCCGAGCCCGGCGTCGACGATCAGCGGCACGTCCGGCAGCCGCTCGCGCAGCACACGCAGCCCGTACGGATTGATCACGCCCTTGCCGGTGCCGATCGGCGCGCCCCACGGCATCAGCGCCTCGCAGCCGACGTCGAGCAGGCGGCGGCCGATCACCAGATCTTCGGTGCAATACGGCAGCACCTTGAAGCCGTCCTTGACGAGCCGCGCGGCAGCCTCGATCAGGCCGACCGGGTCGGGTTGCAGCGTGTAGTCGTCGCCGATCAGTTCGAGCTTGACCCAGTCGGTCTCGAAGATCTCGCGCGCCATGTGCGCGGTCGTTACCACTTCGCTGACGCTCAGGCAACCGGCCGTGTTCGGCAGCAGCGGCACGCCGTGGCGCTTGAGCAGATCGAAGAAGCCGGCTTCGGCGTTGCCGTCGTTCATCTGGCGGCGCAGCGCGACGGTCACCATGCCGGGCCGCGCCGCGTCGATCGAATCGGACAGCGACTGCAGCGACGGGTAGCGCGACGTGCCGAGCAGCACGCGGCTCGCGAAGGTTTGACCGTACAGCGTGAGCGCGTCGGCGGTCTGTTGAGAAGTCATTTGCATCATCCTGGTTTGCCGCAATGGAGCCGCGGCAATGGTTTTCGGCGACGGGTGGGCGACAAGCCGGCGCGCGCGCTCAGCCGCCCGCCACGGGTTGCACGACGTCGAGGCGGTCGCCCGGCTGCAGCGCGCGCGCCGCATGCTGGGCGCGGGCGACGAAGTCGCCGTTCAGCGCGACCGCGAAAGGCGGACGCGCGCCATAGGCGGCGAGCGCATCGGCGACAGTCGCGCCTTCGGGCAGCGACAACGGCTTCTGATTGATATGAATGTTCATGGTGCTCGAATACGGTTCAATCGATGGCGGAAGCAGCGTGGCGCGCTAGACGACGACGCGCGACGCTCAGGCCGGCTCCCGCGCGAAATCCTGCTGGAAAAGCTCGCTCCAGCGTGCGTCGCGCCGCCAGCAGGCGAATGCATCGGCGTCGCCAACGCGGCCGTCGAGCAGCGCGCCCGCGAAGCGCACGGCTTCGTCGGCGACTTCCGGCGCGATCATATAGCCGTGCCGATACAGGCCGTTCACCCGCAGCGTGCGCGCGCCGTCCCACAGCAGCGCGGGACGGTGATCGGGCAAGGTCGGGCGGCACTGCGAATTCAGCTCGAGGATGCGTGCCTCGCCGAAGCCCGGATGCACCGAGAACGCCGCGCTCAGCAACTCGAGCGCCGAGCGCACGCTGACCGGCGACATATCCTCGCCTTCCACCTCGGTCGCGCCGATCACGTAGAGGCCGTTCTGCTTCGGCGCGATATAGAGCGGATAGCGCGGATGCAGCAGCCGCACCGGGCGGCTCAGATGCAGCCCCGGCGCATGCACGCGCGCGACCTCGCCGCGGATGCCGCGCAGCGTCGGCAGCACCGGCTTCGCGCCGAGCCCGCGGCAATCGATCGTGATGCCGGCTTCGGGCAGCGACGCATCGTCGATGGGGGTGTTCCAGTGCGTGTCGACGCCGCGTTCGGCGAGACCCGCGGCGAGCGCGCTCAATACCTGGCGATTGTCGAGCTGGCCTTCGCGCGGCAGCAGCCAGCCCTGGTTGAAGCGGCCGGCGAGCGCGGGCTCGGCGTCACCCACCTGCGCGCCCGCAAGCGCGACGAAGCCGCCGTCGAGCAGTTCGGCTGGCGCGTTCGAGCGCACACGACGCTCGAACAGCGGCGCTTCAGTGCGGTCGGCGTGATGCCAGACGACGAGCGTGCCGTTGCGCTGGAAAAACACCGCCTCCGGCAATTCGGCAAGCACACGCGGCCAGCTTTCGAGCGAACTCGCGCCGAGCCGCGTGATCAGCAGCTCAGCGCTCGCGGCTTCGGCGAGCGGCGCGAGCATCGCCGCGGCGACCCACGCGGCGGCCTGCGAACCGGCGGCATCGCCGCGCTCGTAGAGCGCCACGCGATGTCCGTCGCCAGCAAGCCGCCACGCGACCAGCCGGCCGCACAGGCCGCCGCCGAGCACGGCGAAATCGGGTCGGGAAGAATGGCTCATCGCGCGCGCTCCGTTGCAGGGCGGCAGGCAAAGCCAAAGCGGCACGACGCGCCAGAGGCGGCGTGGCGACGAGAAAAATACATATATGAAGAATAGGCGGTCATCGAGTCCTTTCCGTACGGCCCAAAAACGCACGTACCCAGGACGAAACCGGCGGGTGAAGCCGGCCGGGCCATGCGCGCGCACCTCATGTGCGCTCGCCGCCCGGCGGGGGATGGAAGACGGTCTGCTTCCGGAAACTTCCCGCGCCGGTATTACCCGGATCGGGTGCGAAGGGTCTCTCTCAGCCTCGCCGCCGCGGATCGAAATCACGCCGGCAGTGTGCGAAGCACCCCTGTTTCGTCGAAAGGTCATTAGACCATAAAAGGCGCGGCGGCCGCAAACCAGCGCCCCCGCGCAGTACATAGGCAGGCACGCCTCTGATCCGCGCCTTCTTTCGCGATCCCGACGCGGGCGCGCGCGCCGCTCTGGCACAATGCCGTGACCGGGTGGCGCAAAAGGACGATGCGGCGCAATGGGAACGGCGCGCGGCCACCCTGCGCGACGGCGGTACCGCGGCAAACACCGCAACACTATCGAGGCAACGTCGATGCAACATCAGGGCCTGGCGCGGGCGGTGAAAATTAATTCTCGCTTAAGGGCATCACGCCAGAATCGGCGCGCGCCTGGATCCCCGAATGCCCGTCCGGCGGGCACGACGGCCAGGCGGATACCGCATCCGCCGCCGCGCGGCTTCGCGACAGCGGCGGCGCCCGACACCACAGCCCGACGCAGGTCGACCCGAACGGACCGGCTCGCCGGCTCAGCCCTTCGGGCCAGCACTTCATCAGGACGCTCATGACACCACATACATCCGCCAGCCCCGGGCTGCCGCCCGACGAAAAAGTCTCCGCCTGGAGCCTGATCAAGCCTTACTGGGTTTCCGAGGAACGCTTCGTCGCATGGGGGCTGCTCATCGCGATCATCGTGATGAACCTGCTCGTCGTCTGGATCAACGTGCGCCTGAACCGCTGGAGCGCCGACTTCTACAACGCATTGCAGGCCAAGAACGTCCGCGACTTCCCGCATCTGCTGATGATCTTCTCCGGGCTCGCGTTCGGCTTCATCATCCTTGCCGTGTATGGGCGCTACCTGCGCCAGATGCTCGGCTTCCGCTGGCGCCAGTGGCTGACCACCCGCTACCTGAACGAATGGCTCAAGGACGGCGCGTTCTACCGCATCGAGCGCGACCGCCTCGCCGACAACCCCGACCAGCGGATCAGCGACGACCTGCAATCGTTCGCGACCACCACGCTGTCGCTGACGCTCGATCTGCTGTCCACCGTCGTCACGCTGGTGTCGTTCATCACGATCCTGTGGTCGCTCGCGGGCGCGCTGACCCTCTCGCTCGGCGGCATGCCGCTGCACATCCCCGGCTATATGGTGTGGGCCGCGGCGCTCTATGCGGTGGTCGGCTCGCTGATCACGCAGAAGGTCGGCCATCCGCTCGTGTCGATCAACTATCAGGCGCAGAAAGTCGAGGCGGATTTCCGTTTCGGCCTGATCCGTCTGCGTGAGAACGCCGAGCAGATCGCTTTCTACAACGGCATGGAGACCGAGAAGACGAACGCGCGCACGCTGTTCGGCCGCATCCGCGACAACTGGTGGCAGGTGATGAAGTACACGAAGCGCCTCACCTTCGTGCTGAGCTTCTACGGCCAGATCGCGATCATCTTCCCGATCGTGGTCGCCGCGCCCCGCTACTTCGCCGGCGCCTTCACGTTCGGCGTGCTGATGCAGATCTCGAGCGCGTTCGGCACCGTCAGCGATTCGTTCTCGTGGTTCATCAACAGTTATACGAGCCTCGTCGAGTGGCGCGCGACCGTGAACCGGTTGCGCGAATTCAAACGCATCATGCACGCGCCGCGCCTGAAGGAATCGGTGTCGCCGGCGACCGAGCACGGCGGCATCAACCTGCATTTCGTCGACGCGAACCAGCTCTCCACCGACAGCCTCAAGCTCGCGCTGCCGAACGGCAATCCGCTGTCGCGCATCCGCGATATCGCGATCCGGCCGGGCTCGCGGTGGCTCGTGCGCGGTCCGTCCGGCGCCGGCAAGAGCACGCTGATGCGCGCGCTGGCGGGCCTGTGGCCGTTCGGCGACGGCTCGATCGACGCGCCGGTCAACGCGCGCATGATGTTCATCCCGCAGGTCAGCTACATGCCGATCGGCACGCTGAAGGCGGCGCTCGCGTATCCGTCGGCGGCCGACACCTACACCGACGAAGAATGCGCGGACGCGCTCGTCACCTGTCATCTGTCGGAATACGCCGACCGTCTGCACGAATCGGGGCACTGGACCCGCGTGCTGTCGCCGGGCGAACAGCAGCGCTTCGCCGCCGCGCGCGTGCTGCTGCACAAACCGGATTATCTGTTCCTCGACGAAGCGACCAGCGCGCTCGACATGGAAAACGAGGCGCGGCTCTATCGCCTGCTCACGGAGCGGCTGCCGAAGGCCGCGATCGTCAGCGTCGCGCATCGCGATTCGCTCGCGGCGTTCCATGACGAAACGCTCGACGTCGAGCGCTCGCGTGAAGCGGTGGCGGCATGAGTGACACGATGAGCACCGGCGACGCGAGCCCGGCAAACGACGCGAACGGCGGCCCGCACCCCGCCGCCACCGCACGCGTCGTGCTGATCACCGGCGCCGGCTCCGGCATCGGCGCCGCGCTCGCCCGGCGCATCGCCGCGCCGCACACCACCTTGATGCTGCACGCGCGCGGCGCCGACGACGCTTCCCGCCAGCGGCTCGTACAGGTTGCCGCCGACTGCACGGCGAGCGGCGCACGCTGCGCCACGGTATTCGGCGACCTCGCCGAGCGCGGCGCGGCCGAGCATCTGATCCATCACACGCTTGCGAGCTTCGGCGCACTCGATCAACTGGTCGCCAACGCGGGACACGCGCAGCGTCAAACGCTCACCGCACTCGACTCCGACACGCTCAGCACGGCCTTCGCCGCGATGCCGGCCGCGTTCGCCGCGCTCGTGCGACGGGCGATGCCCGCGCTCGAAACGTCGAAGCGCGGTCGCGTGATCGCATTGAGTTCGTTCGTCGCGCACCGCTATCGCGCGGATACGCCGTTTGCGGCGACGGCGGCCGCGAAAGCGGCGCTCGAGTCGCTCGCCAGAACGGCGGCCGCGGAACTCGCGCCGCTCGGCGTGACCGTCAATTGCGTGGCGCCCGGTTATACGCGCAAGGATCGCGGCCCCCATGCCGACAACGCGGCGGTCTGGACGCACGCCGCCGAAGCGACGCCGCTCGGTCACGTCGCCGAACCCGCGGACGTCGCCGCGCTCATCGCGTTTCTGCTCTCCGACGAAGCGCGTCACATCACCGGCCAGGTGATTCACGTCGATGGCGGCTTGACGCTCGGTTAAGCCGGCGCACACATCCGGACCCGCACGGGAAGCGTTCGCCAGCACCGGCGACGCGGGCAAACCGGGCCCGCGAGTAACTTGCGTTGTCTTACAGCGGAAAGGATTCGAAAGCGGTGCACGCTTTGCGCGTCGCGCACGCGTCATTAAGATGGCCCGGATGAACCAGACCATCCTGATCGTCGACGACGATCCCGTCGTACGTGAACTCGTCAGTGCCTATCTGCGCGAACGCGGCTTCAAGGTCGCCGCGCTCGAAAACGGCGTGGCGCTGCAGCGCCGATTGCAGGAGGAGCGTCCCGCGCTCGTCGTGCTCGACATCATGATGCCGGAGCTCGACGGCATCAGCGCGCTGCGCGCGTTGCGCGTCGCGGGCGACGACATTCCGGTGATCCTGCTGACCGCACGCGCCGAACCGATCGACCGCGTGATCGGTCTCGAACTCGGCGCCGACGATTATCTCGGCAAGCCATTCGAGCCGAGCGAACTGGTCGCGCGAATTCGCACCGTGCTGCGCCGTCGCGGCACAACCGCGCCAGCGGCGCCGGAGCAGCGCGCGCCCTATCGTTTCGGCCACTTCGAAGTGAATTTCCCCGCCCGCGAGCTGCATCGCGACGGCACGCGCATCGCGCTGCGGTCGAGCGAATTCGCGATGCTGAAGGTGTTCGTCACGCACGCGATGACCGTGCTCACGCGCGCGCAGTTGCTGGAAAAACTGCACGGCAACAGCGAAGCGCATCGCAATCGCAGCCTCGACGTATCGATCTGGCGCTTGCGCCGGCTGATCGAGGTGGATCCGTCGGAGCCGCGCTACGTGCAGACGGTGTGGGGACGCGGCTATGTATTCGTGCCGGACGGCGAGATCGGCTCGCTCGAACGCGGACTCCCGCCGCCCTGATCCCGGCTGCGGCGCGACTGCCCGCGGCAGCCGGATAGAGCGGTGCTAAAGTAAGCGCTAACCCTGCGCTGACATGCGTCGCGCGCCAGCCAGCAAGCGCGCCGTACCGTAAGCGTTGGTAAGGAAACGCCCGGTCGCGCGCTCAGTACGCCAATCTAGAATTTCGCCATGAATCCACAGGTCCTTATCGTCGACGACGATCCGGTCGTACGCGATCTGCTCTGCAAGTTTCTGCAGTCGAACGGCTTCGATGCATCCGTATTGCACGACGGCACGCATCTGCAGCGCCGCCTCGAACGCGAGCGGCCGTCGGTCGTCGTGCTCGACATCATGATGCCGAACACCGACGGCCTGCGCGCGCTCACCGCGCTGCGCGCCGCCGGCGACGACATTCCGGTGATCTTCGTCACCGCGCGCGGCACGGTGGCCGACCGCATCGTCGGACTATCGCTCGGCGCGGACGACTACCTGACCAAGCCGTTCGATCCGCGCGAGCTGCTCGCGCGCATCCAGACCGTGCTGCGCCGGCGCGGCCCGTCCACCACGAGCGCGCCCGAAGCACGCAAGCGCTACCGCTTCGGCCCGTTCGAGCTCGACTTCGCGACCCGCTCGCTGACCCGCGACGACGCCAAGCTGCCGCTGCGCGACAGCGAATTCGCGCTGCTGAAGATCTTCGTCAACAACCCGTACAAAGTGCTGTCGCGCGTGCTGATTCACGACCTCGTGCATCGCGACAACCTCGCGTTCCGCGATCGCAGCCTCGACGTGCCGATCTGGCGCCTGCGCCGCGTGATCGAGGACGACCCGTCCAATCCGTGCTACGTGCAAACGGTGCGCGGCAAGGGCTACGTGTTCGTGCCCGATGCCAACGGCGAGCCCTTCGACGAAGAGGCCCCCCCCGCCGCATGAAAAATCCGCTGAACACGCTGTTCGGCAGAATGGCGTTGCTGTCGGCGGCGGTGCTGTTCGCGATTCAGGCAAGCTGGTTCGTGCTGGTGACGATGCAGCCGCCGCGCCATGAAATCGATGGCTTCGCGCGCGGCATTCTGCTCGTGCTGCAGGCGATCAACGGCGAGCCGATCAAGGGCGCTGCGCTCGCGCCGGCGATGCGCGTGCATCTCGTGCCCACCTGGAACATGCCGGCCACCGTGCACCTGCATGCGCCCACCGAGCATCTGCTCGTCGAGCTGAGCCGGCAGTTGCGGGAAAACCTGCCGGGCGGCACGCAGATCGCTTTCGACGATCTGCGCCCGCCACAACTCTGGGTGCTGTTTCCGGGCAAGTCGAACTGGGTCGTCGTGCCGGTCGATGTGCCGCCACCGCCGCGCTTCCTCGTCGAAGCGGTGTCGATGCTGCTCGCCGCGCTGATTCTGTCGCTGTTCGCGGTCTGGCAAATGCAGCGGCCGTTGTCGCGCGTCGCCGACGCGTCGCGCGCGTTCGGCTCGGGCGGACGGCCGGAGCCGGTACCGGTGCAGGGCCCGCGCGAGCTGCGCGATCTGATCGGCTCGTTCAACGACATGATGCGGCGCCTGAACGAAGCCGGCGATGACCAGGCGGTGATGCTCGCCGGCGTCGCGCACGATCTGAAGGCGCCGCTCACGCGGCTGAAGCTGCGCGCGAGCGTGCTGGTGGACGAAAACGAACGCGCCGGCCTGATTCGCGACGTCGATTCGATGACGAACATCGTCCAGCAGTTCCTCGAATTCGCCGGCCAGTCCGCCGACGCCGGGCCGCCGGTCGAAGTCGACGATTTCCTGCGCGAGCAGTTTTCGTCGGGCGATCACGCCGAATCCGCCGAAGCGCCGCTCTTCGCGCTCGATCTGCGCGCCGGGCCGTCGTTCACGCTGCCGTGCACGCTGCTCGACCGGCTCGTGACGAACCTCGTCGACAACGCGCTCGAACACGGCATGCCGCCGGTGGAAATCACGACCGAGCGCGACGACCGTCACTGGACGATCAGCGTGCGCGACCACGGCCCCGGCATTCCCGACGACCGCATTGCCGCCGCGATGAAGCCGTTCGTGCGGCTCGACGCCGCGCGCGGCGGTGAAGGTCATTGCGGGCTCGGCCTCGCGATCGTCGCACGGCTTGCGCACGATCGCGGCGGACGCTGTCACGTGCGCAATCACGCGCAAGGCGGGCTCGAAGTGCGGATCGAATTGCCGCTGGGGACCGTGGGGGCGTAATGACCCGGGTGAAGGGGAAGACGAGGGCCAACGCGTGCAAGCCAGGGGCCGCGCTTACGCGCCCTTACCGGAAGGACTGTTGCGCCGGCGCCGGCCTTATAGTCGTCTCCGGCAACCTCGATGCCGCCCTTCTCCGTCCGCCCGCACCCCTGGGGCGGACTTTTTTTTGCGCGGCTTCACGCGTAACGCAGCGGCGGCAACGAAGCATCTCAATGCACGAGACGATTGCGCAGCGTATCGACCGTCGCCTGCGAAAGGCCGAGGCCCTGCGTCAGATAGCTCGCCATCGTGCCGTAGCTCGCCTGCACCTGATCGAAGCCCGCCTGCAGATAATTTTCATCGACGTTCAGCAACGGCGCCTCGGCGGTCGCGACGGCGGCGCCGTCCTGCGCGCGCAGCGTGCCCGTTTGCGCAGCGATCGATCGCGCGAGGTAGGTATTGCTCAGCAGATAGTCCTGCATGATCACGTCGAGCGGCACGTTGGCGATGCTCAGCAGCAGCGCCGCAACCCAGCCCGCGCGATCCTTCCCCGCGTTCGAATGGAATAGCTGCGCGCCCTCGCCATTGGCGAGCGCGGCCAGCAACGCGCCATACGCATCCCGTTGCGCACCGCCCGTCACGTAGGCGCGCGCCTGCGCCTCCATGAAGGCGACGGCGTCCGCGGCCGTATCGAGCGTGGGGATGACGAAATCGTCCGCGCCCAGCACATTGAGCGTGCGCGCCGACGCGCCGGCCGGCAGCACATCGGCGGTGCGCGCGATTTCGCCGGGCGTGCGCAGATCGTAGACCGCCGCGATGCCGAGCTTGTCGAGCGACGCCTTATCCGCGCTGCTCAGCGTCAACGCGTTCGCGCGATAGAACGCGCCGCGGCGCATCTGCTTGCCGTCGACGGTCAGATAACCGGTGCCCGTTCCCGCGAGATCGCGAAAATTGCTGACCGACGCGAGGCGCGGCGTATCCGCCTCGTCCGCGTCGAGACTGCCGCCGCACGCGGACAGCAACGCGCTGCCGAAGCCGGCGGCCAGCATCGCGCCCGCGGAACTCTTCAGGAAGCGCCGCCGCGACGGAGAAGATTCACCCGGCGCGCTGGGACCTGCCTGCACGGTCGTGCTCGCAGGAAGGCGGAAAGGCGAACGGTCTTTCGCGGTGACGGGCATCAGGGGCGGCAGGGACGACAGGTATGACAGGGTTGGGAAGGATTCGGGGCAGCCGGGCTGCAGACGCAGTTTAACGGTTCGCCGATAACTTTTGCGTTACATCGTAGTAGTTGGTAAGAGAAAAGAGGGTCGGTTATCGACATTCAGGCCGCGGCAAATGCGGGCGCGAGTACGCCGGCCGGACCTGGCGATTATTACCGCATCGACGCCATTTTGCCTTCCAACCGACCGCGCGGCGCCACATGCCCGTAGAATACAAAAACCCTACCATCCAGCCCTCCACAAGCGAAAAAGACCTCGAGACCACAACAAAACATGGCTTCTCTCCAATGGTTCACCGAGCTGACTCCGCGCGAGCGCCGCACCCTTTACGCCGGCTTCGGCGGTTACGCGATCGACGCGTTCGACTTCATGATCTATTCGTTCCTCATCCCGACGCTGATCGCGGCGTGGGGCATGAGCAAAAGCGAAGCGGGGATGATCGCCACCAGTTCGCTGATCTCGTCGGCGATCGGCGGCTGGCTCGCCGGCATCCTCGCCGATCGCTACGGACGTATCCGCGTGCTGCAATGGACGATCGCCACGTTCGCGATCTTCACGTTTCTGTCGGGCTTCACGCAGTCGTTCTGGCAACTGCTCGCGACGCGCACGCTGCAAGGCATCGGCTTCGGCGGTGAATGGTCGGTCGTGACGATCATGATGGCCGAGACGATCCGCTCGCCGCAGCATCGCGCGAAGGCGGTCGGCACCGTGCAGAGTAGCTGGTCGTTCGGCTGGGCGGCCGCGGCGATCATCTACTGGGCGGCCTTCGCGCTGCTGCCGGAGCAATACGCGTGGCGCGCGTGCTTCTGGCTCGGGCTGCTGCCCGCCGCGTGGATCATCTACATCCGCCGCAACGTGAGCGATCCGGAAATCTTCCTCGCGACGCGCCGCGCGCGCGAGACCGGCTTCAACACGTCGCACTTCATGCAGATCTTCTCGGCCGCGCATCTGAAGACCACGCTGCTCGGCAGCGCGCTGTGCAGCGGCATGCTCGGCGGCTACTACGCGATCACGACGTGGCTGCCCACCTATCTGAAAACCGTGCGCCATCTGTCGGTGTTCGACACCAGCGGCTATCTGATCGTGCTGATCGTCGGCTCGTTCACCGGCTATATCGTCGGCGCGATCCTGTGCGACAGGATCGGCCGGCGCGCGTCGTTCGTGCTGTTCGCGATCGGCTCGTTCGTGCTCGGCATGGTCTACACGATGCTGCCGATCACCGACACGATGATGCTCGCGCTCGGCTTTCCGCTCGGCATCGTCGTGCAGGGCATTTTCGCCGGCGTCGGCGCGTATCTGTCGGAGCTGTATCCGAACGAGATCCGCGGCTCGGGGCAAGGCTTCTGCTACAACCTCGGGCGCGGCGTCGGCTCGTTCTTTCCGATTATGGTCGGCACGCTCGCGCAGACGATGACGCTCGTGAAGGCCATGGGCATCGTCGCGGGCTCGGGCTATCTGCTCGTGATCGTCGCCGCGCTGTGCCTGCCGGAGACGAAGGGCAAGGTGCTCGGGGCGACGAGCCCCGCCGCCTGAAATCGCCCGACATCGCCTGAAACCGCAGTACATACCCATGAAAACGATCGTTCTCGGCGGCGGCGTGATCGGCGTCGCCACTGCTTTTTATCTGTGTCAGCAAGGCTGCGAAGTGACGGTGATCGAGCGCGAACCCGACGTCGCGCTCTCGACGAGTTTCGGCAATGCCGGCGTGATCGCGCCGGGTTACGTGACGCCGTGGGCCGCGCCCGGCATGCCGGCGAAGATTCTCAAATACCTGTTCAAGCCCGCCTCGCCGCTGATCTTCCGGCCGACGCTCGATCCGGCTCAATGGCGCTGGATCGCGCGCTGGCTGCGCGAATGCGAGCTCGAGCGCTTTCGCGTCAACAAGCAGCGGATGCAGCGCATCGCGTACTACAGCCGCGCGTGCCTGCACGAATTCCGCGGCCGTCATCCGTTCGATTACGGGCGCAGCCAGGGGTATCTGCAACTGTTTCGCAGCGAGTACGACGTCGAGCTCGCGCAGCCGGCGCTCGCGGTGCTGCGCGATGCCGGCATCGCGCATCGGGAAATCAGCGCGACGCAGTGCACGGAGATCGAGCCGGGTCTGCGCTGGGCGCGGCAGGCGCCGTTTTCCGGCCTCTATCTGCCCGACGACGAAGCGGGCGATTGCGCGCGCTTCACTCGCGAGCTGCGGGCGATCTGCGAGCGCAACGGCGTGCATTTTCGCTTCGACACCCGCGTTACGTCGCTCGATATAGAGGGTGCGACGGTGCGCGGCGCGCATATTCAAAGCGAACGCGGCACGCAGACGTTGCGCGCCGATGCGGTGGTGGTCGCGCTCGGCGTCGATAGCGCGGCGCTGCTCGCGCCGCTAGGCGTAAAGGTGCCGCTCTATCCGGTCAAGGGTTATTCGGCGACGTTGCCTGTGATCGACGAAGAAAAGGCGCCGCGCGCCGCGCTGATGGACGAATCACTGAAGACGGCCATCACGCGCTTCGGCAACAACCTGCGTATCGCGGGCACGGCCGAACTCGGCAATCGGCAAACGACCCTGCGCGAGCAGGCGTTGCAAACCTTGCTCACGGTGCTGCGCGACTGGTTTCCGCACGCGGCCAATCCGGCCTCCGCGCATTTCTGGGTGGGCCGCCGGCCGATGACACCCGACGGCGCGCCGCTGCTCGGTCCGTGCAACGTCGACAACCTATGGCTGAACCTCGGGCATGGCTCGACGGGCTGGGCGATGTCGATGGGCTCGGGGCGCGTGGTCGCGGATCTGATCACGCAGCGCAAGCCGGAGATCGATCTCGATGGATTGACGCTTGCGCGCTACCGAAAATAACGCCCCACGAACGTGGCGTGCATAAAAAAACCGGACTCCCCTTTTCAGGCGAGCCCGGTTTTCTTTTTCTACTGCTTCGCTTTACCGCTACAGGTGCCTGCATCGGGCACCTTGTCGTCTCCACCTTTTCCCGCAAACCCTGTGGCCGGCGCGAGCCGGCCGGAGACGCTTAACGCGGCAGTTCCGAATGCCCCATCAGGAACGCATCGACCGAACGCGCGCACTGCCGGCCTTCGCGGATCGCCCACACCACGAGCGACTGGCCGCGGCGCATGTCGCCCGCCGTGAACACCTTGTCCACCGACGTGTAGTACGCCTTGTCGCCCTCGGTCGACGCGCGCACGTTGCCGCGCGCGTCCTTGTCGACGCCGAACGCTTCGAGCACCGGCGAGACCGGCTGCGTGAAGCCCATCGCGAGCAGCACGAGATCGGCCTTCATTTCGAATTCCGAGTCCGGCACTTCGACCATCTTGCCGTCCTTCCATTCGACGCGTGCGGCGACCAGCTTCTCGACCTTGCCGTTCCTGCCTTCGAGGCGCTTGGTCGCGACCGCCCAATCGCGCTCGCAGCCTTCCTCGTGCGACGACGACGTGCGCAGCTTGATCGGCCAGTACGGCCACACGAGCGGCTTGTTCTCTTCCTCCGGCGGCTGCGGCAGCAGCTCGAACTGCGTGACGCTCTTCGCGCCGTGACGGTTCGACGTGCCCACGCAGTCCGAACCGGTATCGCCACCGCCGATCACGACGACGTGCTTGCCCTTCGCGGTCAGTTGGTTCGGCACCTTGTCGCCGGCGTTGACCCTGTTCTGCTGCGGCAGGAATTCCATCGCGTAGTACACGCCTTCGAACTCGCGGCCCGGTACCGGCAGATCGCGCGGCGTTTCCGAACCGCCGGCGATCACGACCGCGTCGAACTGTTCGTTCAGCTCGGCCGGCGTGATGGTTTCCTTCGCGGTGCTGCCGATGTGCGCCGGCAGCGAGTCCGCCTTGCCGACGAACACGTTGGTGCGGAACGTCACGCCTTCGGCTTCCATCTGGCGCATGCGGCGGTCGATCTGCCACTTTTCGAGCTTGAAGTCGGGGATGCCGTAACGCAGCAGGCCGCCGATGCGGTCGTTCTTCTCGAACACGGTCACGTCATGACCGGCGCGCGCGAGCTGCTGCGCGGCGGCGAGACCCGCGGGGCCGGAGCCGACCACGGCGACCTTCTTGCCGGTCTTGTGCTTCGGCGTCTGCGGCTCGACCCAGCCTTCGGTCCAGGCCTTGTCGATGATCGCGTGCTCGATCGACTTGATGCCGACCGGGTCGTTGTTGATGCCGAGCGTGCAGGCCGCTTCGCACGGCGCCGGGCAGATGCGGCCCGTGAACTCGGGGAAGTTGTTGGTCGAATGCAGAACCTCGATCGCGTTCTTCCAGTCCTGATGGAACACCAGGTCGTTGAAGTCCGGAATGATGTTGTTCACCGGGCAGCCGTTGTTGCAGAACGGAATGCCGCAGTCCATGCAACGTGCGCCCTGGATCTTCGCTTCGTCGTCGCTCAGCGCGGCGACGAATTCCTTGTAGTGCTTCACACGCGTGAGCGGAGCTTCATACGCCTCGTGGCGGCGCTCGAACTCGAGAAAACCGGTTGCCTTGCCCATGTGGTTCTCTTCTCTATCTGTATCTAGGGGTAATCTGGCCCCGCCGCCAGCCGGACTTCAACAGTCGGGCGGCAGCGGGTGCGGCTAAATATGACTCTGGTGATCCGTCAGGCGGCGAGCACTTCCTTGTTCGCCTTCTTCGCGGCGAGTTCGCCGAGCGCACGCTTGTATTCGGTCGGGAACACCTTCACGAACTGACGGCGCGACGCGTCCCAGTTTTCGAGCAGCGCCTTGGCGCGCGGCGAACCGGTGAACTGGAAGTGACGCTCGATGAGCCCCTTGAGCAGCGCCTCGTCGGTCGTCGCGTAGTGCCACAGTCCCTGGTCGACCGTGCGCTCCTGTTCGGCCTGTTGCAGGACCGGGTCGAGCGCGACCATCGACTTGTTGCACTTGCTCGCGAAGGTGCCGTCCGGATCGAACACGTATGCGACGCCGCCCGACATGCCGGCCGCGAAATTGCGGCCCGTCTCGCCGAGCACGACCACCGTGCCGCCCGTCATGTATTCGCAGCCGTGGTCGCCCGTGCCTTCGACAACCGCCGTCGCGCCCGAGTTACGCACGCAGAAACGCTCGCCCGCGACGCCGCGGAAGAACGCTTCGCCTTCGATCGCGCCGTACATCACCGTGTTGCCGCAGATGATGTTCTCTTCGGACTTGCCACGGAAATCGTTGGTCGGACGGATGATGATGCGGCCGCCCGACAGGCCCTTGCCGACGTAGTCGTTGCCGTCGCCGACCAGATCGAGCGTGATGCCCTTCGCGAGGAACGCGCCGAAGCTCTGACCCGCTGTGCCCTTCAGCTGGATATGGATCGAGTCGTCGGCGAGGCCGTCGTGGCCGTACTTCTTCGCGATCGTGCCCGACAGCATCGCGCCGACCGTGCGGTTCACGTTGCGCACCGGCTGGATGAACGACACGTGCTCGCCCTTCTCGATCGCGGCCTTCGCTTTCTCGATCAGCGTGTGGTCGAGTGCGCGGTCGAGGCCGTGATCCTGCACGTCGACGTGCTTGCGCGCGACTTCGGCCGGCACTTGCGGCTGATAGAACACGCGCGAGAAGTCGAGACCCTTCGCCTTCCAGTGCTCGATGCCCTTCTTCATGTCGAGCAGTTCCGCGTGGCCGATCAGGTCGTCGAACTTGCGGATACCGAGTTGCGCCATGATTTCGCGTGCTTCTTCAGCGATGAAGAAGAAGAAGTTCACGACGTGTTCCGGCTGGCCCTTGAACTTCGCGCGCAGCACCGGGTCTTGCGTCGCGACGCCGACCGGGCAGGTGTTCAGATGACACTTGCGCATCATGATGCAGCCTTCGACGACGAGCGGCGCCGTCGCGAAGCCGAATTCGTCCGCGCCGAGCAGCGCGCCGATCACGACGTCGCGGCCGGTCTTCATCTGGCCGTCGGCCTGCACGCGGATGCGGCCGCGCAACTGGTTCAACACCAGCGTCTGCTGCGTTTCGGCGAGGCCCAGTTCCCACGGCGTACCCGCATGCTTGATCGACGACAGCGGCGAAGCGCCCGTGCCGCCGTCATGACCGGCGATCACGACGTGATCGGCCTTCGCCTTCGCGACACCCGCGGCGACCGTGCCGACGCCCGACTCCGACACCAGCTTCACCGAGATGCTCGACGACGCATTCACGTTCTTCAGGTCGTGAATCAGTTGCGCCAGGTCTTCGATCGAGTAGATGTCGTGGTGCGGCGGCGGCGAAATCAGACCGACGCCCGGCACCGAGTAACGCAGCTTGCCGATGTAGTCCGACACCTTGTGGCCCGGCAACTGGCCGCCTTCGCCCGGCTTCGCGCCCTGCGCCATCTTGATCTGGATCTGGTCGGCCGACGCGAGGTATTCCGCCGTCACGCCGAAGCGGCCCGACGCGACCTGCTTGATGCGCGAGCGCAGCGAATCGCCTTCCTTCAGCGGAATGTCGACGACCACTTCGTCGCCGATCACGGACTTCATCGTGTCGCCGTTCCTGATCGGAATGCCGCGCAACTCGTTGCGGTAGCGGTTCGCGTCTTCGCCGCCTTCACCGGTGTTCGACTTGCCGCCGATGCGGTTCATCGCGACGGCGAGCGTGGCGTGCGCTTCGGTGCTGATCGAGCCCATCGACATCGCGCCGGTCGCGAAACGCTTGACGATGTCCTTCGCCGGCTCGACTTCGTCGAGCGGGATCGCCTTGGTCGGATCGAACTTGAATTCGAACAGGCCGCGGAAGGTCATGTGGCGCTTGGTCTGATCGTTGATCAGATGCGCGTATTCCTTGTACGTCTGGTACGAGTTGCTGCGCGCCGAGTGCTGCAGCTTGGCGATCGCATCCGGCGTCCACATGTGCTCTTCGCCGCGCACGCGGAATGCGTACTCGCCGCCCGCGTCGAGCATGTTCGCGAGAATCGGGTTGTCGCCGAACGCGTCGCGGTGCAGACGGATCGCTTCTTCCGCGACGTCGAACAGACCAATGCCGCCCACCTTCGACGACGTGCCGTGGAAGTACTTCGACACGAGGTCTTCGGCGAGACCGACCGCTTCGAAAATCTGCGCGCCGGTGTACGACATGTAGGTCGAAATGCCCATCTTCGACATGACCTTCTGCAGGCCCTTGCCGACTGCCTTCGTGAAGTTGTAGACCGCCTTCTCCGGCGACAGGTCGCCCTTCAGGCCGGCCGCGAGCTGCGCGAGCGTTTCCATCGCGAGGTACGGGTGCACGGCTTCCGCGCCATAGCCCGCGAGCAGCGCGAAGTGGTGCGTTTCACGCGCCGAACCGGTTTCGACGACGAGGCCCGTGCTCGTGCGCAGCCCCTGCTGCACGAGGTGCGTATGGATCGCGGCGGTGGCGAGCAGCGCCGGAATCGCGACGTTGTCGCGGTCGGTCTTGCGGTCCGACACGATCAGCATGTTGTAGCCGGACTTGACCGCGTCGACGGCTTCCGCGCACAGCGACGCGAGACGCGCTTCGATGCCTTCCTTGCCCCAGGCGACCGGATAGCAGATGTTCAGCTCGTACGAGCTGAACTTGCCGCCGGTGTACTGATCGATCGCGCGGATCTTCGCGATGTCCTTGAAGTCGAGCACCGGCTGCGACACTTCGAGACGCATCGGCGGGTTGATGTTGTTGGTGTCGAGCAGGTTCGGCTTCGGGCCGATGAACGACACGAGCGACATCACCATGTTTTCGCGGATCGGGTCGATCGGCGGGTTCGTGACCTGCGCGAACAACTGCTTGAAGTAGTGGTAGAGCGTCTTGTTCTTGTTGGACATGACCGCGAGCGGCGAGTCGTTGCCCATCGAGCCGACCGCTTCCTCGCCGGCTTGCGCCATCGGTGCCATCAGGAACTTGAGGTCTTCCTGGGTGTAGCCGAATGCCTGCTGGCGATCCAGCAATGCGGCGGCTTCGCGGCGCTCCGTCGCGATGTCTTCGGCCTTCGGCTCGATTTCGTCGAGCTTGATGCGCACGGCGTCGATCCAGCTCTTGTACGGCTTCGCGTTCGCGAGGTTGTCCTTCAGTTCCTTGTCGTCGATGATGCGGCCGTGCTCCATGTCGATCAGGAACATCTTGCCCGGCTGCAGACGCCACTTCTTGACGATCTTCGATTCGGGAATAGGCAGCGTGCCCGCTTCCGACGCCATGATGACCAGGTCGTCGTCGGTGACGATGTAGCGCGCCGGACGCAGACCGTTACGGTCGAGCGTCGCGCCGATCTGGCGGCCGTCGGTGAATGCGATTGCGGCGGGACCGTCCCACGGCTCCATCATCGCGGCGTGGTATTCGTAGAACGCGCGGCGGTTCTCGTCCATCAGCGTGTGCTGTTCCCACGCTTCCGGGATCATCATCATCATCGCGTGGACGAGCGGATAGCCGGCCATCACCAGCAGTTCGAGACAGTTGTCGAACGATGCCGTATCCGATTGGCCCGGATAGATGAGCGGCCACAGCTTCGGCAGATCGTCGCCGAGCACGTGCGACGCGATTGCGCCGGTACGCGCGTTCAGCCAGTTGACGTTGCCCTTCACCGTGTTGATTTCGCCGTTGTGGGCGATCATCCGGTACGGGTGAGCCAGTTCCCACGCCGGGAAGGTGTTGGTCGAGAAGCGCTGGTGCACGAGCGCGAGCGCCGAGACGACGCGCTCGTCCTGCAGGTCGCGGTAGTACACGCCGACCTGGCCCGCCAGCAGCAGACCCTTGTAGACCACCGTGCGCGCCGAGCACGAGGGCACGAAGTATTCCTTGCCGTGCTTGAGCTTGAGCGCCTGGATGCGGTGGCTCGCGGTCTTGCGGATGATGTACAGCTTCCGTTCGAGCGCGTCGGTCACCATGATGTCCTTGCCGCGGCCGATGAAGATCTGGCGGATCAGCGGCTCGCTCGCCTTCACCGTGGGCGAAATCGGCATCGTGTGGTCGACCGGCACGTCGCGCCAGCCGAGCACGACCTGGCCTTCGGCCTTCACCGTGCGTTCGAGCTCCTGCTCGCAGGCGATGCGCGACGCGTGCTCCTTCGGCAGGAAGATCATGCCGACACCGTATTCGCCGGCCGGCGGCAGCGTCACGCCCTGCTTGGCCATTTCCTCGCGATAGAAGCCGTCCGGAATCTGGATCAGGATGCCCGCGCCGTCGCCCATCAGCGGATCGGCGCCGACGGCGCCCCGGTGATCGAGATTTTCGAGAATCTTCAGGCCCTGCTCGATGATCTCGTGGCTCTTCTGGCCCTTGATGTGGGCGACGAAGCCGACGCCGCAGGCGTCATGCTCGTTGAGCGGGTCGTACAGACCTTGGGCGGCGGGAACCGGGTGAATCGGTTGCTGGTGGTCGTTCATGGGGACACCGTCTGTGAGGGGCCGGACAGGCCGTTAAACCGTTTTTTCTTTTGCCGCAGTGCGCATGGCAACCACGACGACGCTCTTCCTGCAGCAGGACTGCGCGCGCCAGGACGCGTCGGAAATCGGAATATACGCGACGAATCAATGGAATAGCAAATAAAACATGATGATCGATCCCCGATTATCATGTTGGTGCATTGCGACTTGTTTTTAATGGTTCCACATCAAAATGGGGCAAAAGAAAACGGCATATGAAATGCCGTTTTCATGCAGCCCCTTGATGCCAAACGCTTTATTGCCGCTTGAGCACTGCTCTATTGGGTATGCGGCGTCTCGCGCACCTTGCGCGGCCGGCCACGGGGCAACGGCGAAACGCGCCGGTTCGCGGCCCGTGCCGCCCACTCGCGGTAGGTGTCGCTGCCGAGCACCCAGCCCTTCAGCGTGGCCTGCTGGAGCTGGCTTGCCTCGCGCTCGTCGAGTGGCTGCTCGCACAGTTCGCGGTACGCGCGCTGCCGCTCGAACGGCGTATTGCCGAGCGACCAGTAGAGCGGATGGTCGGTAATCAGGCTGTCGAGGGTGAGACCGATGTGATGCCGGTAGCTCGACCACCGGTAATCCTCCGGCGCGTTGACAAGCTGCGCGCGCACCGGGCACATCTCGACGACGCGGCTCGCGAGCAGGAAGTAACGCTCGCCCTCGATCACCGTGGCCCGGTAGCGGCCTTCCCACAAGGTGCCGCGGCGCGCATAGCGCCGGTTGAAATGCGCGACGTAACGCCGGCCGACGGCCTGCATCGCCTTGGGCAGACTCGACTCCTCGGTAGGCGTGACGAGCAGTTGCACGGCGCCCGGCATCAGTGCGTATGCGTGAATCGAAAGGTGATGGTCCCGCGAAGCCGCCTTCAGACAGTCGATGAAAAGCTCGTAGTCCTGGTCGTCGACGAAGGCGGGCTGCTGATCGAGCCCGCGGAGGATGACGTGCTGCGGCTGGTCGGGGACATAAAGACGTGCAAGCCGTGCCATGCTGGAGTATCCAATAGTCGCGTTGGTATATACCCGAAGGTCCGAAGAGCCGCATGCGCGCGAGGTTCGGCGCGACGCGGCAAAGCCAGAAACCGCGCGGCGCTTAGGGAGAAAACTCTAACCGCCGCGTATGGTTTGTTTCAAACGTTGTCGTCATAATGAGCGGGCCTTTTTTGGAGGAGCACATATGAAATTAAAACAGGCCATAACGGGGATGGCGGTGCTAGCCTGCATGAGCACGGCAGCACATGCGCAATCGGCCGGCAGTTTCTACGTCACGACGGGCTGGTTCCATCTGGCGCCTCAATCGAGCAGCGACCCGTTGACCGTGACCAGCATTGGGGGCAGCCCGACCAACATCACCGAGCCCAACACCGGCGCCTCGCTGAGTTCGGCCGACACAATCGGGTTCACCGCCGGCTACTTCATTACCGATCACATCGCCACCGAATTCGTTATTGGCGTGCCGCCTTCTTTCGACCTGTACGGTTCGGGCAGCCTCGAACAGTTCGGCAAGCTGGGCCAGGCTAAACAGTGGAGCCCGACTCTGCTGTTCAAGTACTACTTCAATGCTCCGACGTCTTCGTTCCGGCCGTATCTCGGTCTCGGCGTGAGCCGCATCTGGTTCACGGGCGAAGAGATCACCAACACCGGATTCGAAGCAAACGTATTGCATGGTCCGACCAGCGTATCGACGGATAGTTCGTGGGAACCCGTGTTTAATGCGGGCTTCACGTACGCGTTCAACCAGCACTGGTTCGCCGGCGCGTCGATTTCGTATCTGCCGCTCAGCACCACCGCCAAACTGACCTCTGCCGCGACCACGCCGGTCGGCACGCTGACCGTGCAGTCGCAAACCAAGATCAGGCTGAACCCGATCGTCACCTACGTCAGCATCGGTTACCGCTTCTAACGCTTCGCGATTTATTAGGGGCTGTTGAGTTAGGTTAGTCGAATTTTGGCGGCCTGGGCAAACGCCGTTATCGATCGGATGACGGCGTTTTCATTTGCGCGGGCTGCGGCACGGCGCGCGCGGGTGTTTGTAAATTTGACGCAGATTCAGGTCCGCCGCGTGCAATATCTGCTGACGATAGGTGGATCCTCCTCGCGCCGCCGCGCGTACAGCCCGTGCGCCGTGAGATGCGCCGGTTTGGCACTGAAGTTGCGTTCTGATGGCGTTTCCCGCGCCGCGACGTGATACCGCGATCGCGACCTTGCGCGGGCTCTTTCAAACTCATCGACGGAGCGACCATGACAGCACTTCCGAATACGAGAGACGCCCTCGGCGAATCCTGGACCAGCGCGAGCCGCCGCGCGCGGCGCATCGCTCGCCACAGCCGCCATGCCGCCGAAGATATCGCGGTTGAACTGCGCACGCTGCTGTCGGAACTCGAATCGACGCTGGCGGACGGCACCCATGCCGACGCCGTCGAATTGCGCGGCAGACTGCGCAAACAGCTGGACTCGGCGCGCTCGCGCCTGAACGACACGCGCGACGCGATGCGCGAACGCGCCGGCGTCGCGATCTCGGATGCCGATCACTACGTGCATGAAAACCCGTGGCAGACGATTGCGATCGTCGGCGGACTCGCGCTGATCGCGGGTGCGTTGTTTGCGTCGCGCTCGCGCTGAGTTGCACCGGCGGGTTGCGCTGAAGCGAGGAAGGGCGTTGCCGTGAGCGCGGATGGACTGAAGCGGGTCCGGGGGGTTTGGTAACGCACGCGCGCGCCCTATGTAAACCGGCCCTCTAGTTATCGTCGATCACGAACAGCCGCTGGTATTCCTTCACCGCATAGCGATCCGTCATGCCCGCGATGTAATGCGCGATCAGGCGCGGCTGCTGCGCCGCATCGGCCGACTGGTAGCCTGGCGGAAGAAGTCGCGGGTCGTCGGTGAACGCGTCGAAAAGGCCGACCACGACGCGCCGCGCCTTGTTGGCCATGCGCATCACCCGATAGTGGCGGTACAGGTTCCTGAACAGAAAGCGCTTGAGCGCCGCGGCCTGCGCGGCGACCGTGTCGCTGTGCGCGACGAGCGGCGGCGCCGCGCGCACGTCGTCGAGCGACGCCGGCGCATGGCGGACCAGATTGAGCCGCGTCGTCTCGATCAGATCGACGATCAGCGTATTGATGATGCGCCGCACCGTCTCGTGAATCAGCCTGCGCCCTTCGATCCGCGGGAAATCTCCACGCGCCGCCTCGTAGTGCGTCTGCCAGAGTTCGACTTCGGCAAGCTGTTCGATCGTCAGCAGCCCGGAGCGCAAGCCGTCGTCGACGTCGTGATTGTTGTACGCGATTTCGTCGGCGACGTTCGCGATCTGCGCTTCGAGCGACGGCTGCCGCCCTTCGAGAAAGCGTTCGCCGAGCGCGCCGAGCCGCCGGGCGTTTTCGCGCGAACAATGTTTGAGGATGCCCTCGCGCGTTTCGAAGCAGAGATTCAGGCCATTGAACGCGCCGTAGTGCTCTTCCAGTTCGTCGACGACCGCGAGGCTCTGCAGATTGTGCTCGAAGCCGCCATGCTCGCGCATGCATTCGTTCAGCGCATCCTGACCGGCGTGGCCAAATGGCGTATGACCGAGATCGTGGGCCAGCGAAATCGCTTCGACGAGGTCTTCGTTGACGCGCAGATTGCGCGCGACCGAACGCGCGATCTGCGCGACTTCGAGGCTGTGAGTGAGGCGCGTGCGAAACAGGTCGCCCTCGTGATTCACGAACACCTGGGTCTTGTACTCGAGCCGGCGGAATGCGGTGGAGTGGACGATACGGTCGCGGTCGCGCTGAAACTCGGTGCGCGCGCTCGGCGCGGCTTCCGGGTAACGGCGCCCGCGCGAGTGGCTCGAATGCGCGGCGTACGGCGCGAGATGCGCTTCGAGCGCCTGCTGGGTCGGCGCCGCGACGGCCAGGGTGTCGCCGGCTTCCGCGCGAGTGGTGGTGGCGCTCACGTCGCTGGTCGCGGCGGCTTTGCGCGCCGCCGGGTCATGCTCGAGGTCGTCGCTGCGCCTGTCAGTCACCGGGTTCTCCGAAACATGGGTGGCGCTCCCGACGCGGATGCGCGACGCGTGGCTGCAACGCCGGGACATATCTAGACGGCGGCGGCCAGCGTCGCATGCACCTCGGCGTCGGGCGCCCGGGTGATCAGCGTCTCACCGAAACGCTTCAGCAGAATGAATTTGATCGCGCCGGCTTCTGCTTTCTTGTCGACCTGCATCAGTTCGACGTAACGGTCAGCGCCGAGCGCGGGCGCGCGGGT
Source organism: Paraburkholderia sp. (assembly GCF_047605525.1). GTDB lineage: Bacteria > Pseudomonadota > Gammaproteobacteria > Burkholderiales > Burkholderiaceae > Paraburkholderia. Next base: position 36,379 of record NZ_JASGFN010000025.1, on the reverse strand, counting down.
CGGCAGATGCGCGGCGACGATCACGTCGACGAGACGCTTGCGCGACGCTTCGTCGAGATGGCCGAGGCGCACGGACAGATCCGCCGCCATCACCATCCCGCAGCCGACCGCCTCGCCGTGCAGCCACTCGCCATAGCCGAGCCCGGCTTCGATCGCGTGACCGAACGTGTGGCCAAAGTTGAGGATCGCGCGCAGTCCGCCTTCGCGCTCGTCCTGCGCGACCACCGACGCCTTGATCTCGCACGAACGCTTGACCGCCTCGGCAAGCGCCGCCGGATCGCAGCGATTCAGCGCTTCGACATTGGCTTCGATCCAGTTGAAAAAACCGGCGTCGGCGATCGCGCCGGTCTTGATGACCTCGGCGACGCCCGCCGCCAGTTCGCGCCCGGGCAGCGTGCGCAGCGCGCCGATGTCGGCAATCACCGCCTGCGGCTGATAAAACGCGCCGATCATGTTCTTGCCGAGCGGGTGATTGATGCCGGTCTTGCCGCCGACCGACGAATCCACCTGCGACAGCAGCGTGGTCGGCACCTGGATGAACGGCACGCCACGCATGTAGCAGGCTGCGGCAAAACCGGTCATATCGCCGATCACGCCGCCGCCAAGCGCGATCAGCGTGGTCTTGCGATCCGCGCGCGAACCGAGCAGCGCGTCGAAGATCAGGTTCAGTGTTTCGAGATTCTTGTACGCCTCGCCGTCCGGCAGGACGACCGTGGACACCTGCCGGTTCAGCGGCGCGAGCGCCGCGCGCAGCGTGTCGCCGTACAGCGGATCGACAGTGGTATTGGTGACGATGGTGACCGAGTTGCCGGCGATGTGCGGCGCGAACAGCTCGGTCCGGCCGATCAGGCCGGCACCGATATGGATGGGATAGGCACGCTCGCCCAGTTCAACGTTGACGGTAATCATACGGTCCATTATGACGCAGGATGTTTGGCGACGCCGGCCATCTCGAGCTGCATCAGAACCATGTTGACGAGTCCGTTGACCGAAGGTCGGCCGGTTTCAATCACGAAATGCGCGCATTCCCGATAGAGCGGGTCGCGCACTTCATAGAGCGCTTCGAGACGCGCCCTGGGGTCTTCCGTCTGCAGGAGCGGGCGATTCTTGTCGCGCCGGGTGCGCAGCCACAGGTCGTGCGGATTGGCGCGCAGATAGATGACGAGGCCGCGGCTTTTCAGCGCTTCGCGGTTTTCCGCCCGCAGCACCGCGCCACCGCCGGTCGCGAGCACGATACTGTCGCGGCCGGTCAGCTCGGCGATCATGTTGGCCTCGCGGTCGCGAAAGCCCGCCTCGCCTTCGAGCTCGAAGATCACCGGAATACGCGCGCCCGTGCGTGCCTCGATTTCATGGTCGGAATCGAAGAACGGGCGCTCGAGACGGCGCGCAACCGCCCGGCCCACAGTGGTTTTCCCTGCCCCCATGAGCCCTACGAAAAATACATTGGCGTGTGCGTCCCGCGCTTGCAACGGTGTCCTCTGGCTAATCCGGTGTAGTTCGTGCCGCAGCTTACTGGCAAAGCGGCTGCCTTGTCGAGCCTGCGCGCCGCCGCCGGCGGACGGCGCCGGCAGCGTGCCCTAATTTTCCCGCGCGATTTCCTGCACGACGCGCGGCGTGATGAAAATCGCCAGTTCGCTGCGCTGGTCGCGATGGGCCCGGTTGCGGAACAGCGCGCCCAGCACCGGTATTTTGCCGAGGAATGGCACCCGCTCCACGTCGTCCCGGTCGTCGGCCGCGTAAATTCCGCCGATCGACACCGTACCACCATCCTCGACCTCGACGCGCGTTTGCACGTGCTTGGTGTTGATCGCGGGGCCGGCGTCGGTCTGCTCGCCGACGCTGTCTTTCGCAACGTCGAGATCCAGCACCACGCGGCCGTCCGGCATGATCTGCGGTTCGACCTCCAGTTTGAGCGTCGCGCGGCGAAACTGCACGCCGGATACGCCCTGCCCCACCTTGGCCTGATACGGCAGCTCGCTGCCCTGCTCGACGACCGCCTTCATCCGGTCCGCGGTGACGACCCGCGGACTCGAGACGATTTTCCCATGCCCCTCGGCCTCGAGCGCGGAAAGCTCGATATTCAGGAGCCGCGTCGCGTGGGCCGCGAACAGCGTGAGGCCGGCGGTCGCGGCCTCGAAACCCGAGATCGGACGGGCCGACAGATCGTAGACGGTGCCGTCCGTGCCGCCGTTGAGCCCCCTGCCCGTGCCGTCGGGGCTCGTGCCCGCAAGCGAGAGCCGCACGCCGAGATTGCGCGAAAAACCATACTCGCCTTCGACGATGCGCGCCTCGATCAGCACCTGGCGGGTCGGCCGGTCGACGGCGGCGATCAGCGCCGCGATCTGCTCGAGACGCCCCGCGAGATCGGTCACGAACAGCAGGTTGGTGCGCGGATCGGCGGTTGCCGCACCGCGTTTGGACAGCACGCGCTGGGTGCCGGAACCGGTGAGCAGGCGCCGCACGTCCTCGGCGTGCGCATAGTGAAGCTGGATCGTGCGGCTCGCGAGCGGTTCGAGGTCCGCGGCGCGCGCGTGCGCGGCGAAGCGCTGCCGCTCGCGCGCGGCCAGTTCCGCGGCCGGGGCGACCCAGATCACGTTGCCGTGGCGCTCCATCGACAGGTTGTTGACGTCGAGCAGCGTGTCGAACGCGGTGCGCCAGGGCACCTTGTCGAGCCGCAGTGACACGGCGCCGCGCACCTTGTCGCTCGCGACGATGTTGAGCCCGGTGAACTCGGCGAACGACCTGAGCACCGCGCTCAGTTCGGCATGCTGGAAGTTCAATGAGATCGGCTTGTCGTCGGCCGCGGAGCCGGCATCGGCGACGTCGGCGCCTGGCCGCGCGCCGCTCAGGCGTACAGGTGGTGGCAGCGGGACAGGCGGTCCTTCGAGCGTGTTCGCACTGGCGGTGTCGTCTCGGGGCGGCGCAGCGAGTTGTTGCGGCGGTGGTGTGACGCCGGCGGCGGCATCGTCCGTGGCGGTGTCGGGCGCAGTGTCTGACGACGAAGCCGTTTGGGCAGCATCCGCGTCCTGCATTTCGTTTTGCGCGAGGTCTTGTGGCGCGTCTCGTGCCGATTCGTAGCGAAACGGGTTCGGCACGCCGCCGAGGCCCTCGCGCGGCAGCGGTGCCGTTTCGTACGCGGCATCGGCAAGCGCGATCCGATCCTCCGCCGGCATGTAGGCCGGCAACGGCGGCCGCAGCGGCGGCATCGAAGCCTGCGCGATGCCGACGCCGAGCGTAACGCTGACACAGAAGCCGAAACACAGGCCGACAGCAGAACCGGCATAGCGCGTCACACGTGATGCCGCCACGCTCCATCGCTTCATCCAGCTCATCATGAGGCCTCCGTCAACGTCAGCGTGCGCGTCGTGCCGCCGTTCGCGAGCGTGATGCCGAGCTCGTCGAGTTGGGTGACCCGCTCGGCGCCCAGTTGCTCTCCGGCCGCGACCGTGGTTGCGCCTTCCGGCGTGTCGAGCAACGCGAGCCCGCGCGTACGATCGCGCAGCAAGCCGACCAGCCGCAGTTCCGCTGCGTCGGCTGGCTCGCCGTCCGCGGACATCCTCGGCTGCGAAAACGGATCGAAGAACACGATCTCCTCGTCGTCCTCATCGAGGCTTGCGTCGTCATACGCATGCGCGGTCTCGGCCCGAGACGCCGGGCGCAGCGCATCGAACACGCGCAGCGTCGCGCTCATCGACAGCGCCGCGCCGTCCTGCTTGACGGTCACATCGACGGGAACCATCAGCACCGGCAATTGCGAAAGCCCGTGAAAGAATGCCATCAGGTGAACGAAATCCGTGTGCGCGGTGAGCTGCAAGGAACGCATGCGCTCGCTGCCCTCGCCGCTCGTCGGACCGGGCTCGACCGCGAGCAATGCGACGCCGTTCTGAGCGGCCAGTTCGGAGACGCCGCGCACGTCGTCGGCGGAACTCCACGACGCGACAGCCGAATGCACGGCCGGCATCGCGGCGGCTGTGCGGCGCAATGACGGCAATTGCGTGAGCGTCCGCCGCGCTTCCTCGATACGCTGTGCGCTGGCCGTCAACGCCGCGCGGCTCGCTTCCAGCCCGCACAGATCGGCGGCGATCCAGCCATGCGCGCCAAGGCCAAACACCAGTGTGGCAATCAGCGCCGCAACCAGCCGGCGACGACGCCGGCTCCATGCATCGAGCGGCAGACGCGCGCGCTTTATCCACTGCGAAAGACCGGCGGATACAGGCATCGCGCCGCCCGCCTCAAAAAAGGTCGTATTCATTTCGTACCCTCCGATGGTTCGGGCTTCGCCATGCGCGCTGTCGTGGGCCCGGTGAGGCGAACGGGTTTGGGCGGCGGATCACCCCAGCGCAGGCGCGCGTTGAACTCGACGGGAGCGCTCACCGCTTTATCCGCGTGGCCGCCGCGCATCGCCGGCCGATGCAGATCGCGCACTTCCGCGCCCGTCACGCCGTGAACCGCGCTGAGCCGCTTGAGCCACTCGGCCGAAGCGATATGGCTGCGCGACGTGGCGAGCAACTCGGTCTCGTATTCGCGCTGGCGCAATTGCCGCAACACGACGCCATCGCCCGGTTCGAAGCTCAGCGCTTCGAGCAGATCGAGCAGATGCGCAAGCGGCTCCGACAGGCTCGTTGCGCGCGCCGCGTTTGCCCGCGCTTCATCCCGCGCGCGCAGCAGCTTCGTGTGCTCCGCGAGCGGCGCGCCGAGTTGCGTGAATGCCTGTTCGGCCGACGCGCGCCGCGCATCGAGCCGCGTCTTTTCGAATGCCTGCCAGCCGGCGAGCGCGAGCACGGCGGCAGCGCCCACGCACGCCGCCACGGCCCAGTCGCGCAGACAGCGCCGCCGCGCGAGCCGCGCATTGCGTTGCCGGTAAGGCAGCAGATTGAAGCCGCCGAGCCACGGCATGGCAACGCGCTTGTCACTCACCGGCGAGCCCGCCGCCCGCCCCAATGAAAACGAAAGGCCGCGCATCATTCGATCACCCCGCGCAGCGCGAGGCCGAACGCAACCGCGCCGGCCGGCTCGTGCAGCAGTTCGTCGTCGAACGGCCGCACGCGTTTGCCGAGCAGCGCGCACTCGAACGGCAGCACCGAGCAGCCCAGCACGTCGCCGATATCCGCGAGCGAAAAACCCACGCCGTCGAGCAGATCGATTTCGCCGCCGACCAGCGCGCAGTCGAACTCCGGGCCGTGGACCAGATCGCGCAGTGCGTCCGCGAGATCGGCATGCTCGGGCGCCGGATAGTGCATGTCGCCGTCGATCACGCCGTCGGCGATGCGCCAGCCGTACACGCCGTCCGTGCCGATCCACACCGCCGCGTACGGCTCGTTCGGATCGAATTCATGGCTCGCCGCGTAGCGCATCGCGCGCAGCGCCGCATGCGGCTCGCCGTCGATCGCGGTCAACGAAATACCCGCGCTCGCCGCGCATTCGATGCGCGCTTCGAGGTGCCGACGGGCGGTCGTGGCGATCGTCACCGCGGGTACCGGCGCGGAGCGCTCGTCGACGAACCAGTCGACCGCGAGCGCATGGCGTTCGAGCCCGGCAATCCGCTCCGCTTCGCCCATCACAGCCGGCGCGAGTCCGGCGAGCGCGGGGCCGCCATCCTCCTGCTCGCAATGGCTCTGCGCGGCGAGCCGCGCGAGCGGCACCGTCGTCGTCAGCGTGGCCGACGCGGGCACCGCCATCGCGCATTGCAGCGCATGCGCGGTACACACGCGCGGCAGACCGGAGAACGCATCGCGCAATGCACGCGCGACCACCTGCCGGTCAGCGATGTCGGTGCCCGCCATGGCGCCGGCGGCAAGCGGCACCGTGCTCATGTATTCGAGATGCAGCGCACCGCATGCGCGCGAACGCTGACTCAGCACGACCAGCCTCACGTTTTGCGAACCGATGTCGATCCCGGCGGCGAAACGCTGTCCGCCCGATTGCACTGCCTGAAGCCACGAATTTCCCAATGCCATACGCCCTCCCTCTGCCTCACGCGACGAACCATTCGAACGCGAGTAACGAGGGATCATTGTGGAGAGACACGGCGCCGCGCGACACTCAGCCAAATGGCCAACGTCGACGCTAAAGCGCCCCGCGCGACATCAAACGGACTACAGTGAGGTCATTGCCGCGGGATGCGATTCCCGCGCGCGTGTCCGCCTCGCGTCGCGCATGCGCCGGCCGTAAGCAGGTCGAAAGCCGGGAGGCGAGGCGGCTATAATCGCGGGACTGCTTTTCCGGTATCCCTATGCAATCCACGTCTCCTACGTCCCCGCCGCCCGCGCCGAAAAAGCGCAAACGCCCGTTGTGGCAGAAACTCATCCTCGGCTTTGCTGGATTGATCGTGGCGGGCGTCGTGTGCGTGGCGCTGCTCGTCGGCTATGCGCTCGTGGTCGCGACGCCGAACCTGCCCTCGCTCGATGCGCTGACCGACTATCGCCCCAAGGTGCCGCTGCGCATCTACACGGCCGACCACGTGCTGATCGGCGAATTCGGCGAGGAACGGCGCGACATCGTGCACATCCAGGACGTGCCCGACAGCCTGAAGAAAGCAATCCTCGCGATCGAGGACGCGCGCTTCTACGACCACGGCGGCGTCGACCTCACCGGCATCGCGCGCGCCGGCTTCGTCGCGCTGACCAACGGCCACGCCACGCAAGGCGCGAGCACGATCACGATGCAGGTCGCGCGCAACTTCTTCCTGTCGAGCGAGAAGACCTACACGCGCAAGATTTACGAGATGCTGCTCGCGTACAAGATCGAGTCAAAGCTGACGAAGGATCAGATTCTCGAGGTGTACATGAATCAGATCTATCTCGGTCAGCGCGCGTACGGTTTCGCGAGCGCGGCGCGCGTGTATTTCGGCAAGGACCTGAAGGATCTGACGCTCGCCGAATCGGCGATGCTCGCCGGTCTGCCGAAGGCGCCGTCCGCGTATAACCCGGTCGTCAATCCGAAGCGCGCGAAAGTGCGGCAGGAGTACATCCTGCAGCGCATGTACGAGCTGCACTACATCACCCAGGAACAGTACGACGACGCGCGCAGTCAGCCGCTCGTCGTCAAGGGCCTCGGCAAGGAGTACAGCGTGCACGCGGAATACGTCGCCGAAATGGTGCGGCAGATGATGTACGCGCAGTATCGCGAAGAGGCTTACACGCTCGGCCTGAACGTCGTGACCACGATCGATTCGGCCGATCAGGACGTCGCCTATCACGCGCTGCGCAAGGGGCTGATGGACTACGAGCGCCGGCACGGCTACCGCGGGCCGGAGGCGTTCATCGATCTGCCGTCCGACGCGCAGGAGCGCGAACAGGCAATCGACGACGCGCTGCTCGAGCATCCGGACAACGGCGAGATCATCGCGGCCGTCGTGACGGCGGCCAGCCCGAAGCAGGTGCAGGCGACGTTCATCGACGGCAACGTCGCGACCATTCAGGGCGATGGCCTGCGCTATGCGCAGTCCGCGCTGAGCGCGCGCGCGCAGCCGAATCAGCGCATCCGGCCGGGCGCGATCGTCCGCCTCGTGAAGAACGGCGACGGCGACTGGTCGATCACGCAACTGCCGCAGGTGGAAGGCGCGTTTATCTCGGTGGTCCCACAGGACGGCGCAATCCGCGCGCTGGTCGGCGGCTTCGATTTCAACAAGAACAAGTTCAACCACGTGACCCAGGCGTGGCGCCAGCCGGGCTCGAGCTTCAAGCCGTTCATCTATTCGGCGTCGCTCGAAAAGGGGCTGGGGCCAGCCACGATCATCAACGACGCGCCGCTCTTTTTCAGCGCCGCCGAAACCGGCGGCCAGGCGTGGGAGCCGAAGAACTACGGCGGCGGCTTCGACGGTCCGATGACGATGCGCACCGCGCTGCAGAAGTCGAAGAACCTCGTGTCGATCCGTATCCTGAACCAGATCGGCCCGAAGTACGCGCAGCAGTACATCACGCGCTTCGGCTTCGACGCGGAGCGACACCCCGCCTATCTGCCGATGGCGCTCGGTGCCGGTCTCGTCACGCCGCTGCAGATGGCCGGCGCGTTCTCGGTGTTCGCAAACGGCGGCTACCGGATCAACCCGTATCTGATCGCCGAAGTCACCGATCAGCGCGGCGTCGTCGTCACGCATGCGCAGCCGCTCGTGGCCGGGCAAAGCGCGCCGTACGCGATCGAACCGCGCAACGCGTACATCATGAACAGCCTGCTGCAAAGCGTCGCGCAACGCGGCACGGGCGCGAAGTCCAACTCGCTCAAGCGCACCGATCTCGCCGGCAAGACCGGCACGACCAACGACTCGCGCGACGCGTGGTTCGCCGGCTATCAGCACACGCTCACCGCGATCGCATGGATCGGCTACGACAACCCGCGCAGTCTCGGCGACAAGGAAACCGGCGGCGGCCTCGCGCTACCGGTGTGGATCGAGTACATGGGACGCGCGCTGAAGGGCGTGCCCGAATACAGGATGCCGATGCCCGACGGCGTGGTCGAGCTGGGCTCGGAGCTGTATCTCGAGGACTTCACGCCGGGGCACGGCTTCGTCGCGACGGTCGGCGTGAGTCAGGCGACGCTCGACGCCGCGGCCGCGGCGAGCGCCGCTTCGGCCGCGCCGGAACAGGTCGGCGAGCAGGAGAAGCAGGACATCATGAATCTGTTCCGCGGACACTGAGTCCGCGTCGAGGTCTCGCCAGAAATGCAAAACCGCCGCGTTCGATACGCGGCGGTTCTGTTTTTGAGACTGCGGTTTGCGCGCTTGCCGCGCTGTCGCTTACTGCGCGGTAATCCGCACCGGCTCGCCAGCCTGCTCGCTCGCATATTGCGACAGCGCCGCAAAAAACTCCGCGCCGCTGCGCGTATCGCGCCATTCGCCATCGACGAAACGGAAGTGAAAACCGCCCGCCTTCGCCGCGATCCAGATCTCGCTCATCGGCGGCTGAAGGTTGACGATGATCTTCGTGCGGTTCTCGAATTCGAGCGTCAGAACGTTGCCGCTGCGCTCGAGCTCGATGTCGGCGCCGGTGTCGTCGAGCGCGCTCTCGATGGCGGCCAGTACGGCTTCCGCACGGGTCAGGTAATCACTATCGGACATGCTAAACTCCATCGATTATTCATTCAGGGACAGTCATGCGAGTCGTAACTCGGATGCGCGCGGCGGCGCCCGGCCGCGCGATTGTAGCGGTTTTAGCCATTTTCGCAGGTTGCGCGCTCGCCGGTTGCGGTCAACGCGGCTCGCTCTATCTGCCTACTGTGCCACCGCTGCCTGCCCCGCCGGCCCATCGTACGCAAACGCCGCCGGATCAAACGCAACCGGCTACCGACACGAGCACGATTCCGGACACCTCGGGCACGCCGCTCACGCTCGCGCCCGAAGAGCAGCTCGCCACGCCGCCCGCTTCGGCGGCTTCCGCTCCCGCCGTGCCGCTGCCCGCCTCTGCTGTCCCTTCCGTTCAATAAGACTTTCGCATGACTCGATCCGCATTTGACTACGTCGACGGCGTATTGCACGTCGAAGGCGTGTCCGCCGTTTCCCTCGCCGAGCAGTTCGGCACGCCGCTGTACGTCTATTCGCGCGCCGCGCTCACCGCGGCCTGGAATGCCTACGCGGGCGCCTGCGCCGGCCGTCGCGCGAGCGTGCACGTGGCCGTGAAGGCCAACAGCAATCTCGCGGTGCTGAACGTGTTCGCACGTCTGGGCGCGGGCTTCGACATCGTGTCGGGCGGCGAACTCGCGCGCGTGCTCGCGGCGGGCGGCAAAGCGGAAAACACCGTGTTTTCGGGCGTCGGCAAGCATGTGAACGAAATGCGCGACGCGCTCGCGGCCGGCGTCAAATGCTTCAACGTCGAATCGATTCCCGAACTCGATCGCCTCAATGCGGTGGCGGGCGAAATGGGCAAGAAGGCACCGGTGTCGCTGCGCGTGAACCCCGACGTCGACGCAAAGACGCATCCGTACATTTCCACCGGGCTCAAGTCGAACAAGTTCGGCGTCGCTTTCGAAGACGCGCGCGCGACGTATCAGGCGGCCGCGGCGATGGAGAATCTCGAAGTGGTCGGCATCGACTGCCATATCGGCTCGCAGATCACCGAAGTCGCCCCCTATCTCGATGCGATCGACAAGGTGCTGGAGCTGGTCGAGCAGATCGAGCAGGACGGCATGACGATTCGCCACGTCGATGTCGGCGGCGGTCTCGGCATCACCTACGACGACGAAACGCCGCCGGAAATCGGCGAGTTCGTGCGCACCGTGCTCGACCGCATCGAAGCACGCGGGCACGGCCATCGCGAAGTGTATTTCGAGCCGGGCCGTTCGCTGGTCGGCAACGCGGGCGTGTTGCTCACGCGTCTCGAGTTCCTGAAGCCGGGCGCGGAAAAGAACTTCGCGATCGTCGACGCGGCGATGACCGATCTCGCGCGCCCCGCAATGTACGAGGCGTATCACGCGATCGAGCCGGTCGTGAAGCGCGACGTGCCCGCGCACGTGTACGACGTGGTCGGCCCAGTCTGCGAAAGCGGCGACTGGCTCGGCCGCGAACGGCTGCTCGCGGTCGAACCCGGCGATCTGCTCGCGATCCGCTCGGCCGGCGCGTATGGCTTCGTGATGAGCTCGAACTACAACACCCGGCCGCGCGCGGCCGAGGTGATGGTGGATGGTACACAAGCGTATGTGGTTCGCGCGCGTGAAGAGGTGCAACAACTGTTTGCGGGTGAAACGGTTCTGCCGGCGTAAACGTCAAACGCCCACCGTCACACCCTCTGACGCTGCGGCACAAAAAAGGCGATGCCATGCGGCATCGCCTTTTTGCTATTGAAGCACCGTGAACCGGGCGGCGTTCGCCATCATCGTCGACGCGCCTTCGCGCCCCGTTCACGCAACCACGCGATCACCCGCCACCCCAGCAGCGCGATCATGATCGCGCCGTAAATCTTCGGCAGCAGCAGATCGTGCTTGCCCGCATTCATCCACCAGAAGTGCAGGATCGCGAGCGCGCCGATCGCATAGATCGTTCGATGCAGCGTCTGCCAGCGGCGTCCGAGCTTGCGCACTATCGCGCGCGGCGACGTGACGGCGAGCGCGATCAGCAGCACGAACGCCGCGAAGCCCACGGTAATGAACGGCCGCTTGCCGATGTCCTTCAGAATCGCCGCGAGATCGAACCATTTGTCGAACCACAGGTAAGTGGTGAAATGCAGTGCCGCGTAAAAGAACGTGTAGAGCCCGAGCATGCGCCGGAAACGCACGAATGCGGCGATGCCGGTGAGGCGGCGCAGCGGCGTCACGGCGAGCGTGATGCACAGGAACACGAGCGTCCACAGGCCCGTCGAGCGCGTGATGAACTCGATCGGATTCGCGCCGAGCCGGTCGGTCACGCCGAACAGCACGATGCGCGCGAGCGGATAGAGCGCCGCGACGAATACCGCGACTTTCGCCGGCACGAGCCAGCGCGCGCCGCCCGCGGGCCGCTGCGCCGTCGCCGACGATGCACGCGCGAGCGGGCGCGCGCGTGGGGTCGCGGATTGCGTATCGGAAGCCATCGTCACGCCTCAAAAGTTCTTTTTCAGGTCCATGCCCTGATAGAGCGACGCGACCTGATCGCCGTAGCCGTTGAACATCAGCGTCTTGCGCTTCGGCGTGAAAAAGCCGTCCTCGCCGATGCGCCGCTCGGTCGCCTGGCTCCAGCGCGGATGATCGACGTTCGGATTCACGTTCGAATAGAAGCCGTATTCGTTCGCCGCGTAGGTGTTCCAACTGGTCGGCGGCTGCTTCTCGACGAAGCGGATTTTCACGAGCGACTTCGCGCTCTTGAAACCGTACTTCCACGGCACCACGACGCGCACCGGCGCGCCGTTCTGGTTCGGCAGCACCTGGCCATAGAGGCCCATCGTCAGCAGTGTCAGCGGATGCATCGCTTCGTCCATCCGCAGGCCTTCGGAATACGGCCAGTCGAGCACGGGCGTCGACAGTCCGGGCATCTGCGACGGATCGGCGAGCGTGATGAACTGCACGTACTTTGCGTTGCCGGTCGGCTCCGCGCGCCGGATCAGCTCGGAAAGCGATACACCGATCCACGGAATCACCATCGACCATCCTTCGACGCAGCGCAGCCGGTATACGCGTTCCTCGAGCGGCGCGAGCTTCAGCAGTTCGTCGATGTCGTACACCTTCGGATTCTTGATCTCGCCCTCGACGCTCACTTTCCACGGACGCGGCCGCAACGTGCCCGCGTTCTGCGCGGGGTCGGATTTGTCGGTGCCGAACTCGTAGAAGTTGTTGTAGGTCGTGATGTCCTTGTACGGCGTGATCTTGTCCAGCGCGACGAACTTCGCGTTGGTTTTCGCCGCGAGCTTCCGCGCCTTCGGGTCCGGCGACGTGTACGCGGCAAGCGCCTCGCCGTTCACGCCGAGGAGGCTGCCGAGCGCCATCGCGCCGGCCGCCTGCAGGATGCGCCGCCGGTTCTCGAAGACCCGCTGCGGCGTGATTTCGCCGCGTGCGATGTCATCGCCGGTCAGTTGAATTCTGTCGCTTCGCTTGATCCACATCGTGCTGCTCCTTGCCGGGCCGCCGGTCTGGGTGTCGCGCGGGCCCATCTTGATGATCGCTCGTTCCGGGGCGCCAGTCATCCACGGGTACACAGCTAACGAACACCATGGATGCGACGAATATTCCGTCAGCCATAAAAAAACCGCCGGTGCAGGGCACCCGGCGGTTGTTGGTCGGTTCAGCGCAGCGGATCTTACAGCTTGCCGTAGCTATGCAAGCCCGACAGGAACATGTTCACGCCGAGGAACGCGAAGGTCGTGACCAGCAGGCCGGTCAGCGCCCACCACGCCGCCACCGCGCCACGCAGGCCCTTCATCAGACGCATGTGCAGCCAGGCCGCGTAGTTGAGCCATACGATCAGCGCCCACGTTTCCTTCGGGTCCCAGCTCCAGTAGCCACCCCACGCTTCCGCGGCCCACAGCGCGCCGAGAATCGTCGCGATCGTGAAGAACGCGAAACCGACCGCGATCGACTTGTACATCAGGTCGTCGAGCACTTCGAGCGCGGGCAGACGGTCCGCCAGCACGCCGCGCTCTTTCGCCAGATACGCGACACCGACCATCGCCGACAGCGCGAAGCTGCCATAGCCGATGAAGTTCGCCGGCACGTGGATCTTCATCCACCAGCTTTGCAGCGCCGGCACGAGCGGCTGGATCTGCTGCGCGTCGCGCGCGACCGAGTACCACATCAGGAAGCCGACGGCCGCGCTGATCACCAGCAGCACGAACGCGCCGAGCGCGCGGGTGTTGTAGTGCTGCTCGTAGTACAGATAGAACAGCGCGGTGATCAGGCTGAACAGCACGAACACTTCATACAGATTCGAAATCGGAATATGGCCGACGTCCGCGCCGATCAGGTACGACTCGTACCAGCGCACCATCATGCCGACGAAGCCCATCAGTACCGCGGCCCACGTCATTTTCGAGCCGATCGCGGCGCCGGTCGGCGAGCGCGACAACAGCGCGATCCAGTAGAACACCGTCGCGAACACGAACAGCGCGCTCATCCACAGGATCGCGGACTGGCTCGACAGGAAATATTTGAGGAAAAACGCGTTGTCGGCGCGACTCAGATCGCCGTGATAGATCTGGATGGCCAGCAGCGACAGCGCGGCGATGCCCAACATCAGCGGCCGCACCGGCTTCCAGCGCCAGCCGAGCACGACGAAAGCCGGTACCGCGCACACCAGCACGAGCTTGTCGTAATAGTTCATGAACGGGTGATAGCGCGACAGCGCAAACCCGGCGCCCCCGACGAGCGCGAGAGCGAATAGCCAGTCGACGATGCCGAGCCGTTTCAGGAATGGCCGCTCGTCGTATTGCGAGAGTTCGGGCATGCCGCCCGCGAATGCCTTGTCGGCGCGCGGAGCGGACGAAGAGGAAGAAGAAACCTGAGTCAAGTCCATGATCTTACCGGGTCGAATCCTGTGAGCTTGCGGACGGCGCGCCGGCCCGGATGGACGCGGCGTCGGCTGCTTCGATGAGTTTCGCGCCGAGCGCGGCGCTCACGGCGTCGCGCGTCTGGACGAACTCCTTTTCGAAGTCGAGCGTCTTGCGCGCGCTCGACATCGCCATCACGATGTGCGTGCCGTGGTCGGTATCCTTGAGCCAGAACCACAGACGCCGTTCACGAACGTAGAACATCGAGAAGATGCCTAAAACGAGAAGCAGGCTGCCAAGATACACGACTTTTTTGCCCGGCGCGCGCGTCAACTGAAATACCGAAGCTTGCACCTGCCTGAAGGAGTCAAGCTGCAAATAGACCGGCGATCCATACAGAAAGCTGTCGGAAATCGCATTGAGCGAACTCTGGATGAAGCGGCTGGTGTCCGCATTGGCCGGCGCGGTAGGCTCGCCAAGCTGCTGGCGCGACAGTTGCCACAGATCCCAGGTCACGCCTTCCAGCATGCGCAGCAGCAGGCCGGCGGCCTTTTCCTGCTCGTCCTTCGGCACCGAGCGGTCGATAAAACCGGCGACCGCCTGGAAGCCGCCGGGCGTTTCGCCATTCGGCATCTTCATGCTGCTGTCTGCGCCCGCAAAAAGGGTCAGCACCCGCGACGCGCTTTCCTCGAGATGTTGCTGCAACTCGGGATTCGAGCCCGGCACCGAGCGCTGCGCGAACTGACGAGCTGCCGTGGCACGCATTGCCGGGTCTTCGAGCGTCGCGCGCAGGTGCATCCACTCCTTGACCGTGCCGCCGCTGTCGGCGGGGATACGCAGATAGCGGAACGGATCGTCGGGATTCAGGCGCATGCCGGCAAGGAACATCTTCTCGCCGTTTACATCGACCGGCAGCATGTAGTTGTTGTACTCGCGCGCCTGGCCGTCCTTGCCGCGAATCTTGTACTGCACCGACGGGCCGACGTTGTGCAGGTCGAGCGGTTTCGAGGTCTTCGCGCCGGAGCCGAGGCGCTCGTCGAACACCTCCTTCAGCGACTGGTGCGCGGCAACGCCACGCGCATCGTTCTGGCCGTTGCCGTTCGAGATGTTTTCGACGTTGATTGCGCGGAAATCGGTAAATTCGACAGTTTTCCCGTCGGCGAGCGGCGTAGCCGAACTCAACGGCGCGTTGCCGCCGATCGTGCCGCCGAACGGCGCGGGCTTCGCGCTGGGGCCGGACATCGGGTACGCGGTCATCTGCATCTGCGAGCCGCCGTCCTGGAAGCTCGACTGATAGATCGACACGCCGTCGTATTCGAACGGCTTGTTGACCTCGACGCGCCCCGGCACGCGGGCGCCCGTCTTGTGGTCGATCACGACGATGTCGCTCGCGAACAGCCTCGGCATGCCGGTCGAATAGTAATCGACGATGAACTTGTTCAGTTCGATCGAAAACGGCAGGTCCTGGATCAGCGAGCCGTTGGGCTGATTCAGGATCGCGGTCGACACCTGCTGTCCTTCGGGCACCCACGCGTAGCCGCGGAACGTCGGGTTCGATTGCGACAGACGGTGCTCGGGGGGAATGTCGTTGATCACCGTGTTCGCGTTGATCGGCGACTTGTCGAACAGCCACATCTGCAGCTTGATCGGCAGGTTGCTGTCGAGCAGACCGCCCAGGCAGATCACGACGATCGCGAGGTGCGCGGAGATGTAGCCGAGCTTCGTCAGCGCACCGCGCTTCGCGGCGATCAGCGTCGCGCCTTCGGACTCGCGCGTGACGAACTTGTAGCCGAGCTTCGCCGACAGTTTCGCAAGCACCGCCGTGGTCTGCGCGCGCGTGCCGTGCACCGCGAATTCACCCTTGTGATGAAACGCGCGCAGGCTGCCTTCGCGGACCTTGTCTTTCCAGCTCTTCACGTCGGCCAGCATCTTCGGCGCGTTGCGGATCACGCATAGCGACACCGACACCATCAGGAAACCGAGAATCAGCATGAACCACCACGAGCTGTACACCGTATAGAGGCTCAGCGCGCGGAAGATGTCCGCCCAGAACGGACCGAACTGATTGACGTAATTGGGATACGGATCGTCCTGCGTGAGGACGGTGCCGATGATGCTGGCGATCGACAGAATCACCAGCAGCGCAATGGCGAAACGCATCGAACTCAAGAGTTCGATGGTGCTGCGCGTGACGCGATTACCCGATTTCGACTGCAGACCCGACGTGGTGACGCTCATTCAAACTCCGACTGAACAGCAAAAAAGGGTGAAGAGCTGTCGTAGGCACGACGCCCTCACCCTTTTCTTGTTTTTCACCGACCTCGCCGGGCCGGTTGCATTCCGTATGCAGGCCGCTTAACGCAGCCCCGCGATGTAATCGGCAACTGCCTTGATTTCGTTGTCCGACAAACGCGATGCTATCGTATGCATCGCGTCGTTGTTATTACGAGCGCCCGGACCTTGTGTAAACGCGGTCAACTGCGCCACCGAGTACTCCGCCCACTGGCCCGACAGCCGCGGGAACTGCGCGGGGATGCCCTGCCCCGTCGGTCCGTGGCAGCCTGCGCAGGCCGGCACGCCCCGGTCGGCAACCCCGCCGCGATAGATCTGCTGACCGAGCGCGACGGTGTTCTTGTTATGCGCATAGCCTGGCTTCGGCGTCTGCGTCGAGAAATAGGCCGCGACGTTGATCATGTCCTGATCGGAAAGCGCGGCGGCCATGCCAGCCATGATCGCATTGTTGCGCGCGGGTTGTTTGGCGCCGGGCTGTGTCTTGAAATCTCTGAGCTGCTTGACGAGATATTCAGGATGCTGGCCCGCCAGCTTCGGATACGCGCCGCCGGCACTATTGCCGTCCGCCCCGTGACATGACGCGCATACCTGCACCGCGATTGCCTGCCCCCGATTGATGTCCGGCTTTGCCGGTTCTGCTGCTCGTGCCTGAATTGCCAAACCTGAAAGACCTGCCGTTACATGAAGCACCATCAGAGTCTTGCACAGTCGATTCATTCGCACACCCTGTCTCGTCTTTGTGGGATTTTAGAGGTTTTGCAAAATACGACGACGGCGACCGACTGACCGCCAGGAGCCGCCAAGGCACGCCGGGCCGGCCCCTCAGGTTTTCAGTAAACCATCGTATTGTACAATAACTCGCTAATCGCTAAGACGCCAGTCGGGCTTGACCCCGTTCCCGCTCCGGGCTCTCCGGCGTCCCCAATCTGGCCTCAACTATGCCCTTCCTGCTCCACGAATCCCGTTTCTTCACCACTGTCAATCACCTGCGCGACCTGCCGGCCACCGCGCAACCCGAAATCGCCTTCGCGGGACGTTCAAACGCGGGCAAGTCGACCGCGATCAATGTGCTCTGCAATCAGAAGCGCCTCGCGTTCGCGAGCAAGACGCCGGGGCGCACGCAGCACATCAACTATTTTTCGGTGGGCAAGGCCGACGACCCGACCGCGTATCTCGTCGATCTGCCCGGCTACGGTTATGCCGAAGTGCCGGGTGCGGCCAAGGCTCACTGGGAAGCCTTGCTGTCCACGTATCTGCAATCGCGCTCGCAGTTGCGCGGCATGATCCTGATGATGGACTCGCGCCGCCCGCTGACCGAACTGGACCGGCGCATGATCGAGTGGTTCGCGCCGACCGGCAAGCCGATCCACACGCTGCTCACCAAATGCGACAAATTGACGCGCCAGGAAAGCACGAATGCGTTGCGCGCCACGCAGAAGGGACTGGCCGAATATAACGCCGCTGGCTATCGCGGCGAGCTGAGCGCGCAGTTGTTCTCGGCGCTCAAGCGCACCGGACTCGACGAAGCGCACGAGTTGATCGAGGGCTGGCTGGTCCCCAAGGCGGCGGCCGAAACGGATTGAACGCAAGCCGCCGGGTGAGCGCCGAGCGGCTTTTCCGGCCGCCCATAAAAAAACCCGCCGCTTGAACGGCGGGTCAAACAGCCTAATCGAAAAAACGACAGGCACCCGCTCAGGGAGGAGAAGCGGGGAGGTCAGCGCCAGGCGCCTTGCTCGATCGGTATGATATACCATTGTCTCGAAAAGTTTCCGGGAGCGGAGCAGGCGCTGTTTGTCCACTCCACCCATCCACGATCTTCGATTCGATATGAGCTTCTATCCGCACAACCGTCCGCGCCGCATGCGGCGTGACGACTTCTCGCGTCGCATGATGCGGGAAAACATCCTCACCACCAACGATCTCATCTACCCCGTATTCATCGTCGAAGGCACCCATGTGCGGCAGGCCGTGCCGTCGATGCCGGGTGTCGAGCGCGTGTCGGTCGATCTGCTGATGGGCGTCGCCGAACAATGCGTCGAGTTGGGCGTGCCGGTACTGTCACTGTTTCCCGCGATCGAGCCTTCGCTGAAAACGCCCGATGGCCGCGAAGCGGCCAACCCCGCCGGGCTGATCCCGCGCGCTGTCCGCGAGCTGAAAAAGCACTTTCCCGATCTCGGCGTGCTCACCGACGTCGCGCTCGATCCGTACACGAGCCACGGCCAGGACGGCGTGCTCGACGAAGCCGGTTATGTGATCAACGACGAAACCGTCGAAATCCTCGTCGAACAGGCGCGTGCGCAGGCCGAGGCCGGCGTCGATATCGTCGCGCCGTCGGACATGATGGACGGTCGCATCGGCGCAATCCGCGAAATGCTCGAGAGCGAGAACCACATCCACACGCGCATCATGGCGTATGCGGCGAAGTACGCTTCGGCGTTCTATGGTCCGTTCCGCGATGCCGTCGGCTCCGCGACGAACCTCGGCAAGAGCAACAAGATGACCTATCAGATGGATCCGGCGAATTCGAACGAGGCGCTGCGTGAAGTCCAGGCGGACATCGATGAAGGCGCGGATATGGTGATGGTCAAGCCGGGCATGCCATATCTGGACATCGTGCGACGCGTGAAGGACGAGTTCCAGTTCCCGACCTACGTGTACCAGGTAAGCGGCGAATACGCGATGCTGAAGGCTGCGGCGCAGAACGGCTGGCTCGATCACGACAAGGTCATGATGGAATCGCTGCTCGCATTCAAGCGGGCTGGCGCGGACGGCGTGCTGACGTATTTCGCGCTCGATGCCGCGCGGATTCTGCGTTCGCAGAAGTGAGCCGGCGCGCGGTTTAGCGCCCGGCTGTTGGGATGAAAAAACGGGGGCGAACCTTAGGGTCTCGCCTCCGTTTTGTATGCAGGCCTTCCTGCGATGAGGCTGCAAAGCGCGTCGTCTTCCGCCGCGCCGCGTTCGACTACACCCCAGGCGCGCTCGCCCGGTCCAGCGTACGCAGGAATTTATCCGCAGACTCGTACCCAACGACCCGCAGCACTTCCTTGCCGCCCTGATCGAAGAAAATGATGCCCGGCGGCCCGAACAGATTGAAACGCTTGAGCAGCGCCTGATCGTCGGCATTGTTCGCGGTGACATCGGCGCGCAGCAGGTTCATCTGTTTCAGTTTCGCCTGGACGCGCGGATCGCTGAAGGTGAATTTTTCCATCTCCTTGCAGCTCACGCACCAGTCTGCGTAAAAATCGAGCATGGCGGGCTGTGCGGCCGTTTTGACGGCCTGGTCGAGCTGTTCCGACGAACGTACCGCTACGAACGTCAGATCATTCTGTGGCGCCGTTCCAGCCGCACGGGCGGCATTCGCAACCGCCGCCTGGCCGCCCCGCGCGGCCAGCACCGCGAGCGGCCGTAGCGGATCCGACGACCCCGCCGCGAGGCCGACCAGCAACGCCGCGGCCCAAACGGTCATGACCACGCCAACCGCACGGCCAAGCCGGCGCCATACCGATCCGCCGGCAATCGGTGCCGAGAACAGGCCGAGCGCCGCCGCGGCGAGCAGCAGCCAGAGCGCGCTCAGCAGCATCGTCGCGGCGGCGCCGAGCACCGGCCAGACGATCCACAGCGCCGCGGCGAGCAGCACAACGCCGAAAAACACCTTCACGCTGTCCATCCACGCTCCCGCGCGGGGCAGTAAGGTGCCGGCGCCGAGCCCGATGATCAGCAGCGGCACGCCGAGCCCCATACCCATCGAGAACAGCGCCGCGCCGCCGAGCACGGCGTTGCCGGTATGCGCGATAAACGCGAGCACCGCAAAAAGCGGCGCGGTCATGCAGGCGCCGACCACCAGCGCCGACAGCGCGCCCATTACCGCGACCGCCGTGAACTTGCCGCCGGAACGCCCCGATGACGCACGCGACATGCGATCGCGCCAACGCGCCGGCAATTCGATGTCGACACCTGCGATCAGCAGCAGCGCGAAAATCGTCAGCAGTACACCGAACGCACCGAGCACCCACGGATTTTGTAGCCATGCGCCGAGACTCTGCCCGACGAGCGCCGCAGCGACGCCAAGCACCGTGTACACGAGCGCCATGCCGATCACGTATGCGAGCGACAGCGCGAAACCGCGCCCCCGTGTGACCCGCGCGCCTTCACCGATGATGATCGCCGACAGGATCGGGATCATCGGATACGAACACGGCAGCAGGCTCAAAATCGCGCCGGCGACGAAATAAAGGCCAACGATTGCGAAGAAACCGCCACGCTGCAGCAGCGACTGCGCGTAGTCGGCGCTGGTTGCGCGCTCGTACCAGGGTTCGTCGTCCGCGGCGGATTGTTGTGCTGTTGCTGAAGGTGCCATGCTGCCGGCAGGTTGCAACGCGGCGCCGCTCACGTGATACACGCGTTCCATCGGTGGATAGCAGATACCGGCGTCGGCGCAGCCCTGCGACGTCACCGCGAGATCGAATGGACCCGCTGCCTGCTTGACCGGGATGCGAATCGTCAGCTCGTTGCGATACGTCTCGACATTCTTGTTGAATGTCTGATCGAACTTCACGTGACCGGCCGGTAGTTGCGGCTCACCGATCGTGGCCGTGCCGTTACGCGTCGCGAACGCGAAGCGCTCGCGATACATGTAGTAGCCGTCCGCGATCTTGTACGTGACGTCGACTTCGCCCGGCCTTTCGGTCGCGCTGAATTTAAAGGCAACGGCGGGGTCGAGGAAGTCGTCCGCGGCTCGCGCAAGCGTGCCGAATTGCGCGAGCATCACGCAGCCGAGCAGAAAGAATACGGTGCGTAGCGCAGCGCGCGCACGCCGGTCGAGACCGTTAAACATGGAGAGAACGTTGGGTTTCAGCGGTGATCCACCGGCCATATGCGGCGGACGCCGTTGCTTGCCAGCAGAGGATTTCCGGCGTGTCGTAGGGATGATGAGCCTGAATGTATTGCTCAAGTTCGAGCGCGCGAGCGTTGCTGGTCTTGAACAGCAACTGGATTTCCTGCGCGGTTTCGATCCCGCCTTGCCAGTGATAACTCGACTGCACGCTGCCCAACTGCGTAACACACGCACAGAGCCGTGCGGCCAGCGCATCTGCGGCGAGCTTCTGAGCGACGGCTGCATCCGGCACCGTCGTCAGCATCAAGGTCACATTCACAGTCACAAAAAGCTCCGCGACGCACGATTCCGATGCCGATATCGTATCACCTGGTCCTGTCAGACCGCAGACAGGCGTACGGCGCGACCGCGGTATTTGGCCTCTATGCGCACGCGTCTGTCCTTGTTGAAGAAACCGCTCCGGAAACAAAAAAGCCAGGCAATGTGCCTGGCTTTTTCTCGAAGCTAAGAAAGCTTACTCAGCTTCTTGCACTTCTGTTTCTTCAACTTCCGGACGGTCGAGCAGTTCGACCAATGCCATCGGTGCGTTGTCGCCGACGCGGAAGCCGAACTTCAGCACGCGCAGGTAGCCGCCCGGACGGTTCGCGTAGCGCGGGCCGAGCACGTCGAACAGCTTCGTGACCGAGTCACGATCGCGCAGGCGGTTGAACGCCAGACGACGGTTTGCCAGCGATGGCTTCTTGCCAAGCGTGATCAGCGGCTCGACGACTTTACGGAGTTCTTTCGCCTTCGGCAGCGTGGTCTTGATGACTTCGTGCTCGATCAGCGAATTGGACATGTTACGGAGCATTGCCAGACGGTGGCTGCTCGTGCGGTTCAGTTTCCGCAGACCATGACGGTGACGCATGTTAATTCCTTCAGTTCAAAGTTTTGGTCCAGCTCTTCTATCGCGCTCGCTTGACAGCAGACAGTGAACGCACGGGCCGGTAGTGAAAAAAGACAAGACGCGGATTTTAAAGGAAAATCCGCGTCTTTGCCAGTACATAACACGCCTGTACGATGGCGGCTTACACCCGAAAATTACTTGTCGAGACCAGCCGGCGGCCAGTTTTCGAGCTTCATGCCGAGCGTCAGACCACGCGATGCCAGAACTTCCTTGATTTCGTTCAGCGACTTGCGGCCCAGATTCGGCGTCTTCAGCAATTCGTTTTCGGTGCGCTGGATCAGATCGCCGATGTAGTAGATGTTCTCGGCCTTCAGGCAGTTCGCGGAACGAACCGTCAGCTCGAGATCGTCGACCGGACGCAGCAGGATCGGATCGATCTGCGGTGCGCGCGACGGTGCTTCCGCCGCTGCTTCCGTACCTTCCAGCGCCGCGAACACCGACAACTGATCGACCAGAATACGCGCCGATTGACGGATCGCTTCTTCCGGCGAAATCACACCGTTGGTTTCGATGTTCATCACGAGCTTGTCGAGGTCGGTACGCTGCTCAACACGAGCGCTTTCGACCGCGTAACTCACGCGACGAACCGGCGAAAACGATGCGTCCAGCACGATACGGCCGATGATCTTGGCCGACTCTTCGCCGTAACGACGCACGTTGCCCGGAACATAGCCGCGACCCTTTTCGATCTTGATCTGCACGTCGAGCTTGCCGCCCTTCGACAGATGCGCAATCACGTGATCCGGATTGATGACTTCGCAATCGTGTGCGAGTTCGATATCGCCAGCGGTAACTACACCTTCGCCGTCCTTGCGCAGCGTAACCGTCACTTCGTCACGGTTATGCAACTTGAAGACGACACCCTTCAGGTTCAACAACAGGTTGACCACATCCTCTTGCACACCGTCGAGCGTCGAATACTCATGCACGACGCCTGCGATCGTCACTTCGGTCGGCGCATAACCAACCATCGACGACAGCAGCACGCGCCGAAGCGCGTTACCCAAGGTGTGGCCATAACCGCGTTCGAACGGTTCCATGACCACTTTCGCGTGGCTCTCACCAAGCGATTCAACTGCGATGATCTTGGGCTTCAACAAACTGGTTTGCATAGGTTTTCCTTTTCAATACCCTCGGCTCGTTACACCGATAAGGCTGACCGGTAACAACCTGAAAATAAACAGCCGAGGCGTCCCCTTGCACAACGCAATCGGGGTGCCCCGGCCGTTAATCCGATTACCGCGAATACAATTCGACGATCAGGCTTTCATTGATGTCGCCAGCGATGTCGCTGCGTTCCGGCTTCTGCTTGAAGGTGCCTTCAAACTTCTTCGCATCGACAGCAACCCAGCTCGGCAGGCCGCCTTGCTCGGCGAGCGACAGCGCTTCGACGATACGAGCCTGCTTGCGCTTTTGCTCGCGCACGGCAACAACGTCGCCGGCTTTCACTTGCATCGACGGGATGTTCGACACGACGCCGTTCACCGTAATCGCCTTGTGGCTCACGAGCTGACGTGCCTCGGCGCGCGTCGAGCCGAAGCCCATGCGATACACAACGTTGTCCAGACGCGACTCGAGCAGTTGCAGCAGGTTTTCACCCGTGTTGCCCTTCAGACGGTCTGCTTCAGCGAAGTAGCGGCGGAACTGACGCTCAAGCACGCCGTAGATACGCTTCACTTTTTGCTTTTCACGCAGCTGCGTGCCGTAGTCGGACGTACGAGCACCCGAGGTACGGCCATGCTGGCCGGGTTTGCTGTCAAGCTTGCACTTGTCAGCGAGCGAACGACGTGCACTCTTCAGGAAGAGGTCGGTGCCTTCACGGCGCGACAGTTTGGCCTTAGGGCCGATATAACGTGCCACGTTAATTCCTTCTGTGATTGATCACGCGAATACTGCTATTCGCGCTAGTCCGAACCCTTTGGGTCGAACGGTGGACTTAGTCAATTCAATAACGCACGCAACCTGCTGCCGCGCAAAGCGGCAACAGGCACTCGCAAACCGTCGTCTTAGATACGACGACGCTTAGGCGGACGGCAACCGTTGTGCGGGACCGGCGTCACGTCGGAGATCGCGGTGATCTTGATGCCAAGACCATGCAGCGCGCGCACTGCCGATTCACGGCCAGGACCGGGGCCCTTGATCCGCACTTCGAGGTTCTTCACGCCGTATTCCATCGCCACGCGGCCAGCCGATTCAGCTGCAACCTGCGCTGCAAACGGGGTCGACTTACGCGAACCCTTGAAGCCCTGACCACCCGACGTTGCCCAGGCAAGCGCGTTGCCTTGACGATCGGTGATCGTGATGATGGTGTTGTTGAACGACGCATGAACGTGAACCACGCCCTCGGCGACGTTCTTCTTGACCTTCTTGCGAACGCGTTGCGCCGCGGAGTTGTTCGAAGCCTTAGCCATTACGTTTTCCTGTAACTGTCAGTTCCGCTTACTTCTTCAGCGACTGCGCTGCACGACGCGGACCCTTGCGCGTACGGGCATTCGTACGCGTACGCTGGCCGCGCAGGGGGAGACCCTTACGATGCCGCACGCCACGATAGCAGCCGAGATCCATCAGGCGCTTGATGTTCATCGTCGTCTCACGGCGCAGATCGCCTTCAACGATGAACTTGCCGACTTCTTCACGCAGCTTTTCGAGGTCTGCGTCAGTCAGGTCTTTGACCTTCTTCGAAAATGCCACACCAGCGGCGACGCAAATGTCGCGCGAGCGCGTGCGACCGATACCGTAAATAGCCGTCAGGCCAATTTCAGTATGCTGGTGATTCGGGATGTTAACCCCTGCGATACGAGCCATTGTTTTTCCTCAAACAAAAAGCGCAAGCAAAAGCGCGGCGTTCAGCCTTGACGCTGTTTGTGGCGCGGATCAGAGCTGCAAATCACGCGCACAACGCCTTTGCGCTTGATGATCTTGCAATTGCGGCAAATGCGCTTAACCGATGCCATCACTTTCATGATATTACCCTTTTTTCAAATCACTTCGCCCGGAACACGATCCGCGCACGCGACAGATCGTAAGGCGTCAATTCAACCGTCACCTTGTCGCCCGGCAGAATCCGGATGTAGTGCATCCGCATCTTGCCGGATATGTGTCCCAATACGACATGGCCGTTTTCCAGCTTCACCCTGAAGGTAGCGTTAGGCAGGTTCTCGATTACTTCGCCCTGCATCTGGATAACATCGTCTTTGGCCATAAGTCCTTTCAACGCATCGGGACGCCGCCGCCTTTGAAATTAGCTTTCTTCAGCAGCGATTCATACTGTTGCGACATAACGTACGACTGCACCTGCGCCATGAAATCCATTGTGACGACGACAATGATCAGCAGCGACGTTCCACCAAAATAAAACGGCACGTTCCAGCGCAGCACCAGAAATTCGGGCAGCAGGCAAACGAACACGATGTAGATCGCACCGGCCAGCGTCAGACGCGTGAGGATGCGGTCGATATATCGAGCCGTCTGATCGCCCGGGCGGATACCAGGGACGAAAGCGCCACTCTTTTTCAGGTTGTCGGCCGTTTCCCTGCTGTTGAACACCAGTGCAGTGTAAAAAAAGCAGAAGAAAACGATCGCCAACGCGTACAGCAACACGTACACGGGCTGACCGGGCTTCAGGGCTTCGGCCACGTTGTGCAACGTGTCTGCGAACCAGCTGGTACGCGAACCTGAACTGAACCAGTTCAGGATGGTTGCCGGGAAGAGAATGATCGACGATGCGAAGATCGGCGGAATCACGCCCGACATGTTCAGCTTCAGCGGCAAATGCGAAGACTGGCCGCCGTAAATCTTGTTGCCAACCTGCCGCTTCGCGTAGTTCACGAGAATTTTGCGCTGGCCGCGTTCGATGAACACCACCAGATAGGTCACAGCAGCAATCAGCGCGACGACGATAATCGCCGAAATGATGCTCATCGAGCCAGTTCGCACCAGTTCAAAGAGCCCACCGATCGCGTTGGGGAAACCCGCCGCAATACCGCCAAAAATGATGATCGAAATACCGTTACCAAGCCCGCGCTCCGTGATCTGCTCACCCAGCCACATCAGGAACATCGTGCCGGTCACCAGCGTCACGACCGTTGTCAACCGGAACACCATTCCCGGATCGATCACGAGGCCCGGCTGATTTTCCAGTGCGACGGCGATACCGAACGCCTGGAACGTCGCCAGCACAACCGTGAAAATCCGCGTGTACTGCGTAATCTTCCGCTGACCTGCCTGCCCTTCCTTTTTCAACGCTTCGAGTTGCGGCGAGACAATCGCCAGCAACTGCATGATGATCGACGCCGAAATGTACGGCATGATCCCCAGCGCGAAAATCGTGAACCGCGAAAGTGCGCCACCCGAGAACATGTTGAACATACCAAGGATGCCGCCCGACTGGCTTTGGAACAACTTCGCCAGTTGGTCCGGGTCGATACCCGGCACCGGAATATGCGCGCCGATACGGTAGACGACCAGCGCCAGCAGCAGGAACACTGCCCGCCGACGCAGATCGCCAAATTTCGCCGCGCTGCGACCGGGTTTTGCGAGACTCGGGCTGTTAGCCAAGTACCTTCTCCGATGCAAATGCTAGTGACGGCAAATTAACTTGCGCGTTACTCGGCAAAAGAGCCACCGGCTGCTTCGATAGCAGCACGCGCGCTCTTCGTCGCACCCAGACCCTTCACAACGACCTTGCGCTTGAGCTCGCCCGTCGCGATGATCTTGGCGCTACGGATCAGCTCGCCAACCAGGCCGGCTTGCTTGAGAGCCAGCAGATCGATTTCGTCGACCGGCAGCTTCTCGAGATCCGAGAGACGCACTTCACCGACGAATTCCTTCGTCAGCGAGGTGAAGCCACGCTTCGGCAGGCGGCGTTGCAGCGGCATCTGACCGCCTTCGAAGCCAACCTTGTGAAAGCCGCCCGAACGCGACTTCTGCCCCTTGTGACCACGGCCAGCGGTCTTGCCGAGGCCGGAGCCGATGCCGCGACCGACGCGACGCTTTGCGTGCTTCGCGCCTTCAGCCGGCTTCAGGTTATTCAATTCCATTATCAACTCCTTGAGTCCTGGTCAGCCGCTTAGCTGATGACCTTAACGAGGTACGAAACCTTGTTGATCATGCCGCGCACAGCCGGCGTGTCCTGCAACTCGCTAACCGAGTTGAGTCGGCGCAGGCCCAGACCACGCACCGTTGCACGGTGCGATTCACGGGTGCCGATCAGGCTCTTGACGAGCTGGACCTTGACAGTTTTATCAGACATGGTGTCCACCTTTAGCCCAGAATTTCTTCGACGGACTTGCCACGCTTCGCAGCGATGTCGGCCGGCGTGGACTGCTTGCGCAGGCCGTCGAGCGTTGCACGAACGAGGTTATACGGGTTCGTCGAACCGTGGCTCTTGGCCACGACGTTCTGCACGCCCATCACGTCGAACACAGCACGCATCGGGCCGCCAGCGATCACGCCGGTACCGTCCTTCGCAGGAGCGAGGAGAACCGTCGACGCGCCGTGCTTGCCGTGCACTTCGTGTTGCAGAGTACCGTTCTTGAGCGACACCTTGAACATGTTGCGACGAGCCTGTTCCATTGCCTTCTGGACAGCGACCGGCACTTCCTTCGCCTTGCCCTTGCCCATACCGACGCGGCCATCACCGTCGCCGACCACGGTCAGTGCAGCGAAGCCGAGAATACGACCACCCTTCACAACCTTGGTCACGCGGTTGACCGCGATCATCTTTTCACGAAGGCCGTCGTCGCGTTCGTCGGCCTGAACTTTAGCTTGCATCTTTGCCATGACGAATTCTTCCCTTAGAACTTGAGTCCGGCTTCGCGCGCCGCATCAGCCAACGCTTTCACGCGGCCGTGGTAACGGAAACCCGAACGGTCGAAGGCGACGGATTCGATGCCGGCGGCCTTAGCCTTTTCTGCAATGCGCTTGCCGATCAGGGTCGCAGCAGCAACGTTGCCGCCCTTGCCCGACTGATCGGCCAATTGCGCACGCACTTCGGCTTCGAGCGTCGACGCGCTAGCGAGCACCTTGGTGCCGCACGGCGAGAACACTTGCGCATAGATGTGCGTGTTCGTGCGATGCACGGCGAGACGCGCGACCTGCAGCTCAGCGATCTTGATACGCGTCTGACGAGCGCGGCGCAGGCGAGATTGAGTCTTATCCATGATTGCGCACCCTTACTTCTTCTTCGTTTCTTTGAGGATCACAACCTCGTCGGCATAACGCACGCCCTTGCCCTTGTAGGGCTCCGGCGGACGGTAGCCGCGCACTTCTGCAGCGACTTGACCGACTTGTTGCTTGTTGATCCCCTTGATCACGATTTCGGTTTGCGATGGGGTTTCAGCCTTGACGCCTGCCGGCATCTGGTGCACCACAGGGTGCGAGAAACCCAGCGACAGGTTCAGCTTGTCGCCTTGCGCCTGCGCGCGGTAACCAACGCCAACCAGCGTCAGCTTGCGCTCGAAACCTTTCGTCACGCCGTGCACCATGTTCGCAACCAGTGCGCGCATCGTGCCCGACATAGCATTCGCTTCACGGCTTTCGTCGACAGGCTCGAATTTCAGCGTGCCGTTGTCGTTAACCACCTTCACGAGGCTGTTGGCAGCCTGCGAAATCGTGCCCAGCGGACCCTTGACCGTAATGCTGTTGCCGCTCAGGGCCACTTCCGCGCCTTGCAACGCGATCGGGCTCTTACCTACTCGAGACATGTTTCTCTCCTTTCGGCCTTAAGCGACGTAGCAGATGACTTCGCCGCCAACGCCCGTTGCACGTGCCTTGCGGTCGGTCATCACGCCCTTCGGCGTCGACACGATTGCCACGCCGAGGCCATTCATGACCACCGGGATGTCGTTACGGCCGCGGTACACACGCAGACCTGGCTTCGAGACGCGTTCGATGCGCTCGATAACCGGACGGCCAGCGTAATACTTCAACACGATATTCAATTCCGACTTCGCACCTTCGGACTTCACTGCGAAATCGTCGATATAACCTTCGTCCTTCAGGACCTGCGCGATCGCAACCTTGACTTTCGACGAGGGCATAGTCACCGAAACCTTCTCAACCATCTGCGCATTGCGGATGCGAGTCAGCATATCGGCGATAGGATCACTCATGCTCATTTACGTTTCTCCTATTACCAGCTCGCCTTGGTCAGGCCAGGGATCTCGCCGCGGAACGCGATTTCACGAATCTTGTTACGCGCCAGCCCGAATTTACGGAATGTACCGCGCGGACGACCGGTAATTGCACAACGGTTGCGCTTGCGGGTCGGGTTAGCGTTGCGCGGAAGTTGCTGCAATTCCAGACGCGCTGCGTAATGCTCTTCTTCCGACTTGCTCGTATCGCTAATGATTGCCTTCAGTGCAGCACGCTTGGGAGCGTACTTGGCGGCGAGGCGAGCACGCTTCTTTTCACGTTCGATCAGTGCCAGTTTAGCCACGGTAACCTCAGTTTCTGAACGGGAACTTGAAGCTGGCGAGCAGTGCCTTTGCTTCGTCGTCGGTCTTCGCAGTCGTCGTGATGCTGATGTTCAGCCCACGCAGTGCGTCGATCTTGTCGTAGTCGATTTCGGGGAAAATGATCTGCTCTTTCACACCGATGTTGTAGTTGCCGCGACCGTCGAATGCCTTACCCGACACGCCACGGAAGTCGCGCACACGGGGGAGCGCAACCGTCACGAAACGGTCGAGGAATTCGTACATGGCCTGGCCACGCAACGTGACCATTGCACCGATCGGATAGCCCTGACGGATCTTGAAGCCAGCGATTGCTTTGCGCGCCTTCGTAATCACCGGTTTCTGACCCGCGATCTTCGTCAGATCGCCAACGGCGTTTTCGATGATCTTCTTGTCGGCGACGGCTTCGCCAAGCCCCATATTCAGGGTGATCTTGGTGATGCGCGGCACTTCCATCACGGACTTGTAACCGAACTTCTCGATGAGGCCGGGTACAACTTTCTCTTTGTAAAACTCTTGCAAACGAGCCATTTTTTACTCCGCAGCGTCAGGCGCTCAGCACGGCACCAGTCGTCTTCAGGAAACGGACCTTCTTGTCCCCTTCGACCTTGATACCTACACGCGATGGCTTGCCATTCGCGTCGACCAATGCGACGTTCGAAATTTGCAGCGGCATCGTCTTGGCTTCCACGCCGCCCGTCGTACCCTTCATCGGGTTCGGCTTGACGTGCTTCTTGACGAGGTTGATGCCCTCGACAGTCACGGTCTCGCCGTGAACGGCCAGCACTACGCCACGCTTGCCCTTATCTTTGCCGGTGATGACGATGACTTCGTCACCCTTGCGAATCTTGTTCATCGCGACTCCTTACAGCACTTCAGGCGCCAGCGAAACGATCTTCATGAATCGTTCGCTACGCAACTCGCGCGTGACAGGCCCGAAAATACGGGTACCGATCGGTTCGAGCTTGGTATTGAGCAACACTGCTGCGTTGCCGTCGAACTTGATCAGCGAGCCGTCCTGACGGCGCACGCCCTTGGCGGTACGAACCACCACGGCGTTGTAGATTTCGCCTTTCTTCACGCGCCCGCGCGGCGTTGCCTCTTTGACAGTCACCTTGATGATGTCGCCAATGCTGGCATAACGACGCTTCGAGCCGCCGAGCACCTTGATGCACATGACTTCACGCGCACCCGTGTTGTCGGCCACTTCAAGCCGAGTTTCGGTCTGGATCATGGTTTATCTTTCCCAACTTAATCCGGTCACACCACCATGGCGCTTCCCGGTCAGTCTTGGTCCCGTCAGCCGATCGGCTGCTTGGGTTAGAACAGCAGCGACGGCAAACGAAACCCGCCATCGCAATCCGGTGAATCCTTCGGAACAGGCTGGCGCCTGCACCGCTTCCCCCACCAACTTCGCCCGCGACGGGGCTCCCATAAAGAGGGAAGACCGAGATTATATCAAATAACCCCGGTCTTGCAAGCAAAATCTACTGCAACTTCAACAACTTTGCGTCATTAGATGACGCGAGCAGCCTCGACCAGGCGAGCCACGACCCAAGCTTTCGTCTTCGAAATCGGACGAGTTTCTTGGATTTCAACGAGGTCACCCTCGTTGTACGTGTTCGCATCGTCGTGCGCGTGATACTTCTTCGAGCGCACAACGTACTTGCCGTAAATCGGGTGCTTCACGCGGTGCTCGACCAGCACGGTAACCGTCTTGTCCATCTTGTTGCTGACGACCTTGCCGACCAGCGTCCGCTTGAGCGAGGTTTTTACGCTATCGTTCATTTCTGGTTCGCCTTCTCAGTCAGGACGGTCCGCACACGTGCGATGTCGCGACGAACCTTCTTCAGCTGGCTCGTGTTAGTGAGCTGCTGGGTCGCGAGTTGCATGCGCAGGCCGAATTGCGCCTTCAACAGGTCCGACAGCTCCTTGTTGAGCGCGGCCTGATCTTTCTGGTGAAGTTCGGAAGCCTTCATCATTTACTCCTTAGGCGCCGAGCTGACGCACGATAAACGTCGTCTTCAGCGGCAGCTTCGCTGCAGCCAGACGGAACGCTTCGCGCGCCAGTTCTTCGGTTACGCCGTCCATTTCGTACAGCATCTTGCCCGGTTGAATCTCAGCGACGTAGTACTCCGGGTTACCCTTACCGTTACCCATACGCACTTCAGCCGGCTTGGTCGAGATCGGCTTGTCCGGGAAGATCCGGATCCAGATGCGGCCACCGCGCTTGATGTGACGCGTCATTGCACGACGCGCCGCCTCAATCTGGCGCGCGGTCAGACGGCCACGACCGACAGCCTTCAGGCCGAACTCACCGAACGACACCGCGTTGCCGCGGGTAGCAATGCCGGTGTTACGACCTTTCTGCTCTTTGCGATACTTTCTGCGTTTCGGTTGCAGCATCGTTATTCTCCAGTCTTCCCGTCGCCGCCGGCCCCGCCAGCACGACGAGGAGCGCCACGGCGTGCACCTGCCGGGCCACCACCTTCACCATCACGACGCGGACGGCGATCGCCACCCGGACGTGCGTTGCGGCGCGGACGCTTTTCTTCGGCAACTTCTTCGACCACCGGTGCGTCGTTGCGACCGAGCGTGTCGCCCTTGTAGACCCACACCTTCACGCCGATGATGCCGTACGTCGTCTTTGCTTCCGACGTTGCGTAGTCGATATCAGCGCGCAGCGTGTGAAGCGGCACGCGACCTTCGCGATACCATTCCGTACGGGCGATTTCGATACCGTTCAGACGGCCGGCGCTCATAATCTTGATGCCTTGAGCACCCAGACGCATCGCGTTCTGCATCGCACGCTTCATCGCGCGGCGGAACATGATCCGGCGCTCGAGCTGTTGCGTGATCGAATCAGCGATCAGTTGCGCGTCGGTTTCCGGCTTGCGGATTTCTTCGATGTTGACGTGAACCGGAACGCCCATGCGCTTTTGCAGCTCGGACTTCAGCAGTTCAATGTCTTCACCCTTCTTGCCGATCACGACACCCGGACGCGAGCTGAAAATCGTGATACGTGCGTTCTTTGCAGGACGCTCGATCACGACGCGGCCGACGGACGCGTTTTTCAGCTTCTTCTTCAGGTATTCACGAACACCGATGTCTTCCTGCAACATCGCCGCGAAATTGTTGTTGTTCGCGTACCAACGCGAAGCCCAATTACGGCTGACGGCCAAACGGAAGCCAGTCGGATGAATTTTCTGTCCCATCGTATGACCCCTTAATTCCCGACCGTCACAGTGATGTGACAGGATTGCTTCTCGATGCGGTTACCGCGGCCCTTGGCGCGCGCGGTAAAACGCTTCAGCGATGCTGCCTTGTCGACGTAGATACTCGTGATCTTGAGCTCGTCGATATCGGCGCCTTCGTTGTGCTCCGCATTCGCGATCGCCGACAGCACGACCTTTTTCACGATTCCCGCAGCCTTCTTCGGTGAGAACGTCAGAACGTTCAGCGCCTTGTCGACCGGCAAACCGCGGATCTGGTCAGCCACAAGGCGCGTTTTCTGCGCCGAGATGCGGGCACCGCGATGAATTGCTTTCACTTCCATCTTGATTGCCCCTTATTTCTTGGCCTTCTTGTCGGCCGCGTGACCCTTGAACGTACGGGTCAGTGCGAACTCGCCAAGCTTGTGGCCGACCATATTTTCCGTGACATACACCGGAACGTGTTGACGGCCGTTGTGAACGGCGATCGTCAGACCGATGAAGTCCGGCAGGATCGTCGAGCGACGCGACCAGGTCTTGATCGGTTTCTTGTCACGCGATGCTGCAGCCGCCTCAACCTTCTTCAGCAAATGGGCGTCGCAGAACGGACCTTTCTTAATAGAACGTGCCATTGCCTACTCCTTAACGCTTGTGACGGCGCTGGACGATCATGCTCGTCGTGCGCTTGTTGCTGCGGGTGCGATAGCCCTTCGTCGGCGTGCCCCACGGGCTCACCGGATCGCGGCCAGCCGCAGTCTTGCCTTCGCCACCACCGTGCGGGTGGTCGACCGGGTTCATTGCAACGCCACGCACCGTCGGGCGAATGCCGCGCCAGCGGTTCGCACCAGCCTTACCGATTTGACGGAGGCTGTGCTCTTCGTTGCCCACTTCACCGATCGTCGCGCGGCATTCAACGTGCACGCGGCGGATTTCGCCCGAACGCAGGCGAACCTGCGCGTAGACGCCTTCACGAGCCAGCAGCATCGCCGACGTACCAGCCGAGCGCGCCATTTGCGCACCCTTGCCCGGCAGCATTTCGATGCAGTGAATCGTCGTACCGACCGGAATGTTGCGGATCGGCAGCGCGTTGCCTGCGCGGATCGGCGCTTCCGAACCCGACATCAGTTGCTGACCGACGGTGACACCCTTCGGAGCGATGATGTAGCGGCGCTCGCCGTCTGCGTACAGAACCAACGCGATATTCGCGCTACGGTTCGGGTCGTACTCGAGACGCTCAACCTTTGCCGGAATGCCATCCTTCGTGCGACGGAAATCGACGATACGATAGTGATGCTTATGACCACCACCCTTATGACGCGTGGTGATGTGACCGTTATTGTTACGGCCAGCCGTCGACGACTGCGTGTCGAGCAGCGCTGCGAACGGCTTGCCCTTGTGCAGATTCTTGTTGACCACCTTGACCATCGCGCGGCGGCCCGGCGAAGTCGGCTTAACTTTCACGATTGCCATGATTACTTGGCCTCCGCTTCAAAGTTGATTTCCTGGCCGGGCTTCAGGCAGACGTACGCCTTCTTCACGTCCTTGCGCTTGCCCATGAAGCGGCCAAAGCGCTTGGCTTTACCCTTCGCGACCAGCACGTTGACGGAATCGACTTCCACCTTGAACAGCAGCTCGACTGCGGCCTTCACTTCCTGCTTCGTGGCATCCGGCGCGACTTCGAACACAACCTGCTCGTTCTTGTCGGCAACCAACGTCGCCTTTTCGGAGACCACCGGCGCGAGCAGGACCTGCATCAAACGATGATCGTTCTTGCGAATCTCGCTCATGACAGCAACTCCTCGATCTGGGCGACCGCAGCCTTCGTGATCAGGACCTTCCTGAAGTAGATCAGCGACAGCGGGTCGGCGTAACGCGGCTCGACAACCGCCACGTGGGCGAGGTTGCGCGACGCGAGGTACAGGTTTTCGTCAACCGTATCGGTAATCACCAGCACGGAGTCGAGACCCATCGCCTTGAATTTTTCGGCCAGCAGCTTCGTTTTCGGTGCTTCGAGCGTCAGCTCGTCGACCACCGAGATGCGGCCTTCGCGAGCCAGCTGCGAGAAGATCGAGCAGAGACCTGCGCGATGCATCTTCTTGTTGACCTTGTGCGAAAAGTTCTCTTCTGGCGAATTCGGGAAGATACGGCCACCGCCGCGCCACAGCGGGCTCGACGACATACCGGCACGAGCGCGGCCCGTACCCTTCTGGCGCCACGGCTTCTTGGTCGTGTGCTTGACCTGCTCACGATCCTTCTGCGCGCGGTTGCCGCTACGGGCATTCGCCTGGTACGCAACCACAACCTGGTGAATCAGGGCTTCGTTGTAATCGCGGCCGAACACGACGTCCGACGCGCTAACGCCTGCACCTTCCTGACCATTGGCATTCAGGAGCTTAAGTTCCATTATTTCGCTCCTTTCACGGCACGCGTCTTCACGGCCGGCGTAACGAATACCTTGCCACCCTTCGCACCCGGAACGGCGCCCTTGACCAGCAGCAACTTGCGGTCGGCGTCGATACGAGCGATTTCGAGGTTTTGCACGGTTACATTCTCGTCACCCATGTGACCGGTCATGCGCTTACCCGGGAACACGCGGCCCGGATCCTGCGCCATACCGATCGAGCCCGGCACATTGTGCGAGCGCGAGTTACCGTGCGACGCACGGCCGGACGAGAAGTTGTAACGCTTGATGGTACCGGCGTAGCCCTTACCGATCGACACGCCTCGCACATCGACCTTCTGGCCCACTTCGAACAGCTCGGGACCGACCACGGTGCCGCTCGACAGCTCGGCAGCCTTGGCGGCATCGATCTTGAATTCTTTGAGGATTTCACCGGCTTGAACGCCAGCTTTGGCGAGATGACCTGCCAACGGCTTCGTCACACGCGATGCACGGCGCGTACCGAAAGCAACCTGCACGGCCGTGTAGCCGTCGGTTTCAACAGTCTTGATCTGCGTCACACGGTTGTCGGACACGTCCAGCACGGTAACGGGAATCGAATCCCCTTCAGCCGTGAAGATACGGGTCATGCCAACCTTGCGACCTACGAGTCCAAGGCTCATCGTTTTCTCCATTCCCGACTGCGATTGGTCGGGGCTAATTTACAAAATGCCGGCGCCGTTTCGGGCATGAAATCATGCTGCAGCACGCCGACTTTTTTACGCAAATACGCGAAAAGCCTAGCATTATAGCGAGGCTTTTCGTTTTCCGCAAGCAATCAATGACTTAGCACCGCCCAGCTTACTGGGCAAGCGCTGGAAGCCTTATTGCAGCTTGATTTCAACGTCGACGCCAGCCGGCAGATCGAGCTTCATCAGCGCGTCGACAGTCTTGTCCGTCGGGTCGACGATGTCCATCAGGCGCAGATGGGTCCGGATTTCGAGCTGATCGCGCGAGGTCTTGTTGACGTGCGGCGAACGCAGGATGTCGAAGCGTTGAATACGGGTCGGCAGGGGCACCGGACCGCGAACGATTGCGCCAGTCCGCTTTGCCGTGTCGACGATTTCAGCCGCCGATTGATCGATCAGGCGATAGTCGAAAGCCTTCAGGCGAATGCGGATTTTCTGGTTTTGCATGACGAATTCCTTGAAAAGAGCGAGGCGATGTTGCACCGCCAATTAGAAAAAGAGCGTAGGTCCGGGCGCCCGCAGAGAGCGAGTGCCCGGACCCGGGCATTGCATACTGCTACAGCAATCTTCGATTTTACTCGATGATCTTGGCGACGACACCAGCGCCGACCGTACGGCCACCTTCGCGG
>NZ_JASGFN010000024.1:0-123843 GCF_047605525.1 Paraburkholderia sp. | reverse complement strand
GCCGGCCGTGCCCGCTGCCGCACCGGCGGCACGGCCGCCCGCGGGCGGACGCCAGACTGTCGGCCGCGCATAACGGCCGTTGCTGTTTTTCGGCGCCATCGTATTGGTGGCCGGCGAACCGTGCGACGGCGGACTGTCGTCGACAGTGCGATGGCGGCGCGCTTCCTCGTCGCGCTTCGCGAGCCCGCGCGACAGGCCGAGGCCGAACGCGCCGTCGGCCCACGCGGCGAAGTCGCGCCAGCGAAAATCGATGAGCCACGGAAGACTGATGAGCAGCAGCGCGAGCGCCGCGAGCGGCGTGCCGATATGGCCGAGCAGATGGCCGAGCCCCGCCGCGAGCGCATGACCGAAGCCGTTGACGCCCGCCACGCCGATCAGCGATGCCTCGAGCGTGCAGCTCGCGATCAGTACGCAGACGAAGCCGAGCCACAGGCGGATCGTGCCGGGTCCGCGCAAACCCGCGCCGCCAGGCAGCACCGACTTCACGAGGCGCCACAAAAGAGGAATAAACCAGACGGCCGATCCGCCGAACCAGCCCAAAACTACCGTGTGCATACCAGACATCTGCGAATGACGGACGCGCGATCGCGCAACCCGTCGAGTTTAAACCGGCGAAGCCCGAGGTTTCGAAGGCCGACGCAAGTATGCCTGCGTCGAATGAAAAAGCGGACCGGCGCGCGGCCCGCAACCGGGAAACGACATGTGCCGGGGCGGCCTGCTCGCATCACTTGTCGGCGCGGTCGAACACGAGCGTGTCGCCGTTGTCGAGGATCAACTGCATCTGCTGCGGCGCGCGCATCTGCACGCCGGTGCGATCGATGCGCGTGAGCGCGTCGAGGAACGCTTTTTCGAGATCGCCGCCCGGCGAGACGCACGCCATGCGCGTGCCGGCCAGCGGGCCGAAGCTCAGCTTGCCGTCCTTCAGCATGTACGAACCCATGAAGCGGTTGCAGCCGGAAAAGCCGCTCGCGTGACGCCGGCCGCCTTCGGTGGACAACGTGAGCGTAAGCGGCCCCTGATCCTTCGACGGCACCGGACGCGTCGTGCCGTCGGCGTTCTTCCATGAGCTCAGCACCCAGTTGGTGTTGTCGAGCAGTTGCGTGGCGGCGAGGTTGAACGGATCGGGCGGCGGCGCCGACGTATCGGGATGCTTCGGGATCGCGCAGGCGCCGAGCAGCGCGGCGATGCTCAACGTGGCGACGGCCGTGCGCAGACACGGCGTGAAGCGCGCAAGACGTCGCGGGGTGGAGCGGGTGGGCATGGCGTCGATCCTCTTCAAACTGGCGAAGGCGTAAGGGTAACGTACGAGGCTGGCCCTGCGCGAGCGATGGTGCAACCGTCGAATCGCCGAAGCGGCGGCGCGCGCATCGCGGCCGCCGCTTCGGCGGTTGCAACCACCGCGGCAGCGCCGCGCGGCGAGGGGCCCGCATGTTAACATCGCGTTCTATCCCGTCCCACCCTCATCCCGACTTTTATCTGGAGACCTCATGCAGATCGGCCAACGGATCGGCACGCCGCTTTCTGAATCCGCGACGCGCGTCATGCTGCTCGGCGCCGGCGAGCTTGGCAAGGAAGTGATCATCGCGCTGCAACGGCTGGGCGTCGAAGTGATCGCCGTCGACCGTTATCCGAACGCGCCGGGTCACCAGGTCGCACATCGCGCGCACGTGATCGACATGACCGACCGCGCCGCGCTGCGCGCGCTGGTCGACGAGGAGCGCCCGCACCTGATCGTCCCCGAGATCGAGGCGATCGCCACCGACGAACTCGCCGCGATCGAAGCCGCGGCGCTCGCCGAAGTGATCCCGACCGCGCGTGCCACGCAACTGACGATGAACCGCGAAGGCATCCGCCGCCTCGCCGCCGAGGAGCTCGGCCTCGCGACCTCGCCGTACGCGTTCGCCGACTCGCTCGACGAGCTGCGCGCCGGCATCGCGAAGGTCGGCTATCCGTGCGTCGTGAAGCCGGTGATGTCGTCGTCGGGCAAGGGGCAGTCGGTGCTGAAGAGCGACGCCGACGTCGAACCCGCATGGCAGTACGCGATGGCGGGCGGCCGCGTGAATCACGGCCGTGTGATCGTCGAGGGCTTTATCGACTTCGAATACGAAATCACGCAGTTGACCGTGCGCGCGATCGATCCGGCGAGCGGCGCGGTCAGCACGTACTTCTGCGATCCGATCGGCCACGTGCAGGTGGCGGGAGACTATGTCGAATCGTGGCAGCCGCAGCCGATGAGCCCGCTCGCGCTCGAACGCTCGCGCGAGATCGCGCGCGAGGTGACGGCGGCGCTCGGCGGCCGCGGCCTGTTCGGCGTGGAACTTTTCGTACGCGGCGACGACGTATGGTTCTCGGAAGTGAGCCCGCGCCCGCACGACACGGGGCTCGTCACGCTGTGCTCGCAGCGCTTCTCGGAGTTCGAACTGCATGCGCGCGCGATCCTCGGTCTGCCGGTCGATACGTCGCTGCGCGCGCCGGGCGCGTCGGCGGTGATCTACGGCGGCCTCGACGAAGCCGGCATCGCCTTCGAGGGCGTCGCGGCGGCGCTGGCGGTGCCCAACGTGGACCTGCGCCTGTTCGGCAAGCCGGAAAGCTTCGTCAAACGCCGCATGGGTGTCGCGCTCGCGACCGGCGAAAACATCGACGAAGCGCGTTCGCGCGCGAAACAGGCCGCGGCGGCGGTGCGGCCGGTGTCGGCGAAGTAAGTCGGGGAGTCGAGGCGGGGCGCACGCCATCTGCATGAATGACGAAAGAGAGCCCGCTGTATTCCGCGGGCTGAAGCAAAAGACCCGAAGCAAAAGACCCGAAGTAGAAGACCCGAGGTAGAGGAATATATGGCGCATGAATCGCACGGCAATACCTGGCGCGGCAGCGCCTGCCGTCTCGGCGCGTTCGGCGTGCTGTTCGCGCTGTGCGCGGGGCTCGCCGGCTGCGGTCTCGCGGCCGCGCCGTGCCGGGTCGCGTCGGCGGGGCTCAAGATCGTGCCGGTGGTCGGGCACGTCGCCGCCGCGCCGACCGATGCCTGCGCGGACGCGATCGATCCATGATCGATGCGTTTGCCTGAACCGAGCAACATTCGAGGTGTTCGATGAAGACGTGGCTTGTTGCAACCCTCGCGGCGGCGATGACGGTGACGCTGGCCGCGGCACCTGGTGGCGGAGCATGGGCCGCGCCGCTGCAGTTCGGGCAGATCGAAGGCAAGGACCACCAGACGCGCAAGTATACGTGCGCGACCGGCAAGATTCTCCAGGTCACCTACTGGAACGCGCGGAACGGTCAGAGTTTCGCGGTGGTGCCGGTGAAGGGCACGCCGATGCTGTTCGTCAACACGATCTCCGGGTCCGGCGCGAAATATCAGGCCGGCAGCTATACATGGTGGACCAAGGGGCCGCGCGCCAATCTGTATGACGCAATGAGCGGCGAGAACGCGCCGCCGATGCTGTCCGACTGCGTGACCGTGATCCGCTGATCCACGAGACGCGGGCCTCATGCGGCGGCCGCTTCTTCTCTGCCGCCGCCCGCCTGCGCGCATCGTTTCCGTTCGAGTAGTAAGCTGTCCGGCATGGCATTCGCCATGCTGTCTGCCATGCCGCGCGCCGGGTGTCGGGTGTTGCGCGCGGCCGCCGTTGTCGTCTTCGATCGTCCGTTTCCGGACCCTGATGGTGAAGCAGCGGATGCAACCCGTGGATTGAGCTCATCGGGTTGAGTCCGCTACCTGTCCCCGTGTCATCAAGCGAGACCCTCAATGAAAGCATCGGACCTGTTCGTCAAATCGCTGGAGGCCGAAGGTGTCGAGTACGTATTTGGCATCCCCGGTGAAGAAAATCTCGATCTGCTCGAGTCGCTGCGCCGTTCGAAAATCCGTCTGATCCTCACGCGCCACGAGCAGGCGGCCGGTTTCATGGCCGCCACCTATGGGCGGCTCACCGGCCGCACCGGCGTGTGCCTGGCCACGCTCGGGCCAGGCGCGACCAATTTCGTGACCGCCGCGGCCTACGCGCAACTGGGCGGCATGCCGATGCTGATGGTCACCGGCCAGAAACCGATCAAGTCGAGCAAGCAGGGCCATTTCCAGATCGTCGACGTGGTGCGGATGATGGAGCCGCTCACCAAGTACACGCGGCAGATCGTGTCGATCGGCAACATTCCGGCGGCGGTGCGCGAGTCGGTCCGGCGCGCCGAGGAGGAGCGCCCCGGCGCCACGCATCTCGAGCTGCCCGAGGACGTCGCGCACGAGGAAGGCGACGGCAAGCCGATTCCGAAGAGCTATAGCCGCCGTCCGGTCGCCGAGGAAAAGGCGGTCGCGCGCGCGGTCGAGGCGATCACCGCCGCGAAGCATCCGCTGCTGATGATCGGCGCGGGCGGCAATCGCAAGACCACGACGAAGATGCTGCGCGAATTCGTCGACCAGATCGGCATTCCGTTCTTCACGACGCAGATGGGCAAGGGCGTGATCGACGAATCGCATCCGATGTGGCTCGGCAACGCGACGCTCTCCGACGGCGACTTCGTGCATCGCGCGATCGAGCACGCGGACTGCATCATCAACGTCGGCCACGACGTGATCGAGAAGCCGCCGTTCTTCATGCGCAGCGGCGAGGCGGGCGAGAAGACCGTGATTCACGTGAACTTCCTCGGCGCGGAGGTCGACCCGGTGTATTTCCCGCAGATCGAGGTGGTCGGCGATATCGCCAATGCGGTGTGGCAGTTGAAGGAAAGCCTGAAAAAGCGTCAGGAGCATTGGGACTTCACGCGTTTCAAGGAGATCAA
Organism: Paraburkholderia sp.; assembly: GCF_047605525.1. Taxonomy (GTDB): domain Bacteria; phylum Pseudomonadota; class Gammaproteobacteria; order Burkholderiales; family Burkholderiaceae; genus Paraburkholderia. The sequence goes on along the minus strand of NZ_JASGFN010000024.1, from coordinate 119,076 downwards.
GGAGCACTTCGAGGCGCATCTCGTGAAGGGCCAGCACGACGACCGCTTCCCGATGTATCCGGTGCGGATCGTCAACGACGTGTACGAGACCACGCCGGTGGACGGCATCGTGTGTCTGGACAACGGCATGTACAAGATCTGGTTCGCCCGCTACTACCGCGCGCACGAGCCGAATTCGCTGCTGCTCGACAACGCGCTGGCGTCGATGGGCGCGGGCCTGCCGTCGGCGATCGCGAGCAAGATCGTGCATCCGGAGCGCAAGGTGATCGCGGTGTGCGGCGACGGCGGCTTCATGATGAATTCGCAGGAGCTCGAAACGGCGGTGCGTCTGAAGCTCGATCTGGTGATCCTGATCCTGCGCGACGACGCGTTCGGGATGATCCGCTGGAAGCAGGAAAACATGAACTTCCCGGACTACGGGATGACGCTCGCCAATCCGGATTTCGTCGCGTACGCCGAGAGTTACGGTGCGCAGGGACACCGGATCGAATCCGCCGACGAGTTCGCGCCGCTGCTGCGCGAATGCTATGCGACGCCCGGCGTGCACGTGATCGACGTGCCGATCGACTATTCGGACAACGAGCGCGTGCTCAATCGCGAGATCAAGCGGCTGTCCGCGCGGCTGTGAGCGCGGCGCGGCATGGCCCTTGCTGGCCATGCCGTGATTCGGCTTTATTCGGCGCAGGCCGCTTCCTGAGCGCACGCGGCGGCGTCACGCATCGGATCAAGGAGAACGCGTCATGTTGCAGAAGACCTACCCGTACTACCTCGCCAACGAGCCGGTGGCCGCCAATACCGATCTCGAAGTCACCGACAAATTCAGCGGCGAAGTGGCGACCCGCGTCGCGATGGCCGACGCGGCGGCCATCGACAAGGCGATCGGCCTCGCGGTCGACGCGCTGCCCGCGCTGCGCGCATACCCGCCGTTCAAGCGCCAGGCGGTGCTCGAGCATTGCGTGAAGCGCTTTCGCGAGCGCTACGACGAACTCGCGCTGGCGCTGTGCATCGAGGCGGGCAAGCCGATCAACGATTCGAAGGGCGAGGTCACGCGGCTGATCGACACGTTCAAGGTGGCCGCCGAGGAAAGCGTGCGCATCGACGGCGAGATCATCAATCTGCAGATTTCGCCGCGCGCGAACGGTTACCACGGCTATGTGAAGCGTGTGCCGATCGGGCCGTGCTCGTTTATCTCGCCGTTCAATTTCCCGCTGAACCTGACCGCGCACAAGGTCGCGCCGGCGATCGCCGCGGGCGTGCCGTTCGTGCTGAAACCGGCGAGCCGTACGCCGGTCGGCGCGCTGATCATGGGCGAGATTCTTGCGGAAACCGATCTGCCGAAGGGCGCGTTCTCGATCCTGCCCGCGCACCGCGACGGCGCCGATCTGTTTACCACCGACGAGCGCTTCAAGCTGCTGTCGTTCACCGGTTCGCCCGCGGTCGGCTGGGAGCTGAAGCGGAAGGCCGGCAAGAAGAAGGTGATTCTGGAGCTGGGCGGCAACGCGGCGGCGATCGTCGACGGCGATCAGGGCGGCAAGCTCGACTACGTGGTCGACAGGCTCGCGTTCGGCGCGTTCTATCAGTCGGGGCAGAGCTGCATCGGCGTGCAGCGGATTCTCGCGCACGCGCAGGTCTACGACGCGCTGCGCGAGAAGCTGATCGCGAAGACGAAGTCGCTCGTGATGGGCGATCCGAAGAACGAAAAGACCTTCGTCGGGCCGATGATCTCCGAATCGGAAGCGAAGCGGCTCGCCGGCTGGATGGACGGCGCGGTCGAGGCGGGCGCGAAGATCATCGCGGGCGGCAAGGTCGACGGCGCGATGTTCGAGGCGACGCTGCTCGAAGGCGTGAAGCGCGACACCGAACTCTACCGCAAGGAAGCGTTCGGGCCGGTCGCGGTGCTCGAGCGCTTCGACGATTTCGAGGCGGCGCTCGCGCGGGTCAACGACAGCGATTTCGGCCTGCAGGCCGGCGTGTTCACCGATTCGCTCGCGCACGCGCATCGCGCGTGGGATGCGCTGGAGGTGGGTGGCGTGGTGATCAACGACGTGCCGTCGTTCCGCGTCGACAACATGCCGTACGGCGGCGTCAAGGATTCGGGGCTCGGGCGCGAAGGCGTGCGCTACGCGATCGAGGATATGACCGAGATGCGGCTGATGGTGATGCGGGAGACGTGGTGAGTGGCGGGAGGTGAATCGGGACGGCCGGGCGTGGTCCGCGGCGGGGTTGGCGCGCGGAGCTTCGGGTTGAGCGTGCGGGCTCGACGTCGAGCGCCGGTGCGCCACCCGCCGGAGCGCCGATCCGCCGAACGCGCGTCTGTCATGCCACTGTCGTCCGCGCGCACTACGCTGCGAGCGAAGCCGGCTCGCGCGTGGCGGCGCTTCGCGAGGCCGCGGTGATGGAAGAGACGATGAAAGGGACGGAAGGAGCGACGCCGGCGAGCAACGCAATCCCGCCGGTCCGCTACCGTCGGCCCCACGGGGCGGCCCGCCGCCGCGAGCGCCGGGCCGCAAGCCGCGCCCGCCCGCCACGAGCGATCTTGTCGAGGTGCTACAATACCGGCCTTTCGGCGGGTGTTTCCGCCAGCCGGAGCCGGCCGCATTTCCCGAACTCTGACGGGTCCCAGTGCGGAACGCCGTGGCTCCGCCGTCATCCTGATGCCCTCCGCGGTCCCCACCGCTGCCGCGCGCATCGCGCCAGGCGCATTTTTAGCGAAAGCCACCATGTCCGACACAGCCGTCACGCCCAGCACTGAGACTTTTGATCAATTCGGCCTCGCGCCCGACATCCTGAAGGCCGTCAAGGAATCGGGCTACACCACGCCCACGCCGATCCAGGCGAAGGCGATTCCCGTCGTGCTGGCGGGCCGTGACGTGATGGGCGCCGCGCAGACCGGCACCGGCAAGACCGCGAGCTTCTCGCTGCCGATCATCCAGCGCCTCTTGCCGCAGGCCAATACGAGCGCGTCGCCGGCGCGTCACCCGGTGCGCGCGCTGATCCTCACGCCGACCCGCGAACTCGCCGACCAGGTCGCCGCGAACGTGCATGCGTACAGCAAGCACACGGCGCTGCGCAGCGCGGTCGTGTTCGGCGGCGTCGACATGAATCCGCAGTCCGATCAGCTGCGCCGGGGCGTCGAAATCCTGATCGCGACGCCGGGGCGTCTGCTCGATCACGTGCAGCAGAAAACCGCGAACCTCGGCCAGGTGCAGATGCTCGTGCTTGACGAAGCCGACCGCATGCTCGACATGGGCTTCCTGCCGGACCTGCAGCGCATCCTGAACCTGCTGCCGAAGGAGCGTCAGACGCTGCTCTTTTCCGCGACGTTCTCGGGCGAAATCAAGAAGCTGGCCGCCACCTATCTGCGCGATCCGCAGACCATCGAAGTCGCGCGCAGCAACTCGACCGCGACCAACGTCACGCAGATCGTCTACGAAGTCGCCGAGGGCGACAAGACCGGCGCGGTCGTGCAACTGATCCGCGAGCGCGGCCTGAAGCAGGTGATCGTGTTCTGCAACAGCAAGATCGGCGCGAGCCGTCTTGCGCGCAGCCTGGAACGCGACGGCGTAGTCGCGACCGCGATTCACGGCGACCGCTCGCAGAACGAGCGCATGCAGGCGCTCGACGCGTTCAAGCGCGGTGAGGTCGAGGCGCTGGTCGCGACCGACGTCGCCGCGCGCGGTCTCGATATCGTCGAGCTGCCCGCGGTGATCAACTTCGACCTGCCGTTCAATGCGGAAGACTACGTGCACCGGATCGGCCGCACGGGGCGCGCGGGCGCGTCGGGCGACGCGCTGTCGCTGTGCAGCCCGAACGAGCGCAAGCAACTGGCCGATATCGAAAAGCTGATCAAGCGTCCGCTGGAACTGCAGCGCCTGACCGTCGACACGCCGGTGCGGCATCATCACGAGGATCGTCCGCCGCGCCGCGAGCGCGGCGAAGCACGCGACGAACGCAGCCGCCGCCGCACGGGCGGCGCGTCGGGGTCGTATGACCGGCCGCATCATCGCGCGCAGCCGGTCGACGATTTCTTCCTGAAACCGTACGAGCCGTCGCCGGCTTCGGTGCGCAAGGTCGAGGAGACGGCGGCGTCCAACGGCGCGCCGCAGAAGCCGGCGCCGAAGCGGCAACTGGCCGCGTTGCTCGGCGGTTTTGGGATGCCGAGGAAAACGCCTTCGTCGTCGTAAGATGGGTTGTCGTTCAGCTCAGGGTTCGAGGCGCAAAGCCTTGAACGAGGGTGGCGAGGCTGTACGCGGTTTCATGTCTCAGAATCCGGCAGCCCTCGGGCTTGCACCGCATCATGTCGATGCGCGTATCTTCATCCGTTTCACCCAGGCCGCGGTCGCGGCGCTGTAGAACCGCTCGAGCGTCGCAGGCGGTTCGCTTCCCAGGTCCAGCCCTAGATGCCGCGCCGCCGCGCTGAGCGCTTCGAGCGGCTTGTCGCTATCGAGCGCGGTTGCGCCGTTCTGCTTGCTCAGTTTCTCGCCGTGTTGGTTCGTGACGACCGGCACATGCAGATATTCGGGCGTCGCGACGCCCAGGCAACGCTGCAGATAAATCTGCCGCGCCGTCGAATCCATCAGATCCGCGCCGCGCACGACGTGCGTGATGTCCGCGTCCGCATCGTCCACCACCACCGCCAACTGATACGCCCACTGATCGTCCGCGCGGCGCAGCACGAAATCGCCGACTTCGGTCGCGAGGTTCTGCGTCTGCCGGCCTTGCCAGCGGTCGTCGAACGTGATCACGGCGGCGTCGCCGTCGGGCACGCGCAGACGCCATGCGCGCGCCGGCTTGCCGTTCAGACCCGCGCGGCAGGTGCCGGGGTAGGCGAGCGTCGTGTTGCGCGCGTGCGCGTGCAGCAGCGAATCGGCAATCTCCCGGCGCGTGCAGCCGCATGGGTAGACCAGACCGGTCGATTTCAACTGGGCGAGCGCCTGCTGATAACGCGCGATGCGCTGACTTTGCCAGACCGGCGTTTCGTCGGCGTGCATGCCGAAGCGTTCGAGGGTAGCGAGGATGTCCTCGGCGGCGCCGGGCACGGTACGCGGTCCGTCGATGTCTTCGATGCGCACGTGCCATGCGCCGCGATGCGCGCGCGCGTCGAGCCAGCTGGCGAGCGCGCTGACCAGCGAGCCGAAATGCAGCGGCCCGGTCGGCGACGGCGCGAAGCGTCCGCGATAGGTCATGGTGCGCCGCAAACCCGCATGTCTTTCCGCGCGCCCGTGCCGCTGGCCGCGCTCACGCGGCGCATGCGCCCTGGCTGTCGGGATGGCACGCCGGGCATGTCTTGCCCGCGACGTACAGCGGCGACAACTGCTGCTCGGGCGTGACCACCGCGCGGCAGCCGAAGCATTGCGCGGTCGCGGTCGGTTCGAGTCGCGGGTTCAGCGCAGTACGATAGTCGAATACGAAGCAGTCGCCGTGGTAGTGCGCGCCGCCCACTTCCTCGAAATATTTCAGGATGCCGCCCTCGAGCTGGTACACGTTCTCGATGCCGACCTCCTTCATATGGATCGCCGCCTTCTCACAGCGGATGCCGCCGGTGCAGAACGACACGACCGTCTTGCCTTCGAGATCCGCGCGGTTGTTCTCGATCACCGCGGGGAACTCGCTGAATTTCGTGATGCGATAGTCGAGCGCGTTGTCGAACGTGCCGACGTCGACTTCGAACGCGTTGCGCGTGTCGAGCATCACGACCGGGCGGCCTTCGTCGTCGTGACCGCGGTCGAGCCAGGTCTTCAGCGTGGGCGCGTCGACGAACGGCGCGCGGCCGAGCTCGGGGCGGATCGCCGGCTTCTTCATCGTGATGATTTCACGCTTGAGCTTGACCAGCATGCGTGTGAACGGCTGCTTGTCCGACAGGCTTTCCTTGAATTGCAGATTCGCGAACTTGCCTTCGAAAAGGGGATCGTGGCGGATGTAGTCGATGAACGCGTCGGTATTCGCGCGCGTGCCGGCCACGAACAGATTGATGCCTTCCGGCGCGAGCAGCACGGTGCCGCGCAGGCCGAGCGCATTGCAGCGTTCGGTGACGAGCGGGCGCCAGGCGGCGGTGTCTTCGATGGTCGCGAATTGATACGCGGCGAGATTGACGATACTCATGTGTGTTCAGCGGGAAAGGGGGCCGGCATGGTGGCAGGCTTGCGCGGCCACGTCGGATGAGGCGAAGCCGCTATTATCCCTCAACCCGGCGTTTTGCCGATTCGGCCGAATGGCTGATGGTTTGCGCCAGCGCAAACTCGCGCCGCCGCGCCATCCTGTCGACCCCACCCTGGCCGGATGGCCAACGCGTCTTTTTGGCATGAACACGCCGGAACGGTGGAGTTACAATGTCGCCCATGTCAGATCCCCGCTTCGTTCATCTCCGCGTTCACTCCGAATTCTCGATTGCCGACGGCATCGTGCGCCTCGACGACATCGTCGCGGCGGCGGCCAAAGACGGTCAGGGCGCGCTCGCGCTCACCGACCTCGGCAACGCATTCGGCCTCGTCCGTTTCTACAAGGAAGCGCGTGGCAAAGGGGTCAAACCCATTGCCGGCTGCGACGTCTGGATCACCAATCCGGACGACCGCGACAAGCCTTCCCGTCTGCTGCTGCTGGTCAAGGACCGGCGCGGCTATCTGAACCTCTGCGAACTGCTCAGCAAGGCGTCGCTCACGAACCAGTATCGCGGCCGCGCGGAAATCGAAGCCGGCTGGCTCGAATCCGGTCTCGGCGAGGGGCTGCTCGCGTTGTCGGGCGCGCAGCAAGGCGACATCGGCCTCGCGCTCGCGGCCGGCAACGAGGAGGCGGCCAAACGCAACGCGCGGCATTGGGCGAAGGTGTTTCCAGGCGGCTTCTATATCGAGTTGCAGCGCTGCGGCCAGCCCGGCGGCGAGCAGTACGTGCAGCAGGCGGTCGCGCTGGCGGCGTCGCTGAAATTGCCGGTCGTCGCGACGCACCCGATGCAGTTCATGACGCCGGACGACTTCACCGCGCACGAAGCGCGCGTGTGCATTTCGGAAGGCGACATTCTCGCCAATCCGCGCCGTCAGAAGCGCTTCACGCCCGAGCAGTATTTCCGCACGCAACAGGAGATGACCGAGCTGTTCGCGGACATTCCGTCGGCGCTCGCCAACACCGTGCAGATCGCGAAGCGCTGCAATCTGACGCTCGAACTCGGCAAGCCGAAGCTGCCGCTCTTTCCGACGCCCGACGGCATGTCGCTCGACGACTACCTGGTGCAACTGTCGAAAGAGGGCCTCGAAAAGCGGCTCGAACAGTTGTATCCGGACGAGGCCGAGCGTAACGCGCAGCGCGAAACCTACTACCAGCGCCTCGAATTCGAGTGCGGCACGATCATCAAGATGGGCTTTCCGGGCTACTTCCTGATCGTCGCGGACTTCATCAACTGGGCAAAGAACAACGGCGTGCCGGTCGGGCCGGGTCGGGGCTCGGGCGCGGGTTCGCTGGTTGCGTACGCGCTCGGCGTGACTGACCTCGATCCGCTGCGCTACAACCTGCTGTTCGAACGTTTCCTGAATCCGGAGCGGGTGTCGATGCCCGACTTCGACATCGACTTCTGCCAGCACGGGCGCGACCGCGTGATCCAGTACGTGAAGGACAAGTACGGCGCGAACGCGGTGTCGCAGATCGCGACGTTCGGCACGATGGCGGCGAAGGCGGCGGTGCGCGACATCGGCCGCGTGCTCGATCTCGGCTACATGTTCACCGACGGCGTCGCGAAGCTGATCCCGTTCAAGCCGGGCAAGCACGTGACGATCGCCGACGCGATGAAGGAAGAGCCGCTGTTGCAGGAGCGCTTCGACAACGAAGACGAAGTGCACCAGCTCCTCGAGCTCGCGCAGCGCGTGGAAGGTCTGACGCGTAACGTCGGCATGCACGCGGGCGGCGTGCTGATCGCGCCCGGCAAGCTGACCGATTTCTGTCCGCTCTACACGCAGGGCGACGAAAGCGGCGTCGTCAGCCAGTACGACAAGGACGACGTCGAGGCGGTCGGCCTCGTGAAGTTCGACTTTCTGGGCCTGACCACGCTGACCATTCTGGACTGGGCCGAGCGCTACATCCGCCGCCTCGATCCGTCGAAGCAGGACTGGTCGCTCGCCCAGGTGCCGCTCGACGACCCGGCGTCGTTCTCGATCCTGAAGAAAGCGAATACGGTCGCCGTGTTCCAGCTGGAAAGCCGCGGCATGCAGGGCATGCTGAAAGACGCGCAGCCCGACCGCTTCGAGGACATCATCGCGCTCGTCGCGTTGTACCGTCCGGGTCCGATGGACCTGATCCCGAGCTTCTGCGCGCGCAAGCACGGCCGCGAAACGGTCGAGTATCCGGATCCGCGCGTCGAACCTGTTCTGAAAGAGACCTACGGCATCATGGTCTACCAGGAGCAGGTGATGCAGATGGCGCAGATCATCGGCGGCTATTCGCTCGGCGGCGCCGACCTGCTGCGTCGCGCGATGGGCAAGAAGAAGCCCGAGGAGATGGCCAAGCACCGCGAGATTTTCGCGGAGGGCGCGGCGAAGAACGGCCTCACGCGCGAGAAGGCGGACGAAACCTTCGACCTGATGGAGAAGTTCGCGGGCTACGGCTTCAACAAGTCGCACGCGGCCGCGTACGCGCTGCTCGCGTACTACACCGCGTGGCTGAAGGCGCACCATCCGGCCGAATTCATGGCGGCCAACATGTCGCTCGCGATGGACGACACGGACAAGGTCAAGATCCTGTTCGAAGACTGCCTCGCGAACAAGATGGCCGTGCTGCCGCCGGACGTGAATCTATCGGCGTACCGTTTCGAGCCGGTCGCGGAAGCCGACGGCAAGCGCTCGCGCACGATCCGCTACGGTCTGGGCGCGATCAAGGGCAGCGGCCAGAATGCGATCGAAGAAATTCTGCGCGCGCGCGAAGAAGGTCCGTTCATCGATATTTTCGATTTCTGCAACCGCGTCGATCGCCGCATCGTCAATCGCCGCACGATCGAGGCATTGATTCGTGCCGGCGCGTTCGACACGCTGCACGCGAACCGCGCGCAGTTGATCGCATCGGTGTCGCTCGCCATGGAAGCCGCCGAGCAGGCGGCGGCCAATGCGTTGCAGGCGGGGCTGTTCGATATGGGCGATGCGCCGTCGCAGGGTCACGAACTCGTCGACGAGCCGGAATGGCCGGAAAAGAAGAAGCTCCAGGAGGAGAAGGCCGCGCTCGGCTTCTACCTGTCGGGCCATCTGTTCGATGCGTATAAGGACGAAATACGCCGCTTCGTGCGCCAGAAAATCGGCGAGCTGAAGGAAGGGCGCGACAAGTTGGTCGCGGGCGTGATCGTGTCGCTGCGCACGCAGATGACCCAGCGCGGCAAGATGCTGATCGCGCTGCTCGACGACGGCACCGGCCAGTGCGAAGTGACGGTGTTCAACGAGGTCTTCGAAGAGCACAAGCAGTTGTTCAAAGAAGACGAACTGCTGGTCGTGCAGGGGCAGGCGCGTAACGACGCATTTACGGGCGGCATCCGCTTCACCGTCGAAACGGTCATGGACCTCGGCCGCGCGCGCTGCCGTTACGCGGACTCGGTGAAGGTGCAGATGAACGGCAATGCGGATGCGCTCGCGTTGCGGCGCGTGCTCGAAGCGCATAGCGCGGGCAAGGACGAGCCGGCTGCGGCGCCGGCGGCCGCGCCGCGCGGCAACGGTGGGGGGCGCAACGGCGGCTTCGGCGGCGATGGCGGCCGTCAGCGTCAGCCGGTGCAGATTCCAAACGGACTCGCGGTGCAGGTCGTTTATCGCAGCGAGAACGCGCAGGGTGAGATGCGTCTCGGCGACGCGTGGCGCGTGAAGCCGACCGATGAACTGCTCGCCGCGCTGCGCGGCGAGTTCGCGGGTAGCTCGATCGAGATCGTCTATTGACGGATGGCGGGATGGCGTGGTCGCCGCTTACCGCCCGCCGGTCTCTTCCAGGCGTGCGAGCTTCAGAAACCGGTAGTACACCGTCTCCGCATTGAACAGTGCGATCATCAGGCCGGCGCGGCCGTCCAGAAAACCGCGCCGCAGCAGGTAGGTGCGCACGAAGGCCCACAGGCCGCGCCCGAGCGCGAGGCGAATGCCGCCGCGCTGCCCGGCCAGGTAACGCTGCCGCGCGCCGGCCGTCGAATACGCGTCGAGCTTGCGCAGTACGGCCTCGTAGTCTTCGTACGAGTAGTGCATCAGCTTGCCGGTCAGGCGCTGCGCGGGTGTGTCGAACACGAGGCGCTCGTGCACGAGGTCGTCGGAGAAGCGCGCGGTGCCGCGTTTGAAGAGGCGCGGAATCCAGTCCGGATACCAGCCGCTGTGATGAACCCAGTGGCCGCAGAAACTCGATAGACGATCCACCGCGTAGACATCGGCGGCGGGCGCCGTGACGGCGGCGCGGATCGACGCGGCGAGTTCGGGCGTGACGATTTCGTCGGCGTCGAGCGACAGGATCCAGTCCGTCGTGAGCGCGTCCACCGCGCGGTTCTTTTGCGGGCCGAAGCCGGGCCAGTCCGTCTGTTCGATCACGCGGGCGCCGTGCGCGCGGGCGATGTCGGCGGTGCCGTCGGTGCTGCCGCCGTCGATCACGACGATCTGATCGGCGAAGGCCACGGCCTGCAGGCATTCGGCCAGCCGCGCCGCCGCGTTCCGGGTGATGAGGGCGACGCCGAGAGTGGTTTCTTGCATACCTGGGTTGCGTGGAGGACGAAATGACGGAGTGGCCCACGCAGGCGGGCCGATTGCGCGCGGGCGGATTCGCCAGCCAGAGCGCCAGCCCGCGCCGCGCGAACACATGACCGCGCACACCCTCTTCGCGAGCGGCAAACGAACCGACGAATACGCCGACGAATGCACCACCAAACGAGCAGCGAGTATACACAGCCAATCCGTCCCCACGCCAGCGCGCCGCCCCGCCGTGTCTTTGCGCGCATGGCGTTACGCACTCCGCGCCGGCGGTCATCTTCAACCGATTACAATGCTCTTTTTTAATATTTCACGCGGCGGCCGGACCGTGCGCCGCGTGCTCGCCGTTTCGCATTTTCAGAGGATTCCTTGAGCGCGAAGCCAACGTTAAGCAAACCCATGGGTTCAGGCGATGCGTCGTCGCCGGCTGTCGTCCTGCGCCGCCTGTGGCCGTTCATCAAGCCGCTGCTGTGGGTCCTGCTCGGCGCGATCGCCGCGATGGCGGTGAGCGCCGGCACCGACGCCGCCATCCCCGCGCTGCTCAAGCCGCTGCTCGACAAGGGCTTCGGCTCCCATGCGGTCGACAAGACCAAGTGGCTCGTGCCGATCGCGGTGATCGGCCTCGCGCTGATCCGCGGCGTCTCGCAATACGCATCCGGCTACCTGCTCGCGTACGTGTCGAACAGGATCCTGCTCGAACTGCGCCTGAAGATGTTCAACCGCATGATCCACACGAGCGTCGCGTTCTTCCAGCGCGAGACCGCGAGTACCGTGATCAACGCGATCGTCTTCGAGGTCAACCAGATTCTCAACGTGCTGCTGAGCGTGATGGTCACGCTCGTGCGCGACTCGCTGACCGTGATCTTCCTGCTCGGCTATCTGTTCTATCTGAACTGGCGCCTGACGCTGATCGTCGCGGTGCTGCTGCCGGGCATCGGCTGGCTGGTCGGCAAGATCAACCGCCGGCTGCGGCGCCTGAACCGCGAGCATCAGTTGCTCACCAACGAGCTGTCGTACATCGTCGAGGAGACGGTCGGCGGCTACAAGGTCGTCAAGGTGCATAACGGCGAACAGTACGAGATCGACCGCTTTACCGCGATGAGCAAGCGCCTGCGCGGCTACGCGATGCGCATGACCGTCTCCGGCGGCCTCGCGCAGCCGCTGACGCAGTTCCTCGCGTCGATCGCGCTCGCGGTCGTGATCACGATCGCGGTGGTGCAGTCGTCGTCGGATCAGACGACGGTCGGCGGCTTCGTCGCGTTCGTCACGTCGATGCTGCTGATCATCTCGCCGTTGAAGCACCTGATGGACGTAAACCAGCCGCTGCAGCGCGGCATGACCGCGGCCGAACTGATTTTCGGTCTGATCGACGAGCCGGCCGAGCCGGAAGGCGGCGGCAAGCCGCTCGAGCGCGCGCGCGGCGAAGTCGAGTTCCGCGACGTGTCGTTCAGCTACGGCACGAACTCCACGCACCACCGCCATACCCTCGATCAGGTGTCGTTCAAGGTCGCGCCCGGCGAGATGGTCGCGCTCGCGGGGCCGTCCGGCAGCGGCAAGACCACGCTGGTGAACCTGCTGCCGCGCTTTTTCGATCCGACCGGCGGCGCGATTCTCGTCGACGGCGTTGCGCTGCCCGAATACGACCTGCACGCGCTGCGCGGGCAGATCGCGATGGTGAGTCAGGACGTCGTGCTGTTCAACGACACGATCTCGCATAACGTCGCGTACGGTCAGGATGCCGATCCGGACAAGGTCAAGGCGGCGCTGCGCGCGGCCAACCTGTGGGACACCGTGCAGGCGATGCCGCAGGGTATCGAAACGCTGGTCGGCGACAACGGCATGATGCTGTCGGGCGGCCAGCGCCAGCGTCTCGCAATCGCGCGCGCGATCTACAAGGACGCGCCGATCCTGATTCTCGACGAAGCGACCTCGGCGCTCGATTCCGAATCCGAGCGCCACGTGCAGGCCGCGCTCGAAACGTTGATGAAGGGCCGCACGACGCTCGTGATCGCGCACCGCCTTTCGACGATCGAGCGCGCCGACCGGATCCTCGTGATGGAAGCAGGGCGGATCGTCGAGCGCGGCAGCCATCGCGAGTTGCTGGCGCAGGACGGGCTGTACGCGCATCTGCATCGCATCCAGTTCCAGCAGACCGCGGCGTGAATGGGCGCGTTTTAGCGCGCGCGATAGCAGCCATGCGGGACCCGGGCCCGGCGTTCAGCCCGCCTGAACTTCAGCGCCTGTTTCCGCGCACGACCCGCTTGATCCAGAGCCCCGGCGCGTAAACCACCGGGCAGCTCGCATACAGAAACATCCGGATCCGCAGCCCGAGCTTCACCCCGGCACTGCGCGTCAACAGCCCGAGCCGCTCGCCCGGCCCAGCCGCTTCGAACATCGCGTGGATGAACTGCTCGCGCGCGAGCTTCGGCGCCATCGCCGCGCGCATGCGTTCGCCGACGCCGGCGATGTCCGCGTCGCGCTGCAACTGCGCGAGCTCCGCGAGTCCATAACGATTGCTCTGCCGCATCCGCGCGATCAGCTCGTCGACCGACTGGTAGCGCCGTTTGCGCGAGAGCCCGCCGCGCCGGTAGCGCACCAGCGGCTCGCGCAGGCTGATTGCGCCGCCCGACAGGATCGCGCGCAGCACCATGATCTGATCTTCGGCCGCGGCGCCCGGCAGCATCGGCCCGAAGCGCTCGATCAACCGTCGCGACCATGTGTGTGCCGCGCCGATCAGCCAAGGACGGCCGGCGAGCCAGTCGTCGAAGCCGCGGTAGCCGTCGAGTTCGGTCGGACTCACGCACTCGTGCACGTGGCCGGCTTCGTCCATGTCGGCGAGATCGGTCGCGATCAGGTCGGGACGGCGGCCGTGCGCGAGCCAGCAAGCGACGACGCGCTCGCAGCGCTCGGGCGCGGACATGTCGTCGCCCGCGGCGACGAACAGCAATTCTCCCCGCGCCATCTGCGCGAGTTGCGACAGATGCGCGCTGATGCCCTGGTTGACCGTGTTGCGCCGCGTGATCACGCGGTGCGGCCCGTCGTAGCCGGCGAGCGCCGCTTCGATCGCGGCGAAGGTGGCGTCGCTGGACGCGTCGTCGGATACGATGATTTCGAGCGGCTGATAAGTCTGCGCGAGTGCGCTGCGCACCGCGTCGCCGATCTGCTGCGCCTGGTTGTAGGCGATCACGAGCATCGAGACGAGCGGGCGGTCGCTGCCGGAGCCGGTGGCTGGCGCAGCCGGCGCGGCGGCCTGCGCTGACACGTTGGGATCGGCGGGCGCGCGGGGTAGGGCGGACGTGGCGGGCGGCGGGCTATCGGTCATGGAGTCGGGGCAAAGGCGATTGGTCTAGATTCTAGCCGCTGACAGAGGCGCCGCGCGGCGGACCCGGCAAGCAGAGCCCGAGACCGGCAGGGCAGACCAAACCAGGCCCGCAATAACGCAGCCCCACGAACCCCATCCTTTACAATTGCCGCTGCCCCGATACCCCGCACGCGCGGCCCGTTACGCGCGTGCGCCTCACCGAGACCGATCCTTGACAGAGCCAACCCGCGAGCCGAGCCGCGACCCGAGCGGCCGTCCCCTCACCGACATCGCGTTGACCGCCCAGGCGCTGAAGAATAGCGGCGGCGCCGAGCGCTACACGCGCGATGTGATCGCCGGTCTGCATCGGCTCGGTCTGCGTCCGACGCTGTTCGCGCGCGAGATCGACCGCGCGCTGCCCGAGGCCGCATGGATCGACGCGCAGCCGCTCAACGTGCGCTGGGCGCCGCGCAAGCTGCGCAATCTCGCGTTCGACTGGCGTCTGAAGCAGCGCCTGAAGCGGCATCGTCCCGCCTGCGTGTTCTCGATCAATCACTCGACGCATGCCGATGTCGCGCTGTGCGGCGGCACGCATCCGGGCTCGCTCGAAGCGGCGGGCCGCGCGCCGCGCCGCAGCGACGAATGGCAGATCGCGCTCGAGCGGCGCGTCTATACGCGCGCGCGTTCGATCGTCGCGCATTCGCAACTGATGAGCCGCGAGCTGCAGCGCTTTTACGGCGTGCCGGCCGAGCGCATCGACGTGCTTTATCCGCCGGTCGATACCGAACGCTTCAAACCGCTCGACGACGCCGCGCGCGCGGCGGTGCGCCGTCGACTGGATCTGCCGGAAGACCGCGTGATCTTCGTGTTCTCGTCGACGAGCCATGAGCGCAAGGGCTATCCGCTGCTGGAGGCGTTTTTCTCGCGCACGACGCTGCCGGTGTGCCTCGTCGTGGCCGGCCGCCCGGTGGCGAAAACCGGCGACACGATCCGCTATGCCGGCTACAGCAAGGAGATCGAGAAGCTGTTCGCGGCCGCCGACTTCACGGTCGTCGCGTCGGCGTACGAGCCGTTCGGGCTGGTTGGCGTCGAATCGGTGATGTGCGGCACGCCGCTCGTGATCGCGGACAATGTCGGCTCGGCGGAGACCGTGACCGGCGCGGCGAAGATCGGGTTTTCGCGGCAGTCGGCGGGCAGCTTCGAGCGCGCGATCGAGCAGGCGGTGGAACGCGTGAAGAGCGGCGGCGCGCGGATTGCGGCGCCGCGCGACAGTCTCGTGTACGACCCGAGCGTCGACGCGCATGTCGCCGCGCTTTATGAGCTGTTCATGCGTTGATTCGCGCCGCGCTGAAGGTCGAAGCGTGGCGCGACGCCGGACACTCACTCGAGCCTTCACTGCGCCATGCGTTGCGCAGTTCACGGAAAGGGGCAGCAGGTCACTTCACCTCGGCCCGCGTTCCCCCGCATCCGTTGTCCCGCGCGAGCGTCGCCATTCGCGGCTCGCACTGCAATTCACGCTTTCTTGCATCGATCACCGCCAGCAGCGTCGCGACCAGCAGCGCGAGCAGCACCGTGACCATGATCGGCACGAGCACGTCGATCGTGAGCCCGAAAATCACGGTGCTCGTCGCGACCGCGAGGCCGGCATACGCGGCAGCGCGAATCGTGGGATCGGCGGCGTATCGGTGCCGCCAGAAATAGATCGACATCCCGTAATAGAGCAGCAGCAGGCAGATCACGCCGATCAGGCCCATCTCGGCGAGCGTCGAGAAAAAGTCGCTATGCGCGCGCTCGTTGACGATTTCGGCCTTCACTTCGCCGCGTTTGGCCATCGCGCCGAGTTCTTCGACCAGATGGCCCTTGCCGATGCCGTACAGCGGATGGTGCATGAAAATGAGCCGCGACGCGTCCCACAGTTGCAGGCGCAGGCCCGTGGCCGTGTAGTCTTCGCCCTTGTGCATCATCGACACGTCGTTCGGCACTTCGGCCAGCCGCTTGTGAATGCGTCCGGTCGACAGCAGCCCGCCCGCCGCGATCACGATCGCGAGCGTCGCGATCGCGAACCGCTTCTTATGCGTGAACCAGTGGTACTGCATGCCGAGCAGCACGACGAACACCGGCACCGCGAGCCAGCCGCCGCGCGTGCCCGACAGGAACGACGCATAGCCGCCCGCTACCAGCGCCAGCGCGCGCGGCACCAGCACGCGCCAGTCGCGCGGGTTGTCCCAGCCGAGCGTGAACACCGACAGGAACGCGAGCAGCAGCGCGGTATCGCCGAACGGAATCGCGTTCGTGTACGAGTTGTTCAGACGGTTCGCGTCGGTCCAGCCGCCCGGCGGCTGATCGATGATCGCCCACAGGCCGACCGCGAGCGCGCCGGCCGCGCAGCCCCAGCCGATCATCCGCAGATTGCGCGACGGCAGTTGCCGCAGCAGCAGGAACACCGGCAACGCGAACACGAAGCGCGACAGCGCGTCGAACTGGCGCGGCAGCCAGTAGCCGAACACAAGCTGCTGCACGCCGATCGCGACGACGAGCGCGAGCATCCCGATGGTGAACCAGCGGTAAGTGCGCAGCGCGGAGAAATAGCCCGGCAGGCGCCGGTTGACTACGGCCGCGCCGAGCGCGAGCGCGACGATCGCGAAGAAACAGTACCCGGTGCCGCCGCGCCAGATCAGATTGACCGCGGGCGCGAGAAACAGCAGGACCGTCGTGAGCCAGACCAGGCTGGAAGCAAAAATCATAGGTCTACGATATGTAAGAACACTACCGTTCCGGTGGTGGATTGCTGGGGCGCCGGACCATTTGAATTTTTTCAAGACGGCAGAGCGATCCGGATTATAACCATGTGCTTCCTTGCAGAATGCTTGCTGCCGCACGCGGTAAGGATACGGCTGCGTCGATCGCGCGCCGGGGCGGGGGCGGTACAATCGCGCGACACTCATGGCCGGCGCGCGGCGCATGCCGCGCCCGCATCCAGCCCAACGGACCGACCCGATGTTCTCAATCATCATCCCGACCTGGAACAACCTGCCTTACCTGCGCCTCGTGATCAGAAGCCTGCGGCGTCATTCGACGCACCAGCACCAGATCATCGTGCACGTGAACGACGGCTCGGACGGCACGCTCGCCTGGGTGCGCGACGAGGGCATCGAGCACACGGAGTCGCCCGGCAACATCGGCATCTGCCACGCGGTCAACATCGCGGCGGCGCGCGCGACGCGCGACTACATCGTCTATATGAACGACGACATGTACTGCTGCCCCGGCTGGGACGACGCGCTCGTCAAACGCCTCGCGCGGATGCCGGCCGACAACCTGTTCATGCTGTCCGGCACGATGGTCGAGCCGGTCGATTCGGGCAACCCGTGCGTGGTGGTGCGCGATTTCGGCCGAGACGCGCAGGTGTTTCGCGCCGACGAGCTGGTCGCCGCGACGCCGGACCTCGTGCGCGCCGACTGGCGCGGCGCGACGTGGCCGCCGACGCTCGTGCATCGCGACTGGTGGTTCAAGGTGGGGGGCTACAGCAGCGAACTGAGCCCGGGCATGAGCAGCGACAACGATTTCTCGATGAAGCTGTGGGATGCGGGCTGCCGCGTGTTCCTCGGCGTCGGCGACAGCCTCGTCTATCACTTCCAGCAGAAGAGCACCGGCAAGGTCGTCAAGAACGACGGGCGCCGCCAGTTTCTCAACAAGTGGGGAATGACGCAGGCGACCTTCGACCGCTACTACCTGCGGCGCGGCACCGCGGTCGACGGCGCGCTCGCGGTCGGCGATCCGGAACCCACCGGCCGGCTGCGGCGCGCGCTGTTGAAGTCGCGCATCAAGCGCGCGTTGGGGTGACGGGGGCGGGCGGCGCGCGGGGCGGTGCCCGGGCTTCAGACCCCGCCGGTCACGAGCGGCAGCACCGTCAGATCCGGGTGCGTGCCGTCGACGATGCTGCGTCCCACGTGCACTGCTTCGTAGAGCGCTTCGTCCTGACTCGCGAAGCTTTCTTCGCCGTCCGCGTGAAACGGCACCGCATGGCCCGGAATATGGGGATCGGCGCCCGGATGGCAGACGTAGCCCAGATACGTGTAGCGGATGTCCCGCGCGTCCGGCGCGCCGGCTGCATGAGACGCGTCGGGCGGGTTCTTCTCGACAGGCGATACATGGATTTCGAAGCCCTCGTATTCCACCGTCTGCCAGGCTGCGGTTTCATCGGCCATGGCCGCCTCCGTCCTGATCTTTCCTATCAAAAAGTCTAGGTGATTTGCCGTTAAAACGCGCATGAACAACCCTTGGAGAAAGCCTCTATAAAAGGATTTTCATATTCAGATTGAAAATCCGTTCGCGTAACGCAATGCCCCGTCAAAACCGCTGGAAGCACTTACGTCGGATAAAATGGCGCGCTTTGCCCGGAATCGACTTCGCTCATGTGGTTCAAAAACCTTCAGTTGCACCGTCTTCCCGCTCCGTGGTCCGTCACCCCCGAACAGATGCAGAAGTGGCTCGCGCCGTACGCGTTCGCGCCCGGCAACAGCGTCGAGATGCAGGCGCACGGCTGGGCGCCGCCGCGTGACGGCGACTCGCTCGTGTACGCGCTCAACGGCCAGATGCTGCTGACGTTTCGCGCGGAAAAGAAGCTGCTGCCCGCGTCGGTCGTCACGCAGGTGACGCGCGAGCGCGCGCTCGAACTCGAGGAGCAGCAGGGTTTCAAGCCCGGCCGCAAGCAGCTGCGCGAGTTGAAGGAGCAGGTCACCGACGAGTTGCGGCCGCGCGCGTTCAGCATCCGCCGCGACACGCGCGTGTGGATCGATGGCAGGAACGGCTGGCTCGTGATCGATGCGGCGTCGCAGGCGGTTGCCGACGACGTGCGCGGGCTGCTCGTGAAGTCGATCGATCAGTTGCCGCTGATGACGGTGCGCGTCAAGCAGTCGCCGGTCGCGGCGATGACCGGCTGGCTGCTCGACGGCGACGCGCCTTCGGGCTTCACGCTCGATCAGGACACGGAATTGCGCTCGGCGACCGAAGGCAACGCGACGGTGCGCTACGTCGGCCATACGCTGGATATCGACGACATGCGTCGCCACATCGAAGCGGGCAAGCAATGCATGCGGCTTGCGATGACATGGAACGATCGCGTGTCGTTCGTGCTGACGCCGTCGCTGACGATCAAGCGCGTGACGCCGCTCGACGTGCTGAAGGAAGCGAGCGATCCGACCGCGCAGAACGACGACGAACGCTTCGATTCCGACGTCGCGCTGATGACCGCCGAGCTCGATCGCATGCTGACCGATCTGGTCGAGGCGTTGGGCGGCGAACAGGGCGAGGAAGGCTTCGCGTTGCCGCGGGCGGCGGCCTGATTGCGCGATGAGCGCGCGCGGCGCAAGACCGGCGCGGCTGCCTCGAGTTCGACGCCGCTGGAAAACGATAGCCGCATCAATGGCTTGCGGACTTTTCCGGAAAGTTATGCACAGATTTGCCAACAAAAACTGTGGGTAACTTCGGCTTCGGCGCGTGTGCGCGAAAGTCACCACCTTCGCGCCGTCATGCGGTCATTCCTCGAGCAGCAGCGCGCGTTTGCGCCGTAGCAGCGCCGAGCCGGCCGAGACCGCCGCGCCGATGCCGCCCATCGTCAGCGATAGCGTGACGATCAGTGGGCCGGTTTGCGCGCGCGCGGAAAAGATGCTGACCAGCAAACCGGCGAGCGGCTGCGTCAGGTTGTTCAGCAGGATCGCGACGCCGATGGTCTTGCCGTAGTCCTCGGGCGGAATGATCTGCAAACGCGCGCTGCGGATATAGACGTTGAACATCTTGTCGAAGCCGACGATCAGCAGGAAGCCGAGCGCATAGCCCCACGGCGCCGCGCTCGCGCCGGCGATCACGCCGCCCGCGCAGATCGTCACGAATGCGACGAGGCCGAGTACGCGCGCGGGCCATCCGGCGCGCGCGACCGTCAGCAGAACCAGCACCGTGGCGATCGCGCCGGCCGTTTGCAGGCCCGCGTAGTAGCGGTTCGATTGCGCGTGAAAGCCCGTCACCATCGCCGCCGAGGTCGCGAGCGTCACGCCGATCACGAGGTTTTCGGCGGCCGCGAGCAGGATGACTTTCCTGAGACCCGGCAGCGTCCACACATGATGCAGCGCGACGCGCAACGGCTGCGTCCAGTGGCCGGCGGGCGCGGGTGCGACAGTGGGCGCGCGAAAGCCGCTTAGCCGCTGCCAGACGAACAGCGCGGCGTCGGCGGCGAGAAACAGCACGCCGCTTGCCGCGACCACCGATTCCCAGCGCCACACGCCGAGCAGCAGCGCGGCCAGCATCGGACCGAGCACGAAGCCCAACTGGTCGGCCAGTTGCGAGTAGGCGAGCACGCGCTGAATCTGCTGCGTGCTGAAAATTTGCGGCAGCATCACCTCGCGCGCGACGAGCCCCTGGCTCGTCAGCACGCCGCACGCGGCCGACAGCGCGATCAGCCAGCCGATGCCGCCGAACACCGCATACGCGGCAATGCCGCCGAAGCACGCGAGCGCGCGCGCCGCCTGGCTCACGCGCATCAGCCGAAGCGGCGGAAAGCGGTCGCACAATGCGCCGAAGAGCGGGAAGACGAGGTAGCGCGGCAGCGTTTCGATGAAGAACGCGAGGCCGGACCACGAGACCTCGCGTGTCGTCTGGAATACGACGAGCGGGACGAGAAAGAGCAGGATCTGATCGGCGAGACGCGCGACAAACAGCGAGCAGAAGAAAGCCTGATGATTGACGCGCACCGTGAATGTCCCGCCGTTTTATGGATCGAGACCGATGCTAGCAAAGATCGGGCGAGCGTGACTGCGTGGGGCCGGGTGCGAGGCCGTCGCGCATGCGGGCGGGGTCCCGCGGTGTTGCGCTTGCCGTAAGCCCTTCTATTCGCGCTGATACGCTTTCCTGAGCTCCGCGATATCGAGCTTGATCATGTTCATCATCGAGACCATCACGCGATTCGCCTTCTCGCGATCCGGGTCGCGCAGCATCTCGAGCAGCCCGTCGGGCACGATCTGCCACGACACGCCGTAGCGGTCCTGCAGCCAGCCGCAGGCCATCGTCTTGCCGCCGCTGTCGAGGAAGGCCGACCAGTAGCGGTCGACTTCCTCCTGCGACGCGCAGTGCACCATCAGCGAGATCGCCGGCGTGAACTGGTATTGCGGGCCGCCGTTCAGCGCCATGAACTCCTGGCCGTCGAGTTCGAACGTGATGGCGAGCACGTCGCCTTTTCGTCCGGGACCGGCGTCCGTGTAGTGCAGCGTGGTGGCGATACGCGACGCCGGAAACACGGACAGGTAGAAGCGCGCGGCCTCTTCCGCGTTGCCGTCGAACCATAGGCACGGGGCGATTTTCTGCATGACGTTGCTCCTTCGGAACTGCTGCGGGTTGGCTTCGGTTCAGGCTCGGGCCGGCGGTGCGGCGGCGCGGCGCTCATCCGCCGCTCATTCGCCGCTCACCCACCGATCATCCGCCGGTCATTGGCCGGCTACTTCTTCTCGTCCGGCGAGCACGGCATCGCGGCCATCGCCTGCTGGATTTCCTCGGGGCTCAGATCGCGCTTGTGCGTCGCGAGCGACCAGCTATGGCCGAACGGGTCCTTGACCTGGCCATAGCGGTCGCCCCAGAACATGTCGGTGACGGGCATCGCGACGGTGGCGCCCGCCTCGACCGCCTGCCTGAAGCTCGCGTCGACGTCCGGTACGTAATGGTGGATCGTCACCGGCGTGCCCTTCAGCGTATTCGGGCCGAATGCCTGATGTTCGGGCCATTCGTCGGTCAGCATCAGCATCGAGTCGCCGATTTTCAGCGTCGCGTGCATCACCTTGCCGTCCGGCCCCGGCAGGCGGACCTGTTCGACGGCGTTGAAGGCTTTCGTGTAGAACGCGATCGCCTCGGCGGCGTTCTTGCAGATCAGGTACGGCGTGAGCGAATGCATCCCGTCGGGGATGGGTTTGACTGCGGCGCTAGACATGACGACGACTCCTTGAAGTAACGGTTCTTCAGTGGAAAGACGCGGCTGCGTATGCCGGGTCTTCAACGTTACGACGAGTCTGTTGCCGCTGGATCGACACTCCGGAAAAAATATTTTTTTGGCGAGGGGCAGGAGCAGGAGCGCAGGCTGGGCGGCGCCCTTGGCGGGCGCCTGCGCCTCTTTCCTTTGCCCGCGCGTTATCCGGCCGGATTGTCCTCGTCCGGCGGCGGCGCGGACGGCGCCGCGGCGCCCACCGGCGCGCCGAGAATGCTGATCTGGAACGTGCGCGTGGCGGCGAGCGACTGCAGCGTCGCATCTTCGGGAACGTGCTCGTAGAGCGGCAGGATCACCGAGCCGCCGATCACCGCGCGCCGGCTGTTGTCGGCGGGCCGCAGCCCCCATACGTCCTGATAGACGACGGGCACCGCCATGCCGTCGCGCGTCGTGTTGCCGATGTACAGCATCACGTGGCCGCCGATATAGATCAGCGTGCGAAACGGCACGCCATGCCGTGCCAGATAGTCGAGCCGCTCGGCGGGCGTCGACCCGGACAGGTCGACCATGCGCCCGGCGCTCATCTGCGTCGACGAATGGCGCGGCAGCCACACGCCGAACGCGGCGAAGATGCTTTGCAGTTCCGACGAACAGTCGTTGTAGAGCCCGCTGTTGCCCCAGCCGTACGGCCGCCCGATCAGTGCCTTCATCAGCATCGCGAGATGGCGCGGCGTCGCGGCGAGCGGCATCGGCGCGATCTGCGTGCCGTCGAGCGACGCGGTGCGGATCAGCGCGCGGCCGTCGGGGTCGCGCGCGGGCACGAGGAGTTGCCGCGCGGCGAGTGCAGGGACGCTGTTTTCGCTGGCGGCGTCTGGCGTGCCGCCACTCGTGGTTTTGCTGACGACCTCGCCGGTAGCGGCGCTGCCCGTCGCCGACCCCGGTAACAGCGGCAACATCGTGCCCGCCGGCGCGTCGAAGCGGAACACGCCGTGGCTGTCGCTGACCGCCGCCGACGCCACGATCACCGCGCCGAGCGACTTGCCGGCCGCCGCGCGCCATTGGTCGACGAAGCGGTCGTCGGCGAACGCGACGCCGTCGCTGCGCACCCAGCCCTGCACGTCGGGCGTCTGCACGTACTGCCACGCGCCGTCGACGCTGCCGCCGAGCACATAGAGCGGCGTGCCCGGCCGTACGGCCGAGATCTGCAGGTTGTCGAACGGATAGCCTTCGCCCGCCAGACGATGGTCATAGAACGACGGATCGGTGGTCGGCAGTTCGCGCACCATCAGGTTGCCGGTTGCGATCGCGCGCCGCTCGGGCTGATAGACCGGCGTCCGCGTAAACTGTGCGACGTCCATGTTGCGCGCGATCGCGTCGATCCACGCCTTGTCGTGCGGGCGGAAATTCTCGCCGTAGCCGATCACGCTGCCGTGCTTGCCGGTGTTGTCGAACTTGTCGATGCGGCGCTGCTGCAGCGCGGCAATATCCTGTCCTTGTTCGCGAAAGACGCGCGCCGTGACATACGCGGCGTTCCATGGCGACGGTGCGTTCGCGCCGGTGCCGAAGTAGCGCGCGAACAACGCGGCGAAGTGCGCCTGCTGCTCGGCGGCGCCGAGGAACGGCCGGTCATAGTCCGGGCTCCGCGGATCGAGCCAGTGATCGACGTTCTGGTCGTAGTGGGCAAGCGGGAACAGCGTGACGTTGTCGACGAACGCGTGCGTGTCGCGCGGCGGCGCCGGATTGCTGCACGCGACGAGCGTCGTGATGGCGGTGCCCAGCGCGATCGCGCGGCAGATGCGGCGCGCGCCGGAGCGCGAGACGGCGACACGAGGAAAGGCGCGGGGCAAGGCTGCTACGGGCATAAAGGTTCGGCATATGAGGTTCAAGGGCACGATGATACGGTGTCGGCGCCGCGCGCGGCGAGTTAACGCGCCGCGGACGTTGGCGGCGGCGCCGTGCGGGCTGGGTTGTGCGTTGCCAACACCCGTACATCACGCTTTTGTGCTTTCATCCGGTTGCGGCGCATACGCTTTCCCACACGCCTTCCATTACACTCGCTTTATCCATCCACACCGCGCCGCGCGGCGCTGCTTTGCAACGCCCGCGCGAGGCGCTTCAATCAGCTTCAATCAATCAGGAGCACGCGATGAAAACCAGCGCACGCAATCAGTTCAGCGGTGAAGTGACCGAGGTCAAACATGGCGCCGTCAACGACGAAGTCACGCTGCGCACCCAGGACGGTCTCGAGATCGTCGCGATCATTACGCACGGCAGCGCGAAGTCGCTCGGACTTGCCGCGGGCAAGAAGGCATTTGCGCTCGTGAAGGCGTCGTCGGTGATCGTGATGGTCGACGTCGCGAAGCACCAGGTGTCGGCGCGCAACTGCATCGAGGGGACGGTGGCGGCGGTGACGAAGGGCGCGGTCAATTCGGAAGTGACGATCAACGCGGGCGGCGCGCAGATCGCGGCGATCATCACGAACGACAGCGCCGATCGCCTCGGCCTCGCGAGCGGCAAACCGGCGACGGCGATTTTCAAGGCATCGAGCGTGATCGTCGGCGTCGATCAGTAGAGCGGGAGATGCATGATGCGCGCGATGAGTCGGCGTGAATGACGGCGTCGATGACGGCATGTAGCGCAGCACGCTGCATCCCCGATATCCGAATAGCCGCTTGCTTTACACTGCACGCGTTGCCGTTTCTCTTTCCGCTTTCATCACGGACGCCGTCATGTTCGAAGTTTCCTCCGCCTCGCATCTGCCCAAAGCCGCGCAATACGAAGAACTGGTCGCGCAGGCGCGCGCGCTGCTCGCCGGCGAAACCGACTGGATCGCCAATGCCGCGAATTTCTCCTCGTTCGTGTTTCATTCGCTGAGCGATCTGAACTGGGCCGGCTTTTACTTTCACGATGGCCGTGAACTCGTGGTCGGCCCGTTCCAGGGCAAGCCCGCGTGCGTGCGCATTCCGCTCGGCAAGAGTGTCTGCGGCACGGCCGCGCAAACGCGCCAGACGCAGGTCGTGCGCGACGTGCATGCGTTTGCCGGCCATATCGCGTGCGATTCGGCGTCGCAATCGGAAATCGTCGTGCCGCTCGTCGCGCCGGACGGTACGCTGATCGGCGTGTGGGATGTCGATAGCCCGGTTCTCGCGCGTTTCGACGAAGAAGATGCGAAGGGTATGGAAGCGCTGTGCGCGGCGTTCATCGAGGCGGCGCTGCCGCGCGGCGTGTAGTTTCCGGGCGCAATTTCCTGATGCGCATGCGGCGCGCCGCATGAAAGCGCGCTCCAATCTCTTGAACCGGCCCTTGTCGCGACGCTCGTCGCCGCCGGCTTTTACCCGGTCGGCGGCCATTTGCTACCTATATTTTGGAGGTTTTTTTCCATGCGTTAGCATGCGGGATCGCGCGTGAAAGCCGCTATCATAAGCACGATTGTCACGTGCTCCCGGCAGGGTGGAACGTTGGCTCCGTCGTTTGCGCGCTCCTCGGCAAGACTCCGCACACACTCGTTTCGACTACTCAGGACAACAAGGCCGGCGCGATGCATCACCCCCCTCACGTCGATGCGCGCACGCGCGATGCCGCTCTCGCGGCCGCGCCCTACGGCATGTTCATCTGCACGACGGACGGCCTCTTCGAGACCGTCAACGCCGCTTTCGAAAAATTGACCGGTTATCCCGCGCGGGAATTGATCGGCCAGCGCTCGTTCGAGTCGCTGCACGATCCGGCCGAACTCATCAAACGCCGCGCTGAATTGCCGTCGCTCGCGGCGCTGAATTCGCGTTATGAAGGCGAGTGGACGTATGTGCGGCGCAACGGCTCGCCGGTTCGCGTCGCGTTCGCGCTGGCGCCGCTCAATGTCGAATTCGCGCACCCGCATTTGCATGGATTGGCATTCCCGGCCCCGCGCTACGTCGGCATGGCGGTCGACATCACGCGCTATGCGCAATCCGAAGCGCGCCTGTGGTACGTCGCGCATCACGACGGCGTGACGCGTCTGCCGAATCAAACGCTGTTTACAGAACGGCTCGAAGTGACGATCGCGCGTTGCCAGCGCAGCGGCAGCAGCTTCACCGTGCTGATCGCCGAACTCGATCACTTGCGCAAACTGCGCGATGCGCTCGGTCTGCATGCGGCGGAACTCGTGCTGCAGATCGTCGGCGAACGGCTGCGCGGGCTGTTTCCGCACGACGGCACGATCGCGTCGATCGGCGGCACGCAGTTCGCGCTGCTCGTCAACGAAAACGGCGCGGCCGCCGATGCGTTCGCCGCCGAAGCGCTCGACCGTCTCGCCGAGGCGATCGATTACGCGGGCACCACGCTGAACATCACCGCGAGCATCGGCATCGCCGCGTATCCGGCCGACGGCGCCGATGCGCCGACGCTGATGCGTCGCGCGAGCGTGGCATTGTCGGCGGCAGCGGCGGTAAGCGGCAACGCGGTGCGGCGCTTTTCGACCGCGCTCGAAGGGCAGGCCGCGCGCCGCTTCGAACTGGAGACGATGCTGCGCGAAGCGCTCGAGCGCCAGCAACTGCATCTCGTGTATCAGCCGCAGGTCACGCTCGCGACGGGCCGCATCGCGCAGGTCGAGACGCTGCTGCGCTGGAATCATCCGCGGCGCGGCATGATCAGCCCGGTCGAGTTCGTGCCGGTCGCGGAGGAAGCGGGGCTGATCGAGCGGATCGGCGAATGGGTGATCCGCACCGCGTGCCGCGATGCCGGCCTGCTGCTGCGGCAGACCGGCACGTTGCCGCGTTTCGCGGTGAACGTGTCGCCGCAGCAATTCCACCGGCGGGACCTGTTCGACACGATCCGCGACGCGCTCGAGGACGCCGCGCTCGAGCCGTCGTATCTCGAAGTGGAAATCACCGAAGGCGCATTGCTCGGCGACATCGATCAGGCGTTGCACACACTGCATGCGTTGCGCGCGCTGGGCGTCGAAGTTTCGGTGGACGACTTCGGCACCGGCTATTCGAGCCTCGCGTACCTGACGCGCTTTCCGCTGAACCGCCTGAAAATCGATCGCTCGTTTGTGCTCGGCATGAGCACCGATCCGCAGAGCGCGGCGCTGGTCGGCGCGATCATCGCGATGGCGCATGCGTTGAAGCTGCGGGTGACCGCCGAGGGGGTCGAAACGGCCGGGCAGGCCGCGCAACTCGAAGCACTGGGATGCGACGAGGCGCAGGGGTTCTGGTTTTCGCGTCCGTTGACTCTTGCGATGCTGCGTAACGTGTTGAAGCCGATGGGCACGTTTTGACGCGTGACGATGTGCCGTCCACCATCGTGCGGGTAGAAATGACACGCACGCTTCCGCCTTGTGACGCCTTGCGGCGCAGGCATTCCGCTGTCCGGCTGCACGCGGTTGGTGCATTGACAACGAAGCCTGGGCAAGTCCCATTCCCCGGTGTGTAAGGCGAAGGACAGGAACGTATCCTGCTTCCCTGTGCATTGGGACAACGCAACTGAACAAGAGACTGATGAACGACCTTCTTACCCGTCTATTTCATCTTCAGCCGTCGCTGCTCATCACGCTGACGCACGACGCCATTCATATCGCGGTCGCCGCGCTGATTCTGGTGATCGGCTGGTGGCTGTCGAACCGTGTCGGCGCGATGTTCGCGAAGGCGCTCGCCCGCACGCACGCGGACCCGACGCTGGCACCGATACTTGCCACGATGGGCACATGGGGTGTGCGCGTGCTCGTGTTTATCGCGGCGCTCGGCGAGGTGGGTATCGCGACCGCGAGCGTGCTTGCCGTGCTCGGCGCGGCCGGCCTCGCGATCGGTCTCGCGCTGCAGGGTACGCTGCAAAACATCGCGGCCGGCATGATGCTGCTGTTGCTGCGGCCGTTTCGCGTCGGCGACGTGATCGAAGGCAGCGGAGCCGCGGCCGGCATCGTGCGCGAAGTGGGGCTGTTCACGACGCGTATCGAACGCGGCGACGGCAACCTGGTGTTCGTGCCGAACAGCCAGATCTGGAGCAATCCGGTGATCAATTACAGCAGCGGCGGCACGCGGCGCATCGAGGTCGAAGTGGAACTCGCGCAGCGCAAGGACGTGGATGCGGCGATCGGGCAGTTGCAGAAACTCGTGGCCGACGAGCCGCGTGTGCTGAGCGGGGCTACGTTGGCGCCGGTGGTGACGGTGGCGGATTATCCGGAGGATGGCGGCGCGAAGCTGAGGATTGCGGCGTGGGTGAGAACGCCGGATGCGTCGCTCGCGGGCGGGGATTTGCAGGAGCGGGCGCAGGTGGTGCTGGAGCAGGCGGGGTGTGAGGTGGCGGGGTAGGGGGCTGGTTGCTGGCTGGCGAATTGGCGAGACCGACGGCCGCGTAGCAGAGGCAGCCGTCACTCAGGTACCGCCTCACATTAAAACGATGTCGTACTGCTCCTGACTCAGATTCGACTCCACCTGCAACGACACCGGCTTGCCGATGAAATCAATCAGCATCGCCAGATGCTGTGACTCTTCCTCGAGAAACAGATCGATCACCTGCTGCGACGCGACCACGCGAAACTCGCGTGGATTGAACTGCCGCGACTCGCGCAGAATTTCGCGCAGCACGTCATAACAAACAGTCCGCGCCGTCTTTACCTGCCCCTTGCCCTGGCAAACCGGACAAGGTTCGCACAGCACGTGCGCGAGCGATTCACGCGTGCGCTTGCGCGTCATTTCAACGAGCCCCAACTGCGAGAACCCATTGACCGTCACGCGCGTACGGTCGCGCGACAACGCCTTCTTCAGTTCGCCCAGCACCTGGTCGCGATGCTCGACGTTTTCCATATCGATGAAATCGATGATGATCACGCCGCCCAGATTGCGCAGCCGCAATTGCCGCGCGATCGTATGCGCGGCTTCGAGGTTGGTCTTGAAGATCGTGTCGTCGAAATTGCGCGCGCCGACATAACCGCCGGTGTTCACGTCGATCGTCGTCATCGCCTCGGTCTGGTCGATTACGAGATAGCCGCCCGACTTCAGATCGACGCGGCGCGACAGCGCGCGCTGAATCTCGGCCTCGATGTTGTACAGATCGAAGAGCGGCCGCTCGCCGGTGTAGTGGTGCAGCTTCGACGACACCGCCGGCGTAAACTCCGCCGCGAAATCGGCGAGCATCTGATGCGTCTCGCGCGAATCGACCTGGATGCGCGAGCTTTCATCGTTGACGAAATCGCGCAGCACGCGCTGCGCGAGATTCAGATCCTGGTAGAGCAGACTGGTGGGTGGCATACGCTGCGCCTGTGACAGAATCGTTGCCCACGTCTTGCGCAGATACGCGACGTCGGCGGCGAGTTCTTCACTGGTTGCGTCTTCGGCGATCGTGCGCACGATATAGCCGCCTTTCTCGTCGGCGGGCAGCACGGCGGTCAGACGCGCGCGCACGGCCTCGCGCTCGGCCTCGCTTTCGATCTTCTGCGAGATGCCGATATGCGGTTCCTGCGGCAGATACACGAGCGTGCGTCCGGCGATGCTCACCTGCGTGGACAGGCGCGCGCCTTTCGTGCCGATCGGGTCCTTGACGACCTGCACCATCAGCGTCTGACCTTCGAAGACGATCTTTTCGATCGGCTGATGCGGCGTTTGATGTTGTGCTTCCCCGGCGATGCGCGGATGCCAGATGTCGGCTACATGAAGGAACGCGGCGCGTTCGAGGCCGATGTCGATGAACGCGGATTGCATGCCCGGCAGCACACGCACGACCTTGCCGAGATAGACATTGCCGACGCGCCCGCGCGACAGCGTTCGTTCGACGTGAAGTTCCTGGACGGCCCCCTGCTGAACGAGCGCGACGCGCGTTTCCTGCGGCGTGACATTGATCAGGATTTCTTCATTCATGGTGTTGTTCTAGAAGTCGATGCGCGCCGCGCGCAGGAGGGCAGCGGTTTCAAAAAGCGGCAAACCCATGATACCCGAATAGGACCCGTCGATATGCTCGATAAACTCCGCCGCGCGTCCCTGCACGCCATAGGCGCCCGCCTTGCCGAGCGGTTCGCCGCTCGCCGCGTAGCGCCTGAGCGCGTCTGCGTGCACCGCAGCAAAGCGCACCTTCGACACCGACAGCGCCGCGGGCAGCAACGCGCCGTCGGCGTCGATCACCGCGACGGCGGTCAGCACTTCGTGCGTGCGGCCCACGAGGCGAGTGAGCATCGCGACCGCGTCGCCGGCATCGACAGGCTTGCCGAGAATCGCGTCGTCGATCGTGACGGTGGTGTCCGCCACGAGGATCGGCCGCGCCGTATGGCCACCATCGACGAGCCGTGCGCGTGCCGCATGCGCTTTCGCGATACACACGCGCTGCACGTAGTCGCGCGCGTGTTCGCCCGGTAGTTCGGCTTCGAGCGCTTCGGCGTCTTCATCGGGGCGCGGCAGCAGCAGTTCGAAACGCACGCCGAGCTGTTGCAGTAGCTCCTGACGACGCGGACTTTGCGACGCGAGATAGACGAACGGATGGAGCGAAGCGGAGGGCGTGGGCATGAGCGGTGTCTCGATGGAGCGGAAACGGATGGCGTGAGGGCGGTGAATGCGATGAACGCAGGCGAGCATCAGTGATGCGTGCGGGGCGGGCGTTGATCCGGTGAGCCGATCGAAGCGGCATATCGATAAACACGTCGAAGCACCGCGCGTGCGCGCAGATCGTTGCATGAAACGACACGCAGTGCAAATGCATCAACCCGCGCCGGCTGGCAGCCCTGCGCGGCACGTTCAGGTGTATCGATCAGGGAGAGCGCAACGAACAGCGGCAACGCATCGCTTGCGCACGCTTCATGCGTTCACGCGCGGTGATACGGGTGATTTTGCGTGATGGTCCACGCGCGGTAAAGCTGCTCGGCCAGCAGCACGCGCACCATCGCATGCGGCAAGGTGAGGCTGGACAGACGCAGCAGCATATCGGCGCGCGCCTTCAGTTCGGGATCGAGCCCGTCCGCGCCGCCGATCAGAAAGGCCACGTCGCGCCCGTCCTGCTGCCAGCCCGGCAGCGCTCCGGCGAGCTGCATCGTGGTCCAGTCCTTGCCGCGTTCGTCGAGCGCGACGATGCGCGTGTTCTTCGGCAGCGCGGCTTCGATCTTCTGCCGCTCGGCGGCCATCACGCTTTCGGCCGACCGCCCCGACGAACGCTGCTCGGGTTTGAGCTCGCGCAACTCGATGCGCAGCTCGGGCGGCATGCGTTTCGCGTATTCGTCGAAACCGGCCGCGATCCAGTCCGGCATCTTGTGGCCGACGGCGAGGATATGCAGTTTCATCGCGAGGAACGCAGCGGCGCGCCGTGCTTACTTGCGACGAGCGGCCGTCTTGCGCGCGGGCTTCGCGGCCGGTGCTTCCTCGTCGTCTTCGTCCTCGTCGGCATCGCTGGCGTGCGCGCCGCCGAACGGACTCGGGCTCGACAGCTTGATGCGCACCGGCTTGTCGCCCCAGATTTCCTCGAGGTTGTAGTACTGGCGCAGCGCCGGTTGCAGGATATGGACGATCGCGTCGCCGCAATCGACCAGCACCCATTCGCCGATATCCTCGCCCTCGGTGCTGATGATCTCGCCGCCGGCTTCCTTCACGCCTTCGCGCACGCTCGACGCGAGCGCCTTGGTTTGCCGGTTCGAGGTGCCGCTCGCGACGATCACGCGATCGAACAGCGAGGTCAGGTGGGTGGTGTTGAACACCTTGATGTCTTGCGCCTTGACGTCTTCGAGAGCATCGACGATGACGCGCTGCAGTTTACGAATGTCCATGGAGTTACCGGTGGTACAGATGATGTTGAAGAATATAGTCCCACACCGCGGCGGGAACGTGACTCGCGGCCTGATCCTGTGCTTCGCCGCCCGCGAGGGCGAGCCGCTGGTTCACCTGTTCGCGCAGATGCGCGCGAATGTCGGTGGCCGACACGTCGAACGCGAGTGTCGTGTCGATCAGCAGATGGCCGCAGGGCGTGGCCTGCAGCACGTCGGCGCCCGCGCGGCGCGCGGCGATTTCCCGCGCGACCACCGGAGGAATCGACGCGAGGTCGAAGCCGGGCCGGGTGGCCACGCCGATGTGCGCGAGTTCGAAGAGGCGCCGCCAGTCGTGCCACGTGTCGAGATGCACGAGCTGGTCCGCGCCGATCAGCAGGGTGATCGACGCATCGTCGCCTTCGCGTTCGCGCCAGCGCCGCAGTGTGTCGACCGTGTAGGTCGGGCCGTCGTGCTCGATTTCGTCGGTCGCGACGCGCACGGTCGCGCCCGGCAGCGTCAGCGAGCCGGCCGCCGCGCGCGTCATTGCGAGCCGGTGTTCGGCCGGCGATACGTCCGCCTTCTGCCACGGCTGGCCGGCCGGCAGCAGCACCAGTTCGGTCAGCCGCAGCACGTCGGCGAAACGCCGCGCGAGCGCGAGGTGGCCGTCGTGGATCGGGTCGAATGTGCCGCCCAGCAAACCGATCCGGCGAGGCAGGGCGACAGGATGAGCGTTCGGCTTCAGGTGAGGATCCTTTGTCGTGACCGTGGGCAACGCAGTGCGGCGCTTGCGCGTCACATCCACTCCCGCGGCACGAGAAAATCGCTGTACAAACGCGCTTCCGGCGTGCCCGGCTCGGGCTGCCAGTTGTAACGCCAGTTCACCACGGGCGGCATCGACATCAGGATCGACTCGGTGCGTCCGCCGCTTTGCAGCCCAAATAGTGTGCCACGGTCGTAGACCAGATTGAACTCGACGTAGCGGCCGCGCCGGTACGCCTGGAACGCGCGCTCGGATTCGCCGTACGGCGTGTCGCGGCGCCGTTCGATGATCGGCAGATAAGCGTTCAGAAAGCCCTCGCCGACGCTCCTGAGCATCGCGAACGATGGCTCGAAGCCCGGCTCCGAAAAATCGTCGAAGAAAATTCCGCCGATGCCGCGCGGCTCGTTGCGGTGCTTCAGGAAGAAGTATTCGTCGCACCAGCGCTTGAAGCGCGGGTACAGGTCCGCGCCGTACGGATCGAGCGCGTCGCGGCAGACGCGATGGAAATGCCGCGCGTCTTCCTCGTAACCGTAGTAGGGCGTCAGGTCCATGCCGCCGCCGAACCAGAACACCGGCGCTTCGCCTTCCTTCGTCGCGATCAGCAGGCGCACGTTCATATGCACGGTCGGGCAGTGCGGATTGTGCGGATGCAGCACGAGCGACACGCCCATCGCCTCGAAGCCACGCCCCGCCAGTTGCGGCCGCGCGGCGCTCGCCGAGCCCGGCAGCGCATCGCCCGCGACGTCCGAAAAGCCGATGCCCGCGCGCTCGAAGAACTGGCCGCCTTCGAGAATCCGCGTGACGCCGCCGCCGCGCAGCTTTTCGCCGGGCGCGCGCCGCCAGGCGTCGGTCGCGAACGGCGTGCCGTCGAAGGCGCCGAGCGTGTCCGCGATATGCGATTGCAGGCCTTGCAGCCAACTGCGCACGGCCTGTGCGTCGTAGCTCGAATCGGTCATGAATGCAGATGCTGAGGGCGGCACGCTCGTCGTGCCGCGGGGTTCTTCGGGGGAGCGCGCCGGTCACGCCCGCCTGCCCGCTTTGCCGGGCCGTCGCGACGAGCGCGAAAAACAGTGTAGCGCCGGCAGTTTAGCCCAGCGCGGTTGTCGCCCCGCCGTATGCGTTCGAGCGGGGCGGGCGCTTAGTGCTTGCTGTCGTGCTTGCCGTCGTGCTTGCGGTTCAGCGCGCGATAGCCGATGTCGCGGCGATACTGCATGCCGTCGAACGAGATATGGTTGATCGTTTCGTAGGCGGCTGCCTGCGCGGTGCGCACCGAATCCGCGAGAGCGACGACGCACAGCACGCGGCCGCCCGACGTGGTCAGCTTGCCGTCCGTCAACGTGGTGCCGGCATGGAACGTGACTGCATCCGCGGTTTCCGCGGGAATGCCGTTGATGCGGTCGCCTTTCCTCGGCGTGTCCGGATAGTTGTGCGCGGCGAGCACGACGCCGAGCGCGGTGCGGCGGTCCCATTCGAGTTCGACCGTATCGAGCGTGCCGGCGATCGCCTGTTCGACGACTTTCGAATAGTCGCCCTTCAGACGCGCCATGATCGGCTGCGTTTCGGGGTCGCCCATGCGGCAGTTGAATTCGAGCGTCTTCGGGTTGCCCTGCGCGTCGATCATCAGGCCTGCGTACAGGAAGCCGGTGTAGCGGATGCCTTCCTTCTCCATGCCGCGCACGGTCGGCAGGATGATTTCGCGCATCACGCGCGCATGCAGTTGCGGCGTGACGATCGGCGCGGGCGAGTAGGCGCCCATGCCGCCGGTGTTCGGGCCCTGGTCGCCGTCGAGCAGGCGCTTGTGGTCCTGGCTCGACGCGAGCGCGAGCACGTGCTTGCCGTCGACCATCACGATGAAGCTCGCTTCCTCGCCGGCGAGGAATTCCTCGATCACGACGCGCGCGCCGGCATCGCCGAGCTTGTTGTCCGACAGCATCATGTCGACCGCGGCGTGGGCTTCTTCGAGCGTCTGCGCGACCACCACGCCCTTGCCGGCGGCGAGGCCGTCGGCCTTGATCACGATCGGCGCGCCCTTCGCGTCGAGATACGCGTGCGCGGCGGCGACGTCGGCGAAGGTTTCGTATTCGGCGGTCGGGATGCCGTGGCGCTTCATGAACGCCTTCGCGAAGTCCTTCGAGCTTTCGAGCTGGGCCGCCTCTCTGGTCGGCCCGAAAATCTTCAGGCCGCGCGAGCGGAACAGGTTGACGATGCCGGCCGCGAGCGGCGCTTCCGGCCCGACCAGCGTGAACGCGATCTGCTCTTTTTCGACGAAATCCGCGAGCGCGGCCGGCTCGGTGATGTCGAGGTTGCGCAGACGCTCGTCCTGAGCGGTGCCGCCGTTGCCCGGCGCGACGTAGACGAGCTGGACCCGCGGCGATTGCGCGAGCTTCCATGCGAGCGCATGTTCGCGACCGCCGGAACCGACGACGAGTAACTTCATGTGAATCCCCGAGACTTGAAAACCATAAACGGCCGGGCGGTGCGCCCAGCCGTGCAATAAACCATCAACAGCGAGGGCGAACGACGCCCGATGTCCGGCGGCGCGGCAACGGCTTGCCGCAAGCCGCATGCAGGATGCGCGCCATGCATGTCAGGCGCGTCACGCGTCGCCGGCGCAGGCTCATTCGCCGGCGATCGACGCGTTTGTATAGACTTCCTGCACGTCGTCCAGATTTTCCAGCGCGTCGAGCAGTTTCTGCATCTTCACCGCGTCGTCGCCGGTGAATTCGACTTCGGTCTGCGGCTTCATCGTGACTTCGGCCAGTTCGGCCTTGAAGCCCGCCGCCTCGAGCGCAGCCTTCACCTTCGAAAAATCGTGCGGCGGACACAGCACTTCGATGCTGCCGTCCTCGTTCGTGACGACGTCGTCGGCGCCGGCTTCGAGCGCGGCTTCCATCAGCGTGTCCTCGGCGGTGCCGGGCGCGAACAGGAACTGGCCGACGTGATCGAACATGAACGACACCGAGCCGTCGGTGCCCATGTTGCCGCCGTTCTTCGAGAATGCGTGGCGCACTTCCGCGACCGTGCGGGTGCGGTTGTCGGTCAGCGTGTCGACGATCACCGCCGCGCCGCCGATGCCGTAGCCTTCGTAGCGGATTTCCTCGTAGTTCGCGCCATCCGCGCCGCCGACGCCGCGCTGGATCGCGCGGTTGATGTTGTCTTTCGGCATGTTCGCGTCGGTGGCCTTGTCGACCGCGAGCCGCAGACGCGGGTTCGAGTCGATCTCGCCGCCGCCCAGACGGGCCGCGACCTGGATTTCCTTGATGAGCCGCGTCCAGACCTTGCCGCGCTTGGCATCGGCCGCTGCTTTCTTATGCTTAATATTGGCCCATTTCGAATGACCCGCCATACTTTTCTCCGTCGCGCGCGCCAGCGGGGCGCACGCATAGTGCAATTGTCGTTGCGAAGCCGGGCGCTTCGCGCGCCTCGATGTCAAACCGTTCGGGGCAAGCCTGCCGGTGCCCGGACCCTCACCGCCGTCTTGCAGCTACAGCGCGGCGGTTATCGCCCGCCTGACCGGACGCCGGCGGCGCGGTTGGGGCGGGGCGGCGGGCGTGCGGCAAACGCGGCGCCAGCCGGACAGACACCGCTTCAGCGATGCGCCGGTCAATGCGGGAGGCCGGGGTTGCCGCGGTCGTGCAGGCGAGGTGCAGGTCAAGCCGTGGGTCGAGCGGATTCGAATTTTATCATGCCGCGACGGGGCGGCAGAGGGGGCTGTGGCGCGAAACCGGGCGGAAATGCAATGAAAATGAAGCGGAAATGAAATGGCGCCGGCGGGGTGTCGGGCAAAGGCGACGAGTGCGGGCGAGGGCCTGGCAAAGAAGCGAAAAAGAAGCAGAAAAGCTGCGGAAATCCGCGCAATCCCGTGGTGGCGATAATCGCGGGGGCCGGCCGCCACCGCCCGTCTTTTACACGCCTCGCGCCGCGCATCCTCAGTTCTTCGTCCCGAACAACCGGTCGCCCGCATCGCCGAGGCCCGGCACGATGTACGCATGCTCGTTCAGCTTCGAATCGAGCGACGCGACGTACAGCTTGACGTCCGGATGCGCGTCCTGGAACACCTGCACGCCCTCGGGCGCGGCGACCAGCGCGAGGAACATGATGTTCTCGCCGGCCACGTTGCGGCGCTTGAGCACGTCGACCGCGTGCACGGCCGAGTAGCCGGTCGCGACCATCGGATCGCACAGGATGAACACGCGGTCTTCGAGGTCCGGCAGCCGCACCAGGTATTCGACCGGGCGATGATCCTCCGCGCGGTACACGCCGATGTGGCCGACGCGCGCCGACGGCACCAGTTCGAGCAGACCGTCCGACAT
This sequence comes from Paraburkholderia sp., assembly GCF_047605525.1. Lineage (GTDB taxonomy): Bacteria > Pseudomonadota > Gammaproteobacteria > Burkholderiales > Burkholderiaceae > Paraburkholderia. Next base: position 82,363 of record NZ_JASGFN010000024.1, on the reverse strand, counting down.
GCCGACGCCCGCGCGCAGCACCGGCACGATCGCGAGCTTCTTGCCGGCGATCACCGGCGCGTCGATCTCCATCAGCGGCGTGTTGATGCGCCGCGTGGTCATCGGCAGGTTGCGGGTGATCTCGTAGCCCATCAGCAGCGTGATCTCGCGCAGCAGGTCGCGGAACGTGCGCGTCGACGTGTCCCGGTCGCGCATGTGCGACAGCTTGTGCTGGATCAGCGGGTGATCGAGGATGAAAAGATTGGGAAAACGGCTGTCCTGGGTCATGGCGGGCTCGCGCGCGGCGGCAAGGTGGATCGGTTCGGCGCGCTGCTTCGTTGGTGCCGCCCATGCGTGAAGGACGGCAGGGCAGGCGGGCGCGCCATCGCGCAAGTTTACCGAAAGAGTGCCACCCGACGATACCGGAGATTGCAGCGGCCCGGCGCAGTCCGGCACCGATTCTTCTAGAATCAGGGGAAACTTCGCAACGCCCGCGCGCGCGGGCGCCGGAACTCCGACACGAGGACACACGGATGGACATGGGAATCGCAGGACGCACCGCGCTCGTTTGCGCGGCGAGCAAGGGTCTGGGACGCGGCTGCGCGGAAGCGCTCGCCGCCGAGGGCGTCAATCTGACGATCGTCGCGCGCACCGCTGAAACGCTCGAGGCGACCGCCGCGGAGATCCGCAAGCAGAGCGGCGTCGAGGTCAGGACGGTCGCGTGCGACATCACCACGCCCGCGGGCCGCGCCGCGGCGCTCGCCGCCTGTCCGCAGCCGGACATCCTCGTCAACAACGCGGGCGGCCCGCCGCCGGGCGACTTCCGCAACTTTACGCACGAGGACTGGATCCGCGCGCTCGAAAGCAACATGCTCACGCCGATCGAGTTGATCCGTCAGACGATCGATTCGATGAGCGCGCGCGGCTTCGGGCGCATCGTCAACATCACGAGCTCGGCGGTGAAGGCGCCGATCGACGTGCTGGGGCTGTCCAACGGCGCGCGCTCGGGCCTGACCGGTTTCGTCGCGGGCCTCGCGCGCAAGGTCGTGCCGACGGGCGTGACGATCAACAACCTGCTGCCGGGTCTCTTCGACACCGACCGCATCGCGGTCACGTTCGAGGCGCAGGCGAAAGCGCAGAACATTTCCATCGACGACGCGCGCAAGCAGCGCATGAAGACGATTCCGGCCGGGCGCTTCGGCAATCGCGACGAATTCGGCCGCGCGTGCGCGTTCCTGTGCAGCGTGCATGCGGGCTACATCACCGGGCAGAACTGGCTGATCGACGGCGGCGCTTATCCGGGCACCTACTGAGCCGCGCGCAACCACCCACCACGACAACGACAGTCACAACGGTTTGAGGAGTCTTACGTCATGACCACCCGCATTGCACTGATCGCGCACGATCACAAGAAGGACGACATCGTCAAACTGGCCGGCGAATACGTCGACACGCTCGCGCGCTGCGAGATCGTCGCGACCGGCACGACCGGCGGCCGCATCAGCGACGCGCACGGCCTCACGGTCGAGCGCATGCTGTCCGGCCCGCACGGCGGCGACCTGCAGATCGGCGCGCAACTCGCGGAAGGGCGGGTCGACATGGTGATTTTCCTGCGCGACCCGATGACGCCGCAGCCGCACGAGCCGGACATCAACGCGCTCGTGCGCGCCTGCGACGTGCACAACATTCCGTGCGCGACGAACATCTCGACCGCGCGCATGGTGCTCGACGTGTTGACGCTGCGCCTGACGGGCCAGGCCTGACAGCGCGCCGGCTGCGCTTCACGGATATCCGCACGCACATCCAGACAGCCAGACAGATCAAGGAGACATGATGACCAAGGCAATCCGATTCGATAAAACCGGCGGCCCGGAAGTGATGAAATGGGTCGACGTGGAAGTGGGCGAGCCCGGCGCGGGCGAGATCCGTATCCGTCAGACGGCGGTCGGCCTCAACTATATCGACGTGTATTTCCGCACCGGTCTTTATCCGCTGCCGCTGCCGGGCGGCCTCGGCATGGAGGCGGCCGGCGAGGTCAGCGCGGTGGGCGCGGGCGTCAGCGGGATCAAGGTCGGCGATCGCGTCGCGTATGTCGCGCGGCCGCCCGGCGCGTATGCGCAGGAGCGCGTGCTGCCGGCCGCGCAGGTCGTCAGGCTGCCTGATGGCGTAAGCGACGAGCAGGCTGCGTCGGTGATGCTGCAAGGGCTGACCGCGCAATATCTGCTGCGCCGCACGTATCGGGTGAAGGCCGGCGACACGATCCTGATCCAGGCCGCGGCGGGCGGCGTCGGCCTGCTGGTGTGCCAGTGGGCGAAGGCGCTCGGCGCGACCGTGATCGGCACGGTCGGCTCCGACGAAAAAGCGGAGATCGCGAAAGCGCACGGCTGCGATCACGCGATCGTCTACACGCGCGAGAACTTCACGAAGCGCGTGCGCGAGATCACCAACGGCGCGGGCGTGCCGGTCGTCTACGATTCGATCGGCAAGGACACGTTCGAGAAGTCGCTCGACTGTCTCGCGCCGCTCGGTCTTTTCGTGAGTTTCGGCAATGCGTCGGGGCCGCTGCCGCCGATCGATTCGTCGGAATTCGCCGGACGCGGCTCGCTGTTCTTTACGCGTCCGACGCTGTTTACCTATATCGCCAAACGCAGCGATTACGACGCGATGTCGGCCGAGCTGTTCGACGTGCTGATCTCGGGCAAGGTCAAGACGAGCATCAATCAGCGTTACGCGCTGCCGGACGTCGGGCAGGCGCATGCGGATCTCGAAGGCCGCCGCACGACGGGCTCGACGATTCTGCTGCCGTAAAAGGAGGGCGCGCCGGGACGCGAGCAGAAAGCCTTACCGTATCTCCCCGAGGGCCGCGCCATCGAACGATGGCGCGGCCCTGTCCGTTTACGCGATTTTTACGCGCGCCCCACTATCTTTGACCGGGCCTTTAGGCCGCTTGGCATACCGTTGCATCTATCCAGAATCCGTGAATGGAGAACAAGAATGGATGTGCTGTATGTCGGGGGCCTGGTGCTGTTTGCCGCGCTGACCTTTGGGCTGATTGGCGGCTGCGAGAAGCTCATGCAGTTCCGCCGGGGACAGGGAGCGCGGTCATGAGCTGGATGATGTGGCTCGCCGGCGCGTCCACCGCGCTGCTGTTTATTTATCTCGTGTATGCGCTGCTGCGCGCGGAGGACATTGAATGAACGCGAACAATGTCCTGCAATCGAGCATTTTTATCGTCGTGCTGCTGGCCGCCGCGGTGCCGGTGGCCCGCTATATCGGCGCGGTGATGGACGGCAGCTCGCGTGTCGTGCGCGTGGGGGCGCCGCTCGAGCGGCTGCTCTATCGCATCGCGGGTGTCGATCCGTCGGCGGAAATGGGCTGGAAGCACTATGCGATCGCGACGATCGCGTTCAACGTGCTCGGCGTGCTGTTCCTGTACGTGCTGCTGCGCGTGCAGGGCTGGCTGCCGGGCAATCCGCAGCAGTTCGGCCCGATGACGGTCGACAGCGCATTCAACACGGCGGTCAGCTTCGTGACCAACACGAACTGGCAGGACTACACGCCCGAGCAGACCGTCGGCTATCTGACGCAGATGCTCGGCCTGACCGTGCAGAACTTCCTGTCGGCGGCAACCGGCATCGTCGTCGTGATCGCGCTGATTCGCGGCTTCGCGCGTCATACCGCGCAGACCATCGGCAACTTCTGGGTCGATATCACGCGCGTGACGATGTACGTGCTGATTCCGATGTCGATGATCGTCGCGGCGCTGCTGATGAGTCAGGGCGTGATCCAGAACTTCAAGGCGTATCAGGACGTGCCGACGCTGCAGACCACCACCTACGCCGCGCCGAAGCTCGACGCGCAAGGCAATCCGGTCAAGGACGCGAAAGGCAATCCGGTCACGGTCGACACGCCGGTGAAGACGCAGACCCTCGCAATGGGCCCGGTCGCGTCGCAGGAAGCGATCAAGATGCTCGGCACCAACGGCGGCGGCTTCTTCAACGGCAACTCCGCGCATCCGTACGAAAATCCGACGCCGTTCTCGAACTTCGTGCAGATTTTCTCGATCCTGATCATCCCGGCCGCGCTCGCGCTCGTGTTCGGACGCGTGATCGGCGACCGCAAGCAGGGTGTGGCCGTGCTCGCGGCGATGACGATCGCGTTCGGCGTATGCGTGTTCGGCGAAATCAGCGCGGAGCAGGCCGGCAATCCGGCATTTACCGCGCTGCATATCGATCAGTCGGCGAATGCGCTGCAGCCGGGCGGCAATGCGGAAGGCAAGGAAACGCGCTTCGGCATCGCGCAGTCGGGCATCTTCACGGTCGCGACGACGGCGGCTTCGTGCGGCGCGGTCGCCAATACGCACGATTCGCTCACGCCGATCGGCGGCCTGTATCCGATGCTGCTGATGCAGCTCGGCGAAGTGATCTTCGGCGGGGTCGGCTCCGGCATGTACGGGATGCTCGTGTTCGCGCTGCTCGCGGTGTTCGTCGCGGGTCTGATGATCGGCCGCACGCCCGAGTACGTCGGCAAGAAGATCGAGGCGTACGAGATGAAGATGGTGTCGATCGTCGTGCTGCTCACGCCGCTGCTTGTGCTGGTCGGCACGTCGATCGCGGTGCTCACCGACGCGGGCAAGGCCGGCATCCTGAACCCCGGCGCGCACGGCTTCTCCGAAATCCTCTATGCGTTCAGCTCGGCCGCGAACAATAACGGCAGTGCGTTCGCGGGTCTCACCGTGAGCACCCCGTTCTACAACTGGCTCACCGGCATCGCGATGTGGTTCGGCCGCTTCGGCACGATCGTGCCGGTGCTCGCGATCGCCGGCTCGCTCGCCGCGAAGAAGCGCATCGGCGTGACCGGCGGCACGCTGCCGACGCACGGGCCGCTCTTCGTCGTGCTGCTGCTCGGCACGGTGCTGCTGGTCGGCGCGCTGACCTACGTGCCGGCGCTCGCGCTCGGTCCCGGCGTCGAGCATCTGATCATGATGGGCGCGCATTGACGCGGCCCGTGCGAATCAGCGGCTAACAGGTGAAAAAGCGCGCGCCGGCGGATGCCGGGAAAGACCCGGCCACACCGCGGCGCGCGCACAGGGATATTCGAGGATTCAATGACTGAACATAACGCTACGAGGTCCATGTTCGATCCGGTGCTGGTGCGCCCGGCCATCGTGGACTCCTTCAGGAAGCTCACGCCGCGCACGCAATTCCGCAATCCGGTGATGTTCTGCGTGTACGTGGGCAGCATTCTGACCACGATTCTGTGGATCGCCGCGCTCGGCGGCCAAGCCGAGGCGCCCGCGGGCTTCATTCTCGCGGTTTCGCTGTGGCTGTGGTTCACGGTGCTGTTCGCGAACTTCGCGGAAGCGCTCGCCGAGGGCCGTTCGAAGGCTCAGGCCGCGTCGCTGCGCAGCGCGAAGAAAGACGTGATGGCCAAGAAGCTCAACGAGCCGCATCCGAAGTCGCCGATCCGCATCATGACGGCATCCGATCTGCGCAAAGGCGACGTCGTGCTGGTCGAAACCGGCGACGTGATTCCGGCCGACGGCGAAGTGGTCGACGGCGTCGCGTCGGTCGACGAATCGGCGATCACCGGCGAATCGGCGCCGGTGATCCGCGAGTCGGGCGGCGACTTTTCGTCGGTGACGGGCGGCACGCGCGTGCTGTCGGACTGGATCGTCGTGCGCGTCACCGCGAATCCGGGTGAGGCGTTCCTCGATCGCATGATCGCGATGGTCGAAGGCGCGAAGCGTCAGAAAACGCCGAACGAAATCGCGCTGACCATTCTGCTCGTTGCGCTGACGATCGTGATGCTGCTCGCCACCGCGACGCTCCTGCCGTTCTCGATGTTCTCCGTGGAAGCCGCGAAGGCCGGTCATGTGGTAACGATCACCGCGCTCGTCGCGCTGCTCGTGTGCCTGATTCCGACCACGATCGGCGGATTGCTGTCGGCGATCGGCGTGGCCGGCATGAGCCGCATGATGCAGGCGAACGTGATCGCTACCTCAGGCCGCGCGGTGGAAGCGGCCGGCGACGTCGACGTGCTGCTGCTCGACAAGACCGGCACCATCACGCTCGGCAACCGCCAGGCATCGCAGTTCGTGCCGGCGCCGGGTTTCACGGAAGAAGCGCTCGCCGATGCCGCGCAACTGTCGTCGCTCGCCGACGAAACGCCGGAAGGCCGCAGCATCGTCGTGCTCGCGAAGCAGCGCTTCAACATCCGCCAGCGCGATATGTCGTCGTTGCATGCGGTGTTTCTCTCGTTCAGCGCGCAGACCCGCATGAGCGGCGTCGATCTGCCGGGCCGCGAAATCCGCAAGGGCGCGGCCGATGCGGTCAAGCACTACGTCGAAATGCACGGCGGCCGTTTCCCGAACGAGGTCAACAACGCGGTCGCGGACGTCGCGCGGCGCGGCAGCACGCCGCTCGTGGTCGCCGAGAAGGGCGAGCAGGGCGCGCGCGTGCTCGGCGTGATCGAGCTGAAGGACGTCGTGAAGGGCGGCATCAAGGAGCGTTTCGCCGAGCTGCGCAAGATGGGCATCAAGACCGTGATGGTGACGGGCGACAACCGCCTGACCGCCGCGGCGATCGCCGCCGAAGCGGGCGTCGACGACTTCCTCGCCGAAGCGACGCCGGAAACCAAGCTCGCGACGATCCGCGCGCATCAGGCGGAAGGGCGGCTCGTCGCGATGACCGGCGACGGCACCAACGACGCGCCCGCGCTCGCGCAGGCCGACGTCGCGGTCGCGATGAACACCGGCACGCAGGCGGCCAAAGAGGCCGGCAACATGGTCGATCTCGACTCGAACCCGACCAAGCTGATCGAGGTCGTCGAGATCGGCAAGCAGATGCTGATGACGCGCGGCTCGCTGACCACGTTCTCGATCGCCAACGACGTCGCCAAGTACTTCGCGATCATTCCGGCCGCGTTCGCGTCGACCTATCCGGCATTGAATGCGCTGAACGTGATGCATCTGGCCACGCCGACCTCGGCGATCATGTCGGCGGTGATTTTCAACGCGCTGATCATCGTGCTGCTGATTCCGCTGGCGTTGAAGGGCGTGCGTTATCGCGCGCTGGGCGCCGCGATCCTGTTGCGCCGCAATCTGCTGATTTACGGTCTCGGCGGGATCATCGTGCCGTTCATCGGCATCAAGCTGATCGATATGGTGCTCGCCGCGTTCGGCTGGGTGTGAGGCCGCGCGCCGGAAACAGGAAGCAACACAACGGAATAACCCAGGGAATCACCCATCATGAAAAATCTGTTCCGTCCGTTGATCGTGATCTTCGTGGTGCTCACCGCGATCACCGGACTCGCTTATCCCGCCGTGATGACCGCGTTCGGTCAGGCGGTCTTCCACGACCAGGCCAACGGCAGTCTGCTCGAGCAGAACGGCAAGGTGGTCGGCTCGGCGCTGATCGGCCAGCAGTTCGACGCGCCGCAGTACTTCTGGGGCCGGCTATCGGCGACGAGCCCGATGCCTTACAACGCGCAGGGCTCGAGCGGCTCGAACCTCGGGCCGAACAACCCGGCGCTGCTCGACGAGATCAAGGGCCGCCTCGACGCGCTGAAGGCGGCCGGCACCGATATGTCGAAGCCGGTGCCGGTCGATCTGGTCACGTCGTCGGGCAGCGGTCTGGATCCGGAGATCAGCCCGGCCGCCGCCGCGTATCAGATCGAGCGCGTCGCGAAGGCGCGCAAGCTCGCGGCGAACGACGTGCAGGCACTCGTCGAGCGCTACACGACGGGCCGCCAGTTCGGCGTGCTCGGCGAGCCGCGCGTGAACGTGCTGAAGCTGAATCTCGCGCTCGATGAGATGAAGCGCGGTTAAACAAACGGCAACGAGATGAACCGCGCGGCGCGCATCGTCTGAAGGCGCTGCGCCGCATCGTGGGCATGCGTTGAAAACCCGGTCGGGAAAGAGCGGCGTCCGTGTGGCGCCGCGTCGTCATTTGCGGGCCGGCGCGGGCCGTGCCACCATACAGACACCGCCGCTCGCACGACTATGAACAACCCTGAGCATGAACCGCCCCAATCCTGACGAGCTGCTCGACAAGCTGCAGCGCGACGAAGAAAAACGCCAGCGCGGCCGGCTGAAAATTTTCTTCGGCGCGTCGGCGGGTGTCGGCAAGACCTATGCGATGCTGCAGGCCGCGCGACGCCGCAAGGAAGAAGGCGTCGACGTGCTGGTCGGCATCGCCGAAACCCATGGGCGCGGCGAAACCGCGGCGCTGCTCGCCGGACTCGATGTGCTGCCGCTCGCGCATATCGAGTATCGCGGCCGCAAGCTCGGCGAGTTCGATCTCGACGCCGCGCTCGCGCGCAAGCCGCAACTGATCCTCGTCGATGAACTCGCGCATTCGAACGTGCAGGGCGCGCGTCATCTGAAGCGCTGGCAGGACGTCTACGAACTGCTCGACGCGGGCATCGACGTCTATACGACGGTCAACGTGCAGCACCTCGAAAGCCTCAATGACGTGGTCGGCCAGATCACCGGCATCCGCGTGTGGGAGACCGTGCCGGACCGCGTGTTCGATCATGCCGACGAAGTCACGCTGGTCGACTTGCCGGCCGAGGAACTGCTCGACCGGCTGCGCGACGGCAAGGTGTACATGGCGCAGCAGGCCGAGCGCGCGGTGCGCAACTTCTTTCGCAAGGGCAACCTGATCGCGCTGCGCGAGCTCGCGCTGCGCCGCACCGCCGATCGCGTCGACGCGCAGATGCGCGAGTATCGCGCCGACCGTTCGATCCAGCGCATCTGGCAGGCGCGCGAGCGGCTGCTGGTGTGCGTCGGGCCGGGTCCCGAGGCGCCGGCGCTGGTGCGCTCGGCGGCGCGGCTTGCCGCGAGCCTGAAGGCCGACTGGCTCGCCGTTTATGTCGAGACGCCCGCGTTGCAGCGGCTGCCCGATGCGCGCCGCGAACGCACGCTGGACGCGTTGAAGCTCGCCGCCGAACTCGGCGCCGAAACGGCGACGCTCGCGGCCGCCGATGCGCTCGACGCGCTGATCGGCTACGCGCAGGCGCGCAACGTGTCGAAGCTGGTGGTGGGCGCGTCGTCGCGCACGGGCATCAGCCGCCGGTTGCGCCGGCCGTTCGGCGAGCGCATCGCCGAGAAGAGCGGCGATCTCGATCTGACGCTGATCCGCGTGTCGTCCGGGCGCGACGGCGGCGAGCAGCGGCGTCTGCTGAACACCACCGCGAACGCATGGCGCGAGGCGTTGAGCGCGGCGCGCGAGCGCCGTTCGCCGGCCCGCGCCTACGTGCTCGCGCTCGCGCTCGGCACCGGCATCACGCTGCTGTCGAGCCAACTGATCGATCGCATCGATCTGACCAACCTCGTGATGCTGTATCTGCTCGGCGTGATCTTCACCGCGGTGAAGCTCGGGCGCGGGCCGGGCGTCGTGCTGTCGTTCCTGAGCGTCGCCGCGTTCGATTTCTTCTTCGTGCCGCCGCGCATGTCGCTGTCGGTGTCCGATACGCAGTATCTGCTGACCTTCTTCGGCATGCTGCTGACGTCGCTCGTGATCAGCCATCTCACCTCGAGCCTGCGCCGCGAGGCGAGCGTCGCGCGACGCCGCGAGCAGCGCACCGGCGCGATGTACGAGATGGCGCGCGAGCTTGCCGCGGCGCTGACCACCGAGCAGATCGTCGGCATCGGCAGCCGGCACGTGAGCGAGGTGTTCGGCGCGCGCGTCGCGATCCTGCTGCCCGACAGCGCCGATCAGGTCAGGCAGAAGATCGAGGACCCCGACGCGGCGATCACGCTCGAGGGCGAGCAGCTCGATCTCGACGTCGGCCAGTGGGTCTACGATCAGCAGAAGCCGGCCGGGCACGGCACCGACACGCTGCCCGCGGCTGCCGCGCTGTATCTGCCGCTGAAAGCGCCGATGCGCACGCGCGGCGTGCTCGCGGCCGTGGTGCGCGACGAGCGCGAGCTGAACGTGCCCGAGCAGCGGCGCATGCTCGACGCATTCGCCGCGCAGATCGCGCTCGCGCTCGAACGCGTGCATTACGTCGATATCGCGCGCGACGCGCTCGTCAACATGGAGTCGGAGCGGCTGCGCAATTCGCTGCTGTCGGCGATCTCGCACGATCTGCGCACGCCGCTCACGACGATCGTCGGCTTCTCGTCGATGCTTGCGCAGACGCGGCGCGCGTCGGCGGATGCGGCGGCCGAAGCCTCTGCCCAGGTGCAGCAGTCCGCCGCCCAACGCAGCGACGAGCTCATCGAAGCAATCCACGAAGAGGCGCTGCGCATGACCGGCATCGTCACGAATCTGCTCGACATGGCGCGGCTGCAGGCCGGCAGCCTGCAACTGAACCAGCAATGGACGCTGCTCGAGGAAACCGTCGGCGCCGCGCTGCGCGCGTGCAAGCGCGTGCTGGCGGGCCGTCCGGTGCAGGTCACGCTGCCCGCCGATCTGCCGCTGCTGCATCTCGACGCGGTGCTGATGGAGCGGCTGTTCTCGAACCTGTTCGAGAACGCGGCGAAGTACACGGCGCCCGGCATGCCGCTGACGATCGGCGCGCAGCAGATCGACGCGGACGGCGCGCCGTTCGTGCGCGTCACGGTCGACGACGACGGCCCCGGTCTGCCCGCCGGCATGGAAGCGCGGGTGTTCGAGAAGTTCACGCGCGGCGAGAAGGAGTCGGCGAAACCGGGCATCGGCCTTGGGCTCGCGATCTGCCGCGCGATCGTCGAGGCGCACGGCGGCACGATCGGCGCGTTCAACCGCGTGGCCGGGGACGGCCGCATCGAAGGCGCGCGCTTCTGGTTCACGCTGCCGGTCAGGACGCCGCCCGAAGCGCCCGATGCGCTGGAAGAAGACGAAAGCGCCGCCGTCGAACCGCCGCAACCCGAAGCCGCTGCCGGGCCGGCGCCGCATGCCGCTTCGCCGGTCGCCTCGCAGGCCTCGCAGGCCGCCCCGCAGCTTGACGCACCACGCACCGACATCCAGTCCGGCAGCGCCACCGCCGCCGACCTCGATCCCGCCGACCTCAACCCGTTAGCCAGACCCGCCCATGAGTGACCCGAGCATCACCGTCGTTCTGATCGAAGACGAAAAGCAGATCCGCCGTTTCGTGCGCACCGCGCTCGAAGGCGAGGGCATCGCCGTGCATGATGCCGAAACCGGCAAGCAGGGGCTCGTCGAAGCGGCGACGCGCAAACCCGACCTCGTGATCGTCGATCTCGGGCTGCCCGATACCGACGGCCTCGAGGTGATCCGCGAGCTGCGCGGCTGGAGCGAGCTGCCGGTGATCGTGCTGTCGGCGCGCACCCAGGAAAGCGAGAAGGTCGCCGCGCTCGACGCCGGCGCCGACGACTACCTGACCAAGCCGTTCGGCGTATCCGAACTGCTCGCGCGGATCCGTGCGCATCTGCGTCGGCGCAATCACGGCGGCGCGAACGAATCGCCGCAGGTGCGCTTCGGCGCGGTCACCGTCGACCTCGCATTGCGCCAGGTCACGCGCGACGGCGCCGCGATCCATCTGACGCCGATCGAATACCGGCTGCTCGCGACGCTCGTGCGCCACGCCGGGCGCGTGCTCACGCACCGGCAGTTGCTGCGCGACGTGTGGGGGCCGTCGCATGTCGAGAGCCATCACTATCTGCGCATTTACATGGCGCATCTGCGCGGCAAGCTGGAGCGCGATCCGGCGCAGCCGGAGCATATCGTTACCGAGACGGGGGTGGGATACCGGCTGGTCGGCGCGGTCTGACGCGGGGGATCGACGCGGGCGTGTCAAAGCACGTACCAAACGCGTGCGCCAAACGCGTGCGCGGCATGCCGTCGCGCCATTGCGCGCCCTGTGCCGCCATGCCCGCTTCGCTATAATCGCCCGACGTAAGGACGACCTTACGCTTGCATCGATCATCGGGGACGGCCCCATTTTTTCATGGAGCTGTCAGATGTCCTGGTTTCTTCTGCTGATAGCCGGTTTGCTCGAAGTCGCGTGGGCGGCCGGTCTCAAGACTTCCGAAGGTTTCACCCGCTTCTGGCCGTCCGTGTTCACGATCGTGACCGCGCTCGGCAGCTTCGTGCTGCTCGCCGTCGCGATGCGCCAGTTGCCGCTCGGCACCGCCTACGCGGTCTGGACCGGCATCGGCGCGGTCGGCGCGTTCGTGTTCGGCGTCGTGATGATGGGCGAGGCGCTGAGCGTCGCGCGCGTCGCCAGCGCGTCGCTGATCGTGATCGGCCTCGTCGGGCTCAAGCTGTCGTCCGGCCACTGAAGCGGCAGCCCGTGGCTGGCCCGCTGTGCCGCGGCGGGCTTTGCCACTTCGCCACACGTCTGTTCGCTGCTCTACGTCCTGCGAATTAACGTGGCTATAATGAGACAGAAACAACCTGACATTTCCTGCAGCCCGGCTGGCGCGGCCGGCCGGGCGAGTCTGACGACTTCGGCGCGGAGCTTCCGCTCGTTCCCGCCGCGGCGCCCGGGCGCGCACAAAGCGTGTGGAGGCGGCCATGCTTGAATCACTTTCGCTTGCTGCTGGCCTGTCGTGGGGCAGCGGTCTGCGCCTCTATCTGACGGTCCTGCTGGCCGGCGTGTTCGAACGTCTCGGCCTCATTCATCTGCCCGATACGCTGTCCGCGCTGTCCTCGCCGTGGGTGATCGGCGCGGCGGCGGCACTGACGCTCGCCGAATTCCTTGCCGACAAGATCCCCGCGTTCGATTCGCTGTGGGACGCGATCCATACCTTTATCCGCATTCCGGCCGGCGCCGTGCTTGCCGCCGGCGCGCTCGGCCATGCCGATCCGGCGCTCCTGACCGTCGCCGCGCTCGCGGGCGGCACGCTCGCCGGCACCGCGCATCTCGCGAAGGCAGGCACGCGCGCGCTGATCAACCTGTCGCCGGAACCGGTGTCGAACGTCGTGACGTCGACCGCCGAGGATGGTCTCGTGTTCGGCGGCGTGCTACTCGCGCTATTCGTGCCGCTCGCGTTTCTGGTGCTGATGGTAGGCTTTCTGCTGCTCGCGGCATGGGCGTTGCCGCGGCTGTGGCGTGGCGTGCAGGGCGGTTTTCGCGGCATGGCCACGCACATGGTGTCGCGATTTGCGAGGAGCAGGCACGATTGAGTGAAGCACTACGAGGTTCCAGCACGGGTTCCGGTACGCACGTCGGCGTAAGACCGGCGCATCGGCTCGGCGGCGCGGATCTGCTGCGCCAGGCGATCCGCATGACGGCGCGCGACTGGCGCGCGGGCGAACTGACGATGCTGCTGCTGGCGCTGGTGCTGGCCGTCGCGGCGCTCTCGAGCGTGGGCTTTCTCGCCGACCGGCTGCATCAGGGGCTCGAGCGCGATGCGCGGCGCATGATCGCCGCCGATTTCATCGTCCGCGCCGACCATCCGGTCGATCCGCAATTCGCCGCCGAGGCGCACGCGCTCGGCTTGCGCACCGCCACCACGGCGATCTTCCCGAGCATGGTCAATTCGACCGGGGCGCAGCCGCTCACGCGGCTCGCCGCCGTCAAGGCAGTGTCGGCGGGCTATCCGCTGCGCGGCGCGCTGCGGATCGCGCCGGCGCGAGGCGCGGCCGATCATCCGGCGACGTCGATTCCGGCGCCGGGCACCGTGTGGGTCGACGAGCAGTTGCTCGACGCGCTGAAGCTCAAGGTCGGCGATCCGGTGAAAGTCGGCAACCGCGACTTCACGATCGGCGCGCTGATCACGCGCGAGCTCGACCGCGGCTTTTCGTTCGTCAACTTTTCGCCGCGCCTGATGCTGCGCGCCGACGAAGTGCAGTCGACCGGTCTCATCACGTACGGCAGCCGCGTCACGTACCGGCTGCTGGTGGCGGGTTCCGACGAGGCGGTCGCGCGCTTCACGCAGTTTGCGCACGACCACGTGGACGGCGGCAAGATGCGCGGCGTCGCGCTCGAATCGCTGCACGACGGCCAGCCGCAGGTGCGCCAGACACTCGATCGCGCGGGCCATTTCCTCACGCTCGTGTCGCTGCTGACCGCGTTGCTCGCGGCCGTCGCGATCGCGATGGCCGCGCATCGCTACATGCGCCGGCATCTGGACGGCTGCGCGGCGATGCGCTGTCTCGGCGTGAGCCAGGCCGCGCTGCGCGCGCTGTTCATCCTCGAATTCGTCGGGCTCGGCGTGATCGGCGGAGTGCTCGGCGTCGCGCTCGGCTATCTCGGCCATCTCGCGCTGCTGACGTGGCTCGGCGGCCTGATCGACGTGGTGTTGCCGCAGCCGACGCCGTGGCCCGCGCTCGAAGGCATCGCGGCCGGCCTCGTGCTGCTGCTCGGCTTCGCGCTGCCGCCGCTGCTGCCGCTCACGCGCGTGCCGCCGGTGCGCGTGCTGCGCCGCGAGTGGGGCGAGGCGGGCCGTACCGCGTGGGCCGCGTACGCGCTCGGCATCGCGCTGTTCGCCGGGCTGCTGATTCTCGCGGCGGGCGAATTGAAGCTCGGCGGGATCGTCGCCGGCGGCTTCGGCGGCGGGCTGCTCGGGTTCGCGCTGATTGCGCGGCTCGCGCTGTGGGCCGCCGCGCGCGTCGTGCGCAGCGAGCGCGTCAACGCGGGAATCGGCTGGCGCTATGCGCTCGCGTCGCTGGAGCGGCGCAGCAGCACCAGCGCGCTGCAGATCACCGCGCTCGGCATCGGCCTGATGTGCCTGCTGCTGATCGCGATGACGCGTAACGACCTCGTGCAAGGCTGGCGCAAATCGACGCCGCCCGACGCGCCGAACGAGTTCATCATCGATATCCAGCCCGATCAGCGCGACGCGGTCACGCAGTATCTGGACACGCACGGCATCGCCGGCGCGGCGCTGTCGCCGATGGTGCGCGGGCGGCTCGTCGCGATCAACGGCAAACCGGTCAACCCGGACTCGTTCAAGGGCGAGGACGCGCGGCGTCTGGTGGATCGCGAGTTCAACCTGTCGTACACGACGCAACTGCCCGACGACAACCGGATCGCCGCGGGCAGCTGGTTCGGCGACACGACGAAGCCGCAGATCTCGATCGAGCAGGGGCTCGCGAAACTGATCGGCGTGAAGCCCGGCGACGTGCTGCGCTTCGACGTCACGGGCCTCACGGTCGACGCGCCGGTCACCAGCGTGCGCAAGCTCGACTGGGGTTCGTTCAAGGTCAACTTCTTCGTGCTGATGCCGCCCGCCGCGTTGCGGGATTTTCCGGCGACGTTCATCACGAGCTTCCATCTGCCGCAGGACAAACAGTCGACGATCGACGGCCTGATCGCCGCGTATCCGAACCTCACCGCGATCGACATCGGCCCGATTCTCGCGCAGGTGCAGCGCGTGTTGCAGCAGGTGATCGGCGCGGTGCAGTTCCTGTTCGCGTTCACGCTCGCGGCCGGCGTGCTGGTGCTGTACGCGGCGCTCGCCGGCACGCGCGATGAGCGTATGCGAGAATCCGCGCTGCTGCGCGCGCTCGGCGCGTCGCATCGCCAGGTGCGCGCGGTGCAGGTTGCCGAATTCGTCGCGGTCGGTGCGCTCGCCGGTTTGATGGCGGCTATCGGCGCGCAGATCGTCGGCTCGGTGCTCGCCACGCGCGTGTTCGAGTTTTATCTGGACTTCGATCCGTGGGTGCTGCCCGCGGGTGTCGCCGCCGGCATCGCCTGCGCGGGCGTGGGCGGCTGGCTGAGTCTGCGGCATGTGTTGTCGCGGCCCGCGCTGCAATCGCTGCGGGACGCGTGATCTTTTTCTGGTTGACGAACAAGGTATGAGCGATCTGAACGACGAAGTGTCCACGGCGCAGCCGACGGCCTTCGAGCTGGTGGGCGGCGAGGCGCGCGTGCGCGAACTGGTCGACCGGTTTTACGACCTGATGGATCTCGAAGCGGATTTCGCCGGGATTCGCGCGCTGCATCCGGCGTCGCTCGACGGTTCGCGCGACAAGCTGTTCTGGTTCCTGTGCGGCTGGCTCGGCGGCCCCGATCACTACATCAGCCGCTTCGGCCATCCGCGTCTGCGCGCGCGGCATCTGCCGTTCGCGATCGCGTCGGGCGAGCGCGACCAGTGGCTCCGCTGCATGGCGTGGGCGATGCAGGATATCGGCTTGCCCGAGCCGCTGCGCGAGCGCCTGCTGGGCTCGTTCTTCGAAACCGCCGACTGGATGCGCAACCGCAATGGCTGATACGCCGCGGCACGAAACCTCGACCACCCCGTACACATTCGAAGCCGACTACGCGGCGCTCGCGCCGCGCGCCCGTGAAGTTCTCGACTGCTGGTTCGGCACACCCGGTTCAGCCGACTACGGCACCGAGCGCAAGCTCTGGTTCTCCCGCGACGACGCTGTCGATGCGATGCTGCGCGAACGCTTCGGCGCGCTGATCGACGCGGCGAACGCGGGCGAGCTCGATGCGTGGCAGGACTCGCCGCTCGGCGCGCTGGCGCTCGTCATCGTGCTCGATCAGTTCTCGCGCAACTGCCACCGCAACACGGCGCGCGCGTTTGCCGCCGACCGCAAGGCGCTCGCGGTCGCGCAATGGATGGTCTCAAGCGGCGCCGACCGTCTGCTGCCGGGTGTGCATCATCGCGCGTTCGTGTATCTGCCGTTCGAGCACAGTGAGACGCTCGAGGATCAGCACGAGTCGCTGCGGCTGTTCGAGCAGCTCGCGGCGGAGCCGGGTGGCGAGTCGTATTACCGCTACGCGGTGCGGCATGCGGAAATCATCGAGCGGTTTGGGCGCTTTCCGCATCGCAATGCGTTGCTCGGCCGCGTGTCGAGCGATGAGGAAAGCGCGTTTTTACGCGAGCCCGGTTCGTCGTTCTGAACAGATGCGCACGGATGCCGACGCTCGCTTCGCGATGACGCGCGATGCGGTTCAGCGCGCTAGTCGTCGCCGCGCACGGCACCGGCAACCGGCGCGCGCACGAATACCCGCAGCAGTTCATCCGTATCGCCCGGCCGCGCGCCGGACCAGAACAGTTGCCAGTCGCCGGGCGGCGGCCGCCGGTCGCCGCGATGGCTTTCCTCGATCAGCCACGTGCAGGCGGTGCTGCGCAAGTCCTCGTTCGGGCGGTGCTCGATGCCGGTGTAGTAGTAGAGCATCGGCGCCTCGGATTCGCCGAGGTTGGAGCTCGCCATGCAATCGCCGTCGTTCCATTCGATATCCATCTTCGCGCCGAGGTCCTGGAACACCGAACGGTAGCTCTTCGCGTAATCGAGCCAGGGCAGCAGCAGGGTGCTGACGAGTCCCCACGCGAGTATCGCGCCCGCGCACCAGCTCAGCGCGCCGCGCCATTTGCCGGCGTACTTGAGCGACGGCAGCAGCCACAGCCAGCCGAACGTCAGCAGCAGCGCACCCGCGATCAGCAGGGGTTGGACGGGCAAGACCCAGTCGAGCGGCAGCCAGCGGCCGAGCCGATGCAGCGACGCATGCGTATTCGCGGGGCTTGTCATGATCGACCAGACGATCCACACGAGCGCGGCCGCGCTGCCGAACAGCACGCGGCTCGTCATGTCCCAGACGGTGTGTGCGCGCGCCGGCAGTCTTTCGACG
This sequence comes from Paraburkholderia sp., assembly GCF_047605525.1. GTDB lineage: Bacteria > Pseudomonadota > Gammaproteobacteria > Burkholderiales > Burkholderiaceae > Paraburkholderia. Next base: position 64,909 of record NZ_JASGFN010000024.1, on the reverse strand, counting down.
CCCTGCATCGCGAGGAGCGCAAGCGGCCCGATGAACGGCAGGATGTACAGCTCGCGCACGGTCGCCGACATTTGCAGCACGGCGAAGCCGATGCCCGCGAAAATCGCCGGCAACGCGACGCGCGGTTCGCGCCAACGCCGCCATGCGCCGCCCGCGAGCGCGGCGAGCGCGAGTGGCACCACCGGGAAGCCGACGCTGAGCACGGTACGCAGCACGAACAGACGGCTCTCGTTTTCAGAGCCGAGCTCGGCCACCGAAAAACCGAAAAAACGCCCGACGTTGTTATCCCACAGCCACACCTTGAACAGCGCTTCGGAGCGTAGATAGAAGCAGATCGGCCAGATCAGCGCGAACGGCGCGCACACGAGCGCGGCGAGGCCGAGCGCGCCCGCGAAGCCGCGGCTGCGGCACGCGGGATAGAGCGCGAGCACCGCGCACAGGGTCGCGCCGAACACGAGCGGCACGAACAGGCCCTTCGCGAGCAGCGATACGCCGACGCCCGCGCCGAACATCACCGCGCCGCTGAGAATCGCGTGGCGGCGTTCGCGTGCGTCGAGCGGTTCGGTCCGCCGCGGCGGCGAATGCGGCTGGAAAGGTGGCGCCGCATCGCGCAGATGCACGAGCACGAGTTCGAACAGGCCGCAGAAGCCGAGCGCGGCGCCCGCCATCAACGCGACGTCGGTCATCATGTCGTGCACGTGCTTGATGACGGCGAGCGTGCCGCCGAACAGCGCGAGCGTGCCGATCACGCGCAGGTCGAACCAGCTCGACGCGCCGGCCGCGCGGCGCGCGACGCGCGCGGTGTAGTAGACCGTCAGGCCCGCGAACAGCGCGCTCGCGAGGCGCGCCGCGTCGTGCAGCGGCAGGTAGCGGCCCAGCATCCACGCGAGGCCGGCGGCGACCCAGTCGTAGATCGGCGGTTTTTCGACGAAAGGCTGGCCCGCGTTGGTCGGCACGACGAGGTCGCCGGTATCGAGCATGTGCTGGATGATGCCGAACGTGTAGGTTTCGTCCTGCTTCCATGGCTCGTGGCCCAGGATGCCGGGCAGTAGCCACGCGCTGAGGATCGCCAGCGCGACGACCCACAGCAACGGCCGGTTCGCCGCGAGCGCGCGCCAGCGTTGCAGGCCGCGCGCGGTGGGAGAAGCGGCGGTGCCGGAGGCGTTGGCGGCTGCTTGCGATGTTTGCACCGTCGCGGGTGCGGCGGCATTCTCCGCGCGCCAACGTGCAGGCTGCTTGTCATGCATGGAAGTCTCTGTTCAGCGTATGCGGCGGCGGTGTCGTATTTATCGGAACTGGCTTGCACCGCTTGCGGATTCATACGGTCCGGACGATTGTAGCGCCGCTTTATTACTGGACATTACAGGCACATGCGAAACGCGGACGTTTTATGCACACGTGTGTCGGTTTCCCATCAGATCGACGGGAATCGCAGGGGAAGAGGGAAAGGTACGACGGAAAAACAAAAAGCGCGGCCGAAGCGGACCGCGCTTTGCACTCGGGATACGCGGCCGCTCAGCGGCCGCCGGCTACGTCGAACAGCGCGCCCGTCACGTACGATGCCGCATCGCCGAGCAGCCAGACGATCGCCTCGGCCACCTCGTTCGCGCTGCCGGGACGGCCGAGCGGCGTGGTCGCGCCCAACTGCGCGGCGCGCTCGGGCTTGCCGCCGCTCGCGTGAATCTCGGTATCGATCAGGCCGGGGCGCACTGCATTCACGCGCACGCCCTGAGGGCCGAGTTCTTTCGCGAGGCCGAGCGTCATCGTGTCGATCGCGCCCTTCGAGCCCGCGTAGTCGACGTATTCGTTCGGCGAGCCGAGCCGCGACGCCGCCGACGAAATATTGACGATCGCGCCGCCCGCGCCGCCGCGTTGCGTCGACATGCGCCGCGCCGCTTCGCGCGCGCACAGGTACGCGCCCAGCACGTTGACGTCGAACATGCGTTTCAGACGCGCAAGGTCCATGTCCGCAAGCTGGCTCGACGGCGCGACGATCCCGGCGTTGTTGACGAGCGCGTCGACGCGGCCGAACGTCTGCTGCAGCGTATCGAACATCGCGATTACATCGGCTTCGTTCGCGACGTCGCCGGCAATCGGCAGCGCGCGGCCGCCCGCGCGTTCCACCTCGGCGACCGTCTGTTCGGCCGCGGCGAGATCGCGCACGTAGTTCACCCCGACGCACCAGCTGCGCGCGCCAAGCAGACGCGCGGTTGCGCGGCCGATGCCGCGGCTGCCGCCGGTGATCAGAACAGCTTTCGTCATGGAAACCTCGGGGCTCGGCGCGGGCACGAAGAAGCGTGCGCGTGCGACGCTCAAATCGCGTTGCTCTGGACCGGCGCCGCCCACTTGTCGCGCGCGGGCGGCCGATAGCTGCGCAGCTTGCCGATCAGCGCGACCGGATCGGCGTCGATCTGCAGCATGTCGAGATAGGTCTCGCGCATGAAGCCTTCGTCGACCGTATGCCGCAGCAACTGGATCAGCGGCTCGTAGAAGTGGTCCGTATTCAGCAGCGCGACCGCCTTGCCGTGATAGCCGAGCTGCGCCCACGTGAAGACCTCGAACAGTTCCTCGAGCGTGCCCGCGCCGCCGGGCATCGCGACGAACGCGTCGGACAGCTCGGCCATCATCTTCTTGCGATGATGCATGTCGGGCACCACGTGCAATTCGGTCAGGCCGTTATGGCCGACTTCCTTGTTGACCAGCAATTCGGGAATCACGCCGATCGCGCGGCCGCCCTCGGCCATCACCGTGTCGGCGATCACACCCATCAGGCCGACCTTGCCGCCGCCGTAGACCAGCGCGAGATCGGCCTGAACCAGCGCGCGGCCGAATGCGCGGGCCGCCTGCGCGTACAACGGTTTGGCTCCCATCGACGAGCCGCAATACACACATACCGACTTCATTGTTCAAACATCCTTCGATTCGTTGCGAGGCGCGGCGCCTTCCCGTGGCGGCAGGTAGTCGTAGAACTCGCGCTTGGGCAGCTTGCCCGATACGAGGTCGTCGAAGATCTGCCGCGAGCGGCCGCGCAGATAAGGCGCCATCAGCGAGACGATCTGCACGCTCACCTGATGCAGTTCCTCGCGGATCGCTTCCTGTTCGTTGTATTTGCGCGGGTTCATCACGAACTGGTACGACAGCCAGTACGTGCCGATCACGCCGACGTTGGTCGCGATGACCTGCACTTCCTGTGGTGTTGCGACCATTTCGCCGTCGGCGACGAGCTGCTCGCAGAACTGGCTCGCGAAGCGCACCTTGTGGCTGATGATCTGCTTGAAGTGCGTCTCGAGCGTACGGTTGCGCGCGAGCAGATCGTTCAGGTCGCGATAGAGGAAGCGGTAACGCCAGGTGAAATCGACCATGTACTGCAGATACGACCACATTTCGTCGATCGTCGCGCGATGGTCGTCGGGGAAACGCAGACGCTTTTCGATCTCCTGCTCGAACTGGCTGAAGATGCTGTTGATGATGTCGTCTTTGTTGCGGAAGTGGTAGTACAGGTTGCCTGGACTGATTTCCATTTCCTCGGCGATCGTCGTCGTCGTGACGTTCGGCTCGCCGATTTCGTTGAAGAGCTTCAACGAGAGTTCGAGAATCCGTTCGCGCGTGCGGCGGGGAGGTTTGGCTTCCATGTCGTCCGGCCCTGGTTGTGCCGGGCTGGGCGCGCGGCGGCGTGCCGCTGCTGCGTGTTCCACCCGGATGCGGTTGGTATGTTGAGCGCTCTGGAACCCGCCGCCGCGCGGCGGGCCCCCCGAAAGGGCGGGAAAGCGCGAGGCGGCGTTGCGGGGTGCCCGGTGCTTTCCAGCGAGACTATCGATCGATTATAAACCGAGCGTTCGACTACCCAACCGCCTGCCGGGATTTTCATGGTTTGAGACGCGGCGGCGCATGCGGATGATTCAACCCGCATCAAAAAATCAGAACCACGCGCGCAGCCAGCGCACGATCAGCGGACCGACGATCACGACCCACGTCATCACGCACATGCCGAGCGCGACCATCACGGCCGCGCTGCCGAGATCCTTCGCGCGGCGCGACAGCTCGTGACGCTCGAGCGAGATCCGGTCGATCGCCGCTTCGACGCTCGAATTGAGCAGCTCGACGATCAGCACGAGCAGCACCGAGCCGAGCAGCAACACGCGCGACACGGGATCGACCGGCACGAAGATGCCGCATGGAATCAGGATCGCGGCGAGCGTGAGTTCCTGGCGAAACGCGCTTTCCTCGCGGATCGCGACGCGAAATCCGGCCAGCGAGTTTTTCATCGCGTGCCAGGCGCGCGTGAGGCCGCGGTTGCCCTTGTACGGATTGAAGGGCAGTGGCGCGAGCGGATCGTCGGGGCTGAGCGGTTCGTGCTGGGGGGCGTGCGTGGCGTCGTGCCGGCTTGCGTTGTTTGTGTCGCCCGTGGCGTTCGCACGGTTGGCGCCGTTCACGCGATGCACGGCATCGGCATGCTCAGGCATGCCTTGCTCGCGCACGTCGTCGAACGGCTCGATGCTGGTGGTATCGCGTGCGGACTTGACGGCGCGCAGCGCGCCGCTCGACGCGCGACCGGCGCTGGATCGGCTGCTTCGCATGAATGGCTTCGCGCGCGCCGCGTCACGCGGCGGCGCTTTCCTCGCGATACGCGGTGCGCGACAGCGGCTTCAGATGCGCGGCGAATTGCGCGGATGCCGCCGCCCACGAGAAGCGCTCGGCCCATGCGCGCGCGTCCTGCCGATCGATCTTCAGCGCCGCGAGACAGGCCTCGCGCAGATCCTCGTGCATCGCGCCGGCGCCGCCGTCGCCGAGCACGTCGATCGGTCCGGTGACCGGATACGCGGCGACCGGCGTGCCGCACGCGAGCGCTTCGAGCAGCACGAGTCCGAACGTGTCGGTGCGGCTCGGGAACACGAAGACGTCGGCGGCCGCGTAGACCTTCGCGAGCTCAGCCTGCGTGAGCACGCCGAGATAGTTGACTTCGGGATAGCGCGACTTCAGTTCGGCGAGCGCCGGGCCTTCGCCCGCGACCCATTTCGAGCCGGGCAGATCGAGTTGCAGGAACGCCTCGACGTTCTTCTCGACCGCGACGCGTCCCACGTACAGGAAGATCGGCCGCGCGGTGTTGAGCACCTTCGAGTCCACCGGACGGAAGATCTCGAGGTCGACGCCGCGCGTCCACAGCACGACGTTCGTGAAGCCGAACTTCTCGAGGTCCTGCCGGACGACCGGCGTGGGCGCCATCACGGCAAGCGACGGCTTGTGGAACCAGTGCAGGAAGCGATACGTCGCCGCGAGCGGAATCCGGAAACGCGCCTGCACGTACTCGGGAAAGCGCGTGTGATAGGCGGTCGTGAACGGCAGCTTGTGTTCGAGCGCGTGAGCGCGCGCGGCCATGCCGAGCGGGCCTTCGGTGGCGATATGCAGAGCGTCGGGCGCGAAGCGGTCGATGCGCTCGCGCAGCTTGCGGCGCGGCAGCAGCGACAGGCGTATCTCCGGATAGGTCGGGCACGGGATCGTCCTGAATTCGAGCGGCGTCAGCAGTTCGACCTGATGGCCGAGCCCGGTGAGCTCGCGCCGCGTGTTCTTCAAGGTGCGCACGACGCCGTTGACCTGCGGCTCCCATGCGTCGGTGACGATCATGATTTTCATCGATTTGTTCATCGATCCGGGCCCTGTGGACGTGGAGGTGGGGAGGGGGCTACGCGGTGGCGCGGGCCTTGTGCGTGCCCGTTTGCGGCGCGCGCAGCATGGTCCAGTAGATCACCTTGAGTTCGCCTTCATAGGTCTCGACGAGCGCGGACAGACTCTCGACCCAGTCGCCGTCGTTGCAATAGAGCACGCCGTCGATCTCGCGCATCTCGGCCTTGTGGATGTGTCCGCAGACGACGCCGTCGCAGCCACGGCGGCGCGCTTCGTCGGTCATCACGCGCTCGAACGACGAGATGAAATTCACCGCGTTCTTCACCTGATGCTTCAGATATTGCGACAGCGACCAGTACGGAAAGCCGAGCTTGTTGCGGATCCGGTTGAACCAGCGGTTCAGCACCAGGATCATCGTGTAGAGCGTGTCGCCGAGATACGCGAGCCACTTCGCGTGCTGGATCACGCCGTCGAACAGATCGCCGTGCACGATCCAGAGCCGCTTGCCGGCAAGCGTGGTGTGAAACGCTTCGCCGCGCACGTGGATGTCGCCGAACGCGAGGTCGCAGAACTGGCGCGCGGCTTCGTCGTGATTGCCCGGCACGTAGATGACCTGGGTGCCCTTGCGCGCCTTGCGCAGCACTTTCTGCACGACGTCGTTGTGCGCCTGCGGCCAGTACCAGCCCTTCTTCAACTGCCAGCCGTCGATGATGTCGCCGACGAGGTACAGGTACTCCGATTCGTTATGGCGCAGGAAGTCGAGCAGATAGCCCGCCTGGCAGCCGCTCGAACCGAGGTGGATGTCGGACAGCCAGATCGTGCGATAGCGATGCGGATCGGCGTGACCGTCGTCGGGGTGGTCGGCGTGGGTATCGAGTGGCGGTGTCGCCGGCAGCGGCAGGCCGTGCTGGGAGGAAGGGGGGGCCGGGCGGAACGCGACGGGGTCGACGCTCGGGCCGGTCTGGCGGAACAGGGAAGTCGCGGACGTTTTGGAGTCCATGGCTCACGCGTCGAGTGGCGGTGCCCGTATTGGGCCAGGCGCGCGTGACTGTGCCGTGACAGTCATGAGAAGTTCTTATTACGGTGGGGGTGGTGGGGCCTGTTTCTTGTCGTTGTTCCTGGGGTGTTGGCCTTTCCTTGCATTCATGTCGGTCTGTTGGCGTTGCCCCTGTGCGGGGCGGCACCTACTTTCTTTGCTGCTGCAAAGAAAGTAGGCAAAGAAAGCAGCTTTACACCGCCAATGCTTAAGTGGGTCCCCTGGCCTGGAAGGGGTAGTGGTGCATCTGGAATCCGTGCCCTCGCACATTCCGCTTTCGTGACAAGGCCATCATTCTTCCGGCGGCGCTGCGCGCGCCGTAGCCCCGCTCAAAAACCAACGGCCGTTTCCCACGCCTCGCCGGGGTGCAGCCGACGGCCCCCGCTGCGCGGGCGAATCTCACTGGTTTCCCAGGCAGACCCGTCCACGACGCACGCAGTGCGGAGTGGGAGCGGATGAGCGCTGTGTCACTGAAGCGGAGTGTGCGAGGGCACGGATTCCAGATGCACCACGACCCCTTCCAGGCCAGGGGACCCACTTAAGCATTGGCGGTGTAAAGCTGCTTTCTTTGCCTACTTTCTTTGCAGCAGCAAAGAAAGTAGGTGCCGCCCCGCACAGGGGCAACGCCAACAGACCGACATGAATGCAAGGAAAGGCCAACACCCCAGGAACAACGACAAAAAACGCCACCACCGTAACGCAAGAGCAAACAGCCCCTCGCCCAAGGCGATTACTTCGCAAGCTCGAAGACCAGAACGAAGAGTCAGGAAACACGATCATCAAACACACTTCGCGCTCATGCACCCGACACGGCCCACGCGGCCCGAGCCCTCAGCGCGTGACCCCGATCACCCGCGTACCCGCAAGGCGATCATGCAGGAACTGCCGCAGCGGATCGAAGCGGCCACTCGTGGCCCACACCACGAACCAGACGCCCGCGATAACGAGCGTCTGCGGCACGCGCAGTCCCAGCAGCGGATGCAGCGCAAGCGGCGGCAGAAACCACAGCCACGCGAGCACATAGCGGGCGATCGCCCGCGCGGCGGAAAGCGGTGCTCCGTCGGCGGTAACGACGCGCAGGCCCCAGGTCTTCATCGGCAGTGTCTGGCCGCCGTGGGTCCAGAACCACACGAAATACACGCCGACGACGAGGCCGATCCAGCCGGCGAGCAGGTTGTGGTGCGTGAGTCCGTTGCGCTGCTGCGTCAGCGTGCTGAACAGATAGCCGGCGAGGAACACGACGCCGAACAGGATCACCGCTTCGTAGAGCAGCGCCGCGAGCCGCCGCCGCACGGTGGGCGCCGTGCCGCTGGCGGCGGAGGCGGGCAGGGTCGGGGTGGCGAGCGGCTGGGACACGGGTGAGGGGCGGGGTAAGAAAAGGCGGGACTCAGGAGCCGTTGAAGATCGACGGCGCCTCGGCCGGCGACACCGGCACCGGGGTGGCCGGCACGAAGCTGCCCGGGGCCGGAATCGCGGGAGGCGACGGCAGCGGGGCCGCGGCCGGTCCCGAGGCGGCAGCCGCGGCGCTTGCCGCCACTGCATCGCTGGCGCCGGCTTTTTGCTCACGCGCATTGACGAGCCGGTCGATGCCCTTGATCTCGTTGCGCGCAGACGGCGGCGCGCTAACGACGCTCGGCCGGCGCTTGTGCTCGCTGGCCGCGAGCCGCTCCTTCAGTTCCTCGGGGAGTTGCTGATAAGCCTTCCACGCGTTCTGCCGGGCTTCACGCGGCAACTCCTTCGATACCTGATAGTTTTCCCGCGCAACACGGCGCTGATCGGGCGTCATGCGTACCCATTCGCTCATGCGTTCATGCATGCGTTTTTGCGCTTCGGGTGACATCTTCGCGTAACGTGACGCGATCTTGATCCATTTGCGCTTGCGCTCATCGCTAAACGAATCCCACTGGGATGCGAACGGCGCGAGCGCGACATGCTCGGCGGCGCTCAGGCGCGACCACGCGAGCGGACTGTTATTGCCGGGCAGGCTGGGCAACTCGACGGACAGCGCGGGCGCGGGCGCCTGCGGGGCGACATTGCCGCCGGCCGAGTGGACGCTCACGGGCGATGGGCTCGGGTGAAAGCGCGGATAGGTTGCGACGAATGACACCAGCGCCGCGATCGTGCATCCGAAAACAACGGCCAAACCGCGCTTGTAACTCACCCGAAGAATCTCCCGCTCAGTGGGCGCGTGAAAGATACGCGTTGAAGCCGTGGTCGAGATAGGCATTGAGCGGCAGGTCGTCGCTTAGCATCGCGGCATCGATATCGGCGAGCTCGGCGGTGCGCTGGTGATCTTCCCAATACGCAATACCGATCAGGCTCACCACCAGCGCGGCGAGCGGCCACGCAAGCGCGAAGCGGCGCAGCGGCGAGCGGCGGCGCGTTTCGAGGTCGGCTGGGGGCAGGCCCGTCATACCGGCCGGCACGCCGGCCAAAGCGGGCACGAACACCGGCGCGCTGACGGTTTCGGGCTTCTTGCGGGCAAGCGCCGCGCGGCGTGCCGCGGCGAGCCGGTCGACGGTGGCGGGAGCAAGGCTGGCGGTGGTTTCGTCGAGCGCGCGGCGCACCTGGCGCGCGAACTCGAATTCTCTGTTTTCGAGGGAGCTCATAGCGTGATTCCTTTCGCCTTGAGCGCTTGCGCCAGCGTGTGGGTGGCCCGCGAGCAGTGCGTTTTCACGCTGCCTTCGGAGCAGCCCATTGCGGCGGCAGTCTCGGCGACATCCATATCTTCCCAATAACGCATGAGAAACGCCTCCCGTTGACGTGCCGGTAATTTCTGGATTTCGTCGTCGATCAACTGCAGGACCTGTTCGCGCTCGAGTTTCCGTTCGTTGCTCTCGGCGCCGGGCGAACCTTGTTCGGCCTCGAAGGTTTCCAGCGGATCGAATTCGTCGTCGTCCGCATTGCCGAGCGACGAGAACAGACTGACCCACGTGTTGCGTACTTTGGCACGACGGAAATAGTCGTGCATCGCATTCTGCAGAATACGCTGAAACAGCAGCGGCAGCTCGGCCGCCGGACGGTCGCCGTATTTCTCGGCGAGCTTGATCATCGCGTCCTGCACGATGTCGAGCGACGCGTCGTCGTCCCGCACGGCGTAGACCGTCTGCTTGAACGCGCGCCTTTCGACGCCCGCCAGAAAATCGGCGAGTTCCTTGTCTGATGCCATCCGTTTGGGGGTCGGCGCAGCAAGCGTGCGCGTAATCGGTCGAAAAATGTCGTAAAACTCGCGGATGCTAACAAACTTTTGCGCGCCTCGGGGCGAAATGTGCGGTAGCTTGCATTTGCATGACGGCGGCGGGGCGTCGTGCCTCGGTCGCATTCCGGCGGTGTTCTCCTGGCGTGCAAGGCGCGGCCGATTCCTCCCGCAATTCCACCCGATTTCGCGGCCGCGCACGCAGGCGCGAGGCAATATTTGCTTGACCGCGGGCGCGTCTGCGGCTATCGTCGCTGGTTCGCAACATAAGTGAGTTGTCTCAATTGAGGTGTGGCCCAAGAAGCTCACCTGTCAACTGGACGCGCCGCTTGAACCCGAGTCACGAGCCCGGCAGAGAGCACCCGATCAATTTTTTGCCGAAAATTCGAAAGGTCAAACAATGAATATGCCCAGCGCGGAATTCTCCACGTCGGATACGACCCCCCATCACGAAGCAGACTCTATCGGCGCCACCGTGCTCATGAAGGCACTGGCCGACGAAGACGTCGAATTCATCTGGGGCTATCCCGGCGGCTCGGTACTCTACATTTACGACGAGCTGTACAAGCAGGACAAATTCCAGCACGTGCTCGTGCGCCACGAACAGGCTGCCGTCCACGCTGCTGACGCCTATGCGCGTTCCACCGGCAAGGTCGGCGTGTGTCTCGTGACCTCCGGCCCCGGCGTCACCAATGCGGTGACGGGTATCGCGACCGCGTACATGGATTCGATCCCGATGGTGATCATCAGCGGCCAGGTTCCGACCGCTGCGATCGGTCAGGACGCATTCCAGGAATGTGACACGGTCGGCATCACGCGCCCCTGCGTGAAGCACAACTTCCTCGTGAAGGACGCGCGCGATCTCGCCGCCACCGTCAAGAAAGCGTTCTATATCGCCCGTACCGGCCGTCCCGGCCCGGTGCTGATCGATATTCCGAAGGACGTGTCGAAGGCGCCGTGCCAGTACGAACCGATCAAAAGCGTGTCGCTGCGCTCGTACAACCCGGTCACGAAGGGTCACTCCGGCCAGATCCGCAAGGCGGTTTCGCTGCTGTTGTCGGCGAAGCGCCCGTATATCTACACCGGCGGCGGCATCATTCTCGCGGACGCTTCGCGTGAGCTGAACCAGTTTGCCGACCTGCTCGGCTACCCGGTCACCAACACGCTGATGGGTCTGGGCGGCTACCGCGCGAGCGACAAAAAATTCCTCGGCATGCTCGGCATGCACGGCACGTACGAAGCCAACATGGCGATGCAGCACTGCGACGTGCTGATCGCAATCGGCGCGCGCTTCGACGACCGTGTGATCGGCGATCCGGCGCACTTCGCGTCGCGCCCGCGTAAGATCATCCATATCGACATCGATCCTTCCTCCATCTCCAAGCGCGTCAAGGTCGACATTCCGATCGTCGGCGACGTGAAGGAAGTGCTGAAGGAGTTGATCGAGCAACTGCAGACGGCCGAGCATGGTCCCGACACCGCGGCGCTCGCCGAGTGGTGGAAGGACATCGAAGGCTGGCGCGCGAAAGACTGCCTGAAGTTCGATCGCAAGAGCGACATCATCAAGCCTCAGTACGTGGTCGAAAAGGCGTGGGAGCTCACCGACGGCAATGCGTTCGTGTGCTCCGACGTCGGTCAGCACCAGATGTGGGCCGCGCAGTTCTACCGCTTCAACAAGCCGCGCCGCTGGATCAACTCCGGCGGTCTCGGCACGATGGGTTTCGGCCTGCCGGCCGCGATGGGCGTGAAGATGGCCCACCCGGACGACGACGTGCTCTGCATCACCGGCGAAGGCTCGATCCAGATGTGTATCCAGGAGCTGTCGACCTGCAAGCAGTACGACCTGCCGGTCAAGATCCTTTCGCTGAACAACCGCTATCTGGGCATGGTGCGCCAGTGGCAGCAGATCGAATACAGCAAGCGCTATTCGCATTCGTACATGGATGCGCTGCCGGACTTCGTGAAGCTCGCCGAAGCGTACGGCCATGTCGGCATGCGTATCGAGCGCACTGCCGATGTCGAGCCGGCGCTCAAGGAAGCGCTGCGCCTGAAGGATCGCGCGGTGTTTCTCGACTTCCAGACCGACCCGACCGAAAACGTCTGGCCAATGGTTCAGGCCGGCAAGGGCATCACCGAGATGCTCATGGGTTCGGAAGATCTATAACGACGGCGTGGCAGCCGGCTTCGTGATGCGCGCCTTCACAAAAGGCGAGGGCAAACGAAGCGGCGCCGCTCCGCTCGTGGACATCGACACAACATCTGGAAGAAGCGAAACATGAGACACATCATTTCCGTCCTGCTGGAAAACGAACCGGGCGCGTTGTCACGCGTGGTTGGTCTCTTCTCGGCACGCGGCTACAACATTGAAACCTTGACGGTGGCGCCGACCGAAGACCGTTCGCTGTCGCGCATGACCATCGTCTCCGTTGGCTCCGACGACGTGATCGAACAGATCACGAAGCATCTGAACCGCCTGATCGAGGTGGTGAAAGTGGTCGACCTTACCGAGGGCGCCCATATCGAACGCGAGCTGATGCTGATCAAGGTGAGGGCGGTCGGCAAGGAACGTGAGGAGATGAAGCGGATGGCGGACATTTTCCGCGGCCGCATCATCGACGTCACCGAAAAGACCTACACGATCGAACTGACGGGGGCGAGCGACAAGCTCGATGCCTTCATCGAGGGGCTCGACTCCACGGCGATTCTCGAGACGGTCCGCACGGGCAGCTCGGGCATCGGCCGCGGCGAGCGCATTCTGAAGGTCTGACGTCACGATCTCGAGGCCGGGCAACGCGGTATCGTCCGGCCGGCAACACCCGCATTCGCAGTACCTGAATTTTTCTGAATCATCGAATCTAGCCAAGGAACCGACATGAAAGTTTTCTACGACAAGGACGCCGATCTCTCCCTCATCAAGGGCAAGCAGGTCACCATCATCGGCTATGGCTCGCAAGGCCACGCGCACGCGCTGAACCTGAAGGAAAGCGGCGTGAACATCACGGTCGGTCTGCGCAAGGGCGGCGCATCGTGGAGCAAGGCTGAAAACGCCGGCCTGCAAGTGAAGGAAGTCGCGGAAGCGGTGAAGGGCGCGGACGTCGTCATGATGCTGCTGCCGGACGAGCAGATCGCCGATGTGTACGCGAAGGAAGTCCACGCGAACATCAAGCAGGGCGCGGCGCTCGCATTCGCGCACGGCTTCAACGTTCACTACGGCCAGGTGATCCCGCGCGCCGATCTGGACGTCATCATGATCGCGCCGAAGGCGCCGGGCCACACGGTTCGGGGCACCTACTCGCAAGGTGGCGGCGTGCCGCACCTGATCGCGGTTGCGCAGGACAAGTCGGGCGCGGCACGCGACATCGCGCTGTCGTATGCGGCGGCGAACGGCGGCGGCCGTGCCGGCATCATCGAAACCAACTTCCGCGAAGAAACGGAAACCGACCTGTTCGGCGAACAGGCCGTGCTGTGCGGCGGTACCGTCGACCTGATCAAGGCCGGCTTCGAAACGCTGGTCGAAGCGGGCTACGCGCCGGAAATGGCGTACTTCGAGTGCCTGCACGAACTGAAGCTGATCGTCGACCTGATCTACGAAGGCGGCATCGCGAATATGAACTACTCGATCTCGAACAACGCCGAGTACGGCGAATACGTGACGGGTCCGCGCATCGTGACCGCTGAAACGAAGAAGGCGATGAAGGCCGTGCTGACCGACATCCAGACCGGCGAGTACGCGAAGAGCTTCATCATCGAGAACAAGGCTGGCGCTCCGACGCTGCAATCGCGCCGCCGTCTGACGGCCGAGCATCAGATCGAGCAGGTCGGTGCGAAGCTGCGCGCGATGATGCCGTGGATCGCGAAGAACAAGCTCGTCGACCAGTCGAAGAACTAAGTTCATCGACGCGGAAAGATCCGGCGCGGCGCATTGGCGCGGCGGCCGGATGAGTCAAAAAGCCGTCCAAGGGTGCTGAACCCTGGGCGGCTTTTGCTATCCTACGGTTTTACAAAAACACAGAAGCCATCCATGAATTACCCTCATCCGATCATCGCGCGAGAAGGCTGGCCGTTCATCGCCATCGCGGCCGTCGTTGCATTACTGGTTCACGCCTTCGCGGGGTTCGGCATTGCGTGGCTTTTCTGGCTGATCCTGATCTTCGTCGTGCAGTTCTTCCGCGACCCGGCCCGGCCGATTCCGACCCAGGCCAACGCGGTGCTGTGCCCGGCCGACGGCCGCATCGTCGCGGTCGAAACCGCGCATGACCCGTATGCGAATCGCGAAGCGCTGAAGATCAGCGTGTTCATGAACGTCTTCAATGTCCACTCGCAGCGCTCGCCGGTCGATGGCGCGATTTCCAAGGTCGAATACTTTCCGGGCGCGTATCTGAATGCGGCGGTGGATAAAGCCTCGCTCGAGAACGAGCGCAATGCGGTCGTGATCGAAATGGCCGGCGGGCAGACCGTGACGTCGGTGCAGATCGCCGGTCTGATCGCGCGGCGCATTCTTTGCTACGTGCGCGCGGGCGAGCCGCTGACTCGCGGCCAGCGCTACGGGTTCATCCGCTTCGGTTCGCGCGTCGACGTGTATCTGCCGGTCGGCAGCCGTCCGCGTGTGTCGATCGGCGAGAAGGTGTCGGCGTCGTCCACGATCCTCGCCGAGCTGTAAAGCGGCATAAAGGAGGTTGTCCGAATGGCCGCATTCAAACCGCGTCGTCCCCGCAGCAGCGGACCGTTGCCGCGGCCGTTTCGCCGCAACAAGCCGGTGGTGACGGAATCGCCGGTCGTCGAGAGCCGGCGCGCGCAGCGTCAGCAGTTCCTCAGGAAGCGCGGCATCTATCTGCTGCCGAACGCCTTCACGACGGCGGCGCTATTCTGCGGCTTCTTCGCCGTCGTGCAGGCGATGAACGTGCGCTTCGAGATCGCGGCGATCGCGATCTTCGTCGCGATGGTGCTCGACGGCATGGACGGTCGCGTCGCGCGCATGACGCACACGCAAAGCGCGTTCGGCGAGCAGTTCGATAGCCTGTCGGACATGGTGTCGTTCGGCGTCGCGCCGGCGCTCGTGATGTACGAGTGGATCCTGAAGGATCTCGGGCGCTGGGGCTGGCTCGCGGCGTTCGTGTACTGCTCGGGCGCGGCGCTGCGGCTCGCGCGTTTCAATACCAATATCGGTGTCGTCGACAAGCGTTTCTTCCAGGGCATGCCGAGCCCGGCTGCCGCGGCGCTGATCGCCGGTTTCGTGTGGCTTGCCACCGATAACCGTGTGCCGCTGAAGCTGGTCTGGCTACCGTGGGTCGCCTTTGTGCTGACCATCTATGCGGGCGTGACGATGGTGTCGAACGCGCCGTTTTACAGCGGCAAGGCGCTCGACGTGCGGCATCGCGTGCCGTTCGGCGTGATCCTGCTGGTGGTGGTCGCGTTCGTGCTGGTGTCGTCCGATCCGCCGCTGATGCTGTTCGGCCTGTTCGTGCTGTACGGCCTGTCCGGCTACGTGTTCTGGGCATATCAGGCGCTGCGCGGCAGGGCAAATCCGGCGCGCTCGATGTCGCGCGACCGGTAATGGCTGCGGCGGCGATTCAGGCAGCGTCGTGGTAGTCGCGACATGAAAAACGGCAGCCCACGGGCTGCCGTTTTTCGTTGGTTTAGCGTCGCATCCGGGGTTTTACAGGCCCACTGCAAACCACCCCGCGGGCGCGCTCCAGCGCGCGTTGCACGGTGGCTGGAATGCCGCTATAGTCGTTGGATCAGTGCGTGAGCATGACTGATCGAGCCTGGTCCGCGAGATCGTCTGCTGCGCCGCGCCATCATGCTTCGTTCTCGCCTTTATGCGTCTTTGCCCTCTGTGTGCCTCCGGCCATGCTTCGGGCGTGCCTTGCCAGCGGCGGCGCCAATCTCCGAATTGCAAATCCGATCCCCACATCTGAACGACTCCCGAGGAGACCCGACATGTCCGACAAACTGATCATCTTCGACACTACGTTGCGTGACGGCGAGCAGTCGCCCGGCGCGTCGATGACGAAGGAAGAAAAGATCCGCATCGCAAAGCAGCTCGAACGGATGAAGGTCGACGTGATCGAAGCCGGCTTCGCGGCGAGCTCGAACGGCGACTTCGACGCGATTCACACGATTGCGGGCATCGTGAAAGACAGCACGGTCTGCTCGCTCGCCCGCGCGAACGACAAGGACATCCAGCGCGCCGCCGACGCGCTCAAGCCGGCCGAGCGCTTTCGCCTCCACACGTTCATCGCGACGTCGCCGCTGCACATGGAAAAGAAGCTGCGCATGACGCCGGAGCAGGTGTTCGAGCAGGCGAAACTCGCGGTGCGTTTCGCGCGCAAGTTCACGGACGACGTCGAGTTCTCGCCGGAAGACGGCAGCCGCTCGGACATGGATTTCCTGTGTCGCGTGCTCGAAGCGGTGATCGCCGAGGGCGCGACCACGATCAATATCGCGGACACGGTCGGCTACGGCGTGCCGGAACTGTACGGCCAACTCGTGAAGACGCTGCGCGAGCGCATCCCGAACTCGCACAAAGCGGTGTTCTCCGTGCATTGCCATAACGACCTCGGCATGGCGGTCGCGAATTCGCTTGCCGGCGTGCAGCTCGGCGGCGCGCGCCAGGTCGAATGCACGATCAATGGTCTCGGCGAGCGCGCGGGCAACACGTCGCTCGAAGAAATCGTGATGGCGGTGAAGACCCGCAAGGATTATTTCGGTCTCGATATCGGTCTCGACACGACGCAGATCGTACCGGCGTCGAAGCTCGTCTCGCAGATCACCGGCTTCGTCGTGCAGCCGAACAAGGCGGTGGTCGGCGCGAACGCGTTTGCGCATGCATCCGGCATCCACCAGGACGGCGTGCTGAAGGCGCGCGATACCTACGAAATCATGCGTGCCGAAGACGTGGGCTGGACCGCGAACAAGATCGTGCTTGGCAAGCTGTCGGGGCGCAACGCGTTCAAGCAGCGTCTGCAGGAGCTCGGCATCGCGCTCGATAGCGAAGCCGAACTGAACACCGCGTTCGCGCGTTTCAAGGAACTGGCCGATCGCAAGGCGGAAATTTTCGACGAAGACATCATCGCGATCGTCAACGAGGAATCGGCGCAAGCGCAGGAAAAGGAACACTACAAGTTCCTGTCGCTGTCGCAGCATTCGGAAACCGGCGAGCCGCCTCACGCGAAGATTGTGTTCTCGGTCGAGGGCAAGGAGATCACCGGCGAAGCGCGTGGCAACGGCCCGGTCGACGCCACCCTCAACGCGATCGAAACGGAAGTGGGTAGCGGCTCCGAGCTGCTGCTGTATTCGGTCAACGCGATCACGACCGGCACGCAGGCACAGGGCGAAGTAACGGTGCGGCTGTCGAAGAGCGGGCGCATCGTCAACGGCGTGGGTACCGATCCGGACATCGTCGCGGCGTCCGCGAAGGCGTATATCTCGGCGCTCAACAAGCTGTATTCGAATGCGGACAAGCTGAATCCGCAGCGTTCGGAGTAACGCGAGCGCGGCGCGCCGATGGCGCGCAACCGATGGCGCGCAACCTTGAGTATGGATCGAAGAGAAGCCCCGTGCCTGGCGCACGGGGCTTCTTTTTTTCCCCACCGTTATCGCGCGGGTGTGCTGACGCGATCTCCCGACTACTCCGCCGCCGTGCGCCGTATCGACCAGCCGCGCGCCGCGCGCGCCTGCTCGCGGAGCTGGTATCTGACGTCGATGGTGATTCCGCGGCGCGGTGCATCGGCGACGAACGCATCCAGCAGCTCACGCACGTCGTGATCGACGAAATCGGCGCGCGTTGCGTCGACGATGACGGTCGCGCCGTCCGGAATCTGCTGCAGGTAATGCTTGAACGGCACTTTGCCGAG
The DNA here is from genome assembly GCF_047605525.1 of Paraburkholderia sp. Taxonomy (GTDB): domain Bacteria; phylum Pseudomonadota; class Gammaproteobacteria; order Burkholderiales; family Burkholderiaceae; genus Paraburkholderia. The sequence goes on along the minus strand of NZ_JASGFN010000024.1, from coordinate 47,199 downwards.
AAACGACACGTCCTTGCGAAACGACAGCAGGTAGTGATCGCCATGCTGCGCGAGCACGATCGGGCCACGCAGGTTCGCGTACAGCGCGAACAGCATGCTGCACAGTATGCCGAGCACGATACCGCTCAGCAGATCCGTGACGAGCACGCCGACGAGCGTGACGATAAACGGTGCGAACGGCGCAAACCCCTGCCGCGCGAGCCCGGCGAACAACGACGGTTTCGCTAGTTTGAATCCGGTGAAGATCAGGATCGCGGCAAGGCAGGCAAGCGGAATCAGGTTGATCACGCTCGTGAGCGCGAACACGCTCACGAGCAGCAGCACGCCATGAAAGATCGCCGAGAGCCGGCTTTTTGCGCCCGCATGCACGTTCGCGGAGCTGCGCACGATCACCGAAGTGATCGGCAGGCCGCCGATCACGCCCGCGATCAGATTACCCACGCCCTGCGCCTTGAGCTCGCGATCCGGCGGCGCGCGGCGGCGTTCCGGATCGATCTGCTCGACCGCTTCGAGGCTCAGCAGCGTTTCGAGACTCGCGACGATCGCGATCGTGATCGCGACGCGCCATATGTCGGGATTGACGAGCTGGACGAACTGCGGCCCGAAATCGGCCGACTCGAGCGCGGCCTGCAGTGCCGCGAATGATTCGAGTGACGGCAACGCGACTCGTCCTTCGGCGGGCGGCGCCAGCGATGGCGCGACGAGGTTCAGCACGAGTGTCGCGCCGATGCCGAGCAACACCACCGCGAGCGACGCCGGAACGATGCGCACGGCGGCGAAGCGGCGCAGCGCGCGCGTTTCCCAGCCGGCGAGGATCGCGAGCGACAGCAGCGTGATCAGCACGGCCGTTGGCGAGATCGGGCCGAGCGGCGTTGCGACGGCGGCTGCTGACCGGGTTGCGGCACGCGTGCCGGACAGGCCGAGGGCAACGGGAAACTGTTTGAGGATCAGCAGCACGCCGATGGCCGCGAGCATCCCCTTGATTACAGGTGACGGCACGTAGGCGGCAAACCGGCCGGCCTTGAGCATCCCGAAACCGAACTGGATGACGCCCGCCAGCAGCACGGCCAGCAGAAAGGCGGAAAAGCCGCCGAGTCGCGCGATGCCGTCGACGACGATCACGACGAGGCCCGCGGCCGGCCCGCTCACGCTCAGACGCGAACCGCTCAGCGCGGCGACCACGAGCCCGCCGATGATGCCCGATACGAGCCCGGCAAACGGGTCGACGCCCGATGCGTGGGCAATGCCGAGGCAAAGCGGCAGGGCCACCAGGAAAACGGCTGTGCCGGCGAGCACGTCGCGGGCAAGCGTGGAGCAAGAAGAGGTTTGAGTATTCATGTGTCGAAAAGCCAGAGGTAGGGCGACGGGCGACGAACAGGCGCGGCTCGACGGCGATTCCGCTGTCGGCCGCGGCCGCGGTTCGAACGCGGCGGGGGTGCAACGCGCGTTGCTAGGCCGCGCTATGCGCGGCGGTCGTGCAGGTCATCGCATCGTCGGCGGCATAGCCTGAGGTGAGAACCTTGATGCGCCCGTCGTCGAGCGCAAAGATCCAGCCGTGCACGAGCGGCGCCGGAGCGGCCTCGCGCACGATCGGGCTCGCCCGTAGCTGGCGCACCTGTTCGAGCACGTTCAGCTCGGCCAGGCGGTTGACGCGACCGGCCTCGGTCGCCGCGCCGTCCAGTTCCGCGCGGTGCGTTTTCGCGAGTGCGCACAGTGGCGCGATACGCCGGTTCACATGAGGCAACGCGGGATCGGGCGCCAGCAGGGCGGCGCGCACACCGCCGCAGCCGTAGTGGCCGCAGACGATCACATGGCCGACCTCGAGCACCCGCACCGCGTATTCGAGGACGCTCGCGACGTTGTCGTCGCCGGAGTGAAAGAGGTTCGCGATGTTGCGATGGACGAACAGATCGCCGGGCTCGCAATGCGTGATGGTTTCGGCGGGCACCCGGCTGTCCGAGCAGCCGATCCATAGAACGTGCGGATTCTGTCCGCGCACGAGGTCGCGAAAAAATGCCGGATTGCGCGTCGCGGTTTCATGCGCCCACGCGACGTTGGCGACCAGCAGATGTTTGGGGCGGTTCATCGTAGCGGCTCCGTAAGAAAGGCAATTGACCCGGCACCGGACTGCGACAGCGGCCGTGCGATCGATCGCAGGCCGGTACCTGAACGATGTTTACAATAACCTTTCTTTGGACGAATGGTTGACGCAGACAGGATAAAATTCGTTTTTATGCTAAAGAAATAAAAAAACCGCCTATCGAAGGCGGTTTTATGAGACTTTTGGCACTGCGTCCCGAAAAGGGCGCCCAGTGCTCAAAACAGGCTGCGGCGATCGGGGTCGTGCAGCGGGTCGGGGGTCTTCTGCGTGAGCCGCAGAATGCCCTGATCGTCGAAGTAGAAGCTGTACAGCATGTACCAGACGTTGTCTTCGAGATAGCGATAGGTCCAGACTTCGCGCTTCATCAACGGGAAGTACGAGGTTTCGACAGGGCGGCCGAAGTTCACCAGCACGTCGCCGCGCGTCCATTTGCCGATTTCGGCGCGATAGAACTCGTTGGGCTGCAGTACCTGGCGCACATTGACGATCTTGCCGGCCGCGTCGATGTCGGCGGCGGTGGTGGTTTCGCCCATCGGCTGGGTCGGCCACATCAGACGCTTGCCACCGTTGGGCAGGTCATAGGTTTCGCGCGGTGGCCCAAGGCGCGCGACGATCGTCGATGCATCCGCTCCCTGTTGATATTGCTGCCACGGCTGCGCGCAGCCGGCGAGCGCGAGCACGCTCAGCCCAATCAGCGCGGCGCGGCGCAGACCCGCGCCGGCTGGTGCCGCGATAGAGGCCGCCGTGCGGTGGTGGCGGTTCAGCATGTATTCCTCCGATGGCGTTTGAATAGCGGTTTTTATCATCGAGACGCATCATTTTGACACGCGCTGCGGCAAAAGAACTGCGCTTCGTGAATGCGCGTCGCCTCGGAACGGTAACGGATGCGCCGGCTTGCCTATTCCGTGCGTGGCGTCCTATGATCCGCGCTTCGAAGATTCCAGGCGGGATGGTCATGATGGCGAGGTGGCAACGGACGGCGGCGGTTGCGCTGACGGCGATTTCGATGGCGGCGGGAGCGGGCGTGGCTCCGGCGGCGAGCCCGGCCGGCCGGCCCGCCAGCAAACCCGCCGGCGCGCCAATCCAGCTCGCCTTGATCGAAGGCATGTCCGGCCCGTTCGCGAACGCGGGCGCGGCGGTCGAGCGCAATCTGCGCTTCGGCGTCGAGCAGGTGAATGCGCACGGCGGCGTGAAGCTCGCGGATGGCGCGCATCCGTTCGAACTCGTCGTGCTGGACAGCAAGGGCAGCACCGAGGAAGCACTCACGCAATTGCGCGCGGCCGCCGATCGTCACATCGGCTACATCCTGCAGGGCAACAGCTCGGCGGTCGCCGCCGCGCTGATCGGCGCGATCGACAAGCAGAACAGCCGCGAGCCGGACAATCGTGAACTGTTCCTCAACTATTCCGCCGACGACCCCGCGCTCACCAATGCGAACTGCAGCTTCTGGCACTTCCGTTTCGACGCCCATGCGGGCATGCGCATGGCGGCGCTCGCCGACGTGATCCAGCGCGACAAGGGCGTGAAGAAGGTCTATCTGCTGAACCAGGATTACAGCTTCGGTCACGATGTCAGCAGCCTCGCGCGCTCGACGCTGGCGGACAAGCGCCCGGACATCGTGGTGGTCGGCGATGAGTTTCATCCTGTCGGCCGCGTGAAGGACTTCGCGCCCTATATCGCGAAGATTCGTGCGAGCGGCGCGGACGCGGTGATCACCGGCAACTGGGGCAACGATCTGACGCTGCTCGTCAAGGCGGCCCGCGAGCAGGGGCTCGACACGAAGTTCTACACGTTCTATGGCAACAGCCTCGGCGCGCCCGCCGCGCTGGGCGACGCGGGCGTCGGTCATGTGATCGCGGTCGCCGACTGGCATCCGAACGTGGGCGGCGCGGCTTCCGACGCCTGGTATGCCGCGTTCCGCGCGCGCTTTCCGGCCGCGCAGGACGACTACCCGGTGTTGCGCATGCCGCTGATGATCGAAACACTCGCGGCCGCGATGAACCGCGCGGGCAGCGCCGATCCGACGGCGGTCGCGAAAGCGCTCGAGGGCATTCGCTTCGACAACGGCTTTCACGCGTCATGGATGCGCGCCGACGACCATCAGTTGATCCAGCCACTTTACGTGATGGAGATGGAGAAGGCCGGCACGCCGGGCGTGCATTTCGACAACGAAGGCTCCGGCTACGGATTTCGCACGGTGCTGGCCCTAGCGCCCGAGCGCACGATTTTGCCGACCGTTTGCCGGATGCGGCGCCCTTGATAGCCGCCGGTCTGGGGGCGGACAGGAGCAGCCGCCCATAACACCTCAAGGCGCCACTGAAGGTTGCCGTGCGACGCCCGATCCATCGCGCCAGCCAAGGGTTCGCTGCCGAAACGGGCTGTGCTACAATACGCGTCCCGTTCTGGGGGAGGGTTCTGGTTCTACCGGAAACTCTGCCGGAAGCGGGGCGCAGCAAATGTGAAAAACAACGGGTATTCCACGGCACGGCCTTTCTTCCGTGACCGCCTGTCCAGTTATCAAGGAAATTGTCATGTCCGCAGTTGAAACCAGCAAGAAGTCCGAAGTCGTCGCGCAATTCGCACGCGCAGCGAACGACACCGGTTCCCCCGAAGTTCAGGTCGCGCTGCTCACGACCCGCATCAACGAACTGACCGCTCACTTCAAGGAGCACACGAAGGACCACCACAGCCGCCGCGGTCTGCTGCGCATGGTGAGCCGCCGCCGCAAGCTGCTTGACTACCTCAAGGGTAAGGACGCGGATCGTTACCGCAGCCTGATCGAGAAGCTGGGTCTGCGTAAGTAATCGGCCAGTCGTTCAGCAAGATGCCTGTGTCAGTTATCGCTGATACAGGCATTTTGTTTTTGCGCGGCGCGCTTCATGTGATGCGCGCCGCCTGTGATCCGCGGCGTGGATCGGTTCGCGCGGCGTAGACAGGCAACGCGTATCACCCGTAGCAGAAAAAGCAGTATAGAAAGCAGCAACAGAAACATGGCCGGGCTTCAGGGCGGAGTTTTGTGTCATTCCAGCGGTTCGCGCGTACTCGATGTGGCGCGTGGTTCTCTGGAATGGCATAACACGACTCTTCCCATGCGGCGCCGGCTCCGGCGTTGCCGCGCCGCTTCGGTCCGCGCGGCATTACGATGAGGAAAAGCAATGACTATGTTCAACAAGATCGTCAAGGAATTTAAGTGGGGGCAGCATAACGTCCGCCTCGAAACCGGCGAAATCGCTCGCCAGGCGAGCGGCGCGGTGATCGTCGACGTCGAAGACACCGTGGTGCTCGCCACCGTGGTCGGCGCGAAGACCGCGAAGCCGGGCCAGGACTTCTTCCCGCTTACCGTCGATTACATCGAAAAGACCTACGCAGCCGGCAAGATCCCGGGTGGCTTCTTCCGCCGCGAAGGCCGTCCGTCCGAAGGCGAAACGCTGATCTCGCGCCTGATCGATCGTCCGCTGCGTCCGCTCTTCCCGGAAGGCTTCTACAACGAGGTGCAGGTCGTGATCCACGTCCTGTCGCTGAATCCGGAAATTCCCGCCGACATTCCCGCGCTGATCGGCGCGTCGGCGGCGCTCGCGGTGTCCGGCCTGCCCTTCAACGGTCCGGTCGGCGCGGCACGCGTGGCATACATCAACAACGAATACGTGCTGAACCCGACGCGTCCGCAGATGAAGGAATCGGCGCTCGATCTCGTCGTCGCCGGTACGGAGCGCGCGGTGCTGATGGTCGAATCGGAAGCGCAGCAACTGAGCGAGGAAGTGATGCTCGGCGCCGTCGTGTTCGGTCATGAGCAGATGCAGATCGCGATCGACGCGATCCACGAACTGGTCCGCGAAGGCGGCAAGGCCGAGTGGGACTGGCAGCCGGCGGCAAAGAACGAAGCGCTGATCGCGCGCGTGACGGAACTCGCGCAAGCCGATCTGCTCGCGGCTTACCAGATCCGCGACAAGCAGGCGCGTTCGACCAGGCTGAAGGAAGTCTACGCGGCGACCTCGGCGAAGCTCGAGGAAGACGCGGCCGCAGCCGGTACCACGGCGGCCGACAAGGCTACCGTCGGCAACGTGCTGTTCGACATCGAAGCGAAGATCGTCCGTACGCAGATCCTGAACGGCGAACCGCGTATCGACGGCCGCGACACGCGTACCGTGCGCCCGATCGAAATCCGCACCGGCGTGCTGCCGCGTACTCACGGCTCGGCGCTGTTCACGCGAGGCGAAACCCAGGCGCTGGTGGTCGCGACGCTCGGCACGAAGGGCGACGAGCAGAACATCGACGCGCTTGAAGGCGAGTACCGTGAGCGCTTCATGCTCCACTACAACATGCCGCCGTTCGCGACCGGCGAAACGGGCCGCGTCGGTTCGCCGAAGCGCCGTGAAATCGGTCACGGCCGGCTCGCGAAGCGCGCGCTCGTCGCGTGCCTGCCGAGCGCCGACGAATTCGGCTACTCGATCCGCGTGGTGTCGGAAATCACCGAATCGAACGGTTCGTCGTCGATGGCTTCGGTGTGTGGCGGCTGCCTCGCGCTGATGGACGCCGGCGTGCCGATGAAGGCACACGTCGCCGGCATCGCGATGGGCCTGATCCTCGAAGGCAACCGCTTCGCGGTGCTGACCGACATCCTCGGCGACGAAGATCACCTGGGCGACATGGACTTCAAGGTCGCGGGTACCGAACAGGGCGTGACCGCGCTGCAGATGGACATCAAGATCCAGGGCATCACGAAGGAAATCATGCAGGTCGCGCTCGCGCAGGCGAAGGAAGGCCGCATGCACATCCTCGGCAAGATGACCTCGGCGGTGTCCGGCGCGAACACGCAACTGTCGGAGTTCGCACCGCGCATGATCACGATCAAGATCAACCCGGAAAAGATCCGCGACGTGATCGGCAAGGGCGGCTCGGTGATCCGCGCGCTGACCGAGGAAACCGGCACGACGATCGATATCTCGGACGACGGCGTCGTCACGATCGCGAGCACGAGCAGCGAAGGGATGGCCGAAGCGAAGAAGCGCATCGAGAACATCACGCTGGAAGTCGAGGTGGGCCAGGTGTACGAAGGCACCGTGCTCAAGCTGCTCGATTTCGGCGCGATCGTGAACATCCTGCCGGGCAAGGACGGTTTGCTGCATATCTCCGAGATCGCCAACGAGCGCATCAAGGACATCAACGACTATCTGAAGGATGGCCAGCAGGTGAAGGTCAAGGTCATCCAGACGGACGAGAAGGGTCGCGTGCGTCTGTCGGCGAAGGCACTGCTGAACGACGCGCCGCAAGGCGAACCGACGCCGCAGTAAGGCGGTAGAAAACAACGGCCGGCAGCGTGCAAGCGCGCCGGCCGTTTTTCATGCAGGATGGATTGCGTTGCGGATTCGAACGGCAACGCAATCCAATCTTGGAGTTGACTCAGATGAAAGCGATCGAAATCACCGAATTTGGCGCGCCTGAAGTCCTCAAGCTGGCGGAGCGGCCGATGCCGCAGCCCAAGGCCGGCGAGGTGCTGATCAAGGTGGCGGCATCCGGCATCAATCGTCCGGACGTGTTTCAGCGCAAGGGCGGTTATGCGCCGCCGCCGGGGGCGTCGGATCTGCCGGGGCTCGAAGTGGCGGGCGAGATCGTCGGCGGTACGATCGACGCGAAGAGCAACCCGTTCGGCCTGAAAATCGGCGACCGCGTGTGCGCGCTGCTGGCGGGCGGAGGCTATGCGGAATATGCGGCCGTGCCGCTGCTGCAATGCCTGCCGGTGCCGGCCGGTCTGTCGGATGTGGAGGCGGCTTCACTGCCCGAGACCTTTTTCACGGTGTGGAGCAACGTGTTCGATCGCGCGCAGCTCGGCAAAGGCGAGGGTGGCCCGAACGAAACGCTGCTGGTGCAGGGCGGCTCGAGCGGCATCGGCGTGACGGCGATCCAGATTGCGCACGCGCTCGGTTTTCGCGTGTTCGCGACCGCGGGGTCGGACGAAAAATGCCGCGCATGCGAGGCGCTTGGCGCCGAGCGGGCGATCAACTACAAGAGCGAAGATTTCGTCGAGGTGATCAAGTCGCTGACCAACGATCGGGGTGTCGACGTGATCCTCGACATGGTGGCGGGCAACTACGTGCCGCGCGAACTTTCGGCGCTGGCCGATGGCGGTCGCATCGTGCTGATCGCGTTGCTTGGCGGCGCGAAGGCGGAGCTGAATCTGAACGAGGTATTGCGCCGCCGTCTGACGGTGACCGGTTCGACGCTGCGTCCGCGGCCGATCGAATTCAAGGCGCAGATCGCCGCGCAACTGAAGGAGCATGTGTGGCCGCATCTCGAGGCTGGTCGCATCAAGCCGGTCGTGCATTGCGTGTTCCCGGCCGCGCAGGCCGCCGAGGCGCATGCGCTGATGGAAAGCAGCACGCACGTCGGCAAGATCGTGCTGGCTTGGGGTCAGGACGCTTGACACCATCGGTTTGACCCGATCCACCCCAGGCAGTAAAATTGCGCGTTTTGCGCGCGCCGGATAAATCCGACAAGCGGACTGCGTGCGTCTGGAAATAGCCCGTCGCAAGCGGCGGCGATTCGCGAGCGAAGTTCGCTGGCAAGACAGGACAACACTAGACGATGTCGAAACAACAACGAGCCAAACTGGTAGTCGGTAACTGGAAGATGCACGGGCGGCTCGCCGCGAATGCCCCGCTATTGAAGGCGGTGGCGCAAGGCTCTGATGAATTGCCGGCCGACCTGTGCGTCGGCGTATGCGTGCCGAGCCTCTATCTCGCGCAGGCGCAGTCGTTGCTGGAAGGCAGCCGGGTCGTGTGGGGCGTGCAGGACGTTTCCGCGTTCACGCAGGGCGCCTATACCGGTGAAGTGGCTGCGCCGATGGTGACGGATTTCGGCGCGACGCTCGCGATCGTCGGACACTCGGAGCGTCGTGCGTATCATCGCGAGAGCGCCGAACTGGTCGGGGTGAAAACCCAGCGCGCGCTGGAAGCGGGGTTGACACCGATTGTCTGCGTCGGCGAAACGTTGGAAGAGCGCGAGGCCGGTTCGACCGAACAGGTGGTCGGCGCGCAACTGGATGAAGTGCTGGCGAAACTGTCGGCGCAGGAAGCGGCCCGTCTCGTTGTCGCATATGAGCCGGTGTGGGCAATTGGCACCGGCAAGAGCGCGACGGCGCAGCAGGCGCAAGCCGTGCACGCATTTCTGCGCGCGTGCCTCGCGGCAAAGGGCGACGCGGTCGCGGACGTGCCGCTGCTGTACGGCGGCAGTGTCAAGCCGGAAAACGCAGAAGAATTGTTCCGTCAGCCCGATATCGACGGCGGCCTGATCGGTGGTGCGTCGTTGAAAGATCAGGATTTCCTGGCGATCTGCAAGGCGGCGGCAACGAACGTCGCCGGTTAAGCAGAGCGTCTCGGCGAGGATGACTCCATTTCGTGCAACACGCTGTGTGCGGCGCGGTTAAATAAAGACTCAGGTGAGTGTGATGCTGTACTTTAAAACATTGATTATCGTCGTTCAGTTGTTGTCGGCACTTGGGGTCATCGGACTCGTTTTGCTGCAACACGGTAAAGGCGCCGATATGGGCGCGGCTTTCGGCAGCGGTGCATCGGGTAGTCTGTTCGGCGCGACTGGCTCGGCCAACTTCCTGTCGCGTACGACCGCGGTACTCGCGGCATTGTTTTTCGTTACGACGCTGGCGCTCACTTACCTTGGCGCATATCGGGCGAAGCCTTCCGCGGGCGTGCTGGGTGCGGCGGTGACCGCGCCGGTTGCTGCACCTGCGGCGGTTTCCGCACCGACTGCTGGTTCGGCTCCTGTTGCAGCGGCACCGGCATCGCCCGCGTCGGTTCCGGCTACTGGCGTGCCGAAATAAATTTTCGTTCGACGTGCTTTTGTGCGTTGAACAATCTGTTTAGACAAGTTACAATTCAAGTCTTGAAGCGATTCGCGGGTTTTAAAAGTTGTTTTCCCGGATTGCATATAGTGCCGACGTGGTGAAATTGGTAGACACGCTATCTTGAGGGGGTAGTGGCGAAAGCTGTGCGAGTTCGAGTCTCGCCGTCGGCACCAAATGTTATCTAAATGCCAGCCGTTTGCTTCGCTTCGGCTGGCATTTTCGCTTCTGGCGCGCGGCTTGCGTTGGGCTTGCGGTCATGTGCGCTGACGAAGTGATTTCGCGTCAGGAGTGCTATGCTCCTGACGGCACTCAGAACCAACCGATTGAGGATTGTCTTGAACCTCGCAGCCTATTTCCCCGTTTTGTTGTTTCTTATCGTGGGCACCGGTTTAGGCGTAGCACTGGTCAGTATTGGCAAGATCCTCGGTCCCAACAAGCCCGATACCGAGAAAAACGCACCGTACGAGTGCGGCTTCGAAGCATTCGAAGATGCGCGCATGAAGTTCGACGTGCGCTACTACCTCGTCGCCATTCTCTTCATTATTTTCGACCTTGAAACGGCATTCCTGTTTCCGTGGGGCGTGGCCCTGCGCGACATCGGCTGGGCTGGCTTCATGGCAATGATGATTTTCCTGCTCGAGTTCCTGCTTGGCTTCGCCTATATCTGGAAGAAGGGCGGCCTCGACTGGGAATGATGGATTAATCGCCGGTTTGCGTGGGTGGCCTGGCTTGCCGCCCCGTCTGGAGTGGAAAGCAAATGAGTATCGAAGGGGTCTTGAAGGAAGGGTTTGTCACCACTACGGCAGACAAACTGATCAACTGGACGCGCACCGGCTCGTTGTGGCCGATGACGTTCGGTCTTGCGTGCTGCGCGGTCGAGATGATGCATGCGGGCGCCGCCCGTTACGACCTCGACCGTTTCGGCGTGGTGTTTCGTCCGAGTCCGCGTCAGTCGGACGTGATGATCGTCGCCGGCACGCTGTGCAACAAGATGGCACCGGCTCTGCGCAAGGTCTACGACCAGATGGCCGAGCCGCGCTGGGTGATTTCGATGGGCTCGTGCGCGAACGGCGGCGGCTATTACCACTACTCCTACTCGGTGGTGCGCGGCTGCGACCGGATCGTCCCGGTCGATGTTTACGTGCCAGGCTGCCCGCCTACAGCGGAAGCACTGGTGTACGGCGTAATCCAGTTGCAAGCCAAGATTCGCCGCACCAACACCATCGCCCGTCAATAAGGCCAACGCCTTCCCCCACAATATGGCAAGCAAACTCGAGACCCTGAAAGCGAACCTCGAGGTGGCCTTTGGCGGCCTCCTGTCGAGCGTGACCGAATCGGTCGGTGAATTGACGATCGTCGTCAAGGCAGGCGACTACCTCAACGTGGCAAAACGTCTGCGTGACGACCGCTCGCTCGGTTTCGAGCAGTGCGTCGATCTGTGCGGCGTCGACTATCAAACCTATGCGGACGGCGCCTACGATGGCCCGCGTTTCGCGGCCGTGCTGCATCTGCTGTCGGTGCAGAACAACTGGCGTCTGCGTCTGCGCGTGTTCGCGCCGGACGACGACATGCCGATCGTGCCGTCCGTTGTCGAAATCTGGAATTCGGTCAACTGGTACGAGCGCGAAGCATTCGACCTGTACGGCATCGTCTTCGAAGGCCATCCGGACCTGCGCCGCATTCTGACCGACTATGGTTTCATCGGTCATCCGTTCCGTAAGGATTTCCCGATCTCCGGCTACGTCGAAATGCGTTACGACCCGGAAGAGAAGCGCGTCGTCTATCAGCCGGTGACGATCGAGCCGCGGGAAATCACGCCGCGCGTGATCCGCGAGGATCGCTATGGTGGTCTGAAACACTAAGAGAACGTCATGGCAGAGATCAAGAACTACACGCTCAACTTCGGCCCACAGCACCCGGCAGCGCACGGTGTGCTGCGTCTCGTGCTCGAACTCGACGGCGAAGTCATCCAGCGCGCCGATCCGCACATCGGCCTGCTGCATCGCGCGACTGAAAAGCTCGCCGAAAACAAGACGTTCATTCAATCCGTGCCGTACATGGACCGTCTCGACTATGTGTCGATGATGGTCAACGAGCACGGCTATGTACTCGCGATCGAAAAGCTGCTCGGCATCGACGTGCCGGTGCGCGCGCAATATATCCGCGTGCTGTTCGACGAAGTCACGCGCGTGCTGAACCACCTGATGTGGATCGGCGCGCACGCGCTCGACGTTGGCGCGATGGCGGTGTTCCTCTACGCGTTCCGCGAACGCGAAGACCTGATGGACGTGTACGAAGCGGTGTCGGGCGCGCGGATGCACGCGGCTTACTATCGTCCGGGTGGCGTCTATCGCGATCTGCCTGACGCGATGCCGCAGTACAAGGCTTCGAAGATTCGAAATGCGAAGGCGTTGTCGAAGATGAACGAGACCCGCCAAGGTTCGCTGCTCGACTTCATCGACGATTTCTTCACGCGCTTTCCGAAGTGTGTCGACGAATACGAAACGCTGCTCACCGACAACCGGATCTGGAAGCAGCGTCTGGTCGGTATCGGCGTGGTCAGTCCGGAGCGTGCGTTGCAACTCGGTATGACCGGCGCGATGCTGCGTGGCTCGGGCATCGAGTGGGATCTGCGCAAGAAGCAGCCATATGAAGTCTACGACAAGCTCGATTTCGACATTCCGGTCGGCGTGAACGGCGACTGCTATGACCGCTATCTGGTGCGTGTCGAGGAAATGCGCCAATCCACGCGGATCGCAAAACAGTGTATTGAATGGCTGCGCAAGAATCCGGGCCCTGTGATGATCGACAATCACAAGGTTGCGCCGCCGTCGCGCGTCGGCATGAAGTCGAACATGGAAGATCTGATCCACCACTTCAAGCTGTTCACCGAAGGCTTCCATGTGCCCGAAGGCGAAGCATACGCCGCCGTCGAACATCCGAAGGGCGAGTTCGGTATCTATCTGATCTCGGACGGCGCCAACAAGCCGTATCGCCTGAAGATCCGCGCACCGGGCTATGCGCACCTGTCCGCCCTCGATGAAATGGCGCGTGGCCACATGATCGCCGACGCCGTGACGATCATCGGCACGCAGGACATCGTGTTCGGCGAAGTGGATCGCTAGGACGTATTCACCGGCGCGCGTCTCCGGTTATCGCACCGGCATGCGCGTCAAGCAAGGGAACGCCGGGTCTGTCGCAGTATGACGTGAGCGACAGGTTTTCGTTCGGTAGGAATTGAAAGAGTCGTGTCTGAAAATGATCTCAGCTGAAGGCCTGAAAGAAATCGATCGTGCGATCGCGAAGTACCCCGCCGATCAGAAACAGTCCGCCGTGATGTCGGCGCTGGCCACTGCTCAGGCCGAGCATGGCTGGCTGTCGCCCGAACTCATGCAGTTCGTCGCGGATTATCTCGGCATGCCGGCAATCGCCGTGCAGGAGGTGGCGACCTTCTACACGATGTACGAGACCTCGCCGGTCGGCAAATACAAGATCACGCTCTGCACGAACCTGCCGTGCCAGCTCGGCCCGGACGGCGGTTCCGACAGCGCCGCTGAATATCTGAAGCAGAAGCTCGGCATCGACTTCGGCGAAACCACGCCCGACGGCAAGTTCACCCTGAAAGAAGGTGAGTGCATGGGGTCGTGCGGCGATGCGCCGGTGATGCTGGTGAACAACCATCGCATGTGCAGCTTCATGAGCCGCGAGAAGATCGACCAGCTGCTCGAGGAACTTTCGAAATGACGTCTTTACACGATCGTCACATCAAACCGCTGATTCTCGCCGGCCTGAACGGCGACAACTGGCATCTCGAAGATTACGTGGCGCGCGGCGGTTACGCCCAGCTACGCCGCATCCTGGAAGAGAAGATTCCGCCGGAGCAGGTGATCGCTGACGTCAAGGCGTCGGGTCTGCGCGGCCGTGGCGGCGCGGGCTTCCCGACCGGTCTGAAGTGGAGCTTCATGCCGCGTCAGTTTCCGGGCCAGAAGTACCTGGTCTGCAATTCGGACGAAGGCGAACCGGGCACGTTCAAGGACCGCGACATCCTGCGCTTCAATCCGCATTCGCTGATCGAGGGTATGGCGATCGGCGCGTACGCGATGGGCATCACGGTCGGCTACAACTATATCCACGGCGAGATCTGGGAAGTCTATAAGCGCTTCGAAGAAGCGTTGGAGGAAGCGCGCCGTGCCGGGTTCCTCGGCGACAACATCATGGGCTCGGGCTTCTCGTTCCAGCTTCACGCGCACCACGGTTATGGCGCCTATATCTGCGGCGAAGAAACCGCGCTGCTCGAGTCGATCGAAGGCAAGAAGGGCCAGCCGCGCTTCAAGCCGCCGTTCCCGGCGAGCTTCGGCGTGTACGGCAAGCCGACTACGATCAACAACACCGAAACGTTCGCGGCTGTGCCGTTCCTGCTCGCGATCGGTCCGCAGAATTACCTCGAAATCGGCAAGCCGAACAACGGCGGCACGAAGATTTTCTCGGTGGCGGGCGACGTCGAGCGTCCGGGCAACTACGAAATTCCGCTCGGCACGCCGTTCGCGACGCTGATGGAACTCGCCGGCGGCATGCGCGGCGGCAAGAAGATCAAGGCCGTGATTCCGGGCGGTTCGTCGGCGCCGGTGATTCCGGGCGACATCATGATGCAGACCGACATGGATTACGACTCGATCGCGAAAGCCGGTTCGATGCTCGGTTCGGGCGCGGTGATCGTGATGGACGAGACGCGCTGCATGGTGCGCTCGCTGCTGCGTCTGTCGTACTTCTATTACGAAGAGTCGTGCGGTCAATGCACGCCTTGCCGTGAAGGTACGGGTTGGCTGTATCGCGTCGTGCATCGTATCGAGCATGGGCTCGGCCGTCCGGAAGATCTGGATCTGCTGAACTCGGTCGCGGAAAACATCATGGGTCGCACGATCTGCGCGCTCGGCGATGCGGCGGCCATGCCGGTTCGCGGCATGCTCAAGCACTACTGGGACGAATTCGAATATCACGTCGCCCACAAGCATTGCCTCGTCGGCGGTCATGCCGGCACGGCGGCGGCGTCTGAAACCGTGGCTGCCTGAAGTGGCTGCCCGGGTCAGGCTGACGGATAACTACCGGACGAACACCTCAACCGCAGGATTCATTGCCTGAAGCGGCGATGAAGAGGCGAACGATTGAGCGGTAACAGGTTAAGGAAGATTGACCATCATGGTTGAACTGGAAATAGACGGCAAGAAAGTCGAGGTGCCTGAAGGCAGCATGGTGATCCAGGCTGCGCATAAGGTCGACACGTACATTCCTCACTTCTGCTATCACAAGAAGCTGTCGATTGCGGCCAACTGCCGGATGTGTCTGGTCGATGTCGAGAAGATGCCGAAGGCCGTGCCCGCGTGTGCGACGCCGGTGTCGGCCGGCATGATCGTGCGCACCAAGTCGGACAAGGCGGTGAAGGGCCAGCAATCCGTGATGGAATTCCTGCTGATCAACCATCCGCTCGATTGCCCGATCTGCGACCAGGGCGGCGAATGTCAGTTGCAGGATCTGGCCGTGGGTTACGGCAAGTCGTCGTCGCGCTATAGCGAAGAAAAGCGCGTGGTGTTCCACAAGAACGTCGGCCCGCTGATCTCGATGGAAGAAATGTCGCGTTGCATTCACTGCACGCGTTGCGTTCGTTTCGGTCAGGAAATCGCCGGCGTGATGGAACTCGGCATGCTGGGCCGCGGCGAGCATTCGGAAATCACGTCGTTCGTCGGCAAGACGGTCGACTCCGAACTGTCGGGCAACATGATCGACCTGTGCCCGGTCGGCGCGCTGACCAGCAAGCCGTTCCGCTACAGCGCCCGGACGTGGGAGCTGTCGCGTCGCAAGTCGGTGAGCCCGCATGATTCCGTCGGCGCGAATCTCGTGGTGCAGGTGAAGAACAACCGCGTGATGCGTGTTCTGCCGTTCGAAAACGAGTCCGTCAACGAGTGCTGGATTTCGGACAAGGACCGCTTCTCGTACGAGGGCCTCAACAGCCCCGAGCGGTTGACCCGGCCGATGCTCAAGCAAGGCGGCCAGTGGGTCGAAACCGACTGGCAGACCGCGCTCGATTACGTGGTCAAGGGTTTGAAGGGTATCAAGGGCGATCACGGCGCGAATGCGCTCGCGGCGCTTGCCAGCGCACACAGCACGGTCGAGGAACTGTTCCTGCTCAAGCAGATCGCGCAAGCGGTCGGCACGCCGAACGTGGACTTCCGTCTGCGCCAGTCGGATTTCTCGGCGCCCGTGAGCGGCGCGCCGTGGCTTGGTACCGCGATCGCCGATCTGTCGAACGCCGACGCGGCGCTCGTGATCGGCTCGGATCTGCGCCGCGATCATCCGCTGTTCGCCGCGCGTCTGCGCCAGGCCGCGCGCGGCGGCTCGAAGCTCACCCTCATTCAGGCTACCAGCGACGATGCGCTGATCCCGCAGGCACAACGCGTGGTCGCGGCGCCGTCTGCATGGCTCGATGCGCTCGCGGGCATCGCCGGCGCGGTTGGCGAAGCGAAGAGCGTCGCGCTGCCGGAAGCGTTCGCCGGCACGCAGCCGACGGACGCGCACAAGCAGATCGCGAACTCGCTCGCCACCGGTGAGCGCCGCCTCGTGCTGCTCGGCAACGAAGCGGTCCGTCACCCGGATTTCGCGGCGATCCACGCCGCGGCGCAATGGATCGCCGAAGCAACCGGCGCGACGCTCGGTTTCCTCACCGAAGCGGCCAACACGGTCGGCGCGCATCTCGTGAACGCGCTGCCGGGCGAAGGCGGCCTGAATGCGCGCGAAGTGTTCGAACAACCGCGCAAGGGTTATCTGCTGCTGAACCTCGAACCGGAATTCGACACGGCCAATCCGGCGCAGGCGCTTGCCGCGCTGAAGCAGGCCGAGATGGTCGTCGTGATGTCGCCGTTCCAGACGGGCGCCGACTACGCCGACGTGCTGCTGCCGATCGCGCCGTACACCGAAACGGGTGGTACGTTCGTCAACGCCGAAGGCACGGCGCAGTCCTTCAACGGCGTGGTGCGTCCGCTCGGCGACACGCGGCCGGCATGGAAGGTCCTGCGCGTTCTGGGCAGCCTGCTCGACGCGTCGGGCTTCGAATACGACACGGTCGAAGAAGTGCGCACGGCCGCGTTGGGCGACGGTGAACTGGGCTCGCGCCTGTCGAATCTCACGGGCGTCGCAGTGACGCGAGGCAACGCCGCGAAGGCGGCGGAAGGCAAATTCGAGCGTCTCGCGAACGTGCCGATCTATCACGCCGACGCACTCGTGCGTCGCGCGGAGTCGCTGCATCTGACCGCGGCGGCCCGTGCGGCGAACTCGGTCGGTCTGCCGGCCGCATTGTTCGACAAACTGGGTTTGAAAGAAGGCGACGCGGTGCGCGTTCGTCAGGGCGAGCAAGCGGTGCAGTTGCCGGCCGTGCGCGACGCGAATCTTGCGGAGACGGTCGTCCGCGTATCGGCGGCTACGCCTGCCGGTGCGGCGCTGGGCAGCCTGTTCGGTGAACTGGTGGTGGAGAAGGCGTAAATGAGCTTGTTCGATACGATCAACTCGGGCGGCACCCAGCTTCTCGGTGTGGCATGGCCCACGGTGTGGGCGCTCGTGCGCATCCTGGTGGTGGCCGTCGTGATCCTGCTGTGCGTCGCTTACCTGATCCTGTGGGAGCGTAAGCTGATCGGCTGGATGCACGTGCGTCTCGGCCCGAACCGCGTGGGTCCGGCCGGTCTGCTGCAGCCTATCGCCGACGTGCTGAAGTTGCTGCTGAAGGAAGTGATCCAGCCGGCGCAGGCAAGCCGCTGGGTTTACATGGTTGCGCCGGTAATGGTCGTGGTGCCGGCGTTCGCGGTGTGGGCGGTGATTCCGTTCCAGGCCGGCGCGGTGCTCGGCGACATCAACGCGGGTCTGCTGTATGCGATGGCGATTTCGTCGATCGGCGTGTACGGCGTGATTCTGGCCGGCTGGGCGTCGAACTCGAAGTACGCGTTCCTCGGCGCGATGCGCGCCGCCGCGCAGATGGTGTCGTACGAAATCTCGATGGGCTTCGCACTCGTCGTCGTGCTGATGACGGCCGGTACGCTGAACCTGTCGGGCATCGTCGGTTCGCAGGAGCATGGCTTCTTCGCGTCGCACGGCCTGAACTTCCTGTCGTGGAACTGGCTGCCGCTCCTGCCGATGTTCGTCGTGTACTTCATCTCGGGCATCGCCGAAACGAACCGGCACCCGTTCGACGTGGTGGAAGGGGAGTCGGAAATCGTCGCGGGCCACATGATCGATTACTCGGGTATGGCGTTCGCGCTGTTCTTCCTCGCCGAGTACATCAACATGATCGTGATTTCGGCATTGGCTGCAACACTGTTCCTTGGCGGCTGGAGCGCACCGTTCGGCTTCCTGTCGTTTATCCCGGGCATCGTCTGGCTCGTCGCCAAGGTTTTCTTCCTGTTGTCGGTGTTCATCTGGGCGCGTGCGACGTTCCCGCGCTACCGCTATGACCAGATCATGCGTCTCGGCTGGAAGGTGTTCATTCCGGTCTGCGTGGTGTGGCTCGTGGTGGTCGGCTTCTGGATCATGTCGCCGTTGAACATCTGGAAATAAAGGGCGGACGAACCTATGACCGCAATCCAAAACTTCTTCAAGACTTTCTTCCTCACGGAGCTGCTGAAAGGCCTCGCGCTGACCGGACGCTACACGTTCCAGCGTAAGGTCACCGTGCAGTTCCCGGAAGAAAAGACCCCGATCTCGCCGCGTTTTCGCGGTCTGCATGCGCTGCGCCGCTATGAGAATGGCGAAGAGCGCTGCATCGCGTGCAAGCTGTGCGAAGCGGTGTGCCCGGCGCTCGCCATCACGATCGAATCGGAAACGCGCGCGGACAACACGCGCCGTACGACGCGCTACGACATCGACCTGACCAAGTGCATCTTCTGCGGTTTCTGCGAAGAAAGCTGCCCGGTCGACTCGATCGTCGAGACGCACATTCTCGAGTATCACGGCGAGAAGCGCGGCGACCTGTACTTCACGAAGGAAATGCTGCTGGCCGTCGGTGACCGCTACGAAGCGGAAATCGCCGCCAACAAGGCAGCCGACGCACCGTATCGTTGAAGCGCTGTTTTCGTTTTCGCTGATGCAGTAATCGCGGCAGTAAAAGCAGTAACACGGCCTGCTGTCGGGCCGAGGGCCGCGGCCTTCACGCCGCGGCACGGCGCACCTGTGCGGCGGTTCTGGCGGTTTCGCCCGCTTTTGCTAACCACGCGTGCCAAAGAACAATGCCTGACGATGGCCTAACGATGAACCGGTAATCATGGAATTCACGACCGTACTGTTCTACATCTTCGCGCTGCTCCTGGTTGTCTCAGGGCTGAAGGTGATCACCTCGCGCAACCCGGTGTCGTCCGCACTGTTTCTGGTGCTGGCGTTCTTCAACGCAGCCGCGATCTGGATGCTGCTGGAGGCCGAATTCCTCGCGATCCTGCTGGTGCTGGTCTACGTCGGCGCGGTGATGGTGCTGTTCCTGTTCGTCGTGATGATGCTGGACATCAATCTCGACGTGCTGCGCAAGGACTTCAAACGCTTCGTGCCGATGGCCACGGCGGTGGGCGCGATCATCGTGATCGAAACCGCGCTGATCCTGTGGCACGGCTACGGCGCGACCTCGACGGCGCTGCGCGACACGACCGCGGTCGCGAACGGCATGGGCGACTGGTCGAACACGCGCCTGATCGGCAAGATCATCTACACGAACTACATCTTCGCGTTCGAAATCGCCGGCCTCATTCTGCTGGTCGCGATCATCGCGGCGATCGCGTTGACCACGAGCCACAAGAAGGACAGCAAGCGTCAGAACGTCAGCGCGCAGGTCAAGGTGCGAGCCCAGGACCGTGTGCGCGTCGTGAAGATGCCGTCGGAGAAAAGCGCGGCGACCATCGCGGCGGAAGAAGCCGCGGCTGCGGCAGCAGCAGCGGCTGCCGACTCGGCACCTGCTAAAAATAGCTGAGCGGACAGGAGATAGAAATCATGTTGACCCTTGCTCATTACCTCGTCCTCGGCGCGATCCTGTTTGCGATCAGCATCGTCGGCATTTTCCTGAACCGCCGCAACGTCATCATCATCCTGATGGCGATCGAACTGATGCTGCTCGCGGTGAACACCAATTTCGTCGCGTTCTCGCACTACCTGGGCGACGTGCACGGCCAGATTTTCGTCTTCTTCGTGCTGACGGTTGCGGCAGCCGAAGCGGCGATCGGTCTCGCAATTCTGGTGACCCTGTTCCGTAGTCTCGACACGATCAATGTCGAGGACCTCGATCAGCTCAAAGGTTAATTTCAGGAAAAGCGGTTATGTCCACGATACTCAATGAAAACCTGCTGTTGGCAATTCCGCTGGCACCGCTCGCCGGTTCCCTGGTCGCAGGGCTGTTCGGCAAGGCGATAGGGCGGGCGGGTGCGCATTCGGTCACGATCCTCGGCGTCGCGATTTCGTTCATCCTGTCGGTCATGGTGTTCTTCCAGGTGATGGACGGCGCGAGCTTCAATGCGACCGTTTATCAATGGATGACGATCGGCAAGACGCAGCTCGAAGTCGGCTTCCTGGTCGACTCGCTGACCGCGATGATGATCTGCGTGGTCAACTTCGTGTCGCTGATGGTTCACATCTACACGATCGGCTACATGGCCGACGACGACGGCTACCAGCGCTTCTTCTCGTATATCTCGCTGTTCACGTTCTCGATGTTGATGCTCGTGATGAGCAACAACTTCCTGCAACTGTTCTTCGGCTGGGAAGCGGTGGGTCTCGTGTCGTATCTGCTGATCGGCTTCTACTTCAAACGTGAGAGCGCGATCTACGCGAACATGAAGGCGTTCATCGTGAACCGCGTCGGCGACTTCGGCTTTCTGCTGGGTATCGGCCTGCTGTTCGCGTTCGCCGGTTCGCTGAACTACGGCGAAGTCTTCGCAAAGCGCACCGAACTCGCGGCACTGAACTTTCCGGGCACCGATTGGGGGTTGCTGACGGTTGCGTGCATCTGCCTGTTCATCGGCGCGATGGGTAAGTCGGCGCAATTCCCGCTGCACGTGTGGCTGCCGGATTCGATGGAAGGCCCGACGCCGATCTCCGCGCTGATCCACGCGGCAACCATGGTGACGGCCGGTATCTTCATGGTCACGCGCATGTCGCCGCTGTTCGAACTGTCGGATACGGCACTGTCGTTCGTGATGGTCATCGGCGCGATTACCGCGCTGTTCATGGGTTTCCTCGGCATCGTCCAGAACGACATCAAGCGCGTGGTCGCTTACTCCACGCTGTCGCAGCTCGGTTACATGACGGTCGCGCTCGGCGCATCGGCATACTCGGTCGCCGTGTTCCACCTGATGACGCACGCGTTCTTCAAGGCGCTGCTGTTCCTCGGCGCGGGCTCGGTCATCATCGGCATGCACCACGATCAGGACATGCGCAACATGGGCGGCCTGCGCAAGTACATGCCGATCACGTGGATCACGTCGCTGGTCGGTTCGCTTGCGCTGATCGGCACGCCGTTCTTCTCGGGCTTCTACTCGAAAGACTCGATCATCGACGCGGTCAAGCTGTCGCATCTGCCGGGTTCGGGCTTCGCATATTTCGCGGTGGTCGCGAGCGTGTTCGTGACCGCGTTGTATTCGTTCCGCATGTACTTCATGGTGTTCCACGGCGAGGAGCGCTTCCGCGGTCCGAAGCATCCGGAATCGCCGATGGGCGCGGAAGCCGCATCGCATGGGCACGAGGCGCACGGCCACGATGACCACGGCCATGGCCACGGTCACGACGACCACGCTCACGAGCCGCACGAAACGCCGTGGGTCGTGTGGGTGCCGCTGGTTCTGCTGGCGATTCCGTCGATCGTGATCGGCGCGATCGGTGTCGGTCCGATGCTGTTCGGCGACTTCTTCCAGCACGGCGTCGCGTTCGACAAGGTGATCTACATCGGCGAGAACCATCCGGCGCTGCATGAGATGGCCGAAGAGTTCCAGGGCTGGGCGTCGATGGGCCTGCACTCGGTGTCGGGCCTGCCGGTGTGGCTCGCGCTCGCCGGCGTGGTGGTCGCATGGTTCCTGTATCTGGTCCGTCCGGATCTGCCGGCCGTCATCAAGCGCACATTCAGTCCGATCTACACGTTGCTCGATAACAAGTACTACATGGACAAGATCAACGAAGTCGTGTTTGCACGGGGCGCGGTGGCAATTGGCCGGGGTCTCTGGAAGGAAGGCGACGTCGTCGTGATCGACGGCATCGTCAACGGCAGCGCGCGCTTTATCGGCTGGTTCGCGAGCGTGATCCGCTTCCTCCAGTCCGGCTACATCTATCACTACGCGTTCGCCATGATTATCGGCATGCTGGGGCTCCTGACCCTGTTTGTAACGCTCGGCGGCAAATAAGGCGAGGGACACTAATGCACGCTTATCCGATTCTCAGCATCGCGATCTGGTTGCCGATTCTCTTCGGGCTGCTGGTCCTCGCGATCGGCAATGACCAGAACCCGGCACCGGCGCGCTGGGTCGCGCTGATCGGCTCGGTCTTGAGCTTCATCGTGACGATTCCGCTGATCACCGGTTTCGACTCGAGCACCGCCGACCTGCAGTTCGTCGAACAGGCGAACTGGATCGAACGCTTCCACATCACGTATCACCTCGGCGTGGACGGCATTTCGATGTGGTTCGTCGTGTTGACCGCGCTGATCACGGTGATCGTCGTGATCGCCGGGTGGGAAGTGATTACGAAGAATGTCGGGCAGTATCTCGCCGCGTTCCTGATTCTCTCGGGCATCATGGTCGGCGTGTTCAGCGCGGCCGACGGCATGCTGTTCTACGTGTTCTTCGAAGCGACGCTGATCCCGATGTACATCATCATCGGCGTGTGGGGCGGGGCGAACCGCGTGTACGCGGCGTTCAAGTTCTTCCTGTACACGCTGATGGGCTCGCTGCTGATGCTGGTCGCGCTGATCTACCTGTACAACGAAACCGGCACGTTCGATCTCGCCGCCTGGCAACACGCGCAGATCGCGATGACGCCGCAGGTGCTGCTGTTTATCGCGTTCTTCATGGCCTTCGCGGTGAAGGTGCCGATGTGGCCGGTGCACACGTGGCTGCCGGACGCGCACGTGGAAGCGCCGACCGGCGGCTCGGTCGTGCTGGCCGCGATCATGCTGAAGCTCGGTGCGTACGGTTTCCTGCGCTTCTCGCTGCCGATCACGCCTGACGCGAGCCATTTCCTCGCACCGGTCGTCATCACGCTGTCGCTGATCGCGGTGATCTACATCGGTCTGGTCGCGATGGTGCAGGCCGACATGAAGAAGCTGGTTGCGTATTCGTCGATCGCGCACATGGGTTTTGTCACGCTCGGCTTCTTCATCTTCAACCAGCTCGGCGCGGAAGGCGCGATCGTGCAGATGATCTCGCACGGTTTCGTATCGGGCGCGATGTTCCTGAGCATCGGCGTGCTGTACGACCGTATGCACTCGCGTCAGATCGCCGACTACGGCGGCGTCGTCAACATGATGCCGAAGTTCGCGGCGTTCGTGATGCTGTTCTCGATGGCGAACTGCGGCCTGCCGGGTACCTCCGGTTTCGTCGGCGAATTCATGGTGATTCTCGCCTCCGTCCAGTACAACTTCTGGATCGCGGCCGGCGCCGCGGTCACGCTGATTCTCGGCGCGGCCTACACGCTGTGGATGTACAAGCGCGTGTACTTCGGCGCGGTAGCGAACGACCACGTGAAGAGTCTCGTCGACATCAACCGCCGTGAATTTTTCATGCTGGCAGTGCTCGCCGCACTGACGCTGTTCATGGGCCTGTATCCGAAGCCCTTTACCGATGTGATGCACGTATCCGTGGAAAACCTCCTCTCTCACGTTGCTCAATCGAAGCTGCCGTTGTCTCAGTAACGACGAGCGGAGGAATTTAAAGACCATGCAAAACGCCCCTATGACTGCTCTGTTGCCCGACGCACTGGTGATGCTCGCCGTTGTGATTGCGTGGCTCAACGACACGTTCGTCGGCCAGGCCGGTCGCCGTACCACGTATTTCATCGCGGTTTTCTCGACGCTCGTCGCCGGGATCTGGTTCGCGGTGAATGCGTTCGACCCGCAAGTGCATTACTTCTTCGATCACATGTACGTGGTCGATCCGTTTGCCAACGTGATGAAGGCGGTGGTGTCGCTCGGCTACACGGTGTCGACCGTCTATTCGCGCCGCTACCTCGATGATCGCAGCCTGTACCGCGGCGACTTCTTCCTGCTCGGCATGTTCTCGCTGCTCGGCCAGATCGTGATGATCTCGGGCAACAACTTCCTGACGCTGTACCTCGGCCTGGAACTGATGTCGCTGTCGCTGTACGCGGTCATCGCGCTGCGCCGCGAAGTGGCGTCGTCGAACGAAGCGGCGATGAAGTACTACGTGCTCGGCGCGCTGGCTTCCGGCTTCCTGCTCTACGGTATCTCGATGCTGTACGGCGCGACCGGCTCGCTCGACCTGAACGAAGTGTTCAAGGCGATCGGCACGAGCCACTACGACCCGACCGTGCTGCTGTTCGGCGTGATCTTCATCGTGGCCGGCGTGGCGTTCAAGATGGGTGCGGTGCCGTTCCATATGTGGGTGCCCGACGTGTACCAGGGCGCGCCGACGGCGATGACGCTCGCGGTCGGCGGCGGTCCGAAGGTTGCCGCATTCGCGTGGGGCCTGCGCTTCCTCGTGATGGGTCTGCTGCCGCTGGCGGTTGAATGGCAGCAGATGCTGGTGATCCTGGCGGCGCTGTCGCTGATCGTCGGCAACATCACGGGTATCGTGCAGCGCAACGTCAAGCGGATGCTCGCGTACTCGGCAATCTCGAACATGGGCTTCGTGCTGCTCGGCCTGCTCGCCGGCGTGGTCGATCAGAAGACCACGGGTGCCGCGGGCGCTTACGGTTCGGCGATGTTCTACAGCATCGTCTACCTGATCACGACGCTTGGCACGTTCGGCATCATCATGCTGCTCGCGCGCCGCGATTTCGAAGCGGATACGCTTGAGGACTTCAAGGGTCTCAACCAGCGCAGCCCGGTGTTCGCGTTCGTGATGATGATCATGATGTTCTCGCTCGCGGGTATTCCGCCGGCAGTCGGCTTCTACGCGAAACTTGCCGTGCTGCAGGCGACAATGAACGCCGGTCTGACCTGGCTCACCGTGCTGGCCGTGGTTACGTCGCTGTTCGGTGCGTTCTACTACCTGCGTATCGTCAAGCTGATGTACTTCGACGAGCCGCAGGACAAGTCGCCGATCGTTGCCGACACGAGCACGCGAGCATTGCTCGCGCTCAACGGCGTGGCGGTGCTGGTGCTCGGTATCGTGCCGGATCCGCTGTTGCGCGCCTGTTTGCAGGCCATCCAGCACACGCTGCTGCTCTGATGTCCGCTGCGGGCTGGTTTATCGTGCTGTTGGCGCTGGTTGGCGCCAACCTGCCGTTTCTGAATCAACGCCTCTTCGCCGCCGTGCCGTTGAAAGCGGCGAAGAAAAGTGCCTGGATCCGGATTGCCGAATTGATCGTGCTGTATTTCGTAGTCGGCATGCTGGGCTTTCTGCTCGAAGCGCGCGCGGGAAACCGCTTCGAGCAAGGGTGGCAGTTTTATGCGATCACGTTTGCGCTGTTCGTCGTGTTCGCTTTCCCCGGCTTCACTTTCCAATATCTCGTCAAACGCCGCTGACGGCGTCCCGCCGTCGCGCGCCAGGCTGTTCTGAGGTCCGCATATGGCTGAACTTCCCAATCATGATGCCGCGCTTGCCGAGACTTGCGTCGACAGCAAGACGATCCATCAAGGTCCGTTTCTGACGTTGAAGTGCGACACCGTCCGTTTGCCGGATGGCAAGCAGGCAACTCGCGAATACGTTCAGCATCCGGGCGCCGTCATGGTGATTCCGCTATTCGACGACGGCCGCGTGTTGCTCGAAAGCCAGTATCGCTATCCGATGGGCAAGGTCATGGTCGAGTATCCGGCGGGCAAGCTTGACCCGAATGAAGGCGCGTTGGCTTGCGCGGTGCGCGAATTGCGCGAGGAGACCGGCTATACCGCGCGCGAGTACGTGTACCTGACGCGTGTTCACCCGATCATTTCGTATTCGACCGAATTCATCGATATCTATATCGCGCGCGGTCTGACGGCGGGCGAACGCAAGCTCGACGAGGGCGAGTTTCTGGAACTTTTCACGGCGACCGTGGAGGACATGTCGGAGTGGGTGCGCACGGGCAAGATCACCGACGTGAAGACGATCATTGGTACGTTCTGGCTCGAGAAAGTACTGTCGGGCGCGTGGCCGATGGGGGCGCCAGAAGCGGTATAAGGTTAGGTTGCGTCAGCCGGATACCCGATTCGAAATACGCTGCAAGGAAGCCCCTGCCGGTCGATGGCCAGCAGGGGCTTTGCTATTTCGGGCACGGTTCTCAATCAGCGAAGCCATGCGGCTAGCGCGCCGGTTCACCTTCGGCAGCGTGTGGCGCAAAGCGTTAAAATCGCCCACCGCGTCCGATTTGTTCGCAACATCCGGCGCTGACGTATTGCCCTCCCAATTTTACGAACGACCGTTCACAAATTTTGATTTTGCGCTAAACTGGCACGCAAGCCCTGACTCCAATGAAGGTCCTCGATTTACAGTGTCCGCATGGCCATCGGTTCGAAGGTTGGTTCGCTTCGGCTGAAGACTTCGAATCGCAGCAGTCCCGCAAGCTCGTCGAATGTCCGATCTGCGGCGCGAACGAAGTGAGCCGTTTGCCGTCGGCACCGCGCCTGAATCTGTCGGGCGCGACCGCGACGAAGGCGCCGGCGGGCGCGGAGGAAATGCAGGCGCATGTCATGCGTGCACTGCGCGAGGTACTGGAAAAGACCGAGAACGTGGGCGACCGCTTCGCCGAGGAAGCGCGGCGCATTCACTACAACGAAGCGCCCGCGCGCAATATTCGCGGTGTCACGACACCGGAAGATGCGCGTGCCTTGGTCGAGGAAGGCATCGAAGTGATGCCGCTGCCGGTCCCGGCTGTGCTGAAGGAACCGCTGCAATAGCGCGGTGGCTTCCTGATGCCGGATGGTGGCGGCCAGGAGACACTACGCATGAATCTGGACTATTCCCCCGCTGAAGAGGCGTTCCGCGCCGACATCCGCGCCTGGCTCGAGGCGAATCTGCCGCGCGAGCTGAGCGACAAGGTACTCAATCACAAACGTCTGTCCCGCGAAGATTTCGCGAGCTGGCACAGGCTGCTCGGTACGCGCGGCTGGTCCGCGGTCGCGTGGCCACGCGAATACGGCGGCCCGGGCTGGGATGCGACCCGGCGGCATATCTGGGAAGAGGAGTGCGCGCGGATTGGCGCGCCGTCCGTGCTGCCTTTCGGTGTGTCGATGGTTGCGCCCGTGTTGATGAAGTACGGCAACGAGGCGCAGAAGCGTCGTTATCTGCCGCGTATTCTCGATGGCACGGACTGGTGGTGCCAGGGCTATTCCGAGCCGGGTTCCGGCTCTGACCTCGCATCGCTGCGTACCCGCGCCGAGCGCGTCGGTGATCATTACGTGGTCAATGGTCAGAAGACGTGGACCACGCTCGGCCAGTACGCCGACATGATGTTCTGCCTCGTGCGTACCGACAGCGGCGCCAAAAAGCAGGAGGGCATCTCTTTTCTGCTGATCGACATGAAAACGCCGGGCATCACCGTGCGGCCGATCATTACGCTCGACGAAGATCACGAAGTCAACGAAGTGTTTTTCGAGGACGTGAAAGTGCCGCTCGAGAATCTGGTCGGCGAAGAAAATCGCGGCTGGACGTATGCGAAGTACCTGCTCGGGCACGAGCGCACGGGCATCGCGAGGGTCGGCGCGTCGAAGCGCGAACTCGTATTTCTGAAGCGCCTCGCGCTGAATCAGAAGAAGAATGGCAAGTCGTTGCTACAGGATCCGGTCTTTGCCGCAAAAGTCGCGAATCTCGAGATCGAACTGATGGCGCTCGAAGTCACCGTGCAGCGCGTCGTCGCCAACGAAGCGGGCGGACGCGGGCCCGGACCGGAGGCGTCGATGTTGAAAATCAAGGGCACCGAGGTGCAGCAGGGGCTGACCGAACTGATGTTCGAAGCGATCGGACCGCTTGCCGCGCCATTCGACGTGCCGTTCCTCGAAGGCGAGCGCGGGCACAGCCTCGCCGGTGACGACGATGCGGCGCCGCTTGCCGCGTACTATTT
Source organism: Paraburkholderia sp. (assembly GCF_047605525.1). Classification (GTDB taxonomy): domain Bacteria; phylum Pseudomonadota; class Gammaproteobacteria; order Burkholderiales; family Burkholderiaceae; genus Paraburkholderia. The sequence goes on along the minus strand of NZ_JASGFN010000024.1, from coordinate 19,021 downwards.
CAACTTCCGCAAGACGTCGATTTACGGCGGCTCGAACGAAATTCAAAAGAACATCATCGCGCAGATGATTCTCGGACTTTGAGGAGCGGCGCATGGACTTCACTTTCAACGACGAACAACAGCAATTTGCCGATGCGCTGCGTCGCTACCTCGAAAAGAGCTACGGCTTCGAGGCACGCCAGGAGATCGTGCGTTCGGAAGCGGGCGTCTCGGATGCGCACTGGGCCGCGTTCACCGAGCTGGGCATGACCGCATTGCCGGTGCCGGAAGCGCAAGGCGGCTTTAACGGCGGTCCGATCGACATGCTGGTGGTCATGCAGGAACTCGGCCGCGCGCTGGTCGTCGAGCCGTATTGGGCAACCGCGGTCGGCATCGAGGCGCTGCGCATCGCTGGCACCGGCGAGGGCGAAGACGCCGCGCTGCTCGAACGGACCGCGCGGGGCGAGTGCAAACTGGCCGTGGCCTTTCACGAACCGCACGCGCGCTACGACCTGTTCGACATCGCCACGATCGCGAGCGGGCAGGGCGGCCAGCAGACGTTGAGCGGCACGAAGTCGGTCGTGCCGCACGGTGCACAGGCGGACCACTGGATCGTGCCGGCGCGGCTCGCTGGCGAGATCGCGCTTTTCGTCGTCGCACGCGGCGCGGCTGGCGTCGAGCTCACCGGATACCGCACAATCGACGGTCAGCGCGCCGCGACGCTCGAATTCAACGGCGCGCCCGCGCGCCGGCTGGCCGGCAAACATGCGGGCGCCGCGGCGCTCGAGCAGATCGCCGACTACGGTACGCTGTTGCTGTGCGCCGAGGCGATCGGCGCGCTCGACGCGCTGAACCTCGCCACCGTCGACTACACGAAAACGCGCCAGCAGTTCGGTCAGCCCATCGCTCGCTTCCAGGCGCTGCAGCATCGCATGGTCGAAATGCTGATCCATGCGGAGCAGGCACGTTCCGTCACGTATCTGGCCGCGATGCGCTACACGAATGAAAACGCCGACGAGCGCCGCCGCGCGATCTCCGCGGCAAAAGTGCGGGTCGGCCAGGCCGCGCGTTTCGTCGGTCAGCAGGCGGTTCAGTTGCACGGCGGCATGGGCGTCACGAACGAAGTGGCCGCCGCGCATCTGTTCAAGCGCCTCGCGATCATCGAGACCACGCTCGGCGATGTCGATCATCATCTTGCGCGCTTTGCCGCGCTGCCAGGCTTCGCGCTCGCCGAAGCCTGATCGGGCCGTTCAACGGATAAAGGAGGTGGACGATGGGAGTCAGTTTCGAGGACATGGAAGTCGGCACGAGCCGGGAAATCGGCAAGCACACGTTTACGCGTGAAGAGATTGTCGAGTTCGCGCAGAAGTTCGATCCGCAGCCGTTTCACCTCGACGAAGCCGCGGCGGCCGAATCGCCGTTCCGCGGCCTCGTGGCGAGTGGCTGGCACACGTGCTCGGTGATGATGGGCATGCTCGTGCGCAACATGTTGGCGGGTTCGACGTCGATGGGCTCGCCCGGCATCGACGAGATCCGCTGGCTGAAGCCGGTGCGCGTCGGCGACACGATCACGATGATGAACGTCGTGGTCGACAAGCGCGTGTCGGAGAGCAAGCCCGATCGCGGCATCGTGTCGACGCGCTGGGAAGGCATCAATCAACACGGCGAAACGGTGATCACGGTGCGCTCGAAGGGCATGTTCGGTCTGCGCAATCCGGGGGCCGCAACATGACGGCGAGCGCGGCGCAGGCTGCGAGTTTCGGCGATGCGACAGCATTGCGGGCGCTGATCGGCGCCGGGCCGCTCGCCAGCGAGTGGCTCACGGTCGACCAGGACAAGGTCAACCGGTTTGCCGATGCAACCGGCGATCATCAATGGATTCACGTCGATCCCGAACGGGCCCTGCGCGAATCGCCGTTCGGCGGCCCGGTCGCGCATGGTTTTCTGACGCTGTCGCTGATTCCGGCCTTGCTCGGCAAGATGGTGACGCTCGTGCAGCGCATGGGCGTCAACTACGGTTTGAATCGCGTGCGCTTCATGTCGCCGGTGCCGGTGGGTTCGTTGGTGCGCGCGAAATTCGCCGTGGAATCGGTGACCGACGTGGATAACGATGGCGTGCAGGTCGTGTGGGGCGTGACCCTCGAGCGGCAGGGCAGCGAGCGGCCGGTGTGCGTCGCGGAATTCATCACGCGGCATTACTTCTAGCGTTTTCGCACATTACAGGCGCAATAAAAAGCGCGAGCCGGCACCTGCATGCCGCTCGCGCTCTTTTCTTTTGCGCGACCCGCGCCGGCGCCAAAACGAAGGACTAGTGTTTCGCGTACTGCGTCGCGCCGAACAGTATTTCCTTTGCCTTGTCGTCCATCAACGGCGCGCGGGCGGACGCCAGCACTTCGACGCCGCGCACCACCGCCGGCCGGGCCGCGATCTCTTCATGCCAGCGCTTCACGTTCGGGAGCGCATCGAGTTCGATGCCCTGGTTTTTCCATGAGCGCGTCCACGGAAACGCGGCGATGTCCGCGATCGTATAGTCGTTGCCCGCGAGGTAGCGCGTCTTGCCGAGCTGCGTATCCATCACGCCATACAGCCGCCGCGCTTCGTTGGTGTAGCGGTTGACCGCGTATTCGATCTGCTCGGGCGCATAAACACGGAAGTGATGCGTCTGCCCCAGCATCGGACCGAGGCCGCCCATCTGGAACATCAGCCATTGCAGCACCGAATAGCGCGCGGCCGGATCGGTCGGCAGGAACCTGCCGGTTTTCTCCGCGAGATAAATCAGGATCGCACCCGATTCGAACAGCGCGAACGGCCGGCCGTCGGCGCTTTTCGGGCCTTCGGAATCGACGATCGCGGGGATCTTGTTGTTGGGGCTGATGGCGAGAAATTCGGGTTTGAACTGATCGCCGGCGCCGATATTCACGGCATGGACGATGTAGGGGAGGCCGGTTTCCTCCAGCATGATGTGAACCTTGTGGCCGTTCGGGGTCGCCCAGCTATAGACGTCGATCATCCTGGCTCCTTATTCGTGAAAGCGGCGCCGCAAACAGGGCGCCGCCGATGTCGAAAATTAGAGCATAGATCGCGCGATGCTGCTTGCCGTGACGTCAGGCAGCACTGTGAGTCGAGCCTGAGCGCGCAGCGCGAGTACCCATGACCGTTCGGCCGTCGCGTCCACATCGAGCCACGCGACGCACCCCCCTCAAACCCGCGTGACCGGCATCTCCACCCGCGCTGCCGCGCCCGCATCCATATGACGCGCGAGCTCGAGTTTTGCGATCGCGTTGCGGTGCACTTCGTCGGGGCCGTCGGCGAAACGCAGCGTGCGCGCCGATGCGTACGCATACGCGAGCGGGAAGTCGTCGCTGACGCCGCCACCGCCGTGCGCTTGAATCGCCCAGTCGATCACCTGACACGCCATGTTCGGCGCGACCACCTTGATCATCGCGATCTCGCCGCGCGCGCCCTTGTTGCCGACGGTGTCCATCATGTACGCGGTTTTCAGCGTGAGCAGGCGCGCCTGCTCGATCATGCAGCGCGCCTCGGCGAGACGTTCCTGCGTGACGCCGTGCGCCGCGACCGGCTTGCCGAAGGCGACGCGTTGCAGCGAGCGCTTCGCCATCAATTCGAGCGCGCGTTCCGCGAGACCGATGAGGCGCATGCAATGATGGATGCGTCCCGGTCCGAGGCGGCCTTGCGCGATCTCGAAGCCGCGGCCTTCGCCGAGCAGCATATTGGTGGCGGGCACGCGCACGTTGTTCAGCGTGATTTCCATATGGCCGTGCGGCGCGTCGTCGTAACCGAATACGGTGAGCGGGCGGTGCACGGTGATGCCGGTGGCGTCGGCGGGAACGAGGATCATCGATTGCTGCTGATAACGCGGCGCGTCAGGATCGGTCTTGCCCATCACGATATAGACCTTGCAGCGCGGATCGCCCGCGCCCGAGGACCACCACTTGTGACCGTTGATCACGTAATAGTCGCCGTCGCGCACGATGCTGGTCTGGATGTTGGTTGCGTCCGACGATGCCACCTCCGGCTCCGTCATCAGGAACGCGGAACGAATCTGCCCTTGCAGCAGCGGTTCGAGCCATTCGCGCTTGTTTTCTTCGCTGCCGTAGCGCTCGATCGTTTCCATGTTGCCGGTGTCGGGCGCGTTGCAGTTGAACACTTCCGGTGCCCAGGGCACGCGGCCCATGATCTCGCACAGCGGCGCGTATTCGAGATTCGTCAGCCCGGCGCCACGCTCCGATTGCGGCAGGAACAGATTCCACAGGCCGGCATCACGCGCCTTCTGCTTCAGTTGCTCGACGAGTTCGGTCGGCATCCATGCGTTGCCGTTCTGGCGATTGCGGGCAATCTCCGCATAGAACGCCTGCTCGTTCGGATAAATATACTCGTCGAAGAAGGCGAGCAGTTTCTCGCGCAATGCCTGGACCTTCGGGGTGTAATCGAAATTCATCTGAAACCTCGCGGATAACGGACTACGGATGATGTTGGGGGCCAGGCGCGCAAGCCCACGCATGAGCGCGCGCCCGAGCCGGCATGGGGACTGCATACGGACGACGCATGGCCGGGCGCGCGACCCCGGCGCATCATTGTGTTTAGCTGACTTTTTGCGCGTAGCGCCACGCGAGTTCGGCCATCGGTTTCGCGCGCCGGCCGGCATCGAGTGCCTGCGCGCTCGACGCGGTGCCATCGACGACGCGCTTCATGATTCCTTGCAGGATCGCGGCGATACGGAACATGTTGTACGCCAGATAGAAATTCCAGTCGCCACGAATCTCGAAGCCGGTGCGTTTGCAATAACGTTCGACGTACTGCGCTTCGTCCGGAATGCCGAGCGCGGCCCAGTCGAGCCCCGCGATGCCGCGGAACTGCGCCGGATCGACGTGCCACGCCATGCAGTGATACGCGAAGTCGGCAAGCGGATCGCCGAGCGTGGACAGCTCCCAGTCGAGCACCGCGAGCACGCGCGGCTCGTCGCGCGCGAAGATCAGATTGTCGAGCCGGTAGTCGCCATGCACGACCGACACGCGCTCGCTCGTTTCCGCCGGCATATGCCGCGGCAGCCATTCGATCAGCCGGTGCATCGCGTCGATCGGCTCGGTCTCGGACGCGAGATACTGCTTGCTCCAGCGGCCGATCTGGCGCGCGAAGTAATTGCCCGGCTTGCCATAATCGGCGAGACCGGCGGCTTGCACGTCGACGCTGTGCAAGGCCGCGATCACGCGGTTCATCTCGTCGTAGATCGCCGCGCGTTCAGCGGGCGTCATGCCGGGCAGCGACTGGTCCCACAGCACCCGCCCCTCGACGAACTCCATCACGTAGAACGCACGGCCGATCACGCTTTCGTCCTCGCACAGCGCGAGCATTTGCGCGACCGGCACGCCGGTGCCGGCAAGCCCGCGCATCACGCGGTATTCGCGTTCGATCGCGTGCGCGGACGGCAACAGCTTCGCGGCGGGTCCCGGCTTCGCGCGCATGACGTACGAACGCGACGGTGTGATCAGCTTGAAGGTCGGATTGGACTGCCCGCCCGCGAATTGCTCGAGCGTGAGCGGCCCCGCGAATCCGTCGACGTGCCGGGCCAGCCACGCGGCGAGCGTGTCGGTGTCGAAGCGTTGCCGCTCGTTGACCGGGCGGGTGCCCTCGAAGGCCGAGTAGTCCTGTGTGCTTGCGGGGTCGCCGGTCTGCGTGGCCTGCGCCATGTGTCTTCTCCAGTTCGGTGTCAGCTACGCCGGTATTGAATGAATTGTGCGTAGAGCATTTCCATCGTGGTGTTGCGCACGTTGCGATGTAGCGGCGACGGCGGTGAGTAGTTGAGCATGCGCAGCACCCAGTCGCGCGGCGCGGCGCCCACGTCGAGCGCGTTGATGCAGCCGGTCGCCTGCGCCAGATGGCCGAAGAACGTGCGCCCGCCGGCGGTCAGCGCGTGCGAGAGGATCGCGCGATTCACGCCGCCGTGCAGCACCAGCAATACGGTGTCCCACGACGTGTCCTCGCGCAGCGCCGCGACGGCCGGCAGCACGCGATCGAACAGCTCGCCGATCGTTTCGCCGTCGAGAAAGCGCGTGCTTTCCGGCACGATGCCGTCGAACACGCCGAGAAAAGCGGCCTCGATATCGCTCGCCGGAATGCCGCCGAGCTTGCCGCCGCGAATTTCCTGCCACGCCGGTTCGGTCTCGGGTTCGATCTGCTGGCCCGTTTCGGCGAGCACGCGCCGCGCGGTTTCGACCGTGCGCGGCAAGCCGCTGACGATCACGCGATCGAAGCGCACCTGCTGTTCGGCGAACACGCGGCCCGCGGCGCTGGCCTGCTCGCGGCCGTTCGCGTTCAGCGGCACGGTTTCCGGGTCGATCGCGCGGCCGGAGTCGTCGAAGTAAGTGACGTCGCCGTGGCGCATCAGGAAGATGCGGCGGCGTTTCGGCAGTTGGTAGTCGGGCATGTCGGGCGGCTCACTCGTCGCTTATTTATAGATTGGCGCGCGCTTTTCGAGGAACGCGGTGATGCCTTCGAGGCCGTCGCGGTGATGCAGCGACGCGACGAAGCTGTCGCGCTCCGCGACCAGGTGATCCGCGAGCGATTGCGTGTTGGCCGCGGCGATCAGCCCCTTGATGCGCGCAACCGAATTGGGCGAAATCGCGCCCAGCTCGTCGGCCCAGGCGAGCGCGCCGTCGAGTGTAATGCCGGGTTTGGCGAGCCGGTTCACGACGCCGAGTTCGTGCAGACGCGTGGCGCCGATCGGCTTGCCTTCGATCAGCACTTCGGTGGCCAGTTGGCGCGGCAGCGCCTGCGCAAGGAACCACGAGCCGCCGCCGTCGGGCGTCAGGCCGACGCGCGCGTAGGACATCACGAATTTGGCATTGTCCGCGGCGACGATCAGATCGCAGGCGAGCGCAAGCGAAAAGCCCGCGCCGGCCGCCGCGCCTTCGACAGCGGCGATCACGGGTTTCGACGACAGCCGTAGCGCCGAAATCCATTGACCGAGCAGGTCGATGCTTTCGGCCTGCACGGAAGGATCTTTCGCGCGGTTTTCGAGCAGACGGTTCAGATTGCCGCCCGAGCAGAAGAAGTTGTCGGCGCCGGCGATCACCACGGCGCGGATCGACGGATCGCGCTCGACGGTGTCGAAGGCCTCGATACCGGCCGCATACATGTCCGGATGCAGCGCGTTGCGAGCGCCGGGGTTCGACAGCGTGAGGACCAGCGTGGATTCGCTGCCGGTGGGGCGCGAAGCGAGCAGTTGGGCGCTCATGGTTGAGTCTCCTGAAGATCCGCCGCGTCGCGCTGGGTCAGCGACAGGCCGAGCTGCGCGCGCCGCGCGAGCCACGGCGACGGACGGTAGCGCGGATCGCCGAGCACGCTGAACATGTTGCGCAGGATCATCAGGATGGTGCTGGCGCCGAGCGCGTCGCCGAGCGCGAGCGGCCCGCGCGGATAGCCGAGGCCGAGTGTTACGGCGAGATCGATATCGTCCGGCGTCGCGATTCTCTGTTGCGCGATGTCGCAGCCGATGTTGACGATCGTCGCGATCACGCGTTGCGCGACGAAGCCGGTCGAATCGCGGATTACCGTGACCGGCACGCCATCGGCGGCGAACAGCGCATGCGCGCTATCGCGTGCGGCGCGGGTCGTGGCTGGCGTGGTCATCAGCGTGCGGCGTTGCGCGCCGACGAGCGGGAAGACGGCATCGACGGCGACGACGCGGCTCGCGTCGAGCGCTTCGTCGACCGCGGCCGTGGTCGCGTCGTGACCGAACGGCGTGACGACGATCAATGAATTCGCGGCGGGCGTCGCGCCTTCGTCGAGCTTCACGCCCGCGTTGCCGATGAGTTGCACGACGGCTTCGTACGCCCGCGGATGGCGCCTGCTGACCCACACGCCTGGCGGCAGCGCGCTCGGCGCGGGCGCTTCGGCGGGTATCTGCTGCTTGCCGTCCACGTAGCGATAGAAACCTTCGCCGGTCTTGCGGCCGAGCAGTCCGCCCATCAGCCGCGTGCCGGTGATCGGCGACGGCGTGTAACGCGGCTCTTCATAGAACTGGTGATAGATCGACTCCATCACCGGATGCGATACGTCGAGCGCGGTCAGGTCCAGCAGCTCGAACGGCCCGAGGCGGAAGCCGGCCTGCTCGCGCATGATCCGATCGATGTCGGCAAAGCTCGCGATGCCTTCGCCCGCCACGCGCAGGCCCTCGGTATTCATACCGCGGCCCGCGTGATTGACGATGAAGCCGGGCATGTCCTTCGCGCGCACCGGCGTGTGGCCCAGGCGGCACGCGAGTTCCATCAGTGCGTCGCCGGCCGCGGGGTCGCTGCGCAGACCGTCGATCACTTCGACGACCTTCATCAGCGGTACCGGGTTGAAGAAGTGATAGCCGACCACGCGGGACGGATCGGTGCAGCCCGCGGCAATTGCGGTGATCGACAGGGAAGAGGTATTGGACGCGAGGATGCAGCGCCCGCTCACGATGGTTTCGAGTTCGCGAAAGAGCGCCTGCTTCACGTCGAGTTTTTCGACGACCGCCTCGACGACCAGATCGCAGCCGGCCAGCTCGGCAATGTTCTGCACGCCGCTCACGTTCGCGAGCGCGGCGAGCGAGCGCGACTGCTCGAGCTTGCCTTTGGCCGTCAATTTGGAGAAAGTCTCCGCGAGATAGTCGCGCGCGGCGCCGACCGCGGCCGCATTGGTATCGTACAGACGCACGGAGAGGCCCGCGAGCGCGGCGATCTGCGCGATGCCGCGGCCCATTGCGCCGGTGCCGACGATGCCGATGGTCTCGATGCTGAAATTGCGAGAGTTCATTGTGATGCCCGACTCCATGGTTATTTTAGAATAGCACGATCGTGCAATTTACTGGATGATTTGATCGAGAGCCGCTGCTTCGACTTTGACGCGCGGTCTCATACAACGTGAAAGGAGACATCCGATGATCAAGCTGTACGGTTTCGCGCTCTCGAACTATTACAACAAGGTCAAATTCGTGCTGCTCGAGCACGATATCGCGTTCGATGAAGTGCTCGTGAAGCCGAGTCAGGACGAGGCCCTGCTCGCGCATTCGCCGCTTGGCAAAGTGCCTTATCTGCAAACCGAGCATGGCGACCTGTGCGAATCGCAATGCATCGTCGAATATCTCGCCGCGCGCTTTCCCGACAAGTGGATCTTCTCCGCCGACCCGTGGCAGGCGGCCAAGGAGCGCGAAATGATCTTTTTCGTCGACGTGCATCTCGAATTGACCGTGCGCAATCTGTACAAGGAAGCGTTTTTCGGCGGCACGGTGAGCGATGCGACCAAGGGGCGCGTCGAGAAACTGCTCGTGCATCACATCGCCGGCTTCAAGCGGATCGCGAAGTTCGCGCCGTATCTGTGCGGCGAGCAGTTCAGCGTCGCGGATACCGCCGGCTACGTGAGCCTGCCGCTCGTGGGCATGGCGACGCAAACCATTTACGGCCGCGATTTTCTGCTCGATGCGGGGATCGACTGGAAGAGCTACGTGAAGACGATCAACGCACGGCCGGCGGCGCAGCGCGTGACCGACGATCGCAAGGCCTATATCGCGGCGTCGCGCTCGTCCTGATGTGCTGAAGTGCGTTCGCTGGAACGCGCATGAGCGTGCGGCGCACACCCATGCGGCGGTGCGCGATGGCAGGGAACGTGGGTTCGTTCGTGACATCGCGCCGGACATCCTAGAGCCGCGCGAGCCGCTCGAGCGCGGTGGCGAGCGTGCTTTCCTGTTTCGCGAAGCAGAAGCGCACCACGCCCGACTCGTGCGCCTCGTGATAGAACGCCGAGACCGGAATGGCCGCGACGCCGATCTCGCCGGTCAGCCATTGCGCGAATTCGGCTTCGGGCAGATCGCTGATCGCCGAGTAATCGACGCACTGAAAATAGGTGCCCGTGCACGGCAACAGCCTGAAGCGCGAATTCGCGAGGCCCTCGCGGAAGAAGTCGCGCTTCTTCTGATAGAACGCCGGCAGGTCCAGATAGGGTGCCGGGTCCTTCATGTAATCGGCGAGGCCGATCTGCATCGGCGTATTGACGGTGAATACGTTGAACTGGTGCACCTTGCGGAACTCGGCGGTGAGCGCGGCCGGCGCGGCCACGTAGCCGACCTTCCAGCCCGTTACGTGATAGGTCTTGCCGAAGCTCGACACCACGAAACTGCGTTGCGCGAGTTCCGGATAACGCGCGACGCTTTCGTGCGGCGCGCCGTCATAGACCATGTGCTCGTACACCTCGTCGGACAGGATCAGCACGTTGGTGCCGCGCACGATCTCCTCGAGCTTGCGCATGTCTTCCGAGCGCCAGACCGTGCCGGTCGGATTGTGCGGCGTGTTGATCATGATGAGCCGTGTTTTCGGCGTGATCGCGGCGGCGAGTCTGTCGAACGGGATTGCGTAATCGGGTGCCTCCAGTGTGACGAAGACAGGCTTGCCGCCCGCCAGTTCGATCGACGGCAGGTAGCTGTCGTAGGTCGGCTCAACCACGATCACTTCGTCGCCCGGGTGCACGGTGCAGAGAATCGCAGTCAGCAGCGCCTGCGTGGCACCCGCCGTCACGGTGATTTCGCCCGTCGCGTCGTAGCGGCGGCCATACAGGTTGGCGATTTTGTCCGAAATCGCCTGACGCAGCGGCATCACGCCAGCCATCGGCGGGTACTGGTTATGGCCGTCGCGCATCGCGTTCGCGACCGCGTCGACGATGCGCGGATCGCAGGCGAAGTCGGGAAAGCCCTGACCGAGGTTCACCGCGCCCTTTTCCGCGGCGAGCGCGCTCATCACGGTGAAAATCGTCGTGCCGACGTCGGGCAGGCGAGACGGAAACGTGGGGCTCGTGGGCGTGTCGTGCGGTGCATTCATGGCGTCGGATTGGCGATGGTTGACCCGGTTCTCGGGAGATCGTTGCGAAGGGCGAAGCCTGATTGTAGGGAATCGCGGCGCGCCGTGCGCGCTGCCGGTTTCACGTTGGCCGTCCGGCCAGGGCGGAATGAGCCGAAGTGATTCGCCAGGACGTGGAATGCAACATGGGTGGCCGGGATTCACACGGTAACGGACTCGCCGCCGACGTTCCGCGCAATGCCCGCGGCCGCGACGAACGGCGCGGGTTGTGCGATCTGGAAGCCGAAATCGCGCGCGATCCGTTTGGCGAGCTTCAGCACCGCGCGATCCTTCGACACGAGCCAGTCGGCCCGCGCCGCGTGCGCCAGCTCGAGAAACTTCTGGTCGTCGCGATCCTTGCACCTGGGCAGCGGCCGCGCATCCCCGGCGGGCTCGGCCGGTTCGACCATCCGCGCGAGCCGCGCGACGAGCGCGAGCGCGGCGGCTTTATCCACCTGCCGATGCGCGAATTGCGGATAGTCGAGCACATAGGCGAGTTCGGCGAGGCAGCGCGCATCGATCAGCGCGGCGAGCGCGCCGCTTTCGAGCGCGGCGGCGATCGGCCGCGTGTGCGGGTCGTCGAATACGAGAATATCGATCCACACATTGGAATCGAGCACGACGCGCAGCGCGCCGCTTGAGGCGAGGGAAGCGGGCATTCGTTACAATCGGGCTTTCGTCTTTGACCGTCAGGCACGGCGTGCCTGCATGCAAGCCTCTATGATAATCGTTCTGTCGCCCGCGAAATCGCTCGACTACGACACCCCGCCACACGTCAGGAAGCATACGATCCCCGATTTCGTCGACGACGCAGCCGAACTGATCAGCGGCCTGCGGCGTCTGTCGCCGCAGCAGATCGCGTCGCTAATGGGTATTTCGGATCAGCTCGCGCACCTCAATTTCCAGCGTTACGCCGACTGGTCGCCGCAATTCGGCACGCACAACGCGAAGCAGGCGGTGCTCGCATTCAACGGCGACGTGTACGAGGGTTTCGACGCGAAAACGCTGTCCCCGGCCGATCTCGACTATGCGCAGAATCATGTGCGCGTGCTGTCGGGCCTCTACGGCCTGTTGCGTCCGCTCGATCTGTTGCAGCCGTACCGGCTCGAAATGGGCACGCGCTTTGCCAGTCGGCGCGGCAAGGATCTGTACGCGTTCTGGGGCGAGCGGATCACGCAGGCGTTGAACGCGCAGTTGAAGAAGAAGGCGGCGGGCTCGCGCGTGCTCGTGAATTGCGCGTCGGGCGAGTACTTCAAGTCGGTCAAGCCGAAGCTGCTGGAAGCGCCCGTCGTCACGCCGGTGTTCGAGGACTGGAAGGGCGGCCGCTACAAGATCATCAGCTTTCATGCGAAACGCGCGCGTGGCCTGATGGCGCGCTTCGCGGTGGAAAACCGGCTCGATCGTCCCGAGCAATTGAGGGACTTCGACTCCGAAGGCTATGCATTCAGCGCCGAAGCTTCGAACGATTCCACCTACGTATTTCGTCGCCGCATCGCTGAATGAACGTGCCGCCGTGCTATTGAAGGCAGCGAACAGAGCAGGGAAGAACCTCATGACGTTATCGATTACGAGCAATTTCGACGCCGGCGCGATTGAAGTGCTGTCCTGCGAGGACGCCGGCGATATCCGCCTGCGCGTGCGGCCCGACAGCCACGCCGAATTCGCGCAGTGGTTCTATTTCCGCCTGTCCGGCGGCGCGGGCGAGCGCTGCGTGATGACCTTCGAGAACGCCGCCGCGTGCGCGTTCGCCGAAGGCTGGCGCGATTATCGGGCGGTCGCGAGCTATGACCGCGTGAACTGGTTCCGCGTGCCGACCTCGTACGACGGCAACGTGCTGACGATCGATCACACGCCGGATTTCGACAGCATCTACTACGCGTATTTCGAGCCGTATAGCGGGGAGCGTCATTCGGAGTTTCTCGGCGCTGTGCAGCAGATGCCGCATGCGTCGCTGACCGAGCTGGGCAAGACGGTCGAAGGGCGGCCGATTTCGCTGCTCACACTCGCCACGCCGCCCGTGGACGATGCGGCGGCCGCCACGCCGAAAAAGAGGATCTGGCTGATCGCGCGTCAGCATCCGGGCGAGACGATGGCCGAATGGTTTATCGAGGGGCTCGTGAAACGCCTCGTGGGCTGGGGCGATTGGGCAGGAGATCCGGTCGCGCGCAAGCTTTACGATCACGCGGTGTTCTACATCGTGCCGAACATGAATCCGGACGGTAGCGTGCGGGGCAATCTGCGTACCAATGCGGCTGGCGCGAACCTGAATCGCGAATGGATGGAACCGGACGCCGCGCGCAGTCCCGAGGTGCTCGTGGTGCGCGACGCGATTCACGCAACGGGCTGCGATCTGTTCTTCGATATCCACGGCGACGAGGCGCTCCCCTACGTGTTCGTCGCGGGCTCCGAAATGTTGCCGGGCTTCACCGAGCGGCAGGGACGCGAGCAGAAGGCGTTTGTCGAAGCGTTCAGGCATGCGAGCCCCGATTTTCAGGACAAGTATGGCTATGCCGCGAGCAAGTATCGCGAGGATGCGCTGAAGCTCGCGTCGAAATACATCGGTAACGAATTCGGCTGCCTGTCGTTGACGCTGGAAATGCCGTTCAAGGACAACGCCAATTTGCCCGACGAACGGGTGGGCTGGAACGGCGAGCGCAGTGCGTCGCTTGGTGCGGCGATGCTGCAGGCGATCCTGCGTCACGTGGAGGCGTTCGCTTGAGAAAAGCGGAGCGACACGCGTAAAAAAAGAGGCACGCACAGAAAATGTACGTGCCTCTTTTTATTGGGACGACGGATTGGCCGGTGGCACGAGTCAATTCGCGCCTGCGCGTCACTGGGTCTTTTTCCTGGTTGTCGATTTACCCGAGCTTGCCTTCGATGACTTCTTCGTCGTCTTGCTACCCGCCGCATGCTTGCCCTTGCCTTTATGCTTGCCCGACGATCCGCTGTGCGCCCGGTTCGGCGGTACCGGATCGTTCCAACTGAACGCGAGCATCTGCGGCCCGACGTAGCCGCAACGGAATTTCAGGTCGGCCGGGTCGTCCGAGCCGTTCTGGCGCACGCCGATGCCTTCGACAGTGACGATGCTGTCTACCTTGACGCGCTGCTTGCCTTCGTCGAACGAATCGTTCCAGGGCGTGACGGACGAGTGGGCGCTGTCGAACGAACTAGGGGGGAATTCGACATGGTCGAACGCGGTCGACGTGCTTGCGACAAAGCTGCCGTGCGCGGCGCAGTCCGCGACGAGCGGGTCCGCGTGCATTTCGTTGATGAATTTGTTGACGAGGTCGTTGTGCTGCTCGAGTTGATCGGCGAAAGCGGGAGCCGTGCAGATGAGCGAGAGACTCGCTGCGCAGGCTGCCAACCGGCCGACTACCCGCAGCAATCGGCGCGGTACGTTGGTGCGATCCATCTGGTTCTTCAGACGCTAAGGGGATATGAGGCAAATAAGATGCATCGCGAAAGGGTGGAGTTCAATCTTGCGGCAAATATTTTGTCTTGTCCTGGTATGCGCACCCGAGGAGCTTCGGGCGACCATTCGGTGATTATCACCACAGATGCGCGTGGCGTGACGCCGAAGCGCGAATTCTCAGGTGCGGGGGCCGCCCAGGCGATAACGCCGCACGTCGTAGGTGGTGACCCACGCGGGACGGTAAACCGCGATCAGCGCCGTCGCCATGCCGGTGAACCACGCTTCGCCGGTGGCGAGCAGAAGCACGCTGAGCGCATAGCCGGCCGGCACCACGGTTGGCGAACCACCGGCGAGCGCGACATGAACGCCGAGCGCCGCGGCGGCGGTCAGCGAGCCTGCAATGGCCGGTGAAACGAAGCCCTGGCCGAAGATGAACATGAAGAGATTGCGCGGCAGCCACGCAGTGCAGATGCGCTGGAGCAAGGTGGAGATGCCGACGGGCAGCGCGCCGTACACGAGGAACGTCAACGCGATGCCTTGCCACGGCGCGTCGAAGACGACGGCGGCAAGGCCCGTGATCACCGCCATCGCGATCAGCGCGAGTCCCCAGTCGAATAGCGTGACGACGAGCGTTGCGCCGAGCAGATGCATGACGGTGCCGTCGTCGAGCCATGCATTGCTCGCCCACAGCACCGATAGCGCAACGATGATCGCGAGCCAGACATGCTGGAGCGTGCCGTCCTGAAGTCTTTTGAAAGGATTCTTCCACAGCGCGAGCGCGACCACCATCGCGGTGGCGATCCAGCCACCGACAGCGACCCAGAACGGAAGCGGTGTGTAGAGGAAACCCATGTGTTCATATTACTCGTTGGACGAGAAAAGGTGTGAGCGGATTCCATGCCAGCCGCCGCCAACGCTGGGTGGGCGCCCACCTGCGGACGTTTGTACGCGAGGCGCCTTGCGTCACGCCGAGCCCGGCTTCACCGGTTTTCGCGCACGCCCCGGGGGCGGTGTGTCACTGTAGGAAGCGGTGGGTTCCGCGGCCATCGGCAGGGCAGTGCTCGTGTCGCTGGCGGGCAACGGATACCGGAAGCGGGTGTGCTTGTCGCGCCGCAGCGCAACCGTGCCTGTCTGTCCCATCGGCACCGGTCGCGCGGAGTGCTCGCCGTGGTTGCGCAGGACCTGTAGATGGTTCATCAGCCAGCCGTTGTAGAGCGCGACCGCGGCGGCGCGATTGGGCGCGCCCAGTTGCTGGAATATGCTGGTCAGATGGATCTTGACCGTACCCTCGCTAATGCCGAGCGTGCGCGCGATCATCTTGTTGGTGCTGCCCATATGAACGCAGCGCATGATCTGCTGCTGTCGGGGCGACAGTCCGCTCGAGAGTCTGTTGCGACGTGGCGGCGGATTCTTTTCGTCGAACGGGCGGATGGTGGTGTCCGGAGGCAACGGCGGATCGAGCGCCAAGGCGCCGGGCGGCACGTAGTGACCGCCGAGCAGCACCATTTCGAAGGCGCGCACGATCAGGCATGGATCGGTATCGCGCGGCACGACGCCGAGTACGCCCTCGTCCATCAGCGCGCGCACGAGCGTGGGCGAGGTCCCGTCGGTGAGCACGGCGATCCGTATATCGGGATAGTTGCTGAGCAACTGGCGAGCATCCACGACCGACATCCAGTCCTGCCAGTCGATCACGACGAGATCTGGCAGGTAACGCTTGAATGGGCGTTCGAGCTGACGCCAGTCCTGGGCTTCGGTAAAGCGCGCCAGCCGGTCGATCTGCCGCAGCAAGGCTTTGAGTCCATCACGTCGTTCCGCGTTTGAATTGAGAATCGAGAAGCGCATGCATGTCTCCAGATGTATCGGGCGAAATAGCGCGACGCACCTGCGCGACTTTTGAGTCTGACTCCGTCACGGCGATGCGTCACCGTGCCTATGATGACAAATTCCTTTCGATTTGACGGCTGGCCAAAAGGCATAGGAAGAGCAGCTACGCGAACAAAAAGCCCCGCGCAAGGCGGGGCTTTTTTGCGATAACGCGTTGACGTCTGCGTCGATGCTCAATGGAAATGCGGCTGTGCGGGCTCCGCGTCTTCCGGCATTTCGGCATGGACGATTTCGCCGAGTGGGTCCGCGTACAACGGCACGCCGCAGTCGTCGCAATATTCCGGCTCGAAGCGGCCCGCGTGACGGCGCACGTCGGTAATGCCTGTTTCCTTGAGCAGCGCGACGATTTCTTCGAGCGGGTCGTCCGCGGTGATTTCCTGCGGCTCTTCGTCGATGCCCGGCTCGCTGTTTTCGCGGCCGTAGAGCGGCCACACGACACCGTAGATCACATCGTTGCTGCCGCGGCGCGTGAAGCCGACGCGGTATTCGTCGATGCGCCTCTCGCCGAAGCCGGCGACCACCGCGCGCAGGTCCTGCGGCGCGGCACCAATTGTGTCAAATAGATAACGCACGGCGGTGCGCACGGTGTGAGGACGCACGCTTTCGTCCGCGTCGCGGCAAGCCGAGTAGTACGCGTCCGGCAGCAGGCATTCGAATTCGCAGCCGGGCAGCACTAGCGACAGATTGGCACCGCCCTGCGTAGCCCACTGTTCGAGACACTGGCCGCGCTCGATGCGGCTGCCGTGCTCTTCTTCCTGCCAGCGGAAGGTCGGCTCGCCCACGGGCGCCGCGACCACGGCTAGCAGGAAGCGCGGGTCGGCCAGAATCGGAGAGGTTTCCGGCAGTTCGCCGAAGTTGAGCTTTGCGTTGCCGCCGCTCATCGCCATCTGTGCGAGTTGCTGGGCGATGCGCCACGTTTCGACATGATGGCGCGGCAACTGGTCGATGCTGTACAGGAACGGCGCCATCGCGACGCGCGTGTTCGCGGCGAGCACGTGCGCCTGGAGATGCGCGCGCAATGCATCAGCCGCGTCGGCCTTGAGCGGACCGGACGGAATCACGTAGCGGGTCCAGGCGAGCACGGGCGCGGCGATCAGCAGCGCTTCATAAGACACGCCTTCATGTTCGATGACGAACGACTCGCTATGGGTCTCCGCCATGTCGGCGAGCGCGCCATAGGCGTCGGGGTGGTTTTGCTGCAGATGATCGAGCGCGGCATCCAGCGTCGTCTGGTTGGCGTTGCGCACGATTTTGGCCAGCAGCGCATCGAGCTTTGCTTCCCAGAAGCGATCTTCGGTGCGGCTGCCCGACGCGAAAAGCGCGAGCGAGAGACCGACGAGCTTGTCGGCGTCGGGAGGGAGACGTTTGGCGATTCGCGAGCGCATAAATCCGGAAAAATTGGGGGCACGGAACCTTATATTCTAGCCTTTTCCGGGCCGTTATACGGTTTGGTCGGCAATCCCGGATGGATTAGGGTGTTTTCATCCCAAAAAAACAGCCTGTTGCGCAAGCAGTCATGCGGGGCTTACATCGTTCTGGCCGGATGGTATAAGACACCCCCGGGCGCTCGACTCGCTTCTATACTGACGGCGGTCAGCGGGAGCCTGACAGGCGTATGTCAATTGACTGCCATGGTCTGGCGCAATAGGAGATCCATCGTGAAATCGGACCAACTGATCGAACGTCTTGCCGCTGTATTCGCGTTGCTTATCCTGGTGGGCGGCTCGTTGCTGGTGCTGGCGCCTTTTACGACCGCGCTGCTGTGGGGCGCCATTCTCAGCTACAGCTCGTGGGGGCTCTACCGGCGGCTAGTCGGCGCGATAGGCGGCCGGCGCAAGTTGGCTGCCACGCTGATCGTACTTCTCATCCTGTTCGTCGTGCTTGGGCCATTCGTTTACGCGGGCTTTGCTTTTGGTGCGCATGTCCACGACATCGTTGCGCTGGTGCAAAGACTTTTCGAATCCGGCTTGCCTGATCTTCCGGCGTGGGTGGGACGAATCCCGCTAGTCGGTTCGAGTATCGAAGCGTTCTGGGAGCGTGTGACCAGTAGCAATTCGGAATTGATCGCGCAACTGCACACGTTCGCTGCGCCCGCCGGCAAGTGGATTCTGGCAGCGGCGATAGCGGTGACTCACGGGCTGGGGTTGCTGGCGCTGAGTATCGTGCTTGCGTTCTTCTTTTATACCGGCGGCGAAGGAGCTGCCGCCTGGTTGAATGCGGGTATGCGGCGTATTGCGGGTGAGCGTGCCGATTATTTGTTAGCGCTGGCGGGCAGCACGATTAAGGGCGTGGTCTACGGGATTCTCGGCACGGCGCTTGTGCAGGGGGTTCTGGCCGGTTTTGGCTACTGGATCGCGGGCGTGCCAGCGCCGGCGCTGCTTGGGCTCGCGACGTTTTTTCTGTCGGTGGTGCCGGGCGGTCCGGTCATTGTATGGTTGCCTGCGGCGATCTGGCTATATCAGGGCGGTGCGACGGGCTGGGCGATATTTCTGGTCATATGGGGCGTGCTGGTCGTCGGTATGGCTGACAACGTCATCAAGCCGATCCTGATTGGCAAGAATAGCGATATGCCATTGATTCTGGTGATGCTGGGCATCCTCGGCGGCGCGTTTGCTTTTGGCTTTCTCGGCGTTTTCATCGGACCGACGTTATTGGCGGTCGCTTATACCGTGTTGCATGACTGGACGATTGGTGCGCCGGTCGCCCAGGCCCTGACATCTGAAGTGAAAGCGCCGGTCGTGGACAAGCCTGGCCGCATAGGAAAGGCACCCTAAGGAAAAGCCAGGGATTTCACTTGAAAGTCTTGGCGGGGGCGGCTAGAATTCCGCTCTTTCGTGCTCCGGGAAGCGGGGCACGGGGAAGCGGG
>NZ_JASGFN010000023.1:0-124161 GCF_047605525.1 Paraburkholderia sp. | reverse complement strand
TGGTCGGCATCCAGGTGCCCGAAAACGACAACGAGGCATTCGGTCGCTTCCTCGAGACGCTCGGCTATCCGTACTGGGAAGAGACGAAAAACCCGGTATATCGCCTTTTCCTCGCCTGATCTATCACAGGACCGGAACGCACCGATGGCGCTTTCGCTTGTCGACAAACTGGTGGTCGCAATCTCGTCGCGCGCACTGTTCGACTTCGAGGAGGAGAACCACGTCTACGAGGCGGGCGACCTGCGCGCGTACGAAGCATTGCAGCGCGAGCGGCTGAACGTGCCCGCGAAACCGGGCGTCGCGTTTCCGCTGATCCGCAAGCTGCTCGCGCTGAATGCCGGCGGCCATCGCGTCGAGGTCGTGATCCTGTCGCGCAGCGATCCGATCAGCGGCTTGCGCGCATTTCATTCATGCCGCGAACACGGACTCGCGATCGAGCGTGGCGTGTTCACGCGCGGGCGCGCGCCGTTCGGTTATCTGAAGCCGCTGAATGCGTCGCTGTTTCTGTCCGCGAATCAGCAGGACGTGCGCGATGCGCTCGCCGCCGGTTTTCCGGCCGCGCGCGTGTTGCCGGAATCGGCAAAAATGGCGAGCAAGTACCCGGACGAAATCCGCATTGCGTTCGACGGCGACGCGGTATTGTTTTCCGACGAAGCCGAACGCATCTTCCAGAAGGATGGCCTGCGCGCGTTCGTCGGTCACGAGATCGACAACAAGCACCTGCCGCTCGCGGACGGTCCGCTCAAGCCGCTGCTCGAAGCGCTGCACCGGCTGCAGAAACTCGCGGACGCGGCCGCGCCGATGCGGATTCGCACGGCGCTGGTCACCGCCCGCTCGGCTCCCGCGCATGAGCGCGCGATCCGCACCCTGATGGCCTGGAACATCGAAATCGACGAAGCGATGTTCCTCGGCGGCCTCGACAAGAGCGCATTCCTGCGCGAGTTCGAGCCGGACTTTTTCTTCGACGACCAGCTTGGCCACTGCGAATCGGCCCGCGTCGTGACGGCGACCGGGCATGTGATGAGTGGCATCGTGAACGCATCATGACACCCGAACAATCCCCGCTCGGCAAGTCCTCGACTTACACCGAACAATACGACCCCTCGCTGCTGTTTCCGATTGCGCGCGCCCATGCGCGCGAGGCGATCGGCATCGGCGCGCGTCTGCCGTTTTTCGGCACCGACATCTGGAACGCCTACGAACTGTCGTGGCTGAACGCGCGCGGCAAGCCGCAGATCGCGGTCGCGACGTTCTTCGTGCCGGCCGACTCGCCGAATATCGTCGAGTCGAAGTCGTTCAAGCTGTATCTCGGCTCGTTCGCGCAGACTGCCTTCGAATCGCCCGAAGTCGTGCGCGACACGATAAAGCGCGACGTGTCCGCGTCGTGCGGCGCGACCGTGTCGGTTTATCTGGCGACGCCGCATGAATTCGGCAAGCTGCAAATGGAAGAATTCGACGGTTTGTCGCTGGATCGGCTCGATCTGGAAGCCAGCGTCTATCAGCCGGACGCGTCGCTGCTGAGCGCGGCCCACGACGAAGCGCCGGTCGAGGAAACGCTGGTCTCGAACCTGCTGAAGTCGAACTGCCCGGTGACCGGCCAGCCCGATTGGGGCAGCGTGCAGATTCACTATGCCGGCCCGCAGATCGATCACGCAGGCCTCCTGCGCTACGTCATCTCGTATCGCAATCACACCGGCTTTCACGAGCAATGCGTCGAGCGGATCTTCGTCGACATCATGAAGGCCTGCAAGCCGCTGAAGCTCGCGGTGTACGCGCGCTATACGCGACGCGGCGGCCTCGACATCAACCCGTTTCGCACCAACTACAACCTGCCGATGCCGGACAATATGCGGCTCGCGCGGCAGTAATGCATGCTTAAATGGCAACCGTAAAAGCGACAGGGGCGCCGCGGGCAATCACAGCCCGCGGCGCCCCTGTCGCATGAAAGCCTGCCCAGCGGGATCAGGCCGCCGGCTTCTTATAAGCGACGCAATCCACCTCGACCTTGCAGTCGATCACCATCGACGACACCACGCACGCGCGCGCCGGCGGATTCTCGCCGAAGTACTCGCGAAACACCTTGTTGAACGACGCGAAGTCGCGCGGATCGTCGAGCCATACGCCGCAGCGCACGACGTGCTCGGCGCCGTAGCCCGCTTCCTTCAGGATCGCGAACACGTTCTGGATCGCCTTGTGCGATTGCTCGACGATGCCGCCGTTGATCACCTCGCCGTTTTCCATCGGCGTCTGGCCCGATACGAAAAGCCACCCGTCCGCCTCGACCGCGCGCGCAAACGGCATCACCTGACCGCCCGTACCCTTTCCGCCTTCAACGCCATATCGCTTCATCGTCACACTCCTTAAAAAAAATCGGGCACGCCGCGACGCCCTCGCCGCGCGTGCCGCCGTCAATCGAAAAAAATCAGAACGCGCCCTGCGCATCGCCCTGCGACGGCGCGCCGCGCGTGACGAACCGGCCGGCCCGCTCGCCGGTCACCGCGCCGTCGCGGTACGACAGCACGCCGTTGACCCACACCGCGTCGATACCGGCCGCTGCCTGCTGCGGTTTGTCGAACGTCGCCGCGTCGTGCACTTTCGCCGGATCGAACAGCACGAGATCGGCGTGATAGCCGACGTGCACCTCGCCGCGCTGCGCGAGACCGAAGCGGCGCGCCGACAGGCTCGTCATCTTGCGCACCGCCTCTTCGAGCGGCAGCAAACCGGCATCGCGCACGTAGTGGCCGAGCACGCGCGGAAATGCGCCCCACAGCCGCGGATGCGGCAGCGGATCGTTCGGCAGACCGTCCGAGCCGACCATCGTCGCCGGATGCGACAGGATGCGCCGCACGTCGTCTTCGGACATGTTGTGATAGACAGCCCCAGCCGGTTGCAGGCGCTTGCCCGCTTCCTGCTGCGACACGCCCCACTCGGCCGCGACCTCCCTGATCAGCTTGCCCGCCATCTCCGGATGCGGCTCCGACCACGTAATCGTGATGTCGATGTCGCCCGTCACCTGCTTGAGATCCAGCGTCGACGAGCTGCGATTGTACGGATAGCAGTCGCAACCGACCGGCTGCATGCCGCGCGCGCCTTCGAGCGACTTCAGCACCTCGACGCTGCGGCCCCAGTTCGTCGGCCCCGCGCATTTCAGATGCGAGATCACGACCGGCACGCGCGCATGGCGCCCGACGCGGTACGCCTCGTCCATCGCGTCGAGAATCGCGTCGAACTCGGTGCGCATGTGCGTCGTGTACAGCGCGCCGGCGGCGGCGAGCGGCTCGGCGAGCGCCATCACTTCCTCGGTCGGCGCGGCGAACGCCGAACCGTACGCGAGCCCCGAACTCAGACCGAGCGCGCCGTGCGCGAGCGCTTCCTCGAGCTGCGCGCGCATGCCCTCGATTTCCTGCCCGGTCGCCGCGCGATCGAGCCGGTCCATCTGGTTGCTGCGCAACGCCGTATGGCCGATCAGCGCGCCGACGTTGACCGCCGGCCGCGCGGCGTTGACCGCGCTCACATAGTCGGCGAAGGTCGGGTACTGGAACGCATCACGCTCGCCGAGCAGGTTCATCGGATCGGGCGGATCGCCCTTCAGCGACACTGGCGATGCGCTGATCCCGCAATTGCCGACGATCACCGTCGTCACGCCCTGGGTGATCTTCGGCAGCATCTGCGGCGAGCGGATCACGTGGGTGTCGTCGTGGGTGTGCACGTCAATGAAGCCCGGCGCAAGCGCGCGGCCCTCGGCCTCGATCACCTCTTCGGCGAGCCAGTTCGACAGATTGCCGATCGCGGCGATGTGCCCGTCGCGGATCGCCACGTCGCGCTCGACGGGCGGGGCGCCGGTGCCGTCATACAGTTGCGCGCCGACGATCAGCGTATCGGCGGCTTCGGGGTGCGAATGCATGGATCAGTCTCCTAACGGTTGTCGATCGCCGCCGCCGCGGTGCGCGTCGAGCGCGTGTTTCATGCGGCGCAGCAATTCGCGGCTCTCGTCGCCCTGGCTGACGGCAAGTTCGGTGACGAGCACATCGAGCGCCATCATCATCGCGTAGCGGGATGACGACGGCTTGTAAATAAAATCGGTTTCGAACGCGACGATCGGGATCACCCAGTCGGCGAGTTTCGCCAACGGCGAGGCCGGCGCGGTCAGCGTGATCACCGTCGCGCCGTAGCCGCGCGCGATCCGGCAGTTTTCGAGCATTTCGGGAACCCGCCCGGTGGTCGACAACGCGATTACCGCGCAGTCGCGCGACACCGTGCTCGCGACCATGCGCTGCAACAGCCCGTCCTGATAGGTTGCGACCGGCCGGCCGAGGCGCACGAGGCGGAAACGCATTTCGTCGGCGAGCGCGGTCGAGCCGCCGCCCATGCCGAACACGTAGATCATCCGCGCGGCGCGCAAGGCCGCCGCCGCCCCGGCGAGCGGCGCCTGGCGCAGCAACTGATGGTTGTGCGCCAGCGCGGTTTGCAGCTCGTCGAACACGCGGGTCGCGATCGGCTCGGGCGTGTCGCTTGCGGCGTCGCGTTCGAGAAAGCGCTGACCGACCGCGGCCGCCTGCGCGAGCCGCAGCTTCAGTTCGCGCACGTCGCGGCAGCCGACCGCCTTCGCGAAGCGCGTGACCGTCGCGATGCTGACCTCCGCCTGCTGCGCCAGCGCGCCGATGCTCGCGCGCGACGCGCCGGTCAGATCGTCGAGGATCAGCGCGGCGACCTTGCGCTCGGCCGAGCGCAATTCCGGCGCGCATTCGGCGATGCGCGCGACGATGTCGAAAGCAGGCGGTTCGGCGCTACGGTTCATGGCGGGCAGTGGGAGTTCCCAGCGGGGCCGCGCGGACAGCCGGAAAGGTCCGCGAAAGCTCTGGTACTAAATAACATTTCTCCATGCATCGTACTTTCGGTAACATACTAAAGTCAAATCTGCTGCAATTTAACCGGACGATGGAGCACGGAGACATGAAAGTTACAAACTATCAGGGCGCGACGATTGATCCGTACAGCAAGGGCCTGGGCATCGTTCCGGGCACCAGCATCCAGTTGACGGACGCCGCGCGCCTCGAATGGAACCTGCTCGACGAAGACGTGAGCCTGCCGGCCGCGGTGCTGTACGCGGATCGCGTCGAGCACAACCTGAAGTGGATGCAAGCATTCGTTGCCGAATACGGCGTCAAGCTCGCGCCGCACGGCAAGACCACGATGGCGCCGCAACTGTTTCGGCGCCAGCTCGAAACCGGCGCATGGGGCATCACGCTCGCCACCGCGCACCAGGTGCGCGCGGCTTACCACGGCGGCGTGTCGCGCATCCTGATGGCGAATCAGCTGGTCGGCCGCCGCAACATGATGATGATCGCCGAATTGCTGAGCGATCCGGAGTTCGAATTCTTCTGCCTCGTCGATTCGGCCGAAGGCGTCGAACAGCTCGGCAAGTTTTTCACGTCGGTGAAAAAACCGCTTCAGGTGCTGCTCGAACTCGGCGTGCCGGGCGGGCGCACCGGCGTGCGCGATGAGGCTCAGCGCAACGCGGTGCTGGACGCGATCGCGCGCTATCCGGACGTGCTGAAGCTCGCCGGTGTCGAGCTATACGAGGGCGTGCTGAAGGAAGAACACGAGGTGCGCACGTTCCTGCAAGACGCGGTTGCCATTACGCGCGAACTCGTCGAGCAGGGGCGTTTCGCGCGTTCGCCGGCGGTGCTGTCGGGTGCGGGCTCGGCGTGGTACGACGTGGTCGCCGAAGAATTCGCGCAGGCGACGCAAACCGGCAAGGTCGAGGTCGTGCTGCGCCCCGGCTGCTATCTGACGCACGATGTCGGCATCTATCGCAAGGCGCAGACGGACATTTTCAAGCGCAATCCGGTCGCGAAGAAAATGGGCGAAGGGCTGCTGCCGGCGCTGCAGCTATGGGCGTACGTGCAGTCGATTCCCGAGCCGGACCGCGCGATCATCGGCCTCGGCAAACGCGACTCCGCGTTCGACGCCGGCATGCCGGAGCCGGCGCGCCACTATCGTCCGGGCACCGAGGCGCCGCGCGATATCGCCGCGAGCGAAGGCTGGGAGATTTTCGGCCTGATGGATCAGCACGCGTATCTGCGGATTCCCGCCGGCGCCGATCTGAAGGTGGGCGACATGATCGCGTTCGACATCTCGCATCCGTGCCTGACGTTCGACAAATGGCGTCAGGTGCTGGTCGTCGATCCGCAATATCGCGTGAAGGAAGTGATCGAGACGTTCTTCTGATTGAAGCACGCTTTGGAGTGCGCTTCGTTGAAGCGCGGGCTGCAAAAAAGAAGGCTGTGGGCCAGCGGGCCCACAGCCTTCTTTTCTTTTATCTCCACGCAACGCGCCAATCAGGCGCGCTGCGCCGCCTCATCGCCCGCGGTCTGCGGCGTTGCGACAGTAGCGACGCTCGCGGCGGCCGTCACTTCGCCGATTCGCGCCTCGAGCATCTTCAACGCGTTCGACAGCGCGCCCAGCGCGTCATCCGGCAACGCCGCCATCGTGTCGTGCAAAAACGCATTGCGGCGCGGCAGGCTCTCCTCCGTGGCCGCCTGTCCGGCTTCGGTGAGGCGCACATTGGTCACGCGGTTGTCGCGCATGTCCATGCTGCGCGCGACCCAGCCCATGCTTTCGAGCGCCTTCAACTGCCGCGTGAGCGCGCCCGGGTCGACACGCAGGCGCTCGACGAGCCGCTTCTGCGACGACTCCCCGCCCTGGTCATGCAGCGCGAGCAGAATGCGCCAGCGCGGCAACGGCTGTCCCACCTGAGCCTCGAATGCCGACATGAACGCCCGATACGTGCGGCCGAATTGCTGCATCACGGCGACGCGGTCCTGTTCTTCCATGATCTATCCGTCAAACGCCTGGTCAAAAAAATCAGTCCGCGTGAATCACCGGATCGAGCTTGCGATGCAGCTTGATCGGCGGCACACGGCGGCTTTGCCACACCGACACGACGGCGATCACCGCCGCCATCGCGAGACCCAGGTGAATCGCCCCGACCAGCGCCTCGCGCGCGCTTTCGAGCAGCACCGCGCCGTTGTGGCCCGCGTGCGTCAACTGGTCGACGAGCGTGGTCTGCGCGTCCCGGTTGATCAGAATCTGCGGATCGCCGAGATCGGCGAACCAGTGCGACGCGCCCGCGCCTTCCAGCGCGTTGCGCACGCCGCTCCGGTACATATGCGTGACCAGCGTGCCGGTCAGCGCGGTGCCGATCATGCCGCCGATCATCCGCAGCGACTGCAGCAGCGCCGTCGCGATACCGAGGTGTTCGCGGCCCGCGGTCTGCTGCGCGAAGATCGTCAGGTTCGGCATCACGAAGCCGAGCCCGAAGCCGCCCAGCACCATGAACGACGTCAGCGCCCATTGCGGCATCGAGCGGGTGGCGACGACCACGCCGAGGCACGCCAGCGCGAGCAGCGCAAAGCCGATGTACAGCATCAGGTTCGGATTTTTCACGCGCGACACGATACGTCCGTTCAAGATACTGCCGATCGTCATGAACACGACGAGCGGCGTGATGACGAGCCCCGCTTCCTTCGGCGACATCCCGAAGCCGCCCTGGAACAGCAGCGGCGCGTAGAACAGCAGCGAGAACATCGTGAAGCCGCCCAGCACGGCCAGCGTGAACAGCGCGGCGAGACTGCGGTTGCGGAACATGTCGACCGGCAGAATCGCGGTCGGGCAGCGCTTTTCCCACTTCCACAATGAAATGGCCGATGCGACGGCGAGCGCGAGCAGCGCGAACGCACCCAGCGTGACGCCGTGCTTCGGCAGCAATTCGACGAACAGTTGCAACGAGCCGAGCGCGATCGCGATCAGGAGCGCGCCGGGCCAGTCGAGCCGCATCTTGCCGGTATGCTCGACGTGCCGCAGATGCGGCAGGAAACGCCAGACGAAAAACAGCGACAGCAGCCCGACCGGCAGATTCACGTAGAACACCGAGCGCCAGCCGTAGTACTGCGTGAGAAAGCCGCCGAGCGACGGCCCGACCGCATTCGCGATGCCGAACGCCGAGCTCATCAGCACCTGCCAGCGCAGACGCACGACCGAGTCGGGAAACAGATCGGGGATGCACGCGAACGCGGTGCCGACCAGCATGCCGCCGCCGATGCCCTGCAGGCCGCGCGCGAGCACGAGAAACAGCATGCTGTTGGCCGCGCCGCACAGCACCGACGCACCGGTGAACACGACGATCGACGCGATCACGAATGGCTTGCGTCCGTAGTAGTCGCCGAGCCGGCCGAAAATCGGCACCGTGATCACCGAGGTCAGCAGGTAGGAGGTGGCGACCCACGCATACAGCTCGAAGCCCCGGAGTTCGGACACGATCGTGGGCAGCGCGGTGCCGACCACGGTCTGGTCGAGCGCGACCAGCATCGCGACGAATGAAACGCCGAGCATCGCCAGCAGGGATTCACGGAACGGTAAGACTTGCCCACTCGAATGGTGGGCGGCGGTATGGACAGCCATTGATGGAGCAAAAGTTGACTTGTCAAAAGACTGGGAATCATACCACGATGCGGAGCTCTAAGCGGGACGCTCCGACACATCGCAGCGCGCCGGTACACTGACCGGCATGAACCAGGATACGACGCCAGGGAGGCCCATGCAGACGAGTTCGCTCGCAGCACCATCCGCAGCACCATCCTTGTCCGAGCAGGATCTGAACGCGCTGCGGCGCGCCAAACACCAGCTCGAAAGCCCCGCCCTCGCGATGAAGCTCGCGAGCATCGTCGGCGCGCCGATCGAGAAGCTGCTGACGCGCATCCCCGCGTTCGCCAACGAAAAGGTCGCCGATGCAACCCAGGCCGCGTTGCGCAAATGTCTGTCGATCGCGCTGCGCACGCTCGGCCGCCGGGATGCCGCGAAGCAGCTCGCGCCCGACAAGCCGAACAACCTGCTGCACAAGTTCGCGGTGGCGACGACCGGCGCGGCCGGCGGAGCGTTCGGACTGGTCGCGCTGCCGGTGGAACTGCCGGTCACGACCACGCTGATGTTCCGCTCCATCTGCGACGTCGCGCGCAGCGAGGGCGAGGACCTGACGTCGATCGAGACGCAGTTGCAGTGCCTGACCGTGCTCGGCATGGGCGGCACGTCGAGCGAGGACGACGACGCCGATCTCGGCTATTTCTTCATGCGCGGCGCGCTCGCGCAGGCGGTGTCGAAAGCGTCGTCGGAAATCGCCAGCAAGGGCTTCACGACGCACGGCTCGGCGGCGCTGCTGCGGCTGCTCAACGCGATCGCCGCGCGCTTTTCGGTGCAGGTCAGCGAGCAGATCGCCGCCAAGTCGATTCCGGCGATCGGCGCGGTGCTCGGCGCGATGGTCAATACGGTCTTCATCGACCACTTCCAGCAGGTCGCGCACGGCCACTTCACCGTGCGGCGGCTCGAGCGGCAGTACGGGCAGGCCACGATCGAGGCCGTGTATCAGACGCTCGACGTCACGCCCGACGCCTGAGCCGCGTGGGCGGCCAGTGTGGCGCGGCGCGTCGCGCGCCGCACGAACGCGGCCGCGCGGTCGAGCGCGCGGTTCGCCTCCGGCATGAACGGCGCGAACATCGGCCAGACATGCGGCATCTTCTTCCACACCTCGCATTCGCAATCGACGCCCGCCGCGCGTGCGTTGTCGGCGACGCGGCGGGCGTCGTCGAGCAGCACTTCGGTGCTGCCCGCCATCATGAAGAGCGGCGGCAGGCCATGCAGGTCCGCGTAGACCGGCGACGCGTACGGATGCGTGGCCGGCGCGTCGCCGAGATAGACCCTGGCCGCGCGCTCGATCGCCGCGCCGCAGAACATCGGATCGACGCTGTCGTTGATGCGCAGGCTCGCGCCTGTCGTCGCGAGATCGGTCCACGGCGAGAACAGCAGACCGCCCGCCGGCATCGGCGCGCCGGCATCGCGCAGCGCGACCAGCGTGGCGAGCGCGAGGCCGCCGCCGGCCGAATCTCCGGCGATCACGATCGAGCCGGGTGCGGTGCCCATCGCGAGCAACTGGCGATACGCAGCGGTCGCGTCGTCGAGCGCGGCCGGAAAACGATGCTCGGGCGCGAGGCGGTAGTCGAGGGAAAAGAGCCGCGCGTTGGCGCGGGGCGCAAGCGCGAATGTCAACGAGCGATGCGTGCGCGGCGAGCAGAAGTAGTAGCCGCCACCGTGGCAATAGAGCACCGTGGGTGTTGCGGCGCCAGCCGGGCCGCCGTCCAGCGCGGTGCTCGCGGGCTCGAGCCATTCGCCGAGCAATGGCGCGTCGTGGGCACCGTACGTTTCGCGCAGACGCCAGCCGGGCGGCACACGCGGCGACCACACGCGCTTCGAGGTCAGCGCGCGCGCCCGTTCGACATTGATATGCGGCTTGAGCGTTTCCGGCCGGAACTGCCTGCGCAAATACCAGCATGCGAGTGCGCTTTGCCAGCTCATCGGGACATGCTCCTTCGTTGATGTCCCGTCATGGTACGTGCGTTAGCGGGGGCGCCGGTGGGTGGCGGGGTTCTAATCGTCGATCGGGGAGCAGTCGGGTCTCGCCGCCTGCGTCCTAATCAACTTCCTTTAACTACCTGCCTCCGGCCGAAGCCCATGCGGCGCCTAGTTCGCCGGCAAGACCTGCCCGCGAATCTCGCCCGTCGGATTCTGCGCGGTATGGATGTTGAAGTACCACTGTCCCGCCATCAGATCCGTGACCTGCTGCTCGGTCAGCTTCGCCGCTCCTTTGATCGGGCTCGCAAGCGCATTCCTGTCGATTGGCACCTGGACCTTCGCGTTCTGGCCGACCGGCGCGGGACCGTGGAAATGCGCGGCGGTGGCCGGCCCGCTCAGGCCCTCATAGGTAATGGTCCATTGCAGCGATTGAGTCGACGTGTCGAAGGTCGCATCCAGCATGCCGTGCCCGTGGCTCACCCGCGGCGGCACTTCGCTCGATGGCTCGAGGTCGGCCTTCAGCGTCACCGTATCGGCGAGCGCGACACCTGACGCGAGCGCCCACAACACCACGGCCAGATTCAATTTTCGCAGCGTAATCATGGTCTTCTCCGGACTTTGATGGGCCGCCGCGGCATCATCTGGTCCGCGCGGAGCTTCCACATACTAGTGCAAAAACAGGCCTGAAATACAGGCTCGAACGAATGGCGGATGCGTTTTAATCGATTTGCTCGAAAACTTAATTGCGCAATTTGTAATGAATAAATGACGTGACTACAGCTATGCTTCTGCCTGCGAGAAGTGACTCCTTCATCGAAGGAGGTCTCCAAATTTTCAACGCGGCTTCGGCCGCGTTTTTTTTCGTCCGATGCGCTACGCGAGCAATGCCGCCTGCTGTTCGATGCCATCCAGCATCGCCTCGCATTGCCGGATCAGCGCAAATCCTTCGTCGCGCAAACGCTCGGGCGTCTTCGCGACGATCTGATGGCGATATTCTTCCAGCGCGTGAATGAGCGGCGGATACTGCAGCACGGCTGCCGCTCCCGCCACCCGATGCAGCCACTCGCGCATGCGTGCAATCTCCGCGTGTTCGAGCAGTGACGCCAACGATTTCATATCGTCGCGCATCGACGGAACGAACGAGTCAAGCAACGCCTTCACAGTCGATTCGCTTCCCCACAATTGCGCCATATGACCGAGGTCGACCGGCACGAACGGTTTCGCATCGCGTTGCCGAAGCGCCGGCGCCTCGATGGCCAGCGCCAGCGGCACGTGGCCGGACGTTTCCGCAGGCGCGGTCTGCGAGACGACGTCGGTGCCGAACCAGCGGCCCAGATGATCGCGCAACGTGGCGAGCCGGGTCGGCTTGACGAGGCTGTCGTCCATGCCGGCTTCGCGGCACAGGCCGAGGTCGCCGGGCGCGGTGTTCGCCGTGATGCCCAGAATCGGCAGACGATGCGCGCCGCTTCGCCCAGCCGCGGACTCGGCTTCGCGGATACGCCGCGTGAGCTCGTAGCCGGACAGATTCGGCATGTGGCAGTCCGTGATCAGGCAGCCATAATTCGTGCGTTCGAGCGCGGCGAGCGCCTCGACGCCGTCGTTCGCGACGTCGCAGGCGAAACCGAGCAAAGCCAGTTGATGGCGAATCAGTTCCTGATTGACCGGATGATCTTCCGCGACAAGAATCAGCCGCCCGCTCGCAATGGCGTGCTCGCGATCCGGGGGCGCCGCGACACTTTCGGGCATGCGCGGCGCGTCTGCCGCGCGTGGCGCCATCGAAGGGAGGCCTGTCATTGCGGCCGCGCACGCGGCGCCGAGGCCGCGCCACAAGATCGGGTTGACGCTGACGCGCACCTTGTCGTCGAGGATGCGATAGCCCGTCGGCTTCGATTTTTCGGTCAGCGTGACGATGCGCGTGTTCGCATCGACATACGCGGGCAACGCCACGTCCTCGCCGATAAACAGCAGGTCCGCGCCGGCCAGCGCCGCGGGCTCGTACGCCGCGGGCGCCTGAGGCGCGATGGCGCGCAACCCGAGCCCGAGCGCTTCGCCGAAATGCATCAAGGCCCGGGCGATGCGCGGCTCGCTCGCGATCACGACGCCGCGCTTGCCGCGCAAGCCGTTGACCGGTTCATGCCGCGCGACGACCGGCAGCGCGAGCCGCACGATCATGCTCGTGCCGCGACCGGGCTCGCTGCGCAACGTGAGCGTGCCCTTCATCAGTTCGATCAGCTTGCGGCAAATCGTCAGGCCCAGCCCCGTGCCGCCGAAACGCCGCGTGGTGGACGATTCAGCCTGCACGAACGGCTCGAACAGACTCGCCTGCACGTCCGGCGCGATGCCGATACCGGTGTCGTGCACGGTTATTTCGAACGTTTGTGTTTGTCCAGGCGATTGCGCGGGTGCCTGTAAAACGCCGCCATGCGCGGTGGCGGTGACCGACACGCTCACGCCGACTTCGCCCTCCGGCGTGAACTTGATCGCGTTGCCGAGCAGATTGAACAGGATCTGCCGCACGCGCACGCTGTCGCCGCGCAGCGTCGCGGCCACGTCGGCCGCGATCTCGACGCGCACCTTCAAACCTTTTTCATGGGCGCGCGCCGCGAGCAGTCCGACCACGTTATCGACGAGTTCGCGCGGATCGATCGGCTCGGCTTCGAGCGTGAGCCGCCCTGCTTCGATTTTCGAATAGTCGAGCAGGTCGTCGAGAATCTGCAGCAGCGCACCCGCCGACTCGTGGATCATGCCGAGCATTTCGCTCTGGTCCGTGCTGAGCGGCGTGCGCTCGAGCACTTCGACGAGGCCCAGTACGCCGTTCATCGGCGTACGGATTTCGTGGCTCATCATCGCGAAGAAATTGTCTTTCGCGCGCGAAGCCGCCTCGGCCATGTCACGCGCTCGCGCCAGTTCCTCGGAACGGGCGCGCTCCACACTAGCATCGACCCAATAGCCGCTCCACACGACGCCGCCATCCGCCTCGCGACGCGGCACCAGTTCCGCGCGCACCCACTTGAGCTGCCCCGCGCTTTCGAGACGAAACTCCGTATGCACCGGCGTTTCGCACCTCGCCGAGCGTTCGAGTTCCGCGAGCACGAGCGCCCGGTCCAGTTTCGACACGCGCCGGAAGTCGACCCGGGCGCGCTGGCCCGGCGACGCGCCGGCGTCGCCGAGCAGATGCGCGGTGTCGCCGCCGATGTACGGAAACGAATACGCGCCGGCCGGCGTGCGCCGCAACTGGAACACGACGGCCGGCAGCGAGCGCGTGACGTCGAACAGACGCCGCTCGGTTTCGCGCGCGAGCATTTCGGCGCGCCGGATGTCCGTGATGTCGACCATCGTGCCCAGCACGCATACCGGCTGCCCGTCGTCGCCGTAGCAGACTCTCGTCCAGAAAAGTCCATGCCGCGGCTCGCCCGCGCTGTCCTCGAATTGCAGTTCGACCTTCGCGATGCTGCCGCCGCGCAGAATCTCGCGCGTCATGTCGTCGAGCTTGCGGGCGTTCGCGTCGCCCCACGTGCCGACCTCGGCCGTGGTGCGCCCGAGCACGGCCTCGTGGCTCATCCCGCACACTTTCTCGTAGGCCTCGTTGATCGCGATGTACCGCCCGTCCAGGTCTTTCGCGATGAGCGGATAGGGCACCGTCTTCATCATCGTCTGCTGGAAGTTGAGTTGCAGCGCAAGCTCGCGTTCGGTCTGCTTGCGCAGCCTGACTTCCCGTTGCAGCAGCACGTAGGCGCGCAGCGTGACCAGCAGCACGACACCGATGCCGATCAGCACCGGCAGCAAACGCAGCGCGGTCACGCTCCACATCTGTTGGTTCGGCGCGGCGGGGCTCACCCACTTGCGCCGGATGCGCTGCTTTTCGGCCGCGGGCATCGCCTGCAACGCGCGGTCGATCAGCCCGACGAGCGGGCTCAAGTCCTTGCGCACCGCGAAATACAGCGAGTCGGATTCGCCGAGCGTGCCGAGCACCCTGAGCACGCCGGCATAACGCGGACGCAACTGCGCATCGATCGAGGCCGCGTTCCCCACCAGCACGTCCGCCTCGCCGTTCGCGACCATTTGCAACCCGACGGCGAGGCTCGGCGCAACGACGATTTCGTCGGCCGATACACCTTCGACCGCAAGCGGGATGGCGCCCGCGACGTGCGCCGGAACGACCACGCGGCACGCTACGAAATGGCCGGGCGGGCACGCGGCAGGCGCGCCGCCGCGACCGACGATCACCATCGGAGCGCGCTCGTACACCTGGCTATATTCAGCGCCCTCGACAGGCAAACCGTGGCTGGACATCGTGGACAGAATCGCGACGTCGCCGCGCTGGAACGCTTCGACGCTGGCGGGCCAGTCGGCCGTGCGCGCACGGTTGAACACGATTCCCAGCGTGCTGCTCAGGTACGCGAGGTAATCGGCGGCCAGGCCAGCCGGGCGGCCCGCGTCGTCGACGTAGCTGAACGGCGGCCAGTCGCTGTCGAACCCGACCTGCAACGGCGGCAGTGAACGAAGCCAGTTCTTTTCCTGCGCGCTCAGCGCCAATCCGGCCGCGGCCGGCAAAGGCGTGGCGTTGAAGCTGCCGGAGAGCCAGCGCGCGCGAATCGCCGCGGCCTCGGCGGAATTCATCGACGCAAGCGCGCGATTCAGTCGATCTCGCAATCCCATCCCGTCGAGCGGAACGCCAAAGCGCAAGTCGAACGCCTTGCCGCCCTGCTCGAATGCAACGCGCAGGCCGCGAAACGCTTCGCTGGCGAGTTCGAAATGCACGACCGGCGTGAAGCCGATATAAGCATCGGCGTCGCCATGCAGAACCGCGGCAAGCGCCTCGCGCGTGGTCGCGAACGTCACGATGCCGGCGCGCGGAAAACCCTCGCGTAACAGCCGCTCGCGCGCGAAGCCGCGTTCTATCGCGATACGCGCCCCCGCGAGTGCGGCGAGATTCGTGTAACGGTGATCGTCGCGACGCACGACCGCCGACGCGAACGAGCGGAAATACGGTGCCGTAAAGCTGACGCAGCGTTCACGCTCAGGCGTGCGGGCGATGCTCATCAGCAGATCGACCTTGCCGGCGCACGCCGCCGCGAGCAGTTGCGTCATGTCGGAAAAAGTCTTCGCCTCGATCACGACATCCGGCCCAACGAGCGCGCGCAGCAGGTCGCCGCTTACGCCCGTGACGCGTCCGTCGCGCAGTACGTCAAACGGCGGCCAGCCGCCCGCGAGCATGCCGACGGTCAGCCTGGCGGGAAAAGGAGTATCGGCGGCGACGGTGAGTGCAACACGCGCATGCCGTGCGCCCCTGGACGGTTCGGCCATGCAGTTCGCGTGCATCAGCGTCAGCAGGCATAGCGCGAGCAGAGCTTGCAATACACACCGCAACCTCCGCGCCACAGTCATACTGCGGAGAAAAGCGAGCCGGAACGACGAAGAACGCATGCGGTAATGCAGCCGGCAATGGCGCCGATAAGCGCTCACGCGATATCACCGCGCCCGTCGGCCAGCGATGCGCACGGATCGGCATTGTCATTCAGAAAGGAAAACAGCACGCCAGCCACGATAGCGCCCGACAACGGCGCGGCCCAGAACAGCCAAAGCTGGTCCAGCGCCCAGTTGCCGACAAAAAGCGCCTGCGCGGTGGAGCGGGCGGGATTGATCGCGCCATTGGTGACAGGAATGGACACGAGGTAGGCAAGCATCAGACAGGCGCCGGGGACGAGTGGCGCGAGCAGCGCAATCTCTTTGCGCCTCGCGACCAGCAGGCAGGCCATGACGAAAACGAAAGACAGCACGAACTCGATGACGAGCGCCGAGTGCAA
This sequence comes from Paraburkholderia sp., assembly GCF_047605525.1. Classification (GTDB taxonomy): domain Bacteria; phylum Pseudomonadota; class Gammaproteobacteria; order Burkholderiales; family Burkholderiaceae; genus Paraburkholderia. The sequence continues at coordinate 107,950 of NZ_JASGFN010000023.1, read as the reverse complement.
CGGGTAGTCGGCCGGCGAATGGGCGCCAAAACCGTTCGCCGCGAAATTGCTCGCACCGAGTTCGAAGCCGGGCCGGCCGCTCGCGACGTAGAAGAGAAACGCGGCGGCAAGCGTGGCGCCGGCGATCTGCGCGGCGATGTACGGCAACAGGTCTCTGACCGGAAAGCGCTGCGCGACCGTGAAGCCGATGGTGACGGCGGGGTTGAAATGCGCGCCCGAGGTCCTGCCGAACGCGTAGCTCGCGGTAACGAAAGCGAGGCCGAACGCCAACGACATCTGCAGCGCGCCGCTGCCTTCCAGCACCCCGGTGGTATCCAGCACGGTACTGCCACATCCGATGAAAACCAGCCACGCCGTACCCACGCCTTCGCCCCACAATCGCTTACCCAGCGTGACCATTCGTGCTCGCTCCCATTCGTCCAGATATGAAGCAGAAGGCACCGCACGACCGTACGAAGACAACTGCATTGAATCGCTGATCGGCTCTCGACCAGGATCGTTGAAATGACCGGACCAACTGCGATGCCAGACGAGCATGCGATAAGCCGCGGTCAATTGCTGATTATTAAGTGCGTCCCAGGTCGCGCCAATCAGAAAAGTCCTGGATAACCGCACCTTCTGAATCATCTTCATCCGAACGGGAGACTTTCAGGTATAGGACTGCGTCATATCAGTCCGATTTGACTCGCGTAGTCGATCAGATCTCCTTCTGTTTCCAGGCCGAGCTTGCGCATCGCACTGCGCTTCTGCGTGCTGATGGTCTTGCCGCTGCGCCGCAGACGCACGGCGATCTCATGCACCGCGAGACCGCGCGCATAGAGCTGGAACACTTCCCACTCGCGCGCGCTCATCGCGCCGGCAGACAATGGCGGTTTGAGTTGCGCCGCCTCGAGCACCGCCCGCACCTGCTCCGACAGATGAATGCTCCCGGCCGCGGCCGCTTCGATCGCGTCGACCAGGGTCGCGGCGGCATCGCGTTTGTCGACGATGCCGGCCACGCCGATGCTGCACAGGCCGGACAGCATGGGCGCGCGGCTGACCATCGTGAGCACCACGACCTGCGGATGCGGCTGACGCCGTAACAAGCGGCGCAACAGCGGCACCGCGCTGCCGTCGCCGTCGAGTCCCGGCATGCGGATGTCCGACACGAGGACGTCGCACGCGCGGACATCGAGCAGTTTCTCGAGCGCGAGAATGCCGGTCGCTTCACCGACGATTTCGATATTCGGCCGCTGCCGCAACAGATGTCTGACGCCCGCGCGAATGCAGTCGTGATCGTCCGCCACGATGACGTGGATCTTCTTTGCCATTCTTTATTGTGTTGTCGACCGACATGCCGAGCACTCAACGTGCTTCCCCCGGACCATGCCGATATTGATACGACTCGCCGCGCGTACGCGCGGCACATCACTGCTTTTTCAGCGCGCCTGCTCGAACTTCATTGACGGCCCTGGTTACGGCTTTGCTTGCGGCCCTAGCCGCCGCCCCAACTCCGGCCGTCGGACACCACGCCATGTTCCAACGCGAACCGGAACAGTTCGGCGTCGCTATTGAGCGCGAGCTTGCGCATGGCCATGCATTTCTGCGTGCTGATCGTCTTCACGCTGCGCCCGAGACGCGCGGCGATCTCGGTGACGCCGAGCCCGGACGCGTATTGCGTGAATACCTCGAGTTCACGGCGCGACAGCGTGGCGCGCACGATATCGAGCCGCCGACTCAGCGACACGTCAGTCAGCAGCGCCCGCACCACCGGCCCGACATAGCACTCGCGCGCGAGCGCCATCACCACCGCGACATGAATCAGATCGATCCGGTCGCGCTTGCTCAGCAGTCCGTCGACACCGAGCGACATCACCTTGCGCAGCGTCGCCGCCTCGGTTTCCATCGTGAGGATCACGAGCGCGACGTGCGGGTAGCGCGCCTTGAACTGTCTGACCGCGTCGAACCCGCTGCCGTCGATGCCGCCCGGCATGTAGAGATCCATCAGCACGAGGTCGCATGGACTGCGGTCGACCGCGAGAAACAGTTCGTCGACATCGGCCGCGCGGCCGACCACCCGTAGGTCCGGATACCTGCCGATCAGATGTTCGATAGCCAGCAGAACCAGCGGATGGTCGTCCGCGATGATCGCTCGAACGGGCGTGCCTGCCGCGGCAATGGGGCATTGTCTGGCGCTCCTCATGCCTTTCATCTCCTGAGGTCCATTTACATACGGGGGAATGCCCGCTATCGCAATGGTTGAAGATTTCTTACCCCATGGACATAAGAACGCTCCGAAATGGCAAGCGAATCATCCACCGCCCATGTCCTGGCTATCCGCGTCGGGAGAAAACATCCCGCAAGCGCGCACACGCGAAAAAAGACCGGGATTGTCGGTGACGCCGAAGCGCGCCATCGCTTCGCGTTTTTGCCGGCTGATCGTGCGTGGATGACAACCGAGCGCCGCCGCGATTTCCGCGATCGACTCGCCCCACACCAGCCTGCGCACGATTTCGCTCTGCCGTGCCGACAGGCGCGGCACCGCGCGATGCGCGTCGCGCCGCGCTCGCGCGAGCAGCGCGACGACGGAGCGGCTCAGATAGCGCGTGCCGCGCGCGCTTTCGAAGATCGCCTGCTGAAGCTCGCCCAGCGAGTCCGCCTTGCCGAACACGCTGATCGCGTCGTCCGCGACGAGCGCGCGCAGGATCCCGGCGTTCGTTTGCCCGGTCGCGACGACGACGCGCAGCGCCGGCCAGTCACCGCGAATGCGCCGCACGAGGCTGGCGCCATCTTCGATGATGCCGGCGGGATCGGGCATCGACAGATCGATGACGAGCACGTCGCAACGCGTGCTTTGCAATAGCGCGATCAGCTCGGCGGCCATGCGCGCCTCGCCGACGATGGCGACGCTCGCGCGCGTTGCCAGCATCGACCTGTAACCGAGCAGAACGAAAGGATGATCGTCAGCCAGAATGATTCGAAGATTCGCCACGATGTTTCTCGCCGTTGCAGGAGTGTTGGCTTGCCTGCCGGCAGCGGATCCCGTGCCGGACAACGCTATAAAATCACCCATGCAATTTCGCGAAAATCGGAGCGTTCCGAATCCGCTTGAAAACTGATAGCTCTTCGCGGTTTGGTCAAACCTTCGACAGGCAGCGAAAGCACCTCCACGCACTTCGCCGCCGGCAGTTTCCACGCCGGCAGTTTCCGATTACCCGCCCCCTCACGCCGCGTCGCAGGCGCGAGCCGTGCGTATCGCGCGCGCCGGCGCCGCGCGCGGCAATACCGGCAGCGCGATCAATGCGCACGCGCTCGCCACCGTCCACACCAGCGGCCACGCCCCCACCGACAGCAGCGCGGGAATCGCAAGCGGCGTCAGGAACAGCGTGAGGAACACGCAGGTGTTGCCCATCGCGAGCGCGGTGCCCGCGCGGCTCGTGCCGGCGAGCGTCGCGAGTTCCGTGAACGCGACGCCGTGCCACGCCGACGCGCTCACGCCGCCGAGCACGATCAGCACCGCGAACAGTGCCGCAAGCGCCGCGTGATGCATGCCGGCGAGCCCCGTCGCGAGCGCGAGCGCCGCGAACAGCACGGCGGTCAGCAGACTGCAGCCCCGCATATACGCGCGACGATTGCCGCGCCGGTCGGTCCACGCGCCGCTCCAGACCCGCGCGATGGCGGCGCCGGTCTGTACCGCCGCCATCGTCGCGCTGATCGCGAGCACGCCGGCACGGCTGAAGTCATGCAGGAATACGGTGCCGAACGTGATGACGGCGATTTGCGGCATGCACAACGCGCCCGCGCCGAGCGCGACGCGCCAGATGCGCGGGTCGCGCAACGGCGAAATGGCCGCTGCCGGCGCGCTGGCAGCCGCACCGTGCCGGCGAGGCGAATGCGCGCCGTCCGCAGCCTTCGCGCCCTTCTCTCCTTTCGCGGCCACCGCTTCGTCCCCATGCGCGGGCTCGTGCAGCCAGCGCCACGCAAACAGCGCGGTCGTCGCGCATGCGAGCGCCAGCACCGCATACGCGCTCGCAAAACCGAAGCGCGACGCGAGCACCGGCAACACCAGCGCGCCGAGCCCGCCGCCCGCGGGCACGGCGGTCTGCCGGATGCTCATCGCCAGGCCGCGCTCGCCTTCGCGGAACCACGCCATCACCGCGCGGCCGCTCGATCCGTTGACGCTGCCGCCGAGCAAACCGACCAGCAGCAGGCCGGACGCGAGCAGCGTCACACCGGGCACATGCGTGCCGCCCGGCGACACGAACAGCGCGAGGCCGGCGAGCGCGGCCGCCGTCGACAGCAATCCGAGCAGCAGCACGCGGCGATCGCCCCAGCGGTCGGTCAGCAGCCCCCACGGCAGTTCGCTGAGCGCGATGCCAAGGCCGAGCATGCCGAGCACGAGGCCGAGCCCGTCGTTGCCAAGGTGATAGCCCGAGCGCAGAAACACCGCGGTCGTCGGGATACCCGAGAAAGCCGCCGAAAAGCTCGCGTTCGCGGCAAAGCCCACGCCGAGCACTTTCCAGCGATGCTGCGCGCCACGCGCGCCCACCACAGATCCGTTTTCCATCACACCCTCCACGATGATTTCGGGGGTATGCTACGGCTAGGCCTTTCATCGGAAAAGCCGGAAATTCAGATCAATCCAATCGGAAAATCCGAATCATGAGCCAACGCGGTTTTGACCTGACGCAATTGCGGACTTTCGTCGCCGTCGCCGAATCGGGCAGCGTGTCGGCGGGTGCCGAGCGCGTGTTCCTGTCGCAGTCGTCGGTAAGCGAGCAGTTGAAGAAGCTCGAGGAGCGCGCCGGTCAGCCGCTCTTCGTGCGCGGCCGGCAAGGCGTGAGTCCGACGCCCGCGGGCGAGCGCCTGATCGATCATGCGCGCCGCATCATCGCAATGAGCGAAGCGGCCTTCGACGACCTGCAAGGCCGCTCGCTCGACGGCGAGTTGCGCATCGCAATCACCGACTATTACCGGCCGCACGACATCGCGCGCATCCTGAAGACGTTCTCGGAGCAGCACCCGCGCCTGAAGCTGCATGTGACCGTGCTGCCGAGCACGGTGATCGACAGCCGCGCGGACGATCACGCATCGTTCGACATCGGTCTGTCGGCGCGGCTCGTCACGGGTCAGGCACACGGGCGCGGCCCCCGTGCGGCCAGCACCGTGGTGCGCCGCGAAAAGCTGCTCTGGGCCAGCGCCGCCGATGCCGCGCCGCGACCCGCCGCACCGTATCAACTGGTGCTGCTGCCGACGACCTGCCAGTTGCAGCGTTTCGTCGTCAAGCTGCTCGACGAGCACGCGGTGCCGTACGTCGTATCGCATTCGGCGTCGGGCGTGGCAGGGCTGCAACTCGCGTTGAAGGCGGGGCTCGGCATTTCGTGTCTGAACGAATCGTCGCTCGGCGGCGGCGTGGTCGCGTGCGCCGCCGGCATCGGCTTACCCGCGCTGCCGGCTCTCGAGTTTCATCTGCTGCCCGGCCGGCCCGGCGAAACCGAACTCGTCAGCAATGCGCGCGCGGCATTGATGCGGCTCTTCGCATAACGCGCATCACGGGTATGCGGCGAACATGACGCGCTTATATGAAACGACAGTCAATTACCTTGATAAAAATCAAAATACACGCATTACGCAATGCAGTTTCCATCGATAAATTGCGTTATCGCAAATGGAAATCGCTTTAGTTTGCCTCTATGACGGCCGGCTAATATTTCGTCGGCCATTCTCTATTGACGCGTCCGATAAATTGCTGCAACCTGCTAATCGCCGCGGGCATTCGCGCGTCATCCGCTGCTTTCCCCGTCGGCCTGAAAGCCGCCATCAGCGGCGCATCCAGCGCATGCCGCAGGCGCGGCACGCCGTCGCAAAACATGGTTTGAATAGACAATTGAATTACCGCAGCGCATCAATACTTCGTCAGCCCGGACAGGCCCGTTCCGATTTTCTGTTAATGCAGTCGTTATAAGAAAGAAAACAGGTAGACCCGCCATGCGTCGTTTGATGGACTTGCAACGCAATCCGTAAGCGGACATGAAAAATAAATCAAGAGAAGCACGTTCCCCAACGAGGCCTCGCGTGCATCGTAGAATGATCGGATCTTCGGTTCTGTTCGTGCTGTTCGCGCTTCACGTGCTATGCGGCGGCGTGGCGTTCGCGGCCACCGATGCATCCGCCGCCGCGACCGGCGCAATGCCGTCGGCAATGGACGAACGCGTGCGAGCCTGCACGTCGTGTCACGGCGTGCAAGGCCAGGGCCGCAACAACGACTACTTTCCGCGTATCGCCGGCAAGCCGGCCGAATATCTGTTCAACCAGCTCACCGCATTTCGCGACGGCGGCCGCACCTATCCGCCGATGGGCTATCTGCTCGCCTTCCTGCCCGACGACTACCTGCGCCAGATCAGCCGGTATTTCGCCGACCTGCAGCCGCCGTATCCCGAATCCGATCATGCCGACCTGCCGCCGAGCCTGCTCGCCACCGGCGAACGGCTCGTGATGCACGGCGACCCGGCGCGCGGCATACCGGCGTGCGTCGCCTGCCACGGCGCGCGCATGACCGGCGTGCAGCCGGGCATTCCGGGGCTGCTCGGGCTGCATGCGAGCTATATCGCCGGACAGATGGGCACATGGCGCTCGGGCACCCGTCACGCGCTCGAGCCGGACTGCATGCACACGATCGCGCTCAAGCTGAACGACAACGACATCGCCGCGGTATCGAACTGGCTCGCGCGCCAGCCGCGCCCCGCCGATCCACGGCCCGCACCGGCATCCGCGCAGCGGCTGCCTCTCGCTTGCGGGAGCCAACCGCAATGAAGCCGACATTCTGCTCGCCGGTTTTGCCGCGCTCGCCGAAAGCGAGCCTGACGCGCCGTCCACGCCCGCTGTTGCGCCTGGTCAGGCGCGCTGCCGCACCGGGCTTGCGCTCGCGCGTTGTGCCGCTGCTTTGCGGATGGGCGCTGTCCCTGCGCGCCGTCGCGCATCGCACTGCTTCTTCGCGAGCAGCCGGTCTCGCCGCGATCGGCGGCATCGTGCTTGCGCAACTGATGCACGCACCGCTGATCGCAACCGCGCACGCCGCCTCCGCCACGCCGCCCGCCGCGCAAGCCACCGCATCCCCAGGCGCCGACACCCGCTCCGACATCGTCAAGCGCGGCGAATACCTCGCGCGCGCCGGCGACTGCATCGCCTGCCATACCGCGCCGCGCGGCAAGCTGTTCGCCGGCGGCCTCGCGATGGAAACGCCGTTCGGCACGCTCTATTCGCCGAACATCACGCCGGACCCGCAGTACGGCATCGGCACGTGGAGCGAGGAAGCGTTCTTCAAGATGATGCGCACCGGCCGCAAGCCGGACGGCTCGCCGATCTATCCGGCGATGCCGATCGCCCAGTACACGAAGGTCACGCGCGAGGACTCGGACGCGATCTTCGCGTTCCTGCGCACCGTCGAGCCGGTGCGTCAGCCGAACCGCAAGCACACGCTGCGCTTCCCGTTCAACCAGCGCGACCTGCTGTACGGCTGGCGCACGCTGTATTTCCGCGAGGGCGAGTTCAAGCCCGATCCGACCAGGTCGGTCGAATGGAATCGCGGCGCGTATCTGGTCGAAGGGCTCGGCCACTGCACGATGTGCCACACGCGCATCAACATGCTGGGCGGCTCGTCGCCGCGCGAGCAGTTCGCGGGCGGGCTGATTCCGGTGCAGAACTGGTACGCGCCGTCGCTGACCTCGGACAAGGACGGCGGCCTCGGCGACTGGAGCATCAAGGACATCGTCGATCTCTTGCAGGCCGGCATCTCCGATCGCGGCGCCGTCTACGGTCCGATGGCCGAAGTCACCTATCACAGCCTGCAGCACCTGAGCGACGAAGACGTCCGCGCGATGGCTGTCTATCTGAAATCGCTGCCCGACAACCAGGGCCGCAAGACCGGCCCGAGCGCGACGCCCGACCCGCAGGTGTTCGCGCTCGGCAAGCAGATCTACGCGGACAAATGCGCAATCTGCCACGGCGCGAACGGCGAGGGCCAGTTGCCGCACTATCCGCCGCTCGCGGGCAATCAGTCGATCGAAATGGACTCGGCCGTCAATCCGATCCGGATCGTGCTGAACGGCGGTTTCCCGCCGGGCACGAAGCGCAATCCGCAGCCGTTCGGCATGCCGCCGTTCGGCCAGGAGCTGAACGATGCCGAGGCGGCCGCCGTCGTCACGTTCATCCGCACCGCGTGGGGCAATCATGGCCTGCCGGTGACGGCCCGCGAGGTCAACGAGCTGCGCAAGGCGCCGCTGCACTGAGGTGCCGTGCCGACGCGCCGCACAGGAGAGAGAGCCATCGAGATGGAAGCAAACGACCCGCATAGCACAGCCCCGCCGACCGACGACGAAGTGGAGCGTGTCGTCGCGGCCGGCCCGGGCGGCGCGATCGCCGTCGCCGGCGTCGCCGTGCTGATCGTGATGGCGATCTGGTTCGGCTTCTACTTTTTCGCGTTTCTGCCGCGCGGGATCATTCATTAACCATGTCGACCGATTCGAATCATCAACCGGATAGCGGCCACGCGGTCGCGTTGCGCGCCGAGCGGCGCTGGGCGGTCTTCGCCGTCGCGCTGATCGTGCTGATGCTCGCCGTGATCGTGTTCTCCGGCGTGCATTGGGCGATGATGCCGCCGTCGCGCGTCGAGACGATCGATCCCGCGCGCCTGCAGCTATCCGGCGAATTCGCCGAGGACAATCTCGGCAGCGCGGTGCAGCCGGACGGCTCGGTGATCGTGCGCTTCGTCGCGCAGCAGTATTCGTTCACGCCGCAGTGCCTGCTCGTGCCCGCCGATACGCCGATCACGATCCGCACCACCAGCGCCGACGTCGTGCACGGTCTGCTCGTCACCGACACCAACATCAACACGATGGTCGTGCCCGGCTACGTCGCGACGCTGAACACGCAGTTCGACCATCCCGCCGATCACACGATGCCGTGCCACGAATTCTGCGGCTTCGGCCATCAGACGATGTGGGCGCACGTGAAGGTGATCGACAAAGCCGCCTTCTTCGAACAGGCCCGACAAACACGGAGGCTGAGCTGTGTTTCACGCTAAGCGACTCGTTCTCGCGCATTTCTGGCTCGCCTTCATCACGTTCGCGATCGCGCTATGCCTCGGCGCCTGGCAGATGCTGGTGCGCAGTCCGCTCGCGCCGTGGGTCGGCGACCCCGAGCTGTACTACCGTTCGGTGACCGCGCACGGCACGGTGATGGCCTACGTGCTGCCCACGCTGGTCGCGATGGGCTTCGGCTACGCGATCGTCGAGCTCGCGCTCGCGCAGCGCCTCGTCGGTCTCAAATGGGCGTGGGCCGCGTTCTACATGCTGCTGGTCGGCGCGGTGATGGCGATGGTGCCGGTCGCGCTCGGCAAGGCCTCGGTGCTCTATACGTTCTATCCGCCTATGATCGGCAGCCCGTTCTATTACCTCGGCGTCGTGCTGGTGGTGGTCGGCTCGTGGATCTGGGTGGCGCTGATGCACGTGAACCTGCGCATCTGGAAGCGCGCGAACCCCGGCAAGCCGGTGCCGCTCGCGATGTTCGCGAACGTCGCGGGCGCGTACCTGTGGGCGTGGACCGCGGTCGGCGCGGCGCTCGAAATCCTGTTCCAGATCCTGCCGGTCGCGCTCGGCCTCACGCGCACGATCGATGCCGGCCTCGCGCGCATCCTGTTTTCGTGGACGCTGCACGCGATCGTTTACTTCTGGCTGATCCCGGCCTACATCGCGTACTACACGCTGGTGCCGCGCGCGATCGGCGGACGGCTCTACAGCGATTCGATGGCGCGCGTGTCGTTCATCCTGTTCCTCGTGTTCGCGATGCCGATCGGCATCCACCATCTGTTCGCCGATCCGCAGGTCGGCTCCGGCTTCAAGTTCCTGCATGCGGTGTTCACCGGCATGGTGTCGGTGCCGACGCTGCTGACCGTGTTCACGATCTGCGCCTCGGTGGAAATCGCCGGCAGATTGCGCGGCGGCAAGGGCGCGTTCGGCTGGCTCACCGCCCTGCCGTGGCGCAACCCGATGATGCTGGTGGTCGCGTTCTCGTTCGTGATGCTCGGCTTCGGCGGCGCGGGCGGGCTCATCAACATGAGCTATCAGTTGAATTCGACCGTGCACAACACGCAGTGGGTGACCGGGCACTTTCACCTGATTTTCGGCGGCGCGATCGTCATCATGTACTTCGCGATCGCGTACGAGCTGTGGCCGCAACTGACCGGCCGCGCGATCGTGTCGGCGAAACTGGTGCGCACGCAACTGTGGCTGTGGTTCATCGGCATGATGGTCGTGACGCTGCCGTGGCATTACGTCGGCCTGCTCGGCGCGCCGCGCCGCATGGCTTACTACGACTACGCGATGTCGGGCATGCAGGGGCAGGCGTTCTGGGTCGGCGTGTCGGCGGTGGGCGGCCTGATCCTGCTCGTGTCCGGGCTGCTGTTCATCTACATCCTCGCGAAGTCGCAATTCGGGCCGCTCGCGCAGCCGCAGACGTTCCGCTTCGCGAGCGCCGCGCATCCGGTCGAGCGCGTGCCGGTCGCGCTCAACAGCTTCGGCCTGTGGGTCGCGCTGATGATCGGGCTCACGGTCGTCAACTACAGCGTGCCGATCGTGCAGTTGCTCAGACTGCCGCAGACTTCCGTGCCGGCGGTCGTGATCGGAGCGCCGCGATGAACGACGAACGCCTCTTCACGTTGCGCAACCCGTGGTTCGTCTGGAGCGTCGGCGGCACGCTCGGGATTGCGATCGTCGCGATACTGATCGGCTTCATCTGGCTGCCGTCGGCGAGCAGCGCGTTCGGCGACCGTAGCCTGTGGGCGCGGATCTGCGGCGCGGCGGGCGTGCCGTCGAGCTGGTACAGCGGCAGCAGCGTGAGCCACGTGCCGAGCGAGGTGGTCGTGCTGCCGCCTTCGGGCCGGGTTCATCCAGCCGCGGATGCGATCGGCCGCGGCGCGACGATCGCCACGCAGCACTGCTCGATGTGCCACGGCGTGCTCGGCACCGTGCAGGTCACGGCGCCCGCGCTCGCCGGTCAATACACGGACGCGGTCTACAAGGAACTGCGCGACTACCAGAGCGGTCAGCGGGAAAGCGCGGTGATGCAGGCGATCATCGCGGCGCGCAGCGATCAGGATCTGCACGATCTGGCGGCCTACTACGCGTCGCTCGCGCGCGCGCCCGCCGCGGAGAAAACGCCGGCCGGCGTGGGACCGGACGCGACCGCGGTCAGGCTCGCGATGCAGGGCGATCCGCAGCGCAATATCGCGCCGTGCGCGGCCTGCCACGGCGAGCTCGATCGCAAGGGCGCGGCGCCGTGGCTCGGCGGGCAATCGTCGCAGTATCTCGCGGCGCAGTTGCGCGCGTTCGCTTCCGGCGAGCGGCATAACGACATCAATGAACAGATGCGCAACGTCGCGCGGCAGATGACGCCGGAGGAAATCGATAGTCTGGCGAAGTATTACGCGGCCATGCAGTAGCGAGCCGTCGAGCGGGACGGCGCGGCGCGGCGACGACGCGCCGCGTCGCAAGGAACGGATGCGCGCGGCCGCGCCAACGAACGGCTCGCGTTACGCCGCGGCGAACTCGCTCTCCCGCTTCGCCCCGGCGGTAACACCGGCCATCTTCCTGCCGGCCGCCGAAGACGCCGAAGCAACCGCGGCCCGCGACCCGCGGCCCGTCTGAAACACCGCCACCGCCGCCGACAACCGCCGCGCCTGCTCTTCCAGCGAACTCGCCGCCGCGGCCGCCTGCTCGACGAGCGCCGCATTCTGCTGCGTCACCTCGTCCATCTGCGCGACCGCGAGATTGACCTGATCGATGCCGGTGCTCTGCTCGAGCGCGGCCGCGGCGATCTCGCCCATGATCGAACTCACGCGCGCGATCGCGTCGACGATTTCGGTCATCGTCGTACCCGAGCGCTCGACGAGATGCGAGCCCTCCTCGACACGCGCGGTCGACGCGTCGATCAAGCCCTTGATCTCTCTCGCCGCCGCCGCGCTGCGCTGCGCGAGCGAGCGCACTTCGCTCGCGACCACCGCGAAGCCGCGCCCCTGCTCGCCCGCGCGCGCCGCCTCGACCGCGGCGTTCAACGCAAGGATATTGGTCTGGAAGGCGATCCCCTCGATCACGCCGACGATATCGGCAATCCGCCGCGAATCGTCGACGATGCCGTGCATCGTGCCGACCACCTGTCCGGTCAGCTCGCCGCCCTGCGCGGCCAGCGTCGAGGCGCCCTGCGCGAGCGAACTCGCCTGCTTCGCGTTGTCCGCGGTCTGCTTGACCGTCGAGGTCAACTGCTCGATGCTCGCCGCGGTTTCCTCCAGCGACGCGGCCTGCTCCTCGGTGCGCTGCGACAGATCGGTGTTGCCCGCCGCGATCTCGCTCACGCCGGTATCGATCGATTCGGTGCCTTGACGCACCGCGTTCACGGTCGCGATCAGCGACTCCTGCATCTTGCGCAGCGCCGCCGCGAGCCGGCCCATTTCGTTGTCGCCGGTCATGTCGATGCGGCCGGTCAGGTCGCCGTTGGCAATGCGCTGGAACTGCGCGATCGTCGCGTCGACCGGAGTGACGATCGCGCGCACGAGCACCGCGCGGCACAGCCAGCCGCCGAGCAGCGACAGCACCATGCCGACCGCCACCGTCACGCAGATCACGTAGAACAGATCCTGCGCGTCCTGATAGCGTTGCGCGCCGTGATCGAGCTGCAGCTTTTCGAGCGCGAGCATCGCTTTCTCATATGCGCTGTACAGCGACGGCAGCTTGTGCGCCTGCACTTCGTTAAACGCGTGGGTGTCGCCCGACTTGAGCGCGGCCAGCGCCGGGTCGACGCCTTCGCGCAGGAACGTGTCGCGCTGCTGCTGCATGTCAGCGATCAGACGCTGTTCGTCGGCGGCCCCGCTCGCGCGGCTCAAATAGTGGGCAAGCCGTTCGTCGGATGCCTTGCGATACTGGTCGAAGCGCTTGAGCACCGCGTTCGCGCCGTCCTGATCGTCAAGGGCGACGAGCGACGCATACGTCGCGAGCGCGAGACGCAGACGCAGCAACTGGCCCGCGCTGCCTTCGAGATCGGCGACGGCGGGGGTATCGACCGTGTACATCTGCTGCAGCGACTGATTGGCCGCGCGCAGCGACAGCAGCCCCGCGGCGGCGCCGAGCAGCAGCACGATCGCGAAGCTCACGATCATCAGGCTAAGGCTGTTGCGAATCGACAGGTTTTTCAACATCGGACTGGTCTCCCTCGGGCTGCCCGGCCGCTGCTTTCGTCGCGGCCGGGCGTGCTGCGCCCCATGCCTGCTCGGCCAGGTCCGCAACTTGATTGAAATTTAAGCAAACACCACATTGACGGAGAACGGCGCGGCGACCGAAAACTTTATGGTTGATCGCCTACGCCGCTTGCGCTAAATCAATAAAGTGTCGAAGCACGTTTCCTCTCTGGAGCGTTCCCATGTCGGAAGTCGGGTCGGCCATACTCGTGTTCGTGCTGTTGCTGATCGCAACCGGTGTCGGCGTCGGCGTGCGGCCGCTTCTGCCCGAGGAACACAAGGCGCACGAGACCGTGCAACTGATTCAGCTCGTGATCGGCATGCTAGTGACGTTCGCCGCGCTGGTGCTCGGCCTGATGACGGCATCGGCGAAATCGAGCTTCGATACCGCGTCGAACGATCTGCGCACCTATGCGGCCGAGCTGATCGAATTCGACACGACGTTGCGCGAACTCGGCGGCAGCGCCGACGAATCGCGGCGTCTGCTGCGTCAGTACACGGCCGCGGCGATCGCGTCGACGTGGCCGCGCGAAGCGGCGCCGGGCGGCGACTATCCGCGCGACCTCGGACCGCCCGACACGCCGGAGAAACTCGAAAACGTGCGGCTCGGCGACATGCTGACCTCGGTGGGCCAGCAGTTGCGACAACTGCGCACGCACGACTCGCTGCAGCAACGCGCGCTCGATGACGCGCTGACGCAATACCGGCGCGTCGTCGATGCGCGCTGGAAACTCATCGAGGAAGCGCACAGTTCGATTTCACAGCCGTTCTTCAAGACGCTGACGTTCTGGCTAGGCGTGATCTTTCTGAGCTTCGGGTTGATCGCGCCGCGCAATGCGTTGGCGCTGGTGACGATTACGCTCGGGGCGGTGTCGATTGCTTCGGCGATTTATGTGATCGTCGATCTGGATACGCCGTTTACCGGGCCGATTGTGATTTCGAGTGGGCCACTGAGGGATACGTTGGAGCATTTGCGGCGGTGAACCGGTGAGGGATGCGGGAAGGGTGTGGTGGGAATATGGCTGAATCGGCATAGGGGACGGCCATGAGGCCGTACCCCTGCCACACCACCCGGCATGCGGGTCCGCACCGGGCGGTTCGGGAAGTTGGGGTTATGAGAGGCGGGGAACACCCAGCCGGTCGAAGTATGCGAGAGTCAGCACGCTATTCAGGAGCTGGCCACTATTACGCCACCAGCGACGGCTGTTCGCTGCCACCTGTTGCGCCACAGCGGGCGGTGCTCCCAGCGCACGCAGTTCCCGGTAGATGGTCGGACCGCGGCGCCATTGTTTAAGCTGGATGACTCGCAACCGGTGACGCATCCACTTATCCAGATCCAGCCAGACTCGTGGCGTCTGCGCCAATCGGAAGTACGCCTTCCAGCCCAGCACATAGGGCCGTATCCGTTCCACCACGTCCTTCATGCTGCGCCCGCCGTTACGGCCGGTCAGTTCACGAATGCGGCGTTTGAACGCCTGCAGCGGTTTGGCCGCCACCTTGCGCTTAACGATACCGCCGGACGCTACCCACAGGCTGTAGCCCAGAAACTTGCGACCGAACACACTGGCCACCGCGCTTTTGGTCTCGTTGACCTTCAACCGCAGTCGCCTATACAGACGACGCAGCAGCGCCATCACCCGCTCGCCTGCACGGCGGCTGCGAACATAAACATTCGCATCGTCGGCATAACGCACGAAGCAGTGGCCGCGCCGTTCCAGTTCCTTGTCCACCTCATCGAGCAGCACGTTGGCCAGCAACGGCGATAGCGGCCCGCCTTGCGGCGTGCCCTGTTCGCGCTGCTGAACCACGCCGCCATCCATGATGCCGCTGTTCAGATACGCCCGGATCAGCCGGATCACCCCGGCGTCCCCGATACGTTTCTGTAAACGGTCGATCAGGATGTCGTGGTGGACCCGGTCGAAGAACTTCTCCAGATCAACGTCCACCACGATTCGCCGGCCCGACTGCACGTACGACTGCGCGGCCAACACCGCATCGTGTGCACGCCGTCCCGGTCGGAAGCCGTAGCTGTGCTCGCTGAAGGTAGGGTCCAGAACCGGTTGCAGCACCTGCAGCAGCGCCTGCTGGATCAGCCGGTCCGTCACCGTCGGGATGCCGAGCTCGCGCTCGCCTCCATCCGGTTTCGGGATCGTCACCCGCCGTACCGGACTGGGCCGGTACGTCCCCTTCAGCAACTGTTCACGGATCGCCGGCCACGCCGTCACCAGATGGCGCGACGTCTGGTCAATGTCCAGACCGTCCACGCCAGCGGCTCCCTTGTTGGCCCGTACCCGTTTGAACGCCTGCTTCAGGTTCCCCCTCGTCAGCGCTGCCTGCAGCAGCGATGACCCTGTGCCCCCGGATTCATGGCGCGGGCAACCGGCTTCGTCGCTCACGGGCATAGACGCAGCTTCACCGCGTGTGCCTCCCACTTGCCCCGTTTGCACGGGCATCTGACGCATTGCCTGCCGCATCGACATGACGCTGGACACTCCTTCCCGTTTGGCCCTTCGTCACCAGCTTCGGTCTCATCAACCTGTCCTGTGACTACTACGGCCTCTGCTGACTCCTCGCTCCGGCTCGACGCCGTCGCCCTTTCAGGCGTGAGGCGAGGCCTCCCCAGGTAAGAACGCACTCCTTCATCGCACAACCGCCGCATCTACGCCACTTCGCCCTGGTCACGAGAGCTTCGCGGTTTTCGGCCCGCTCGCCCTGCTCCGTAGCGCCTCATATGCGGTTCTTGTTCATCGGCTCGCGATTTACGCTCCACGCTTCCTCTCCACACCTGGTCGCCCTCATGCAGTTGCGCTTCACTTCATTCGCTGTGACCAGCTTATGGTGGGACTTACACCCGCAGGAATGCGCCCATGCTGGGCGCACCAAAAAAAGGCCCGCCATCCCTCAGGATGGCGGGCCTTTATGTGTTGATCAGCAAAAAACGGTTTGGTGGGATCAGAACGGTTCTGTCTTGGAACTATGTAAAGATTCCGATCGCGACGGCGGTGGCAAAGGAGAAGCTGACAGGCTTGGACCGGAAACGTCAACTCCGAAATCAACGTTACTCAGCTCTCGGTCGATGCGCTAAAAGCGCCGGAACGAACTTAGTCTATGCCTTTAGTCGGCTTCGGGAAGCATCAAATCATGAACATTTTGGTATCGCTTTCGGTTTGCCCGACTGAAGAACTCTAATCATTTGACAACCCGTAGCCACGTCTTTCCCGTCGCCGCATTCTTAAAGGTTTCCCATGGCCCAGGTCTCGCTCCAAACACGGCATCCATGGCCTTTGAGACGAGGTTGTAGGCAAACTGACGACGGTCCTCCAGATGTTCGGGCAGATGGTCAATTAGAAACTGCTGAACTCCGTACCAAGGCATACCAGTAGATTCGAGTTTCTGCCGAATGTCACGATCAATTCGTAATGCTTCGATTGCCCGCTGCTCAATGTTTGCCATCACATCTACTGACTCGGTCTCTTCGGCCTCGGCATCTGCGTGAATCAGAGTGTCAGTGTCACCGACTTCGGAATCGCTGGCTGCTCTCGCCAGTTGCCTCATTCCGGAGAATGTGCTCTGCAGTGTTCGGGCGTATGTTTTCCCAGCAGGCTGGCTGTAGTCATGGTCCCGCATCGAGAACATTTTTTCGAATGAGAGTGCGCGAAGGCTAACCGGATAGGGTTTACCCCCCACCGAACTCCAAAACACACCTTGGCCTGGGATAGGCTCGTTGAGAAGCGAACTCAACAAGTCGTCACTGAAATGGGCATTAGCCCGTTTCAACGAGGCGAGATCGGCCGCCGACAGCAAGTGGAAAATGAACCAGTTGTCGCCTTGGCTGAGGATCTCGACAGGGATGCTACCCGGCTGCTGGGTTATCAGCAGCGCGCCCAAGTCGTACTTACGACCTTCTTTCACCCACGCGATGTAGGGTTCAGCAGCCGATGCATTTTCATTCAGGACCGATTGCGCCTCTTCAACAACGGCAATCGTCGGAATGGTCTTGGGATCCGCTGCCGTAAACTCCTGTTGGTTGCGGTCGAAGATCCGGCGCAGGATCAAGCCCGAAAGAACAAGCGATTGACCGCCGCGCATTTGCGAGACGTCGATGATGCAGAGCTTGCCTTCTGAGAGCGCATGAACAAGCATGTCCATGAGTTGACTGCTTTTGTCATGCAACATCTTCACGATCGCCGTCATGTTTCCCCTGGCGGCCAGCGCCTCAGCCTCCTGTCTCTGAGGATCCAGGTCGAGCAGTCCGCAGATATCATCTAGCGGAGTGGTATTGCCGTTCGTGTCGATCAGGTTGACCAACGATTCCCATCGATCTTGCGGAAGGCCGCGCAGCTTCCGGACATTCTGCTGCTCCTGTCGCTCTGGTCCAAGCGCGATCGAAATCACATCACCTGGGCGTAGGCGGCGAATATCCAGCTTGATGCCACCGGCCACAAACGACTGGTAAAAGGAACTCGGGTTCTTCCTATCGGTGAAGACAACGACTTTGTCCTCTAGGGTGGGAACGTCGCAGAGGCCTGGACGGCCCTTGTCATCAGGCCAGAAATATTCACCGTCCGGATCGAATATTACCGTGCCGACGGGAACCTGTTTTCCAGCGCGCTTTGTGACGAAAGGCGTGGTCTCGTAGAGCTTTGAGAAAAGCAGCTTGTTAAGATTGGACTTGCCAAAACCGGCGCGGGCGAAGATGAAACTGCGGCGAGATACGAGTGATTCGATCGGGAAGCGGATCAATACCTCCGGGTCGACTACCTGCATCCAATCCTGAGACTGGAATGAAGTGTTGCCTGCCGCATAGATGTATTCGCCAAACGCGAGATGACCGATGGGCGCCCCACCAATGTTGTGGCCAGCAACCTCCCGCAGTACCTCATCGCTCGGAAACGCCACCTTGCTGCCAACATGGGGGAGCCGGCGATGCGAGGGGACAAAGGTAAGGCTTTCGCCATTTCGTCGCAGCACACCGAGCACCCGGATGTTTACGCGATACTTCAAATATTGCTCGCGAAGATCTTCCGGAATCGCCCGATCCTCGCGTACTGCACGAATGTTGAACTCTTCGCCAGAACCGGAGGAAAGCTTACCCTCCGAGGAAAAAGCAGCAATACGACCTATCACGGCTTCATCGGGCGTCTCCAGCTGTACAAGGAGGAATTGGCCGTGCATCGGGATATTCTGAAACTCATTCCGGTACGGCAAGACCAGGTCAGCATGAAATTCCATGCCCCCTTGCTGGAAGCCCCGGAAGATGCCGACAACCTGTTCCCTGGGAAAGAGCTGGATCTCTGTCATGTTGTTCTTCCTTACCCGTACCGACGTTGTGCCGGGTCGGCATCCTGAAGCTGAAATGCGTCCAAGGTCCCTGCATCGCAGCCAAGACTTGAACGCACACCTTCGTAGATGAAGTCCTGCAGAATGTCAAAATCGAAATCGACCAAAGCCGCATTTTCATGTGCCTTCTGCAGGCAACGCGGGTAATGCGGCACCGGGAAGCCATTGATGGCGTCGGCAAGCATCGAGCCAATGATGGTCTGTGACTCTCCGACCTGCGGGACGAAGATGTCAATCGGCCAAACGGGGTCCCGGCGATGGGCCCCGAATTTCACCAGAAACATCTTACCGCCGACGAACTTGTTGATCTCTCCCCCGTCGCCGGCGCGGTCATCACCTCGAGCGAACTCCGACCAGACATAAGCCTTCTCTTCGACTTCGCGTGGGACCTCGACGTAAGCAGGATAATCCGTCTGTAGTACGCCCTCTAGAGCCATGGCCAGGCGATACCGTGAGAGCACCTTGCTGTGTTTCGCTACGCCGGCCAAATACACTCGACGGCGGCTCTTACTCCACTGCGAGTCGATGCGGTCCTTCATGCCTTGCAACAACCGCTGAAACAAGTCCTTGGCGAAAACCTTGCTACGCAACAAGCCATCACAAACGATCAGAGTGTCGGTTCCAAAATCCTTTTTAAGGATCGCGAATAAGATAGCCCACTCGACCAATTCTCGGTAGACCTGTACCCAGCTGGGCGATACCGGCTTCCCCTTGTCGGTTGGTCGAATCATGTGTGAGAGAGTCGGCAGACTGTTCACACCCAGAAAGGCCATCATCTCGCCAAGTGCCGTTCGAGGCCCCCCACCCAATGCAAACTGGCGCTCGTTTAGCGTCTGAACCGGAGTTGTGGGCGAGACCGCCTCCAAGCAATACTCGTTGTTGCTGCTGTCCACCACCCGAATCAGTTGAATAAGGAAAGGATCAAACTGAAGTTGGTTGTTGCCACCGTCGGTGCCCACCAGCGATATCGATGTCGTAGCTCGGGGCTGAATGCGGCGCGTTGCCCTTTTCAGTGGACGAATCTCCTCCCGCAACGCATCCAGCACCCCTCGATCGGTACCAATGCAGTCCGCGATGGCCTCCTTGAGTTGGACCTGACTTACCGGATCAATCATTCCCCCTCCCGTCGCGGTTCAATAATGTACGACTTTGCTGCGTCCCTACCGAAATTACTACAACGGCCCCTCGGGGACTGAATCAACGAAAGCGACATCCGCACAATTTCAGAAGCACTTGCGGATAGTAGGCTTCGGGCGGCCGTCTGCTCCGGCTAACTAAAGATTGAGTTGCGTCACATCACAAAATCCGAACAGCACCGAATATGCATCCTGCATTTGAAGCGCGTCCCAAACGCCAGCATATCTTGAAAGGCCGGGGCCACCCATAGGCCTCCGACAAAGAACACAGCCTGTTTGGGCACGGGCGGCACCATTTTGACGGTCAATCGGATCTCCTCACATGAAAATCGTACTCCAGTGCAGCCGAAGAGCCTGCAACCATATGATCCGCCTGGCGTTTTCCTGATGAAGCTGTGAAAGCGGTGCGAACCGAAACCTCCCTCCAAGCAACACCTGACTGCTCCAGCGAGGCACGCAATACGGCCTTTGCATCTACCCTAGCGGAAGGAATGATTCCAAATCGGATATACATGTCAAGGCTGTCGGCGTTCGTTCTAGCCATGTTTTTCCAAACAAGGCCTAACGACTTCGAGAATACTTCCGTTCCCGTATGAGCAAGCTGGAAATCGTTGGTGTAGTCAACAAAAGCAGCCCCCCCCAGAAACCAGTTCCTGAGCCACTGGTCTTGAACGTAAGTCCGCATCCCATAATATGGCGGAGACGTTACAACAACCGAAAAGTCTCGATGATTAGCTGGTATGGATGCAGCTAGCCTTGAATCGCCCTGTCGCACGTATTCGATACTTCCGGTAAATGGTAGCTGCTGTTCTCGCAATCGCTCGAGCTTAAGCCGTAATACGGCCAGAACGTCGACCTCTGGCGGCTCCAGACCACGTTCTTTCCAGAAACGCACTGAGTAGTCCGGTTTTGCAGAGAAAGTCCGTGGCATCTGATTGCTAAAATAGGCGCGCCTATTCGGGCTCTTGTTCAGCGGGCCATGCAGGCATCCGAGCATCGTGGCGCGTAGAATTGCCGTTACATCAGTGTCCTTCTCGATATGCAGCAACCCGGTTCGGATGGCGCATACCTGCTGAAGAACGGGAGGCGCAAACGCATGCTTGAAAAACTCGGGTTCGGGAATTTCAGCACGCTCATACTGCGCAATATATGCTTGGGCCAATTTCAATACAGCATCGACATCGACGACAGCCAGCTTCGCCCGTGCAATTGCGATCGCTATCGGTGACGAATCAATTCCCCGTGCGACGAGACCCAGCTTCCGCGCAGCGAAAAGTGTTGTCCCTCTTCCACAAAAAGGATCCATAACGACAGGAGCCTCGCGCCTGTGCGTCTTAAGTACTCTAAGTGGATACTCGAGCGGAAACATCGTGAAATACGGGCATATCGCATTGAGTGCATTTTCTGGCTGGTATGCCAAGGCTCGAGTCATTTTGTTTTTCCGGGGGAATTCACATACATGCGTGTTTGAAGGGCTGAGCGCGCATTCGCACCGTCTCCCGCGCGATCAGTACATCGCAAGCAACCGACGCAGGCTTACGCATAGACCTGAGTCCTTCAACCTCGCAGCGCGACGCTCAAACAGGCGGGTAATCATTGGAACACGACAGCTTTCGTGACCGTTATGAATCTTCGAATGGCACGCTGGGCACAGACATACGACGTTAGCCGGGACGTCAAGGCTCACTTCGAAAGCCTTCTGCTTTGAGAACGGGATAAGATGATGCGCCTCGACGTATGGACGATCGGCCACCGCCGCCATGAATGGCTCGTAACTGCACCCCGCTTCGCAGGAAAAGGAGGCTTGCTCCAGCGCTTCGATTGCGACTTTAACATCCCGAATCCAACCGGACTTAGTCGCCGCCCGAGTCGAGGGTAAGGGGCGGGGTCGAGGGACATCATTGATCGGCGTCGCAGCTCGATTGGTCGCGCCAGAGTTGGCCATTTCCTGGTACGCCATCTCGTCGTCTTCAACTTGTTCATCCGCAACGGCGATCGATGGATCGCGGACCGCATACGCCGGCAACGAGTCGTAAAGATCGATTAGGCTTTCGAGGTCGTTCAGAAAAGAGCGGCTCGTCGCTTCATTGAAGCTGTCCAAGGCATACTGTCGGCTGAGGATCGCCCCCTGTTCATAAGCTTGGCCGTACGGTGTCGTCGCATCGAGGTCAATGCTCCCACGTGAAAAACCCGTAAGACTCGCAATCGAGTTACCGATGGTCTTTGCCCCCTTTTCCAAATAGTCTCGAGCGCCAAGCAAGCCAAAGCGGTTCTCGAATTGCAAGAGACCTTGATTCAAAGTTAGCCAGAGTGTCCGGCAGTCCTGCCGGAAAAGCAACGCGACGTAGACGCCACGCCGCGGTGTGGACGTTACATCCTTTCTCAGCAGCGCAGCGTATGGAACCAGCACGAAAGACCTATCTGGCTGTCCAGCGGATACCTTCACGCGGTATTGGCGCTCACGCCTGTCTACGACCGATCGTAGTATCTCTGCGAATTGGCCTTCTAATGCATTAACGCCGACCGCCACCAAACCTTCTCGCTGACGGATCCTTTGTTTTCCAGAAGTCGGATCCCTCGTATCGCCGACATAACAATCACGAATGGTCGCCACCGCCCTCGCGAGCCTCGCGGCGACGTCATTGACATCATCTCCAGAATGCAAAGCGTCTCCCGCCACCACAGTTGTTTCGTTGAGTGTATTGACTGCCGCTCCATAAATGCATGGACTACGCCCGCATTCGCAGCTTGCCAGTACGGCTTGCACCACGCGATAACGTTATCGTCACCGATATCTCTCGGGTGCAAAAGTCGTCGATATAGCCTTTGATGGCATGGGCAGCGAGCAATGCCTTCTTGTCCTGCGGTACATGGCCTGCAAGGGTGGTCGGCATCAACTCCGCCAAGGGTAGCCGGAAATTCCTGGCTGCGGAAGTGCTATTCGGGACCCGCGCCTATCGATGCAATCTGGGCAGCCATTTGTCTAATGCAAATTGCATTAAGCTGCAGGCGGTTTAGAGTTACAATAATTCATAAACCTGAACACCTAAGCCACGAGCAAGTTTCTCGATATTGTCTATCGCGATATTGCGAGCTTCGCGCTCGACGTGCGCCACAAAGGACCGGTCGAGCCCGCTTTCGGCCGCCAAATCCTCTTGAGACCAGTTTTTCTCTGCCCGAAGCCGGCGCAGCTTGATCGCAAGAATCGCTCTAGCGGTTTGAGTGGGATAAGGAGGGAAATGACACGTCATTCGCAGGATACTGCGAACTAGCACCTACCCCGTCAGCAGCTTTTTACGTCACAATCCGGCTTTGACTGTCCTGCTTCGGTTTTGATGAACAAGTTTTCTTCCCCCTAACTCAACGACTCCCCATGTCTTTCCCTGGGTTGCGGTATTACAGCGACCGTAGACCGCAATCACGGAATGGTCTGGCTCACCGCAGGAAATGGCTTCGACGTATGTCTCAGCCTGTTCGACGAGATCGAAGGCACCTATTTCGAAGATCAGGCAGCGTTGGCACCTGACCTCATCCGGCACGCCAGGTTTCGTCGAATTGCCGTGCTCGGCGGAACAGGCAAGGCAGTTGTTTCTCACCGCGAGCTGGAATCCAAATTTGCTCGAAACGTATTAGCTCTCGCCGAATCGACAGACGCCACACTGAACGCCCGCCTTCCCTACCGCTGATGTGCTACACGCGGTTGATGCGACGCGTTCACGTACCCTTTCTGTTCAGAAAATCGAGGGGCCGGTCCAACTCACGGATACTTATGCCGCGTCGCGAGCAGTGGAAAGCAATGCGTTGCCAACGTTGGAGCCACTGCTGCTCCAGCGCTTCATAGCGCGTGATTTTCATTCGCAGGTTCTCGATCGTCTGATCGAGATACGTAAGTTCGTCGCTGCGGGAGCGCGACCGCGAACATCGCCCCGGAGTCGCGAGTGCACACTTCGCTTCCTGGTAGGCGTGCCTGATCTTCTCAGGACGACTCAGCGCCTGCCGAGTGAATCCTGAGAATGCCTCGATCCGCTGCCATGTCAGCTTCGTGCCGAGTTCGCCGTCACGCCAGCGATCAAGTTCCGCGACGATGCCTGCCGCCTTGCGCTCGCTGATTTTCGAGTTCACCCGGATCACTTTCGGCATGGCCGCCTCCTTCGTCGATATAGCGTACAAGGTCGGCCTCGTTGACGTTCAGTGCTGCCAGTTGCGTCATGAGCTGCCTGTAGCGGATGCGCAGGTGCTCCAGCCAGTCCGGCTCGACCAGCGCCTGTCCGGCGACTTGCATCCGTATTCTTCAGACTCAGATAGACGACCGCCGCCTGTCGCTTGAGATCGTCTGAGCGCGACGTGTCTCGCTTCAGCCATATGTATTCGTCGCAATTGACCGTACACTGCAGATGACGCGGACACGGTGCCATCTGGAAGTCGTGAATGCACATTACCGGTCCGACGTCATGAACGGCGTGGATACGTGCTGCCAGAAACGTGTGCGCTACCTCGACTGGTAGCACCTTCGCGATCTCCGTCACGGCGCCGCCCATGTGACCATCCATGATGTCCGCCGCGACCTTTGCGGCTTTCTGAGCGGGCGTGAGGTGCTGATAGGCCTTCGTGTCGGCAGCGTGCTTGCGCCCGAACCATTTCCTCTACACAAGATCTGGCGCCCCCCCTCATCCAGGACGTGGTTGAGAAAGTGACGGAACCCATGCGAGCGCACATTTATCTCGCCACCGTGACTGTCAACGATCGCATGTCGCTCGAAGACCGACCGGATCACGCCACGTCCCGTCAGGAAGTCCCGCACATTCTGGTCGGTGATGGGGCGCGCTGCATGGGTCAAAGTCGACCTAGTGCCGCGGTGCATCTGATTCGCGTATGCGACGCACAACGTTTCGTGGAGCCGACGCCCCTGACCGGGCGAACCAGGTATCGTGGGTAGCGTCCAGTGGTCGCCACGAAGGCCTCAAAGCAGCGCGTCGCGCTTCACCCATAACTTCTTTGCCTCGACGACGTAAGCAATTTTCCGCACCTTCAGGAACTGGGCGACATTGTTTCCGCGCAACCCCAGTATCGCCGGCAATGACGTTCCATCAATTTCAGGCTGCAGCGGAATCCCTGCGAGCAGGCATCCCGACTCATGGAGCGAGCGTGCAACCTGTCACGCGCCCTCCGTCACCTCGTGCAGTTCAGCCAGGGCCGCCTCCACCACCGGTTCCGTCTCCGGTCAGCAGCGGTTTGCTTGCCCACTCGACAGTGACATCGTCGGCCCGGCCTTTCAGGCGCGCATAGCGGAGCGCCCTGCTACCGTCCTCGGCCAGCGACAGGGGTTTCTCCGGCAAGGTCAGCATTTCGCCGATACGCAAGCCCGTGCACACCATCGCCGTCGCAATCAGGATCATGATCCGATCGGCACTGACGGGATCATGCGGTGACGCACTGCGCGGAATCTGCTGGTACAGGTAACCGATTGCTCGAATGGCGTCCTCATCTGGCAGACGGCTTTCTGCCCCGACCACCTGCACCGTAGCTTCGATGCGATCAGGTGTCGTCGATTTCGGTCGGCATTTGGTGCCAAACGACACATTGCAAAACAACGTTCAGCCGAAACGCCACGGTGTTGGGCGATACGGCGAACTTACGGACCTTCCCAGTTGTCGCGAAATTACGCCGTAGCCAAGGGTAAAGCTGACTGGCAATCTCGTCCTGATTCAGGCCTTGGCCGGACACGAGTCGTGCCTGCAACGGGAAGGCCTCCGCCGAAGCCCATGCCCACAGATAGCCCAGAACGCGCAACGTCTTGACGAGGCTGCTGACAGCCAGCCGGGGACGCAGGCGCCTGATCAGATACGCATTGATCCACGCTACCGGTTGCCTCTCGGCGTCCAGCAGGATCGGTAAACGCTCACCGCCCGGATGCCGCACAGTGACTACGTGAAATCGGGGGTCCATCAACATCTCCCGGCTGCTCCGATCCACCCCTAGGCGATGTTTACGACTTTTCTGTGGCAGTACTCCCGGCACCCTTCCAGCCGGGCTCATCCAGTCTGGAAGTTGACGGTAATAGTTACGAACTAAAAAACAGAGGCAGCCGCGGTATCCCTCCGGTAAATCTTTCGGGTAGAGGAGCGGCCTAAATCCCAGATACAAAAAGAAAAACCCCACCATCAGGCGGGGTTGATCTTTACACTTTCTCGTTACGGGAAGTCAGAACGGAATATCGTCATCCATCTCATCGAACCCGCCGCCGGCCGGCGCGCTCGGACGGCTCGCACCACCGCCGCCGCTGCCGCCACGCGAACCACCGCCCGACGACATCGCGCGACCACTGCCGCCACCGCCGCGCTCGGCTGGCTCGCCGCGGCTATAACCGCCCTCATCGCCACCGCCCATCGACGAACCGCCGCGGCCACCCAGCATCTGCATCTGCTCGGCGACGATTTCGGTCGAGTAACGATCGGTGCCGTCCTGCGCCTGCCACTTGCGCGTGCGGATGCGCCCTTCCAGATACACCGACGAGCCCTTCTTCAGATATTCCGAGACGATTTCCGCGAGGCGGCCGAAGAACGCGACGCGGTGCCACTCGGTGGCTTCCTTCATCT
The DNA here is from genome assembly GCF_047605525.1 of Paraburkholderia sp. GTDB lineage: Bacteria > Pseudomonadota > Gammaproteobacteria > Burkholderiales > Burkholderiaceae > Paraburkholderia. Next base: position 81,614 of record NZ_JASGFN010000023.1, on the reverse strand, counting down.
CGCCCGACGCCTTGTCCTTGTAGCGGTCCGTCGTCGCAAGGCGGATGTTCGCCACTGCGTCGCCGCTCGGAAGATAACGGACTTCCGGATCGGCTCCGAGGTTGCCGACGAGAATGACCTTGTTCACGGATGCCATGAATTTCTCCTGTTGATTCCATTGCAGGCGGCGCGGCACTCCGCGGTTCGCGTCTCGGCAGGCCCGGGACCAGGAAGCGCCTCTGCCCGCCGCCGGGTGAGTTCTGGATGAGCCGGGCGTGCCCGGGTACGCCGTGTTATGCCTTGCGCGGCGGCTGTTTCATCTTTGCGGCGATTATAAGCCAGCAGAACACCAGCCCCGAACAGGCAAAAAACACCGCGCTTTGCCCGTTCACCTTCAGCAGCCAGCCGCCGATCATCCCGCCCATTGCCAGACCGATCGACTGCGTGGTGTTGTAGACGCCGGCCGCCGCGCCCTTGCGGGTGCCGGGCGCCAGCTTCGACACCAGCGAAGGCTGCGAAGCCTCGAGAATATTGAAGCCCAGAAAGTAGACAAAGAGGATCGCCGCCACACTCAGAATCGTATGCGCAGCCACGCCCAATAACAACTGGCCGATCAGGATAAGACCGATCGCGGACAGCAGCACGATCTTCATCTTGCCGCGCTTTTCGGCGGCGATAATCGCCGGCACCATCATCACGAACGACAGGCCCATGACCGGCAGATACACCTTCCAGTGCGACGCGACCGGCAGGCCGCCGGCTTCGAGAATGCGCGGCACGACGAGGAACAGCGCGGTTTGCGTCGCGTGCAGCACGAGCACGCCGAAATTCAAACGAAGCAGCTCGACGTTGTGCAGCACTTCGGCGAACGGCGCGCGCACGTGCACCGGCCTCGGCGCATCGGGCACGATCCACAGCACGACGCCGACCGCCAGAATCGCGAAGATGCCGACCAGCGTGAACAGCCCGCTCATGCCGAGCCAGTGAAACACGATCGGCGCGCCGACGATCGCGACCGCGAACGACACGCCGATGCTGCCGCCGACCATCGCCATCGCCTTGGTGCGATGCTCCTCCGACGTGAGATCGGCGATGAACGCGATCACCGCCGACGACACCGCGCCCATCCCCTGAATCACGCGGCCGACGATGATCCACGTCATGTCGTGCGCGGCCGCCGCGACGAAGCTGCCGAGCGCGAAGATCAGCAAACCGGTTGCGATGACCGGCTTGCGGCCGACCTTGTCGGAGATCCAGCCGTAGAAGATATAGAGCATCGACTGCGTGACGCCGTACGCGCCGAGCGCGATACCGACGAGCAGCACGTTCTCGCCGCCGGGAATGGTCTTCGCGTAGACCGAGAACACCGGCATGATCATGAACAGACCGAGCATGCGCAGCGCGAAGATCGCGGCAAGCGATACGGTCGCGCGCAATTCGGGCGCGCTCATGCGTGTGGAGACGGCGGATGGATTGGACATCGGAAGCGTTGTTTGAATGAGCCGGGCGGCGCACCGTGCGGCGAGCCCGAGGGGACAGCCGTGACCGCCGGGACAGGCGGCGCGGCGCAACGGGCAACCCCGGGCGACGACATGACGGGGGGTTCACACAGCCGGATCCTGCCGCACCCCGCCGGCGCTCGCACCCTCACGACACCTTGTAGTCGCGGAAAGCAGCCCCACCTGGACTACTTTCCCGCGGCGCCGGACCGCCGTCTTTCAACCTGTCCCCGAGCCTGCCCTCGCGCCTTGTTCCCGCTGTCAGGGAGCCGTAACGGCGGTCTGGAAAAGTCGCTATAGTAGCAGGTTTAGCCCCTTCCCCTTTGCCGCAGTTCATGGAATAAATCCGTGGAACAAATCCGTATTCGTGGGGCTCGCACCCACAACCTGAAGAACGTCAATCTCGACCTACCGCGTCACAAGCTCGTCGTCATCACGGGGCTTTCCGGCTCCGGCAAATCGTCGCTGGCGTTCGATACGCTCTATGCGGAAGGCCAGCGGCGCTACGTCGAAAGTCTGTCCGCCTACGCGCGCCAGTTCCTGCAACTGATGGAAAAGCCGGACGTCGATCTGATCGAAGGGCTGTCGCCGGCCATCTCGATCGAACAGAAGGCGACCTCGCATAATCCGCGCTCGACGGTCGGCACCGTCACCGAAATCCACGACTATCTGCGTCTGCTGTACGCGCGGGTCGGCACGCCTTATTGCCCCGATCACGAGATTCCGCTCCAGGCGCAGAGCGTGTCGCAGATGGTCGACGCGGCGCTCGCGCTGCCCGAGGAAACCCGCCTGATGATCCTCGCGCCCGTGGTCGCGGACCGCAAGGGCGAGCACACCGAGCTGTTCGAGGACATGCAGGCGCAGGGCTTTGTCCGCTTTCGCGTGCGCTCGGGCGGCGGCACCGCCAACGAAGGCACCGCGAAAATCCATGAAGTCGACTCGCTGCCGAAGCTGAAGAAGAACGACAAGCACACGATCGACGTCGTGATCGACCGTCTGCGGGTGCGCCCGGATATGAAGCAGCGCCTCGCCGAATCGTTCGAAACGGCGCTGCGTCTCGCGGACGGCCGCGCGATCGCGCTCGAGATGGACACCGACAAGGAACACCTGTTCAGCTCGAAGTTCGCCTGCCCGATCTGCTCGTACTCGCTGCAGGAGCTCGAGCCGCGCCTGTTCTCGTTCAACAATCCGATGGGCGCGTGCCCCGAATGCGACGGCCTCGGCCAGATCACGTTCTTCGATCCGAAGCGGGTGGTCGCGCATCCGTCGCTGTCACTCGCGGCGGGCGCGGTGAAGGGCTGGGACCGGCGCAACCAGTTCTACTTCCAGATGCTGCAGAGCCTCGCGGCGTTCTACGACTTCGACATCGACACCGCCTTCGAGGACCTGCCAGAGAAAGTGCGCAAGATCCTGCTGTACGGTTCGGGCAAGCAGGAGATTCCGTTCTCGTACATCAACGAGCGCGGCCGCACGTCGGTGCGCGAGCACGTGTTCGAAGGGATCATCCCGAATCTGGAGCGGCGTTACCGCGAAACCGATTCGGCCGCGGTGCGCGAAGAGCTCGCGAAGTATCAGAACAACCAGCCTTGCCCGTCCTGCGCGGGCACGCGGCTGCGCCGCGAGGCGCGTTTCGTGCGCATCGGCGTGGACGGCGACGCGCGCGGCATCTTCGAGATCAGCAGTTGGCCGTTGCGCGACGCGCTCGGCTATTTCCAGACGCTGCGCCTCGAAGGCGCGAAGCGCGAGATCGCCGACAAGGTCGTGAAGGAAATCGTCGCGCGTCTGATGTTCCTGAACAACGTCGGACTCGATTACCTGTCGCTCGAACGCAGCGCGGAAACGCTGTCGGGCGGCGAAGCGCAGCGCATCCGCCTCGCGTCGCAGATCGGCTCGGGCCTCACCGGCGTGATGTACGTACTCGACGAACCATCGATCGGTCTGCATCAGCGCGACAACGACCGGCTGATTTCGACGCTCAAGCACCTGCGCGATCTCGGCAACTCGGTGATCGTCGTCGAACACGACGAAGACATGATCCGCATGGCCGACTACGTGGTCGACATGGGCCCGGGCGCCGGCGAGCACGGCGGCATGGTGATCGCCGAGGGCACGCCGAAACAGGTGCAGGCGAACGCGGCGTCGCTGACCGGGCAGTACATGTCCGGCACGCGCTCGATCGAATTCCCCGACGAGCGCAAGGAACCCGACGAGCGGCGCCTGCGCATTATCGAGGCGTACGGCAACAATCTTCATAACGTCACGCTCGATCTGCCGGTGGGCCTGCTCACCTGCGTGACCGGCGTGTCCGGCTCGGGCAAGTCGACGCTGATCAACGACACGCTGTATCAGGCGGTCGCGCATCACCTGTACGGCTCGGCCACGGAGCCGGCGCCGTACGAAGCGATCGAGGGCCTCGAGCACTTCGACAAGGTGATCAGCGTCGACCAGTCGCCGATCGGCCGCACGCCGCGCTCGAATCCGGCCACCTACACGGGCCTCTTCACGCCGATCCGCGAGCTGTTCGCCGGCGTGCCGGCGGCCAAGGAACGCGGCTACGATCCGGGCCGCTTCTCGTTCAACGTGAAGGGCGGGCGCTGCGAATCCTGCCAGGGCGACGGCGTGCTGAAGGTCGAGATGCACTTCCTGCCCGACGTGTACGTGCCGTGCGACGTCTGTCACGGCAAGCGCTACAACCGCGAGACGCTGGACATCCAGTACAAAGGCAGCAACATCAGCGAAGTGCTCGACATGACGGTCGAACACGCGTACGAGTTCTTCAAGGCGGTGCCGGTCGTCGCGCGCAAGCTGAAAACCCTGCTGGACGTGGGTCTCGGCTATATTCGCCTTGGCCAGTCGGCCACTACGCTGTCGGGCGGCGAGGCGCAGCGTGTGAAACTGTCGCTGGAACTGAGCAAGCGCGACACCGGTCGCACGCTATACATTCTTGACGAACCGACCACCGGCCTGCACTTTCACGATATCGCGCTGCTGCTGGAAGTAATCCACCGGTTGCGCGACCAGGGTAATACCGTCGTGATCATCGAACATAATCTCGATGTAATCAAAACCGCCGACTGGGTCATCGACCTCGGACCGGAAGGCGGCGCCGGCGGCGGCCAGATCGTCGCCCAGGGCACGCCCGAGCAGGTCGCGAAGTCGAAGGCAAGTTTTACCGGCAAGTACCTGGCGCCGTTGCTGAAACGCGCCGCCGCCATCAAGTAACGCTGCACTACCCAGGTTGGAGACGGAATAAGCCATGGCCAAGCGGAATCAGGCGCGCGAAGACGAACGGGTGCAGGACCTGCGCCCGCGCCCGGTCAGGCTGACTAGCGACATGAGTCTGCCGAAATTGTCGGCGGTCGAAATCGGCAGCTACGTGGTGATGCTGTTCGGCATGTGGGCGGTGATCGAGCTGAAGCTGCTCGGCGCGCTGCTTGCCGGGCTGCTGGTCTATCAGCTCGTGCATACGATCGCGCCGCGCATCGAGCGCCACATGTCGAGCAGGCGGGCGCGCTGGCTCGCGGTGGTGATCCTGTCGACGGTGATCGTCGGCGCGTTGACCGGACTCACGCTCGGCATCATCGAGCACTTCGAGAACGACGTGCCGAGCGTGCAGAATCTGCTCGATCAGGCGATGCAACTGATCGATCAGGCGCGCGGCCGGATTCCGCAGTTCGTCGCCGGCTATCTGCCGGTCGACACCGAGCAGATGAAGGCCAAGGCCGCCGAGCTGATGCACACGCACGCGAACATGCTACAGCAAGGCGGCACGACCGCGGCGCGCGCGTTCACGCACGTGCTGATCGGCATGATCATCGGCGCGATCATCGCGGTCGGCGCGCAGAACCAGATCCAGCGGCTGCCGCTGTCCACCGCGTTCGTCACGCGCGTCAAGCGTTTCGCCGACGCGTTTCGCCGCATCGTGTTCGCGCAGGTGAAGATTTCCGCGCTCAACGCGGTTTTCACCGCGATCTTCCTGCTCGTGATCCTGCCGATCTTCCACGACACGTTGCCGCTGTCGAAAACGCTGGTACTCGTCACGTTCATCGTGGGGCTGCTGCCGGTGATCGGCAATCTGATCTCGAACACGATCATCGTCGCGGTCGCGCTGTCGGTGAGCTTTCCGGCCGCCATCATGTCGCTCGTGTTCCTGATCCTGATTCACAAGCTCGAATACTTCCTGAACGCGCGGATCGTCGGCGGACAGATCGAGGCGCGCGCGTGGGAGTTGCTGATCGCAATGCTCGTGATGGAAGCGGCGTTCGGCATCGCCGGCGTGATCGCGGCGCCGATTTTTTATGCGTATATCAAGCGGGAGCTGATTTATCTGCGGCTGGTGTGAGTGTTTTCCGGCCTGAAGGGGCCAGATGACGCGGCGCCGGACAGGCAAGCGAAGCGGCACGGGAGTGCCGCTTTTTTTGCACCTTGCCGCAACAAAGAACCATCGTCGCCCTTCCTGACAGAAGACTTGCAGCGGGCCCTGCAAGCCCCTAAGATGCGAACCATTCCCATTTGCAAAAAGTCCGCATCGTGACGTTTCGCCCGCCTTTCCGCTTCTTCCCGCCGGTCCGCGCATGAGACGCCAGCTTGTCCGTCTGCACCGCTGGTTCGGCGTCGCGACCGCGCTGTTCCTGTTCGTCGCCGGTCTCACCGGCGCGATCATCGCGTGGGACCATGAACTCGATGCCGCGCTGAACCCGTCGTTCTACCAGGCTCGCACGGCCGGTCCGGCGCTCACGAGCCTCGAATTGGCGAACCGTGTCGAAGCCGCCGATCCGCGCCTCCAGGTCACCTATCTGCCGCTGGCCGTCGAACCCGGCAAGACGCTGCAGATGATGGTGCTGCCGCGCACCGATCCCGCGACGAAGCAGCCCTACCCGCTCGACTTCAATCAGATCGCCGTCGACCCCGTCACCGGAGAAATCCAGGCACGCCGCGAATGGGGCGCCGTGTCGCTCACGCGGCTCAATCTGATTCCGTTCATCTACAAGCTGCACTACACGCTGCAATTGCCGTTTACCGGTGGCATCGATATCGGCACGTGGCTGATGGGCATCGTCGGCATCGTATGGCTGTTCGATAGCGTGATCGCGCTGTGCCTGTCGTTTCCGAGCCTGAAGGCGTGGCGCAAGTCGTTCGCGTTCCGCCTGAAACGCGGCGGCTACGCGCTCACGTTCGATCTGCACCGCTCCGGCGGCGTGTGGATCTGGGGCCTGCTGACGATCGTCGCGCTGACATCGATCTCGATGAATCTGCCGTCGCAGGTGGTGCGGCCGATCGTCTCGCGGATCTCGACGCTGACACCCAACCCGATCAACAACCCGGAAATCCTGCGCGCGCCGCAACCGGGCGATCAGGTGCTGAGCCGCGAGCGCATCGTCGAGCTCGCCGCGCAGGCCGGCAAGGACATGCGTGTCGCCGCGCCGGCGGGCGGCCTCTACTATGCCGGATTCCTGCACACGTACGGCGTCGGCTTCTACACCGCGGGCAACGATCACGGCGACATCGGCCTCGGCAATCCGTGGATGTATTGGGACGCCGTCACCGGCAAGCGGCTCGCCGCGCAGATTCCCGGCGAGGGCACGGCCGGCGATATCTTCATGCAGTTGCAATTCCCGCTGCACTCGGGGCGCATCCTCGGTCTGGGCGGGCGGATTCTGATCAGCGCGGTGGGCGCCGCGGTCGCCGTGCTGAGCGTCACGGGACTGTTGATCTGGCTGAAGAAGCTGAACGGGCGCCGCCGCTCCGCGCAAAACGCGAATCTCGCCAGAAACGCGGGCGGCGCGGCGGCGCGCCCGTAGGGAAATCGAAGAAAAAGAATCGAGGAAAAAATGGCGCCGGCCTCGACCGGCGCCATTTTTTTAGCGGAACACGACCGTCTTGCTGCCGTTCAGCACGACGCGATGCTCGACATGCCACTTCACCGCGCGCGCGAGCGTCACGCATTCGACGTCGCGGCCGATCGCCGTCAACTGCTCCGGCGCCATGCTGTGATCCACGCGCTCGACTTCCTGCTCGATGATCGGGCCTTCGTCGAGATCGGTCGTCACGTAGTGAGCGGTCGCGCCGATCAGCTTCACGCCGCGATCGAACGCCTGGTAGTACGGCTTCGCACCCTTGAAGCTCGGCAGGAACGAGTGGTGGATGTTGATCGCGCGGCCGGCCAGTGCCTCGCACAGGTGCGGCGACAGGATCTGCATGTAGCGCGCGAGCACCACGAGATCGGCCTGGTGTTCGTTGATCACCTCGAGCACGCGCGCTTCCTGCGCGGCCTTCGCGTCGGGCGTGCCGCCGGGCAGCGGGAAATGATGGAACGGAATGTCGTAGCTCGCGGCGAGCTGGTAGAACTCCTTGTGGTTCGAGATGATCGCCGGGATATCGATATTGAGCTGGCCGGTACGGTAGCGGAACAGCAGATCGTTCAGGCAATGGCCGATCTTCGACACCATGATGACCACGCGCGGCTTCACGTTCGCGTCGTGCAATTCCCAGCGCATGCCGAACTGCTCGGCGAGCGTCACGAACGACGCGCGCAACGCGTCGAGCCCCGGATCGCCGCCCACCTGCTGAAAATGCACGCGCATGAAGAACTCGCCGGTGCGGCTGTCGCCGAACTGCGCGGAGTCGAGAATATTGCTGCCACGCTCGAACAGAAAGCCCGACACGGCGTGAACGATGCCGGGCCGGTCGGCGCACGACAGTTTGAGGATAAAGCTGTGATCGGTCGACATGACCTCGGTGACTCCCTTCTTCAATGCGTAGTTTGTTTCAGTGTCCGCAGTCTGTTCGCGTGGGATGCTTCGGGTGATTCACGATGCCGCAGCGCGCCGACGCTCGTGTTCTTGCGGCAAGTGCGCGGCTGAACCACATGCGCGCCGCTCGATATCGCTGACTCCTAGTCCAGCACGGGCGGCGCAAACAACGCGTCGATGCCCGTGCACGCGTCCTCGTCGATCCAGCGGTGGCGCAGCAGGCAATCCAGCGTGGCCAGGCTCGCGTCCACCGTCATCGCGCCTTCCTCGATCCAGCTCGCGACTTCGTCGATGCGCGCGAGCCGGTGTTCGCCCACTTCCCCATCCTGATTGCGCGGCGCGAAGTCGGCGGGCAGCGCGAGATCGTAGATGAAAATCTGCTCGGCCTGCGTGCCTTCCGGCAGCGATTGCAGCACGTACGCGGTGCGGCCCGCGACCGCGCGCGCGGCGATTTCGGCCGGAATGCCGGCTTCTTCCCAGCATTCCTTGACGATCGTCTCGCCGACGCCGAAGCCCCAGCCGATCCCGCCCGCGACGACATTGTCGAGCATGCCCGGATCGGTCGCCTTGGTGTCGCTGCGGCGCGCGATCCACAGTTGCGGCGCGCCACGGGGTGCCCCGCTATCCGCGTATTCTACGACGCCGTTCAGATGCACCGCGTAGGTCATCGTGCCGAAGAAGCGCGACGCCGCGCGTTCGATATACGCGAGCGGCGGGGCGTCGAACGCGTTGCGGATCGCGTAGGTTTCGTTGCGCCAGCCCGGAATGCGGCCGTCGGCGGCGAGCGCGCCGATCACCGAGGCGAGCGCCGCGCTGCGCAGATCGACGGTGTCGAACGTCGCGGAAAGCGTCACGCCGCGGTTGTCGTTGCTGTCGTCGATATCGAACACATCGGGCCAGCGCGCGAGCAACGGCACGTCGCGTTCGCGAATCCAGCCGACCTGTTCGGCGCCGATCCGGAACGGCCGATGCGCGCTCGCGTCGAAGCGGCGCGCGGCGGTGATGCAAGGCAAAGTCATCGAAAACTCCAGACTGTCCGTCTTCATGGCGAACCGGGCGAACCCGGACCAGGCACAAGCAGACGCGTAGTCAACCCACTTCAGTCGCGCAGCGCGACGCGAATTCCGATCGCGATGAACGTCGCGCCGGCCACGCGATCGAGCCACACGCCCACGCGCGGCCGGCGCCTCAGCCAGCCGCCGATGATCCCCGCGCACACGCCGAACAGCGAAAACACCACCACCGTCTGCAACATGAACAGCACGCCCAGTTCGAGCATCTGCACCGTCACGCTTTGCGTACCGTGCGGCTGCACGAACTGCGGCAGGAATACGACGAAGAACAGCGTCACCTTGGGGTTCATCAGATTGCCGAGCACGCTCTGGCGGAACACCGCGGAAAGCGGCTGCGGCGGGCGCTGGTGCGCGGTCGCGAGTCCCTGGCTGCGCAGTGCCTTGATGCCGATCCACACCAGATACGCGGCGCCCGCCAGCTTGATCGCCTCGAACGCGAGCGGCGACGAACGCAGGAGCGCGGCGACGCCTAGCGCGGCGAGCGTGGTGTGAAACGTGATGCCGGCGGCAAAGCCGAGCGCCGCGACCAGGCCGGCCGCGCGGCCTTGCGAGATACCGCGCGCGAGCACCTGCAGATTGTCCGGACCCGGCGCCACGGTGATCGCGATCGACGTGGCGAGAAACAGCAGGAAGTTGGGCATTGTTCTGACCTTCTCGTTGGGCGGTTTATGGACGGTTTATGAGCGTTACGTGGCCCGTGAGGCCCGGCTGCTTGCGCGGTGAAAACCTTCGCCGGGCACGGCGCGGCCACTCGCTCAATGACCGTCGAAACTCGTGATCGTATACAGTGCCAGCCCGCCTTCGCTCAACAGCTTCGAACCGCCCAGCCCGGGCAGATCGATGATCGCGGCCCCTTCCACGACGACCGCGCCCAGCCGCTCGAGCAGCAGCTTGCCGGCCATCATCGTGCCGCCGGTCGCGATCAGATCGTCGACGATCACGACGCGGTCGCCCGGCTCGCACGCATCCTCGTGAATCTCGACGGTCGCGGTGCCGTACTCGAGTTCGTACGACTGCGAGATCCGCTTGTACGGCAGCTTGCCCGCCTTGCGGATCGGAATGAAGCCGAGGCTCAGCTCGTGCGCGATGATCGGCCCGATGATGAAGCCACGCGCGTCGAGCCCGGCGACGTAATCGAGCTTCGCGTCGATATAGCGCTGCACGAACAGGTCGATCAGCACGCGCAGCGACTTCGGCTCGCGCAGCAGCGGCGTGATGTCGCGGAACTGCACGCCCGGCTGCGGCCAGTCGGGCACCGTGCGAATGTGACTTCTGATGTAGTCGGCCGCATCGAGCGGCGCGCTCTGGAGCGCGTTGGACATGATGTCTCCGGATGGACCACGACAGGTCCGGTGAAAAGCTTGAATCAGGCGGCCCGGCCAACCGGCTCGCGCCGGGAACTCACGCCGGCGGCCCACGTCAGGCCGCGGCGGCGCCCGCGCGTCGATGCTTCGACAGCCGTTCCTCGGCTTGCGCCAGTTGTTCGGGCAGACCGCGCAGCACCACGATGTCGTTCGCGCGCAGCTTCGTGGACGGGTCCGGCTCGACACCGCGGATGCCGTGCCGGCGGATCGCGGTCACTTCGACGCCGAGCTCGAACAGGCCCAGTTCCGCGAGCGTGCGGCCGACCGCATCCGCGCTGGCGTCGACCGGCACCGATTGTAGCCGCACCTGTTCGTGGCCGTCGTCGTCATCGACGTCGTCGGCGCCGTGGAAATAGCCGCGCAGCAGCGAGTAGCGCTCGTCACGCATCTCCTCGACGCGCCGCACCACGCGCCGCATCGGCACGCCCATTACCACCAGCGTGTGCGACGCGAGCATCAGGCTGCCCTCGACGATCTCCGGAATCACCTCGGTCGCGCCGGCGGCGAGCAGTTTCTCCAGATCGGCGTCGTCGACGGTGCGCACGATGACCGGCAGCGTCGGCTCCATCTCGTGGATGTTGTAGAGCACGCGCAAGGCCGACGGCGTGTTCGCGTAGGTGATCGCGATCGCGGCCGCGCGGTGCAGACCGGCCGCGAGCAGCGACTCGCGCCGCCCGGCATCGCCGAACACGACCGATTCGCCGGCCGCCGCGGCCGCCGCGACGCGGTCGGGGTCGAGGTCGAGCGCGACATAGGAGAGGCCTTCGTGCTCCAGCATGCGCGCGAGGTTCTGCCCGGACCGGCCGTAGCCGCAGATGATTACGTGGCCGCTCTGCTTCAGGCTTTGCGTCGCGATGCGCGTCATTTGCAGCGACTGCATCATCCATTCTGTCGACGACAGCCGCAGCACGATGCGATCGGCGTTCTGGATCATGAACGGCGCGGCGAGCATCGACAGCAGCATCGCCGCGAGGATCGCCTGCAACAGCGTCGCGTCGACCAGATGCCGGTCGAGAATCAGGTTCAGCAGCACGAAACCGAACTCGCCCGCCTGCGCGAGACCGATGCCGGTGCGCATCGCGACGCCCGGCGTCGCGCCGAAAAGCCGCGCGAGGCCGGTAATCATGACCATCTTCAGCAGCACCGGGCCAATGAAGAAGCCGAGCACGATGAGCGGATGCTCCCAGATCACGCGCGGGTTCAGCAGCATGCCGGTGGTCACGAAGAAGAGCCCGAGCAGCACGTCGCGAAACGGCTTGATGTCCTCTTCCACCTGATGCCGGTACGGCGTCTCGGCGATCAGCATGCCCGCGATGAACGCGCCGAGCGCGAGCGATAGTCCGAATTTATCGGTGATGAACGCCGCGCCGAGCGTGACCAGCAGCAGGTTCAGGATGAACAGCTCCTGCGAGCGGCGCCGCGCGACCACGTTGAACCAGCGCGTCATGAAGCTCTGGCCGACGATCAGCAGCAGCGCCAGCGCGACGACGATCTTGATCGCCGCGATGCCGAGCGCGCCGGCGAGATTCTCCGAGCGCCCGCCGAGCGCGGCAATGATGATCAGCAGCGGCACCACCGCGAGATCCTGAAACAGCAGCACGCCGAAGATGTTGCGGCCGTGCTCGGTCTCGATCTCGAGCCGCTCGGCGAGCATCTTGCTGACAATGGCGGTCGACGACATCGCCAGCGCGCCGCCGAGCGCCACGCTCCCCTGCCACGTGATATGCACCCAGTGCTCGAACATGAAGCCGAGCGATACCGCCACCGCGACCGTGCCGATCACCTGCAGAAGGCCGAGGCCGAATACGAGCCGGCGCATCGAGCGCAGCTTGGACAGCGAGAACTCGAGCCCGATCGAGAACATCAGGAACACGACGCCGAATTCCGCGAGATTCTGCGCGCCCTCCGAATCGGGAACCAGGCCGAACGCATGCGGCCCGACGATGATGCCGACCGTCAGATAGCCGAGCATCGGCGGCAGGTTCAGGAAGCGAAAGATCACCACGCCCGCCACCGATGCCAGCAGCAGGAACAGCGTCATCTCGAGCGGGGAGATCATCGGCAAACACGCATGGGTGAAGCGTCCTCGTTCGTCAGCGGAACCGCGCACGGGAATGCCCGTGCGACATGGTTGAGGGGCCGGTAAAAAAGCTGCCTGAAAAAGCTGCCGGAAGGCTGAAACAGGAATTGTCGGCAGGCTGATGAGGTCAGCGGCTCGGCACAGCAGGCCCGGCGCGGCGAACAGGCGCCTTTGCTATACTCCGCGAATGATAGCGAAAATCAATGGCGACAGGGCACTCGCGCTTGCTCGCGATGTGCTCGACATCGAAGCGGACGCCGTGCGCGCGCTTCGCGACCAGCTCGACGGCAGCTTCGTCGGCGCGGTCGATTTCATCCTGGGTTGCCGCGGGCGCGTGGTCGTCTCCGGCATCGGCAAGTCCGGCCACGTGGCCCGCAAGCTCGCGGCCACGCTGGCGAGCACCGGTACTCCCGCATTCTTCGTGCATCCCGCGGAAGCGAGCCATGGCGACCTCGGCATGGTCACCGCCGACGACGTGTTCCTCGCGCTGTCCAACTCCGGCGAAACCGAAGAGCTGGTGGCGATCCTGCCGCTCATCAAGCGCATCGGCGCGAAGCTGATCGCGATGACGGGCCGCCCGTCGTCGAGTCTCGCGCAGCTTGCCGACGTGCATCTGAATTCCGCTGTCGCCAAAGAAGCCTGTCCGATGAATCTCGCGCCCACCGCCAGCACCACCGCCGCGCTCGCGCTCGGCGACGCGCTCGCGGTCGCGGTGCTGGACGCGCGCGGCTTTGGCCGCGACGATTTCGCGCGCTCGCATCCGGGCGGCGCGCTCGGCCGGCGCCTGCTCACCTACGTGCGCGACGTGATGCGCACCGGCGACCAGTTGCCGAAGGTCACGCCCGAGGCCACCGTCAGCGACGCGCTGTTCCAGCTCACCGCGAAGCGCATGGGCATGACGTCGGTCGTCGATCACGAGGAGCGCGTCGTCGGCATCTTTACCGACGGCGACCTGCGCCGCGTGCTCGAGCGCGATGGCGATTTCCGCCAGTTGCCGATCGCCTCGGTGATGACCGCCGGCCCGCGCACGATCGGCCCCGACCAGCTCGCGGTCGAAGCGGTGGAACTGATGGAGCGCCATCGCATCAATCAGATGCTGGTCGTCGACGAAGCGGGCAAGCTGATCGGCGCGCTCAACATGCACGACCTGTTTTCGAAGAAGGTGATCTGATGGCCGTGACCCCTCCTACCGCTACCGAACGCGCGAGCCGCGTCAAGCTGATGATTTTCGACGTCGACGGCGTGCTGACCGACGGCGGCCTGCTGTTCACGGCGGAAGGCGACACGATGAAGGGCTTCAACTCGATGGATGGTCACGGCATGAAGCTGTTGCGCCAGGCCGGCATCGAAACCGCCATCATCACCGGGCGCAAGTCCGGCATCGTGGCGGCGCGGGTGAAGGAAATGAACATCACGCATGTGTATCAGGGCGTGCAGGACAAGCCGGCGGCTTTCGCCGATCTGCTCCAGCAAACCGGCCTTACCGCCGAAGAATGCGGCTACATGGGCGACGACTGGGTCGATCTGGCGGTGATGCTGCGCGTCGGCTTCGCGGCCGCGCCGGCCAATTCGCATCCCGAGGTGATCGCGCGGGCGCACTGGGTCAGCGAGGCGCGCGGCGGCCACGGTGCCGCGCGCGAAGTCTGCGACACGCTGCTGCGCGCCCAGCACAAATATGAAGCACTGCTCGCGGCGGCCTGCAGCGGCGAGCAGCGGGGCCTCGTCGGATGAACCAGTTTCGTCTGACTTCGCTGATCCCGCTCGTCGCGATGGCGGCGCTCGCCGGCATCACCTGGTGGCTGCTGCAAGCCACGTTGCCGCGCAAAAACGAAGACGTGGCGCGCCCGAAGGAGCACACGCCGGACTATTTCGCGGACAACTTCTCGGTTTCCGAACTCGACCAGTCGGGCGCGACGCAATACCGGCTGACCGCGCAGTCGCTAATCCATTACGAGGACGACGAGATGAGCGACCTCGTCAAGCCGGCGATGCGCGCGTTCCAGCCCGGCAAGCCGATCGTCACCGCGACCGGCGACACCGGCACCGTCAACTCGGATGCGTCGATCGTCAATCTGTACGGCAATGCCCGCATCCTGCGCGCGCCCGGCGACGGCGATCCGCAGATGCAGGCCGATTCCGAGCATTTCAGGGTCCTCGTCAACGACGATGTGATCGAGACTGAAAAGCCAGTTAAACTTCAGCGCGGCATGTCGGTAATGACTGCCAGCGGCATGAAATACAACAATGTCACCCGGGTTATGCAGCTATTCGGCAATGTAAGAGGCGCAATCGCCGCAACCGACGCCGGCGGCGGCTCGTCCCACTAACCCGGGCCATTCATTCCAGGCGTGACTGCATGAACGAATCGCTCCCCCGTTTTGATACTGGCCGCGCGCGCGCACTGTCCGCGTGCCGTGCCGGGCTTGCCGCGCTCGTCGTCGCGCTGCCGCTCGCCGGCTTCGCGCCGCTCGCGCACGCGGACCGCGCCGACAAGGACAAGCCGCTGAACATCGAAGCGGACAACATGACTTACGACGACCTCCGGCAGGTCAGCATCTTCACCGGCCACGTGGTCGCCACCAAAGGAACGATCCTGATCAAGGCCGATCGGGTCGAAGTGTCGCAGGACCCGCAGGGCTACCAGTACGCGACCGGCACCTCGAGCGGCAGCAATCTGTCGTATTTCCGCCAGAAGCGCGAAGGGCTCGACGAGTACATCGAAGGCACGGCCGTGCGGATCGACTACGACGGCAAGCAGGACCTGACCACGCTCACCACGAACGCGACGGTGCGCCGCCTGCAAAGCATGACGACGCTGCTCGACCAGGTGCACGGCAGCGTCATCACCTATGACGGCCAGAACGACTTCTATACCGCGAAGGCGGGCAAGGACGTCGCCGGCCCGGGCAACCCGACCGGCCGCGTGCGCGCGATGCTCGCGCCGCGCAACGGCGGCGCCGCGCCGCTGACCGGCGCATCGGCCACGCTCGCGCCGTCCACCACGATCCAGGGAGCGCCGAACCAGTGAGCACCGTCAGCAACATCGCGCCCCTCCCCCATCGCAAGCCGGCCGGCACCAGCAGCTCGCTGGTCGTGCGCAATCTGAAGAAGCGTTATGGCTCGCGCACGGTCGTCAAGGACGTGTCGCTCGACGTGAAAAGCGGCGAAGTGGTCGGTCTGCTCGGTCCGAACGGCGCCGGCAAGACCACCTCGTTCTACATGATCGTCGGTCTCGTGCCGCTCGACGCCGGCGAAATCGATCTGGACGGCAAATCGATCAGCCTGCTGCCGATCCACAAGCGCGCGTCACTCGGCCTGTCGTATCTGCCGCAGGAAGCCTCGGTGTTCCGCAAGCTGAGCGTCGAGGAAAATATTCGCGCGGTGCTGGAATTGCAGCTCGGAGAAAACGGCAAGCGGCTCGGCAAGGACGCCATCACGTCGCGCACCGAAGCGCTGCTCGACGAGTTGCAGATCGCGCATCTGCGCGAAAATCCGGCGTTGTCGCTGTCGGGCGGCGAGCGTCGCCGCGTGGAAATCGCCCGCGCGCTGGCCACGAACCCGAGCTTCATTCTGCTCGACGAACCGTTCGCGGGCGTCGATCCGATCGCCGTTCTGGAAATCCAGAAAATCGTCAAGTTTCTGAAGCAGCGCAATATCGGCGTCCTGATTACCGACCACAACGTGCGCGAAACGCTCGGCATCTGCGATCACGCATACATCATCAGCGACGGCAGCGTGCTCGCCGCCGGCGCGCCCAGCGAAATCATCGAGAACGAAAGCGTGCGCCGCGTCTATCTGGGCGAGCACTTCCGCATGTAAGCACACACAGGGTACCCGGCCGCGCGAGCATTTGCGCCCCGGGCCCTGGCGCCGCTTTTTTGCGGCACCCGCACATCATCCCGCGCTATCCGTTCCGACCGGCGCCGGCGGCTGTTTCGCGACGCCCGAAACGGACGTATCCGCAAATTGCGAGTGCCGCAAGGTATCGCGCTCGTGGCAAACTCTCTACAATGAATCTCAACTTGCCATGAAAGCCAGCCTCCAACTCCGCCTATCGCAGCATCTTGCGCTGACGCCGCAACTGCAGCAGTCCATCCGGCTGCTTCAGTTGTCTACGCTTGAACTGCAGCAGGAAGTCGCAATGGCGATCTCGCAGAATCCGCTCCTCGAAAACGAGGACGAATGGATCGCGAGCCCGTTGCGGGTAGCGGCTGACGGTTCGGTGATCGCCCAGACGCCCGGCTCGTCCATGCCGGCCGATCCGATGGCCAGCAACGGCTCCGCGTCGTCGGACGGCGGCGGCGAGCGCGCCGAAAACGGCGAGCCGAAAGGTGTCGACGAATACAACGGCCTGTCGGGCGACGGCAGCAGCGACACGTCGCAATGGAACCTCGACGACTACGGCCGCTCCGGCACCGCTTCGGACGACGACGACCTTCCCCCGCTGCAAATCCACGAATCGAGCACCTCGCTGCGCGATCACCTGATGGCGCAACTGCGCGTCACCCAGGCGAGCCAGCGCGACCGGGCGCTCGTCACGTTCCTGATCGAATCGCTCGACGACGACGGCTATCTCGCCGCGACGCTCGAGGAAGTGCTCGCCGACCTGCCCGAAGAGCTCGAAGTCGACCTCGACGAACTGAATGCCGCGCTTGCGCTGCTGCATAGCTTCGACCCGGCCGGGGTCGGCGCGCGCTCCGCATCCGAGTGCCTGAAGCTGCAGCTTTTGCGACTCGATCCGTCGCCCACGCGCACGCTCGCGCTAGACATTGTCGGCCATTATCTGGAGTTGCTGGCCGCGCGCGATTTCACGCGCCTGCGCAAACATCTGAAGGCAAGCGACGACGACCTGCGCGACGCGCACGTGCTGATCCGCTCGCTCGAACCGTTTCCGGGCGCCGCCTACGGCAAGGCCGAGGCGGACTACGTGGTGCCGGACATCATGGTGCGGAAAACAGCACAAGGGTGGCAGGCCGAGCTGAATCCGGAAGTGGTGCCGAAGCTGCGCATTAACCATCTGTACGCGAATATTCTGCGCAATAACCGGGGGGATCCGGGCAGCGGATCGTTGCGCCAGCAACTGCAGGAAGCGCGTTGGCTGATCAAGAATATCCAGCAGCGTTTCGAGACGATCCTGCGGGTTGCACAGGCGATCGTCGAGCGTCAGAAGAGCTTTTTCGTGCACGGCGAAATTGCCATGCGCCCCTTGGTTTTGCGGGAGATTGCTGATACGCTGGGCCTACACGAGTCGACCGTCTCGCGTGTGACAACCGGTAAATACATGCTGACCCCATTCGGGACGCTTGAATTCAAGTTTTTCTTCGGTTCACACGTTTCGACCGACACGGGCGGCGCGGCCTCCTCCACGGCCATTCGCGCGCTGATCAAACAACTGATAGGAGCGGAAAACCCGAAATCGCCACTTTCAGACAGTCGCATAGCCGAACTGCTGGCGGAACAGGGCTTCGTGGTCGCACGTCGTACCGTTGCGAAATACCGTGAAGCGCTCAAGATCCCGGCAGTCAACCTGCGCAAGTCTCTGTAGCCCGCCGCGTTGTGCAGCGGGCATTTACCGGCTGCTCCGTGCGTGGCGGACAGGCCGGCCGCTGCGACCTGCCAGATGTCCGTCACCGGGGGGCGACACAGGCAAGCCGACAGTTCGGCCGGACCTTGGTCATCGTGCGGAACAAGCGGCCATTAGCTTGGAGAAGCACTATGAATCTCAAGATCAGTGGACACCACCTCGAAGTAACGCCTGCGTTGCGCGAATACGTGATCACCAAACTGGACAGGGTGCTAAGACATTTCGATCAGGTCATCGACGGCAGTGTGGTCCTCTCGGTCGACAACCATAAGGAAAAGGACAAGCGTCAAAAGGTTGAAATCAACCTCCATCTAAAGGGTAAAGATATTTTCGTCGAGAGTTGTGACAGCGATTTGTACGCTGCGATCGATCTGATGATCGACAAGCTCGACAGGCAGGTGATACGCCACAAGGATCGCCTGCAAGGCCATCAGCACGAAGCGATCAAGTATCAGCCGGCGCCGCAACTGGACGTGCCGCCGCAATAGGAGAAATTAGAGGGAATTCCTCATTTCCCTGAATCACGCCAAACCGCCCGCGACCGGGCGGTTTTTCGTTTCAGTGGAACATGCACGCACCGCTTCGCGCCTTGTTCCGGCCGGTTTTCGCGTTTTCCTCTGGCGTTTGCGCAACGCGGCACGGCTCGCTCCGCAAGCGGTGAAAAACCTGGTATGCATGAATGGCGCGCCGCACCATCGGCGATCACCCTGTTCTATAATGTTCCGGTTACCATCGGGGTCAAGCCAGCTCTCACGAAACACGGCCGGGCGGAATCTCATGTTTGTGATTCTCACCGCAGCACGTCTTCGCGAGCATCGAACGAATGGAACGCCACTCAAACGCCCCGGTGGGGAGAACCCAGGCCACGTTTTCGCCTGTCAACATGAATCGTTTAGCCAAATTTCTTCCCCTCGAGAACGTCGTCATCGGACTATCGGTCACCAGCAAGAAACGCGTGTTCGAGCAAGCGGGCCTGATCTTCGAGAACCAGAACGGCATCGCCCGCAGTACCGTCACAGACAATCTTTTTGCGCGAGAACGTCTCGGCTCGACAGGGCTTGGCGAAGGCGTCGCGATTCCGCATGGGCGGATCAAGGGCCTCAAGCAGCCGCTCGCCGCATTCGTCCGCCTCGCGGAACCCATCCCCTTCGAAGCACCAGACGGTCAGCCGGTTTCGCTGCTGATCTTCCTGCTCGTGCCCGAACAGGCCACCCAGCAGCACCTCGAAATCCTCTCCGAGATCGCCCAGTTGCTGTCCGATCGCGAGGCCCGTGAGCGTCTGCACACCGAAGAAGACCGCGAATCGTTGCATCGCCTGCTCACTCAGTGGCAACCTTGATGCGCCGGCGGCGTTAATTCGCACGCACGCAGGCAAGGCCCGGCAAGCGGCTCACACTGGAGTCACTGACTCATGGATACGTCCAGCATCAACGCCCAGAGCATTTTCGACGACAACGCCGCCATGCTGAAGCTTAGCTGGCTGACCGGGCATGAAGGCTGGGAGCGCGGCTTTTCTTCGGAGTCGGTCGCCAATGCCACGTCGAGCGCCGACCTCGTCGGCCACCTGAACCTGATCCACCCGAACCGGATCCAGGTGCTGGGCGACGCCGAAATCGACTACTACAAACGCCAGACCGACGAAGACCGCTCGCGCCACATGGCCGAGCTGATCGCGCTGGAGCCGCCGTTCCTCGTCGTCGCGGGCGGCGTCGCCGCGCCGCCGGAACTGGTGCTGCGCTGCACGCGCTCGTCCACGCCGCTGTTTACGACGCCGACGTCGGCGGCCGCGGTAATCGACAGCCTGCGTCTTTACATGTCGCGCATTCTCGCGCCGCGCGCGACGCTGCACGGCGTGTTTCTCGACATCCTCGGCATGGGCGTGCTGCTCACCGGCGACTCGGGTCTCGGCAAGAGCGAGCTCGGGCTCGAACTGATCAGCCGCGGCCACGGCCTCGTCGCCGACGACGCGGTCGATTTCGTGCGCCTCGGCCCCGACTTCGTCGAAGGACGCTGCCCGCCGCTGCTGCAGAACCTGCTCGAAGTGCGCGGCCTCGGTCTGCTCGACATCAAGACGATTTTCGGCGAAACGGCGGTGCGCCGCAAAATGAAGCTGAAGCTGATCGTGCAGCTGGTGCGCCGTCCCGACGGCGAATTCCAGCGGCTGCCGCTGGAGAGCCAGACCGTCGACGTGCTCGGCCTGCCGATCAGCAAGGTCACGATCCAGGTGGCCGCGGGCCGCAACCTCGCGGTGCTGGTCGAAGCGGCCGTACGCAACACGATCCTGCAACTGCGCGGCATCGATACGCTGCGCGATTTCATGGATCGGCAACGTCTCGCGATGCAGGATCCCGATAGCCAGTTTCCCGGCAAACTGATCTGAGCCGGTAGCGCCATGAAGCGTCCGCGGCGGAAGGCAGGCCGCGGGTACACGCATGGAGGCCAGATGCTATGATGAAATGTACGGTTTCGACGACTCCATGCGCATAATTCTGATCACCGGTATATCTGGCTCCGGCAAGTCGGTTGCCCTGAACGCGCTTGAAGACGCGGGCTATTACTGCGTCGACAATTTGCCGCCGCGTTTTCTGCCGCAACTCGCCACCTATCTCGCCGAGGACGGCCAGGATCGTCTCGCGGTCGCGATCGACGCGCGCTCCGGTTCGTCGCTCGACGAAATGCCCGCGATGATCCGCGACCTGAAACGCTCGCACGACGTGCGCGTGCTGTTTCTGAGCGCAAGCACGCAGTCACTGATTCAACGCTTCTCCGAAACGCGCCGCCGCCATCCGCTGTCCGGCTCTCCCGCGCACGACGCGGACGTCGGCCTGCTCACATCGCTTGCCGAAGCGATCGAGCGCGAGCGCGAACTGGTCGCCGGGATGGCCGAATTCGGCCATCAGATCGACACCAGCAATCTGCGCGCGAACGTACTGCGCGCGTGGGTCAAGCGCTTCATCGAGCAGGAGGCCGCGGGGCTCGTGCTGATGTTCGAGTCGTTCGGCTTCAAACGCGGCGTGCCGCTCGACGCGGATTTCGTCTTCGACGTACGCACGCTGCCCAACCCGTACTACGATCATGAATTGAGGCCGCTGACCGGTCTCGACAAACCGGTGATGGATTTTCTCGATGCGCAGCCGGTCGTCCATGAAATGATCGACGACATCGAGAAATATCTCGCCAGGTGGCTGCCGCATTTTCGCGACGACAATCGCAGCTACCTGACCGTCGCAATTGGTTGCACGGGCGGCCAGCACCGCTCGGTATTCATCGCGGAGACGCTTGCCGCGCGTCTCGCAGCATCGGCGAATGTGATTGTGCGGCACCGCGATGCGCCGGTCGACATCGGCGAATCATCGAAGCTGATGGCTTAACCGGCCGCATCGCGCGGCCTTAACCCGAAGCGTTGCGCCATGCCCTCTACTGCTACTGTGTACGCCGATTTGCCGCTGTTTCCGCTGCATACGGTGCTATTTCCCGATGGCTTGCTGCCACTGAAGATCTTCGAAGCGCGCTACCTCGACATGGCGCGCGACTGTCTGCGAGAAAAGACCCCGTTCGGTGTGTGCATGCTGAAAAGCGGCGCGGAAGTGGCGCGTGAGGAAGAGCCGCCGGTGCCCGAAGCGATCGGCTGTCTCGCCGAAATCGACGAATGCGATGTCGAAGCGTTCGGCATGCTGCTGATTCGCGCCCGCGGCACGAAGCGTTTTCGTCTGCTGTCGCATCGCGTCGAAGCGAGCGGTCTGCTGGTCGGCATGGCGGAGCCGCTCGCCGACGACCTGCCGCTCGAAGGCAACGAACTGCTGGCCAAATTCGGAGCCTGCGCGGAAGTGCTCGAGCGGATCATCGCGACGATCCGCGAGCGCGATCCGGACAGTTTGCCGTTTGCGGAGCCGTTCAGGCTCGACGACCCGTCGTGGGTGTCGAACCGTCTGGCCGAAGTGCTGCCGATCGCGTTGCGCGCACGCCAGAAACTGATGGAATTGACCGATGCCGGCGCGCGCATCGACGTGGTGCATCACTACATGCAGCAGCATCAGTTGCTGTGAAGGCGGTGGCGCGCGCGTCGCCTTCGTCTCGTCCGCTTCGTTAGATCAACGAACCCCGCAGCCTGTCCAGCAGCTTGCGCACCGGCGCCGGCACACCGAACGAATCGAGATCGCCCGGCGCGACCCAGGCGATGTCCGCATCGTTGAGCGCCGCCAATGCGCCGGCGCCGCGGTCGAGTTCCGCGAGCCGCGGCTCGATATCGAGCTTGAAATGCGTGAACACGTGCGAAAACGGCGCAAGCGGCGAGATCGCGCCATCGCTGCCGAAAGCGCGCGCACGTTCGGCGAGCGACGCTTCGTCGGCGGCTTCGGGCAGACTCCACAGACCGCCCCAGATGCCCGAGGGCGGACGCCGCTCGAGCATCACCGCATCGCCGTCACGCAGCACCAGCATCCAGGTGCGGCGCGTCGGCACCGCTTTCTTCGGCCGCGCGGTAGGCAATTCGCGCTGACGTCCGGTAACGTTGGCGACGCAGTCGACGGCGAACGGGCAACGCACGCAGTCCGGCTTGCCGCGCACGCACAGCGTCGCGCCGAGATCCATCAGCCCCTGGGTGTACGCGCTCACCTCGTCGTTCGATGCATTCGACGGCAGCAGCGATTCCGCGAGCGTCCACATCGCGTTCTCGACTTTCCTCTCGCCCGGAAACCCTTCGACGCCGAACACGCGCGCGAGCACGCGCTTCACGTTGCCGTCGAGAATCGTCGCGCGCGCGCCGAATGCGAACGACGCGATCGCCGCGGCCGTCGAACGGCCGATGCCCGGCAGTTCCGCGAGCTCATCGACCGAGGCCGGAAACGCGCCGCCATGCTGCTCGACGACGACCTGCGCGCAGCGATGCAGATTGCGCGCGCGGGTGTAATAACCGAGGCCGGCCCACAGCGCCATCATGTCGTCGGACGGCGCGGCGGCGAGCGCGGCGACATCCGGAAAACGCGCGAGAAATTTTGCGTAGTACGGAATCACCGTCGACACCTGGGTCTGCTGCAGCATGATTTCCGACAGCCAGATGCGGTATGGATCGCGCGTGTTCTGCCACGGCAGATCGTGTCGGCCATGCCGGCGCTGCCAGGCGACGAGGCGCGCGAAAAAATCGGGCATCGCGGCAAATGCGGGCGTGGCGCTGGACGCGGCGGAGCGTGAGTTCGGGCGCGAACCTGTAGAGGGAGTCAGGCGGGAAGGCATCGAAAATCTAGCGCTGGCAGGTGGGACAGAAGTACGTGGAGCGCTGCCCCTGCACGATCTGTCTGATTGGTGTTCCACACACGCGGCATGGCAGACCCGCGCGATCATAGACGAAATAGTCGAGCTGGAAGTAACCGCTTTCGCCGTCGCTGCCGACGAAATCGCGCAGCGTGCTGCCGCCCTTTTCGATCGCGGCGGCGAGCGTCACGCGCACGGCGTCGGCGAGCAGTTCATAGCGCACGAGCGACACGCGGCCCGCTGCGGTGGTCGGCCGGATGCCCGCGCGAAACAGACTCTCCGACGCGTAAATATTGCCCACCCCGACCACGATCTCACCCGCCAGCAGCGCCTGCTTGACCGACACTTTGCGCCCGCGCGTCAACCGATGCATCAACGCGCCGGAGAACGCCGGCGAGAAAGGCTCGACGCCTAGCCCCGCGAGCAGTGGATGGCCGAGGATGTCGCCGGCCTCGCGCGGATGCCACAAGACGGCACCGAAACGCCGCGGGTCGCGGTAGCGCAGAATGAAGTCGTCGAAAATCCAGTCGACGTGGTCGTGCTTCGCCGCGGCCGGCGGATGCGGCACATGGCGCAGTACCCGCAGCGTGCCGGTCATGCCGAGGTGCACGATGAACCAGCCCGCGTCGATTTCGAACAGCAGATATTTGCCGCGCCGCGCCACTTTGCGCACTACATGACCGTGCAAGGTTTTCGCAAGGTCGGCCGGAATCGGCCAGCGCAACGCCGCCGTACGCACGTCGACGCGCTCGACCTTGCGCCCGGACACATATGGTTCGATCCCTCGTCGGGTAACCTCGACTTCTGGCAACTCTGGCATTTCTGATTGGTCTGCTACTTGCGTGAGTGGTTGTGCGCGTATTGTAGCGAGCGCGTTACAATCGACTGAAACATTGAACGGATTTCCATGAACGTGTCCTTCGTGAAGTTGCTTTCAAGGCGCCGCGCGCGCGTGTCCAACGCGCCGCACGCCATGTCCGCTCGCCGTATGCTCGGCGCGGCCGCGCTCGCATTGTGGGCGCTGGCGGCCGTGCCCGCGCATGCGCAGGACCCCTCGCCGGATTCGGACGACACGTCGGTCACATTGCCGGATCCGTTGGGTCCGGCTACGGCTGAAGACGAGAAGTCGCTGCCGGGCGTGCCGCTGTCGAGCCAGATCGTCTTTCAGGTGCTCGCCGCCGAAATCGCGTTGCAACGCGACCAGCCGGCGCCCGCCTATCAAACTTACCTCGCGCTTGCACGCGATACGCACGACCCGCGCATGGCGCAGCGCGCCACTGAAATCGCGCTGGCCGCGCAAAGCCCGACGGACGCACTCACCGCCGCGCAATTGTGGCAGCAGTACGCGCCGAACTCGGAGCGCGCCGCGCAGCTCGACGCATCGCTGCTCGTGCTGTCGGGCAAGCCCGACGACGCCGCGCCGATCCTGTCGCGCGAACTCGCGAAGGTCCCCGATGAAAATCGCGGCAGCGCGGTCCTCGCGCTGCAACTGCTGCTCTCGCGCGGCCCGAACCGGATCGGCGGTCTGCATGTATTGCAAGATCTGTTGAAGAACGACATGAACCGGCCGGAAGCGCAACTGGCCATCGCGCGCCAGCAGTTTCTCGCCGACGACGCCCCGGGCGCGCGCAAGTCGCTCGAGCAGGCGCTGACGCTGAAGCCCGACTATCTGCCGGCCGCGCTGATGCTGTCGCAGATGGGTCCGGAAGAGCGCAAGGAAGGCATCGCGTCGCTCGAAAAATACGTGCAGCAGAATCCGAAGTCGCATGACGCGCGGCTCGCGCTCGCGCAGATGTATCTCGCAAGCGACCGTCTCGACGACGCGCAGAAGCAGTTCGAGATCATGCGCCAGGCGAACCCGAACGACCTGACGCCGCTGATGGCGCTCGCGCTGATCAAGATCCAGCAGAAGAATTTCGCCGATGCGCAAACGTACCTGATGCAGTACGCGCAGCAGGCTGAAAAAACACCCGGCGCCGACGCGGGGCAGGCATACATCTATCTCGCGCAGCTATCGCTCGAACAGAAGAACGAAGCGGCGGCGAGCGACTGGCTGAACAGGATTTCGCCGACGAGCCAGCAATACATACCCGCGCAGATCACGCGCGCGCAACTGCTCGCGAAGCAGGGCAAGACTGAAGACGCGCGCAAGCTGCTCGCCAATCTGCAGACCTCCGATCCGCGCGACATGGCGCTGGTCGCGCGCACCGACGCCGCGATCCTGTTCGACGCGAAGCGCTATCCGGAGGCGGAGGAGCGCCTGCAGCAAGCCACGGCGAACTTCCCGGACGACCCCGACCTCACCTACGACTACGCGATGGCCGCCGAAAAAACCGGCCATTACGACATCATGGAAGCGCAGTTGCGCAAGCTGATTCAGACGCAGCCGGACAATCCGCAGGCCTATAACGCGCTCGGCTATTCGCTCGCCGATCGCAATCAGCGCCTGCCCGAAGCGGACAAGCTGGTCGAGAAGGCGTCGGCGCTCGCGCCGAACGACGCGTTCATCATGGACAGCGTGGGTTGGGTCAAATACCGGATGGGCGACACGGCCGATGCGATCAAGCTGCTGCGCAAGGCGTACAGCATCCAGCCGAACGCCGAAATCGGCGCGCATCTTGGCGAAGTGCTGTGGAAGGCCGGCGAGCAGGACCAGGCGCGCGCCGCGTTCCGCGACGCGCGCAAGCTCGAACCGGACAACGACACCCTCGTCAAAACGCTGCAACGTCTTCAGGTAAACGATCTTTGATGCGTCTTTCCCGTTTGATTTCCTTTTCCCGGGCGCCGCGCGGCATGGCGCTCGGCTTCGCGGCGGCAGCGGTTGTCGCACTGGCCGGCTGTGCTTCGGTGAAACCGCAGGGACCGTCCACGTCGAAGGCCGCAACCGAGGTGACCGCGCAGACGAGCCGCTCCTATCAGGGCCGTTTCGCGGTCCAGTACAACGACCAGAACGGCCAGCAGCGCAACGCTTACGGCAACTTCTCGTGGCAGGAAACCGGCGACACGGTCACGCTGCAACTGCGCAATCCGCTTGGCCAGACGCTCGCGATCGTCACGTCGTCGCCAGCCTCGGCCACACTCGAACTGCCGAACCATCCACCGCTCACCGCGGATAACGTCTCCACATTGATGCAGAATGCACTCGGTTTCACGCTGCCGGTCGAAGGGCTGCGCTACTGGCTGCAGCCTTCGCCCGCGCCGACATCCCGCGCGAAGACCGAGAAGGATCCGGAGCAGCCGTCGCGTCTGAAACAGATCACTCAGGACGGCTGGACGATCGACTATCTCGCGTATGCCGATGCGCCGGCCACCGGCGTGAAGCGTGTCAACCTGACCCGCTCGGAGCCACCGCTCGACATCAAGCTCGTGCTGGATCAGTGAGCCGCTTTTGCCACGGCTTGCGCCCTGGCTTCGGCTCATGCGACTCTCACGCAATCCAGTTGTCCGCTTTGTTGCTCGTTTGGCACCGCCTTGGCGCATGTAGCCTTCACTCATGATCGAAACAACCGATTCGCTGCGCGATTGCCTCGCGCCAGCGAAACTCAATCTCTTTCTGCACATCACCGGCCGCCGGCCGGATGGTTATCACACGCTGCAAACGGTCTTCCAGTTGCTCGACTGGGGCGACGCACTGCACTTCACGCGACGTGAAGACGGCCTTATCGCGCGTCGCACCGAAATCGCCGCTGTGCCGCCGGAGCACGACCTCACCGTGCGCGCCGCGACATTGCTGAAGACACATACGGGTTCGCGCGAGGGTGTCGATATCGAAATCGACAAGCGCCTGCCGATGGGCGCGGGCCTTGGCGGCGGCAGCTCCGACGCGGCGACGACGCTGCTTGCACTGAACCGCCTGTGGAAGCTCGATCTGCCGCGCCAGGAACTGCAGGATCTTGCGTTGAAGCTCGGTGCAGACGTGCCCTTTTTTGTCTTTGGAAAAAATGCATTTGCGGAGGGTGTCGGAGAGACTTTAGAAGTTGTACAATTGCCGCCGCGTCACTTCCTGGTAGTAACGCCGAGGGTGCAGGTTCCAACTGCAGCGATTTTTTCCGAAGAAGCGTTGACAAGAGATTCAAAGCCCCTCACAATTACGGACTTTCCTGCAGAATTTAGCTGCAATACTGACTGGCCAGAAAGCTTCGGCCGGAACGACATGCAACAGGTTGTCACAGGAAAGTACACGGAAGTAGCGCAAGTGCTGCGGTGGTTTGAAAACATCGCACCAGCGCGGATGTCTGGATCAGGTGCAAGTGTTTTTGCAGCGTTCCGTAGCAAAGCTGAAGCAGAGGCGGCGCAAGCCAGATTGCCAGGTGAATGGGACAGTGCGGTAGCCGCAGGTCTGGATCAGCATCCACTCTTTGCTTTCGCGTCATAAGTTTTGCATCGTCGAACGAAACTCCACGTTCGGCGGAGCTCAAAGTTAGTGTAGGGGAGTCGCCAAGCTGGTTAAGGCACCGGATTTTGATTCCGGCATGCAAAGGTTCGAATCCTTTCTCCCCTGCCAAAAATTCTCGTAGCTCGCATTTCTCCCTCGCCCCCAGCCTGAAGTAGGTGCACGATGAGCAGCCATGACGGCCTGATGGTTTTTACTGGCAACGCAAATCCGGCGCTTGCACAGGAAGTCGTCAAAAATCTCGGTATTCCCCTCGGCAAAGCAATGGTCAGCCGTTTCTCGGACGGCGAAATCCAGGTCGAGATTCAGGAAAACGTGCGCGGCAAGGATGTCTTCGTCCTGCAATCCACATGTGCACCGACGAACGACAATCTGATGGAACTGATGATCATGGTCGATGCGCTCAAGCGCGCATCCGCTGGCCGGATCACCGCAGCTATCCCCTACTTCGGTTACGCCCGTCAGGATCGTCGTCCGCGTTCGGCGCGCGTCGCCATCTCGGCGAAGGTCGTGGCGAACATGCTGGAAATCGCCGGCGTCGAGCGGATGATCACGATGGATCTGCACGCCGACCAGATTCAAGGCTTCTTCGACATTCCGGTCGACAACATCTACGCAACGCCCGTGCTGCTCGGTGATCTGCGCAAGCAGAACTACGAAAACCTGCTGGTCGTTTCGCCGGACGTCGGCGGCGTGGTGCGCGCCCGTGCATTGGCGAAGCAGCTCAATTGCGATCTCGCGATCATCGACAAGCGTCGCCCGAAGGCGAATGTTGCCGAAGTGATGAACATCATCGGTGAAGTCGAAGGCCGCACCTGCGTGATCATGGACGACATGGTCGACACCGCCGGCACGCTGTGCAAGGCCGCGCAGGTTCTGAAGGAACGCGGTGCAAAACAGGTGTTCGCATACGCAACTCACCCGGTTCTGTCGGGCGGCGCAGGCGAGCGTATCGCCGCTTCGGCCCTCGACGAACTCGTGGTCACGGACACGATCCCGCTCGGCGAAGAAGCCCGCTCGTGCGCGAAGATCCGTTCGCTGACGAGCTCCGGCCTGCTCGCCGAAACGTTCTCGCGCATTCGCCGCGGCGATTCGGTGATGTCGCTGTTCGCTGAAAGTTAAGCATTTGCGAAGACGCCGCGTACCGCTTCATGCGACACACGGCGTTTTTGCACAATCGGCATGAACGGACGAAGGTTCGTGTCGTCATCCCGGGCCTCAGCCATTCTGGTTTCGAGGCCCTGTTTTTACTGCCTGGTCGCGGGCAGTGCATTGGAGATTCAACATGAAAGTCATCGCTTTCGAGCGTTCCCAGCAAGGTACGGGTGCGAGCCGCCGCCTGCGTAACTCGGGCAAGACCCCGGGTATCGTTTATGGCGCTGGTGCTGACACGCAACTGATCGAACTCGATCACAACGCCCTGTGGCACGCGCTGAAGAAGGAAGTTTTCCACTCGTCGATTCTCGACCTGGAAGTGGGTGGCAAGTCGCAACAGGTTCTGCTGCGCGACGTGCAATACCACCCGTTCCGTCAGCTCGTGCTGCACGTGGACTTCCAGCGCGTCGATGCGTCGAAGAAGCTGCACACCAAGGTGCCGCTGCACTTCATGAACCAGGAAACCAACCCGGCAGTGAAGCTGTCGAGCGCGGTGATCTCGCACGTCCTCAATGAACTGGAAATCGAGTGCCTGCCGTCGGCACTGCCGGAGTTCATTGAAGTCGACCTCGCGAAGATCGAAGCAGGTCAATCGGTTCACGCCAAGGACATCGCACTGCCGGCAGGTGTTTCGCTCGTCGCTCACGTCGATGCGGAAAACCCGGTGGTCGCTGCTGCAACGATCCCGGCTGGCGCAATCGCTGAAGACGCCGCTGCTGCTGAAGGCGGCGAAACGCCGGCTGCCTGAGAGCCTTCCGGTTCCGAGCAAGCAATCCTCTCGATCCGTTTCCAATGAAACGGTCGATGTGACCCGCCGAGGTTCGCCCTGGCGGGTTTTTTTTTCGGCTTATTCGGTCCGGCCGCGTTTCACTGCCGGGCCAGATGGATCCACGCAATCATGATCAAGCTGATCGTCGGGCTCGGCAATCCGGGCGCCGAATACACCGCGACGCGCCACAACGCCGGTTTCTGGCTCATCGATCAACTCGCACGCGAGGCAGGCACGACGCTGCGCGACGAGCGGCGCTTCCACGGCTTCTACGCGAAGGCGCGACTGCACGGCGAGGAAGTGCATCTGCTCGAGCCGCAAACGTATATGAACCGCTCGGGGCAGTCGGTCGTCGCGCTTGCGCAGTTCTTCAAGATCCTTCCCGATGAAATCCTCGTTGCGCACGACGAGCTCGATATGCCCCCCGGCAGTGTCAAGCTGAAGCTCGGCGGCGGCAGCGGCGGGCATAATGGACTGAAGGACATCACCGCGCATCTGTCGTCGCAGCAATACTGGCGACTGCGGATCGGCATCGGCCATCCACGCGACCTGATTCCCGAAAGCGCGCGCGCCGGTGCGAAGCCGGACGTCGCCAACTACGTGCTGAAACCGCCGCGCCGCGAAGAACAGGACGTGATCGACGCGTCGATCGAGCGTGCGCTCGCGGTGATGCCGCAGGTCATCAAGGGCGAGCTGGAGCGCGCGACGATGCAACTGCATCGCAACAACAACTGAGCTGAACTGGGCCGCGCCGGCGGCAACCGCTTCGCAGCACATCCATCGACACGACAACCGACCTCGCCAGGAGATTCGCTTGAGCCGCTACTGGAGTGACATCGTTCACCGTCTGACGCCGTATGTGCCGGGCGAGCAACCCGCGCTCGCGCATCCGGTGAAACTGAACACCAACGAGAATCCGTACCCGCCGTCGCCGCGCGTGCTCGAGGCGATCCGGCGCGAGCTCGGCGATACGGCCGAAGCGTTGCGC
This sequence comes from Paraburkholderia sp., assembly GCF_047605525.1. Classification (GTDB taxonomy): domain Bacteria; phylum Pseudomonadota; class Gammaproteobacteria; order Burkholderiales; family Burkholderiaceae; genus Paraburkholderia. Next base: position 50,728 of record NZ_JASGFN010000023.1, on the reverse strand, counting down.
CGCTATCCCGATCCGGGCGCGCGCAAGCTGCGCGAAACGGTGGCCGCCTATTACGGCATCCACGCCGACCAGATATTCGCGGGCAACGGCTCGGACGAAGTGCTCGCGCTCACGTTCCAGGCGTTGCTCAAGCATGACAAGCCGCTGCTGTTTCCGGACATCACGTACAGCTTCTATCCGACCTACGCGAAACTCTTCGAAGTCGAATATCAAACCATCGCGCTCGACGACAGCTTCGCGATCAATGTCGACGATTACGCGGTGCCCAACGGCGGCATCCTGTTTCCGAACCCGAACGCGCCGACCGGCCGTCCGCTGCCGCTCGCGGAAATCGAGCGCCTCGTCGCGAGCCAACCCGATTCTGTCGTGGTCATCGACGAAGCCTACGTCGATTTCGGCGCCGAGTCGGCGCTTGCGCTGATCGACCGCTATCCGAACCTGCTCGTCGTGCAGACGGTTTCGAAGTCCCGTTCGCTGGCCGGCATGCGGGTCGGCTTCGCGTTCGGCAATCCCGTGCTGATCGACGCGCTGAACCGCGTGAAGGACAGCTTCAACTCCTATCCGCTCGACCGGCTCGCGCAAGCGGCCGCCACTGCCGCGTATGAAGACGACGCGTGGTTCCGCGAATGCTGCGCGAAGGTGATTGCGAGCCGCGAACGGCTCGCGGCGGAACTGACCGCGCTCGGCTTCGAAGTGGTGCCATCGGCCGCGAATCTGTTGTTCGCGCGCCATGAGGGTTACGACGCGGCAACGCTTGCGTTGCGGCTCCGGGAAAAAGAAATTTTCGTGCGCCACTTCAACGCGCCGCGCATCGACCAGCATCTGCGGATTTCAGTCGGCTCCGATGCCGAGTGCGACATCCTGCTGGACACGCTGCGCGGTATTTTCAGCGCTTACGTCGGATAACAACGCGCCGCGGCAAAAACAAAAAACGGCGAAGGCCCATAGGCCTTCGCCGTTTTCTTTTACACCCCGCCCCTCGAACCTCAGGCGTCCTTCGCGGCCTGCAGCACGTGATACTTCGCCATCAAGCCTTCGCGCGTTTCCGGATGGTTCGGGTCGCGTGGAATACACTCCACCGGACACACCTGAATGCACTGCGGTTCGTCGAAATGACCAACGCACTCGGTGCATTTCTTCGGGTCGATCACATAGATTTCCGGGCCCATCGAAATCGCGTCGTTCGGGCACTCGGGCTCGCAGACGTCGCAATTGATGCACTCGTCGGTAATCATCAAGGCCATGCTTTTCTCACTTCGTACCGGCGCAGCCGGTTTTGATCCGTAAAACCGACAGTTTACGCCGGTTAGGGCTACGTCGCCTGAGCGCCGCCTTGCGGATCCATCGAAGCGACCTTCTCCTTCAGCCATTTTTCGACCGACGGGAACACGAACTTGCTGACGTCGCCGCCCAGTTGCGCGATCTCGCGCACGATCGTGCCCGAGATGAACTGGTACTGGTCGGACGGCGTCATGAACATCGTCTCGACGTCGGGCAGCAGATAGCGGTTCATGCCTGCCATCTGGAACTCATATTCGAAGTCCGACACCGCGCGCAGGCCCCGCACGATCACCCGCGCGTTATTGGTCCGCACGAAGTCCTTCAGGAGCCCCTGGAAACTCATCACCTGAACGTTCGGATAGTGCCCGAGCACCTCATGCGCGATGGCGAGGCGCTCCTTAAGCGTAAAAAACGGCTTCTTGGCTCGGCTATCGGCCACGCCTACCACCAGCGTGTCGAAAATGCTCGACGCGCGCCGAACGAGGTCTTCGTGACCGCGCGTCAGCGGGTCGAACGTGCCCGGGTACACGGCGACTACCATGAGACTTCTCCTCTCTTCAGAAAAAAGGGCACATCATCGCGTCCACGCGACGCATTTGGCATCTGCCGCGGGTGACGATAAACCGCCCGGCCCTTTTTTGGAACGCGCATTATTCCTTATTTTCGCGCTGCAGCAAATGAAAGTGGACAGCCCCCGCCTTGCCCTGCCGCACGATGTCCCAGCGGGCGAGCGGCGCGTAGCTGCCCGGTTCGAGCGCGTCGCCCGCCTCCACGTATAGAAAGCCGCCGGCGGCGACGAGCGGCGCGGCCACCGCCAGCGCCTTGCCGAGCAGATCGGCGTCGAACGGCGGATCGAGGAACACGACGTCGAACGAACCAGGCGCAAGATTCGCAGCAAGCCGCAGGCCGTCCGCTTCGACGATTTCGATCATGCGCGCCGACAGACGCTGCTGGTTTGCGCGCAACTGGCCGGCCGCCCGCGCATTGCGCTCCACCATCAGCACGCGCGCGGCGCCGCGCGACGCGGCCTCGAAGCCAAGCGCGCCGCTGCCGGCGAACAGGTCGAGGCAATGCTGGCCGTCCAGACGCTGGCCCAGCCAGTTGAACAGCGTTTCGCGCACCCGGTCGGGCGTGGGGCGCAGGCCGTCCAGATCGAGCACGGGCAGCGGCGTGCGTTTCCAGTCGCCGCCGATGATGCGGATGGCATGCGGCTTGCCGCCTTTGGACGAAGCGCCAGCGGCGCGTGAAGGTGCTAAACGAGGCATGCAGTTTCGTGCAGTTTCGGCTAAGTGATTGATGAAGATGCCCGCCACGCCAGTGCGCGCGGGTCGGAGCGCCAACGTTACCACACAGGGGGCGCCCGTCCAGCCTGGCCGAACGGCCGATACGACGCGCCGCGGCACGCCTGATAAAATGTGCGGCTGCCAGCGCCTTGCGTTTTCACATCGCGGCGCTGCCCTCCTTCGCTGGTCCCGTGCCGGCTGCGCGCATCGGCGCGCTCTCCAATACGCCAGATCATGTTCAGCTTTTTCAAACGATTCAAGGGTTCGAAAGAGTCCGATACCGCCGCAGACGAATCGCAGGCGGAGCAAGACGGCGCGACGCCCGAGGCCGCGCCTGAAGCGCCCGAAGCGCCTGCCGCACCCGCGGCGGCGGCGGCTCCGCCAGCGGCCGCGTCCGTCGTCGAACCCGGGCCCGAGCCGGAAGAAGCCGCGCTCGAAACCGTCGAAATCGTCCCCCCACCCCTGCAGGATGCGGGCGCGAAGCGCTCGTGGCTCACGCGCCTGAGGAGCGGCCTGTCCAAAACGAGTTCGAATCTGACCGGCATTTTCGTCGGCACGAAGATCGACGAGGACCTGTACGAAGAACTCGAAACCGCGCTGCTGATGTCGGACGCCGGCGTCGAAGCCACCGAATTCCTGCTCGAATCGCTGCGCGAAAAAGTGCGCGGCGAGCGCCTGACGGACCCGCAGCAGGTCAAGACGGCTCTGCGCTCGTTGCTCGTCGGGCTGCTCAAGCCGCTCGAAAAATCGCTGATGCTCGGCCGTGCGCAGCCGCTCGTAATGATGATCGCCGGCGTCAACGGCGCGGGCAAAACCACCAGTATCGGCAAGCTCGCCAAGCATCTGCAGAGCTTCGATCAGTCGGTGCTGCTCGCCGCCGGCGACACGTTCCGCGCCGCCGCGCGCGAACAGCTCGCTGTCTGGGGCCAGCGCAACAACGTGACCGTGGTCGCGCAGGAAAGCGGCGACCCGGCGGCGGTAATCTTCGACGCGGTCGGCGCCGCGCGCGCCCGCAAGATCGACGTGATGATGGCCGATACGGCCGGGCGTCTGCCGACCCAATTGCATCTGATGGAAGAACTGCGCAAGGTGAAGCGCGTGATCGGCAAGGCGCAGGACGGCGCGCCGCACGAGGTGCTGCTCGTGATCGACGCGAACACTGGCCAGAACGCGCTCACGCAGGTCAAGGCGTTCGACGACGCGCTCGGCCTCACCGGCCTGATCGTCACCAAGCTCGACGGCACCGCGAAGGGCGGCATTCTTGCCGCGATCGCGCGTCAGCGGCCGATTCCGGTGTATTTCATCGGCGTCGGCGAAAAAGTCGAGGATCTGCAGCCGTTCAGCGCGGAAGAGTTTTCGGACGCGCTGCTGGGCGGGTAATCGCACCATTGCGCCGCGAGCGAGGCTTGGCAGGCGGCCGCGGCTAGAATCAAACGAAGAGGGCACTCCGCGGAGTGCCCTTCTTCATTTCAAGCCCAGCCGCGACTTCGGAAAACTACGGCGCCGGCCTCACTCGGCATCCGGCTGCACACCCGGCGCCGCGCGCGCAAACGCATCGATCTGCATCGCGTGATCGTAGATGCGCTGGATCGTCGGGAACTTCGTCGTATCGACCTTGAAGCGCTGCGCGTTGAACACCTGCGGAATCAGACACGCATCGGCGAGCGTCGGCGTGTCGCCGAAGCACAGCTTGCCGGTACGCGCATCACCCGCGAGGTGGGTTTCCAGCGTCGAGAAACCCGCATCGATCCAATGCCGGTACCACGCATCCTTCGCGTCGTCGTCGACGCACAGCGTGTGCTTCAGGTATCTGAGCACGCGCAGATTATTCAGCGGATGAATCTCGCACGCGACCTGCAACGCAACCGATCGCACATACGCGCGATCGGCCGGCGTCGTCGGCAATAGCGGCGGCTCGGGGTGCGTCTCCTCGAGATACTCGATGATCGCAAGCGACTGCGGCAACACGCTGTTGCCGTCGACGAGCGTCGGCACGATGCCGTCCGGGTTGACCTTGCGATATTCGGGCTTCAACTGCTCGCCGCCTTCGCGCACGAGGTGCACGGGCACGTAGTCGTACGGCAGACTCTTCACGTTCAGCGCGATGCGCACGCGATACGAGGCCGAACTACGGAAATAGCTGTAGAGCTTCATGGTGTCTGCCTCCTCCTGGCTGCCCGCAAACCGTCAGACGACGCGCACGCTGAACTCGCCGAGTCCGTCCACGCCGCCCTTCATCAGATCGCCCTGGACGACCGCGCCGACGCCTTCCGGCGTGCCGGTGAAAATCAGATCGCCCGGTTGCAGTTCGAACAGCGTCGACAGATAGGCCACGGTCTCGGCCACCGACCAGATCAGTTGCGACACGTCCGAGCGCTGCCTGTCCTCGCCGTTGACCGACAGCCAGATCGCGCCCTTGCCGATATGGCCGACCTTCGACGCGGGATGGATCGGGCCGAGCGGAGCGGAATGATCGAAGCCCTTCGCGGTGTCCCACGGGCGCCCCAGCTTCTTCGCTTCACCCTGCAAATCGCGGCGCGTCATGTCGAGACCGAGCGCGTAGCCGTATACGTGATCGAGTGCGCTGTCGGCGGAAATGTTCTTGCCGCCCTTGCCGATTGCCGCGACCATTTCCATTTCGAAATGGACGTTCTTCGTCTGCGACGGATACGGGAATTCGCCAATCGCGCCGGGCGCGACGTACACCACCGCATCGGCCGGCTTCGTGAAGAAGAATGGCGGCTCGCGATCCGGGTCATGCCCCATCTCGCGCGCGTGCGCTTCGTAGTTGCGTCCCACGCAGTAGATGCGCCGCACCGCGAACTGCTCGCTCGACCCCACGACCGGCACCGCGACCTGTGGCGCGGGTGCAAATACGTAACTCATCCCGTTCTCCGTTTTCCGTTTCCGATTGGCGCCGCGGACGCGGCGAGAAAACATCGAGTGTAACGCGCGGCACCGCGTGGTGCGCGGCAGGCGGGCAGCCATGCGCGCCGCCACGTTCCCTCTCGCCCGCCCGCCATAGATGCGATACTCACACCAGACAGCCTCTCCTGAATGACGCGGCACGCGGCTCCAATGCGGGCCGCCGCGCCGCCCGCCCCCTTGCGCCCGATGACCGACTCCACCGACACCGCTACCGTCTCGCCCTTCCCCTGCGCCCGTTTCATCAAGGAAATCGGCCGCGGTCCGAACGGCGCCCGCGCGCTGACCGCCGACGACACCCGCGCGCTCTACGCCGCGATGCTCGACGGCCGCGTCGACGATCTCGAACTCGGCGCGGTGCTGCTCGCTTATCGCGTGAAAGGTGAAACCGCCGACGAGCTCGCCGCGATGCTGGCCGCCGCGCATGCGTCGTTCGAGCCGGTGCAGTTGCCGCACGGCGCGTACCGGCCTGTCTCGATTCCGTCGTACAACGGCGCGCGCAAGCAGCCGAACCTCGTGCCGCTGCTCGCGCTGCTGCTCGCGCGCGAAGGCGTGCCGGTGCTCGTGCATGGCGTCACGGAAGATCCCGGCCGCGTGACGAGCGCGGAAATCTTCACGCATCTGCGGATTGCGCATGCGCAATCGCATGCGCAAATCGAAGACGGCCTCGCCGAGCGCCGTGTCGCGTTCGCGCCGATCGACGTGCTCGCGCCGAAACTCGCGCGCCTGCTCGCGCTGCGCCGGCGCATGGGCGTGCGCAATTCGACACACACGCTAGTGAAGATCCTGCAGCCGTTCGCGCCCCCAGGGCTGCGCCTCGTGAACTACACGCATCCGCCGTATCGCGACAGTCTCACGCAACTGTTCAACTCGCATCCGGACGCGGCGGCAGGCGGCGCGCTGCTCGCGCGCGGCACCGAAGGCGAGGCGGTGGCCGATACGCGGCGCCAGGTACAGGTCGACTGGCTGCACGACGGCGTGTGCGAAACGCGGCTGCCGCACGAGCGCTCGTCGCCCGAGGCACCCGAAGTCGAGCTGCCCGAAGCACGCGACGCGGCGACCACCGCCGCATGGATCGACGCCGTGCTGCGCGGCGAAGCGCCGGTGCCGGGCGCGATCGAGCGGCAGGTCGAGCTGATCGTCGATATCGCGAAAACGCCGGTCTGACGCGTTCGCGTTTTTTTATACTCTAACGACAGCGGTCTCGATTTTGCGGATCGTGCGGGCGACGTGGCGGTGCAGATTGCGCGTGCGGCTCCCTGGGCGAACGCCACCGGTAAAAACCGCACGGCCGGGCGGCACGAAGAATCCGGCGCATGCGTCGCCACCTGAATGGCGGACTCGAGCTTGAACTCACTCGAGCGCGCAGCGTGTCGCCTGCCAGGCGATCAGCCGCCACTGTCCGTCTTCCTGCGTATGAATCGCCGTATAGGCAATCGGAAACAGCAGCGCGCCGTTGTTCGCTTCCATCTCGATCAGCGCCCGGCCGGTGACGATGTAGGTTTCGCGCCCGGCCGGCAGCACGTCCTGCGACTGCACCTCGATCTGCCGATAACGGCGGCGCCCCGCGGTAATCCCGTCGATGAACTGCCGCTTCGTTTCGCGCTTGCCGTTCGTATGAACGTAGCTCACGTTGTCCGCGAGCAGCGTGTCGAGCGACTGCCCGTCGCCTTCGACCATCGCGCGAAAACGCTCCCGCTCGAGCCCGCGAATCGCTTCGATCATCTTTGCCGCCATTGCAGAGCCCCTCGCACACCGTGGGCCGAAGGCGGCCACGGTCAGAAGTTATATTGCAAATATAGCTCGCTGAAATTTATACCAGGATTGGGCTCTTTGATACCGCCATTGGAGACATGCTGAAAGCGGTAGCCCGCAAGGTACTGCTGATGATCGCCGAACTGCAGCCCGACGCCCGCCATCTCGGCAAACTGGAACGCGGTGCTGAGCGTGAGGTCGGTAGAAATACGGGGACTCGTCAGAAGCCGGACGCCGGCGCCCACCTCGGCGAACGGCCGCACCGAGCCGGACGACTTGATGAAACGGATCACCGGCGTCACGCCGATCTCGCCGATGTCGTCGTGAACGTTCCCTTCATTGGTGTGCCACCACGCTACGTGCGCCTCGCCGATCAGCGCGAAATGCCAGTCGCCGATCGGCCACCAGGTCCAGTTCGGATCCCACGCAAGGCCCAGATCGAGCTTCTTGATGTGATGGTCGCCGACGCCGGCCGCCACCTGGACGCCGAACTGGTCCGCCGAGGCCGCTCCCGCCGCCCCTAATAGCAGGGCAGCCAGCACGGTTTTTAGAGTAAGTCCACGCAAAACAGAATTCTTGTTGTTCATCTAGCACCCGCTGTCACGAGTATTTAACGATGCGTAACTGTCTGCTTATTCTAAAGAGAAACTTAAGACGGTGGATCGTATTAATAATGCGTCAAATCCGCAATTACTCACTTCAAAATCGGAAAAAATCAATCATTTATAAGAACCAATCCGAGCGCATCGGTAACTCCTACGCGTCCCGCGCGCCGGCAAAATACCGCGTATGATGGCTATTGAAACCCAAAATTCAATAGATTTAATGGGAACCTCGATGCCCCTACAGCCTCTAAGTATTAGCACTCGGCAGATCAGAGTGCTAACATCCATCGCTGGAGTCGTTTACTGAATACGCTATTGTCTGATTCCAAAGGAGTTTCATACGTGAGCCATGCAATGACCCTTCCGAGTACTTTGAGCCCGTCGTCGGCTAAGGCCGCTCCGGCAGGTGCACTGGCGCTCTCGCATTCCTCGCTGCTGCCCGGCCAGCTGGGCAACATCGACGCCTACATCCAGGCCGTCAACCGGATCCCGATGCTGACGCCGGCGGAAGAACGCCAGTTCGCCACCGAATTTCGCGAACACGACAATCTGGAGGCCGCGCGCCGCCTCGTGCTGTCGCACCTGCGGCTCGTCGTGTCGATCGCACGCAACTATCTCGGTTATGGGCTGCCGCACGCCGACCTGATCCAGGAAGGCAACATCGGTCTGATGAAGGCCGTCAAGCGCTTCGACCCCGAGCAGAACGTGCGCCTCGTGTCGTACGCGATGCACTGGATCAAGGCCGAGATCCACGAATACATCCTGCGCAACTGGCGGATGGTCAAGGTCGCGACCACCAAGGCGCAGCGCAAGCTGTTCTTCAACCTGCGCAGCCATAAGCAGGGCCTGGGCGCATTCACGCCGGACGAGATCGATGGTCTCGCGAAGGAACTGAACGTGAAGCGCGAAGAGGTCGCGGAAATGGAAACGCGCCTGTCGGGCGGCGACATCGCGCTGGAAGGCCAGATCGAGGACGGTGAAGAGTCGTACGCGCCGATTGCCTACCTGGCTGACTCGCACAGTGAGCCGACCGCCGTGCTGGCTTCGCGTCAGCGCGACAAGCTGCAAGGCGACGGCATCGCCAGTGCGCTCGATGCACTCGACTCGCGCAGCCGCCGCATCATCGAGGCTCGCTGGCTGAAGGTGGCCGACGACGGCTCGGGCGGCTCGACGCTGCACGAGCTGGCCGACGAATTCGGGGTGTCGGCCGAACGCATCCGGCAGATCGAAGCGAGCGCAATGAAGAAGATGCGCGGCGCACTGGCCGAATACGCGTAAAGCCTGCAAGCCGCCGTGGGCGTATCGAGCGTCGAGCGTCCCGGCATAGCGGGCACACCATTCGGCGCCTACGTTGCCAGCCGGTAGTCGTCCTTAACCCCCTGACACAAGCCCCGCCCTCGCAAGACGGCGGGGCTTTTTTGCATTCATTTTTGACATTTTCGTGGCGGCACACTCGCGGCCGCCCGCCCGCGGCCGGGAAATGCCGCACCGCCACACCTTCCTTGACGTATCGCAAACCAGGCAGCAATACTGCGTGAAAGCGGCGAGTTTCGCGACCCAATGCCGCACCGCCACACCAGAGCGCGCGAGGTTCCACCCCTACAATCGGCATGCATTCGCCAGACCGCCCGGCCCAGCTAGGACGGCCTGGATCCGGCCGGATTCACCGGCGTGAAGTCGTCTTCGACCGATCATGACCATAGCCGTCAATCGCAGCAGCACACTCCGGTCGCGCTGGCGCAACCGGTTCACCCGGTGGGTACGCGGTCCAACGCTGGCACGCGATATCGCCGTCATCCTCGCCATCAAATTCGTCCTGCTGATGGCGCTCAAGTACACGTTCTTCAATCATCCGCAGGCGGAGCACATGACGCTGCCGCCCGAGCAAGTCGCGCAGGCGCTGCTGTCGGTGCCCGTGCCGCATCCGTCCCAAGGTGATCAACATGCCCGTTAACGAAGTCGTAGAACTATCGCGCCTTCAGTTCGCCGTCACGGCGCTCTACCACTTTCTGTTCGTGCCGCTCACGCTCGGCCTCGCGTGGCTGCTCGTCATCATGGAGTCCGTCTACGTGATGACCGGCAAGCAGATCTACAAGGACATGACCCAGTTCTGGGGCAAGCTGTTCGGCATCAACTTCGCGATGGGCGTCGCCACCGGCCTCACGCTGGAGTTCCAGTTCGGCACCAACTGGGCGTACTACTCGCACTACGTCGGCGATATCTTCGGCGTGCCGCTCGCCGTCGAAGGGCTGATGGCGTTCTTCCTCGAATCGACGTTCGTCGGCCTGTTCTTCTTCGGCTGGAACCGGCTCTCCAAAGTGCAGCATCTGATCGTCACGTTCTGCGTCGCGCTCGGCTCGAACCTGTCGGCGCTGTGGATCCTGGTCGCCAACGGCTGGATGAACAATCCGGTCGGCGCGAAGTTCAACTACCAGACGATGCGCATGGAGCTCGACAGCATCTCTTCCGTGATCTTCAACCCGGTCGCGCAGGTGAAATTCGTGCACACGGTATCGGCCGGTTACGTGACCGCCGCGATGTTCGTGCTCGGCGTGTCGTCGTGGTATCTGCTCAAGCGCCGCGACACCGAATTCGCGCTGCGCTCGTTCGCGATCGCCGCCGGTTTCGGCCTCGCGTCGTCGCTGTGCGTGATCGTGCTCGGCGACGAATCCGGCTACCGCACCGGCGAAGTCCAGCAGGTCAAGCTCGCGGCGATCGAATCCGAATGGGAGACCGCGCCTGCACCGGCGCCGTTCACGATCTTCGGTATCCCGAACCAGAAGGAACAGCGCACCGACTACGCGATCCGCGTGCCGTACGCGCTCGGCATCATCGCCACGCGTTCGCTCGACGAGCCGGTGGTCGGTCTGCGTGATCTCGTGACGGAAAACGAAGGGCACATCAGGAACGGCATGCTCGCCTACGCCGCGCTGCAAAAGCTCAAGGGCGGCGATGCCACGGACGAAGCCCGTGCCGCCTTCGAAGCGCACAAGGACGACCTCGGCTACGGTCTGCTGCTCAAGCGGTTCACGCCGAACGTGGTCGACGCGACGCCCGAGCAGATCGCCGAAGCGGCCAGGGGCACGATTCCGCCGGTGCTGCCGCTGTTCTTCTCGTTCCGCCTGATGGTCGGCCTCGGCCTGCTGTTCCTCGCGACCTTCGTGCTGGCGTTCTGGTTCTGCGCGCAGCGCACGCTGCTGCTCGAGAAGCGCCGCTGGTTCCTGCGCTGGGCCGTGTGGGCCATTCCGTTGCCGTGGCTCGCCGCCGAACTCGGCTGGATCGTCGCGGAAATGGGCCGCCAGCCGTGGAGCATCGCGGGCATTCTGCCGACCAATCTCGCCGCGTCGAACCTGACGCCGCGCGATCTGTATCTGAGCATCGGCGGCTTCGTGCTGTTCTATACGGTGCTGTTCATCATCGAGATCATGCTGATGTTCAAGTACGCGCGGCTGGGCCCATCGTCGCTGCACACGGGCCGCTATCACCACGAAATCGAACAGACGATGGCCCAGCCGCTGTCGCCGAACACGGTCGCATGACGCGCCGCCACACCGCTCGAGAGGAAAAACCGCTATGGACTACGCTGTCCTCAAACTGATCTGGTGGGTACTGATAGGCGTGCTGCTGATCGGCTTCGCGCTCACCGACGGCTTCGACATGGGCGCGGCGATCCTGCTGCCGTTCATCGCCAGAACGGACGCCGAGCGCCGCATCGTCGTGAACACGGTCGGCGCGACGTGGGAAGGCAATCAGGTCTGGCTCGTCACCGCGGGCGGCGCGATGTTCGCCGCCTGGCCGCTCGCGTACGCGGCGTCGTTCTCCGGCTTCTACTTCGCGATGCTGCTCGTGCTGTTCGCGCTGTTCTTCCGGCCGGTCGGCTTCGACTATCGCGGCAAGCGCGACAACCCGCGCTGGCGCAATGCATGGGACTGGGGGCTCTTCGTCGGCGGATTCGTGCCGGCGCTGGTGTTCGGCGTCGCGTTCGGCAATCTGCTGCAGGGCGTGCCGTTCTCGTTCGATACCGATCTGCGCGTCACCTATCACGGCAGCTTCTTCGGCCTGCTCAATCCGTTCGCGCTGCTGTGCGGACTCGTCAGCATATCGATGCTCACCGCGCACGGCGCCGCGTTCGTGAAGTGGAAGTCGGACGGCGTGGTCCACGAGCGCGCGTCGAAGGCGCTGCGGCTCACGGCGCTGTGCGCGGTCGTGCTGTTCCTGGTGGCGGGCGCGCTCGTCGCGACGATGATCGGCGGCTATCAGATCGTCGACGCGCCGCCGCTCGACGCGGTCTCCAATCCGTTGCTGAAGACGGTGATCGGCGCACCGGGCCTGTGGCTCACGAATTACGCGCTCTATCCATGGATGGTGCTCGCGCCGCTCGCGGGTCTCGTCGGCGGCGTGCTCGCCGTGCTGCTCGCGCGTTCGCGCTTCGAGGCGAGCGCGTTCCTGTCGACGTCGCTGATGGTGATCGGCGTGATCCTGACCGCAGGCTTCTCGATGTTCCCGTTCATCATGCCGTCGTCGCTCGACGGCCGCAGCAGCCTGACCATGTGGGATTCGACGTCGAGCCGCCTGACGCTCGAGATCATGCTGTTCGCGGTGATCGTATTCCTGCCGCTCATCCTGCTCTACACGAGCTGGGTGTATCGCGTGATGCGCGGCAAGGTCACCGCCGCGGCGATCGAGGAAAACCACCATTCGATGTATTGACCCGGCACTGCGCTCAACAGAAAACAGGAGTTCGTGATGTGGTATTTCAGCTGGATTCTCGGTATTGGCGTCGCGTTGGCGTTCGGCGTCGTCAATGTGATGTGGCTCGAATCGCGTGAGGCATTGCGGGCGGCAAAGCGCACGACGCGCTGATACGGCGCGGGCCGGCAACGCATCGCCGGAGGGCGTAAACGCGCAAGCGGCACCTTGAAAAAGGTGCCGCTTGCTTTTTGTGGCGGCTATCGCGACGGCTCGATGACCGCGTTTCGCTGCGCTACTGGGAGCATCGACTCACGCGATCACGCCGGCACCGGCGCCGCGCCCGCGCCTCCGCCCCGCGGCGACAGGCGCTCGGCCAGCTTCAACGCGTAACGCTGCGCCGCGTCGCCGACGATGATATGGAACGTGTCCGCGGCAACCCACGCCGTATCGAGCGAAGCCAGACGCTGACGATCGACCGCTGACGGATCGCGCACGACGATGCGCAGACGCGTCGTCGCGACCGCATCGAGCGACACCACGTTGCCCGCGCCGCCGAACACGGCGAGCCAGCGCAGCGGATCCGGATCGAGCGGGCCGCCTTGCGCGTGCTGCGCGGTTTGAGCGCTCGGCGCCGCGGCAACCTGCGCCGTGGCAACCGCAGCCGCAGCCGGAACAGCAGCAGCCTGCACCGCCTCGCCCCCTCCCTGCGCGATCACCGTACGCATTTCATCGGCGATGATGTCCGCCTCCGGTCCGATGATCACCTGCACGCTGGTTGCGCCGCGCTTGAGCACGCCACGCGCGCCGATCAATTTCAGCTCGCTCTCGGACACCTTCTCCGCATTCACGACCGACAGACGCAGACGCGTCGTGCACGCATCCACCACCGACAGATTCGCCGCGCCGCCCAACGCCGCGATATAGCGCTGCGCGCGCGGCACCGCCGCGGTGGCAGCCGGTGCGACGAAACCGCCCTCGGCGAACGAATCGGTCTGCTCGTCGGCGGCAGCGGGCTCACGGCCCGGCGTCGCCATGTTGAACTTGCGGATGAAGAAGCGGAACAGACCGTAGTACACGACTGCATAGACGATACCGAGCGGAATCGCCCACCAGCCCTTGGTCGACAGACCGAAGTTCAGCACGTAGTCGATGAAGCCCGCCGAGAACGTGAAGCCGAGGTGAATGCCGAGCGCCGAGCAGATCGCGAGCGACAGCCCCGTCAGCAGCGCATGGATCGCATACAGCACCGGTGCGAGGAACATGAAGCTGAATTCGATCGGCTCGGTCACGCCCGTCAGGAACGACGTCAGCGCCATCGAGAACAGCAGGCCGAACACCATCGCGCGGCGCTCCTTCGGCGCCTCGTGATACATCGCGAGACACGCGGCCGGCAGGCCGAACATCATCACCGGGAAGAAGCCGGTCATGAAGGTGCCGGCGGTCGGATCGCCGGCGAAGAAGCGATGCAGGTCGCCGGTGACCGGCGCACCGCCGGCCGGCGTGAACGTACCGAACACGAACCACGTCAGCGAATTGAGGATGTGATGCAGGCCCGTGACGAGCAGCAGCCGGTTCAGCACGCCGAACACGAATGCGCCGAGCGCGCCGGCCGTGGTGAGCCAGTGGCCGGCGACGTCGATCGCGTTCTGCACCGGCTGCCACACGTGGCCGAATATGATGCCGAGCACCACGCAGACCACCCCCGTGACAATCGGCACGAAGCGTTTGCCGCCGAAGAACGCGAGGTAATCGGGCAGCTTGATGTCCTTGTAGCGGTTGTACAGCAGCCCCGCGACGATACCGGCGATGATCCCCGACAGCACGCCCATGTTGAGCTTGTCGTTGATGTCCTTCATCACCGCGATCTGCACCAGATAGCCGATCGCGCCCGCGAGGCCCGCGACGCCGTTGTTGTCCTTCGCGAAGCCGACCGCCACGCCGATCGCGAACAGCAGCGGCAGGTTGTCGAAGATCGCGCCGCCCGCGTCGGCGATCATCTTGATGTTGAATACGTCGGGCTGGCCGAGGCGCAGCAGCAGGCCGGCGACCGGCAGCACCGCGATCGGCAGCATCAGCGCGCGTCCCAGGCGCTGAATCTTCAGAAACGGATTTCCATCCATCGGTATCTCCAATCCTTGTCTCGTAGTCGAGAACGTTCTGGTTGAGTTGTGCAGCTATGTGGGGAACGCACCGCTCGCGCATGAACCGGCATGCGGCGAGACACGAGCGGTGCGCGGGTTCAGTCGAGCGGCCAGGTTTCGCGGCTCGCCGCCCTGACCGCCTGCGCGGAATCGAGCGCGAGCGCATCCTGCGCGCGCTGGCGGCACAACTGATAGTCGAGCGTGCGCACGCGCGCCTTGATGCCCGGCACCGACACCGGATCCACCGACAGCTCGGTCACGCCGAGGCCGACGAGCAGCGGCATCGCAAGCGGATCACCGGCGAGCGCGCCGCACACGCCGACCCATTTGCGGTGCTTCGCCGCGCCTTCGACGGTAGCCGCGATCAGCCGCAGCACCGCCGGATGCAGGCCGTCCGCCTGAGCCGCCAGATCGGGCTGGCAACGGTCCATCGCGAGCGTGTACTGCGTCAGATCGTTGGTGCCGATCGACAGGAAATCCGCGTGTTGCGCGAGCTGATCGGCGAGCAGCGCCGCCGACGGCACCTCGATCATCACGCCCACTTCGATCGGCTCGGTGCGGCCCGACTCCCGAGCGAGTTCGTCGATCCGCTTGCGGATGCGCACGAGTTCGCCCGCGTCGGTGACCATCGGCAGCAGGATGCGCACCGCGCCGACCGGACGCACCGCGAGCAGACCGCGCAACTGATCGTCGAGCAGGTCCGGGCGCACCTGCGCGAGGCGCACGCCGCGCAAACCGAGCGCGGGGTTCGGCTCGGGCGGCAGCGTCAGGTAATCGACTTCCTTGTCCGCGCCGACATCGAGCGTGCGGATGATCGCGGTGCGTCCGCTCAACGCGTCGACGATCGCCTGGTAGCTCTGACGATGCTCGTCCGCGTTCGGCGCGGCCGGCCGGTGGATGAACAGCAGTTCGGTGCGCAGCAGGCCGACCGCGTCGGCGCCGTTGTCGACCGCGGCCTGCGCGTCGTCGAGCGTGGCGATGTTCGCGGCCACTTCGATCGCGCGGCCATCGGAGGTCGCCGCCGCCTGCTGCGACGTGCGGCGATTCGCTTCGCGCACGTCGGCGAGGCGGCTGCGCTCGCGGCGCGCGCGCTCGACGTCGAGCCCGGTCGGCGCGAATTCGAGCCGGCCGGTGCTGGCGTCCACCACGACCTCGGTGCCGTCGGGAATCGCATGCAATGCGTCGCCGACCGCGACCAACGCCGGAATGCCCGCCTGGCGCGCGAGAATCGCCGCGTGCGAGGTCGCGCCGCCGCGCGCCATCACGAGCGCGGTGACCCGCGTGCGATCGAGCGACGACAGATCCGACGGCGTGAATTCGTCCGCCGCGAGCACCGCTTCGTCCGGCAGCGTGCGCGCCGCCGCGCTCGTATAGCCGAGCGCGCGCAGCACGCGCTTTTCGATGTCACGCAGATCGGCCGCGCGTTCCGCGAGCAACGCATCTTCGACGTTGCTCAGGATCCCGATCTGCGCGCGGATCGCGTCACGCCATGCGAAGCCGGCGCTCTTGCCGAGGCTGATCAGATCGCGTGCCGCGTCGAGCAGCGTCGGATCTTCGAGCAGCACGCGATGCACGGCGAAAATCCCCGCTTCGCCGACCGCGCCGCGTTGCGACGCGTCGCGCACGATCGTGTCGAGGTCGGCGTCGACGGTCGCGATCGCCTTGTCGAGCAGGCGGCTCTCCGCCGCCGACGTGCCGCTCGCCTGTTCCGGCGGATCGACGTCCGCGTCGTCCCAGCGCACCAGCTTGCCGACCGCGACGCCCGGCGCCGCGCACACGCCCGCGAGCGTGTTCGGCGCGAGCGGCTCGCCGTTTGCCGGACGCGCGGCAACGACGGGCGTCTGCGGCGTGGCCACTTGCCGCGCCGGCTTCTGTTCGACTTCGCCATGCGCTTCGCGCGTCAGTTCATCAGCGATCGCATCGACCGCGGCCTGCGCTTGCGGACCGACGCCGAGCAGTTCGACCGTCGCGCCTTCACCGGCCCCCAGGCCCAGCAAGCCGACCACGCTTTCGATCGCCGCCTTGCGCCCTTCGTAACGCACTTCGACGCGCGCATCGAACCCGCGCGCCGCTTCACGCGCCCGCGCCGCCGGTCGCGCATGCAGCCCGCCCGCATGCGTCAGCGTGATCTGCCGGCGTGCCTCGTCCTGCACGGCGCTCGCATGGCTCACCGCGCCGGTATTCGCACCGGCCCGCGCGCGCAGCGCCAGCAGCGGCGTTTCACCGGCCTTCGCCTGACCGGCCGGCGCGCGCTCGACCACCTCGAACGCATCCGAATTGGCAATCGCGATCACCGATACGAGGCTCGGCGCATGCAGCGCGATCTGATCCTGATCGAACTCGATCAGTACGTCGCCCGCACGCACGTGCGCGCCCTGCTCGACCATCGGCGCGAAACCCTTGCCGTTCAGCTCGACCGTGTCGATACCGATATGCAGCAGAATCTCCACGCCTTCGTCATTGACGAGCGTGAGCGCATGACCGGTGCGCGCGAGATGCGTGACGACACCGTCGCACGGCGCCACGAGCCGGCCCTCGAGCGGATCGATACCGATGCCGTCGCCGAACATGCCGCCCGAAAACACCGGGTCGGGCACGTTCTCGAGCGGCACGACCGGACCGGTCAGCGGGGCGAGCAAAACAATGTGAGCTTCGGAATGACTCATCAGGCTGGACTTCTCGACACGTCGCATCTGCATTCTCGTCAGTGAGTTTCGGTGACTTTGTTGAGATGGCGTGGCGCGTCGGGATTGCGCCCGCGCGCGGCGGCAAGATCCGCGGCCATCACGTAAAAGGACAGGATGGCGGCGATCGGATCGAGCGCCGCGTGAGCGGTTGAAGCGAGCGGCAGCGACGCTTCCGGCACGTCGTCCGGCGCGGCGAGCAGCACGCGCGCGCCGCGCTCGCGCATGTCGTGCGCGAGTTGCAGCAGCCCCGCCTGCTCCGGTCCGCGCGGCGCGAACACGAGCAGCGGATAGTCACGGTCGATCAGCTCCATCGGGCCATGACGCACTTCCGCGCTCGAAAACGCTTCGGCCTGGATGCCGGAGGTTTCCTTCAGCTTCAGCGCGGCTTCCTGCGCGATCGCCAAGCCGAGACCGCGGCCGATCACGATCATCCGCCCGATGCCGCGCAGTTCGTCCACGGCCATCGACCAGTCGAGCCGGCCCGCGCGTTCCAGTGCATCGGGCAGCGTGGCGAGCGCGCCGAGCAGCTCGGCGTCGTTCTGCCAATGCGCGACCAGTTGCGCGGAGATCGACAGCATCGCGATATAGCTCTTGGTCGCCGCGACGCTCAGCTCGGGACCGGCGACGAGCGGCAGATGCCACTCGCACGCGTCGGCGAGCGGCGAAGACGGCGCATTGACCGCGGCGACGGTCAGCGCGCCGGCGGCGCGCAACGCGGTCATCGTGCCGACGAGATCGGGGCTCTTGCCCGATTGCGAGAACGCCAGCGCGAGCTGATCGCGCACCCGCAGCGGCGCCTGCTGCAGCGTCGCGACCGACATCGGCAGCGACGCGACCGGCACGCCGACGCGGCTCATCGTCAGCGACGCAAAGTAACTGGCGGCGTGGTCCGAGCTGCCGCGCGCGACCGTCAGCGCGACATGGCGCGGCTGTTCGGCGAGCTTCGCCGCGAGAGCCGCGACGCGCGAGGTATCGGAGAGCTGAGCGGCGACCGTTCCGGCGGACGCGAGCGCTTCCTTAAGCATATTCGACAATGGCTTCTCCTTCGACGTAAGTTGCGCTCAACGCCAGCTCGCGATCGAACACGACCACGTCGGCCCACGCGCCACGCGCGATACGGCCGCGGTCTTCGATGCCGAGATAGTCGGCGGCGTAGCGCGACAAACGGTTGGATATATCGGCGATCGGCAGGCCGATCGAAACAAGATTGCGCAGCGCCTGATCCATCGTCAGCGTGCTGCCGGCGAGCGTGCCATCGGCGAGGCGCACGCCGCCGAGGCACTTGGTAACGCGCTGGCTGCCGAGACGGTATTCGCCGTCGGGCATGCCGGTGGCCGACGTGCTGTCCGTCACCACGTACAGACGCGGAATCGCGCGCAGCGCGGTGCGGATCGCGCCCGGATGGACGTGCAGCAGGTCGGGAATGATTTCGGCGTACTCGGCGTGCGCGAGCGCCGCGCCGACGAGCCCCGGATTGCGGTGATGCAGCGGCGACATCGCGTTGAACAGATGCGTGAAACCGCACGCGCCGTGCTTGAGCGCGGCCACCGCGTCGTCGTAGGTGCCGAGCGAATGGCCGAGCTGCACGCGCACGCCGCGCGCCGCCATCTCGGAAATGATCTCCATATGGCCGGCGATTTCGGGCGCGAGCGTGACAACGCGGATCGGCGCGATCGACAGATACTTGAGCACCTCGTCCATCACCGCCGAAACCGCCGCGTCCGGCTGCGCGCCGAGCTTGCCGGGGTTGATATACGGGCCTTCCAGATGCACGCCGAGCACGCGCGCGCAGCCCGGCGTGCGCACCCGCGCGACGTCGCCGAGCCCGGCCACCACGCTCATCAGCTCGTCGCGCGGCGCGGTCATCGTCGTCGCGAGCAGGCTCGTCGTGCCGTAGCGCGCATGCGTGCGCGTGATCGTCTCGATCGCGTCGCCGGCTTCCATCACGTCGGCACCGCCGCCGCCATGCACGTGCAGATCGATGAAGCCGGGCAGGATGTACGGCGCGTCGTTCGTCGACGGATCGACGGGTTCACCGGTCAGCGCCGTGATGCGGCCGTTTTCGTATTCGAGCGTGCCGTGGATCCACCCGTGGGTGGTGAGTATGTTTCCGGTCAGCATGAGTCTCTCTGGTGCGTGATACGTATGCGGCAAAGTTGCGGCCGCCGGGCTCGCGGTCCCTCTCGGCCGCGCTGGTCAGTCGCGCATTCAGGTGCGCAGTTCGGCGACGAAGTCGTAGTAGTCGTCGCGGCAATAGGTGTCGGTCAGCTCGATCGCGCGCTGGTCCGCGCTGTAGCCGATACGGGTAATGACGAGCAGCGCCGTGCGCGGTTCGATGTCCATCAGCGCGGCGACTTCGCTCGACGCGTTGACCGCGCGGAAGTGCTGCAGCGCGCGCACGACCGCCGCGCCGCGTTGCTCGAGGTAGCTGTAGAGCGAGTCGCCGATTGCGAGCGGATCGGGCACGATCGCGACCGGCAGCGCCGAATGCTCGACCGCCATCACGATGCCGTCCGCGCGCCGCAGCCGCCGCAGGCTCGCGACCGCCGCGCCCGGCGACAGGCCGAGGTTGAGCAGTTCGTCGCGATTGGCGGCGCGAACATCGCGCTCGAGCCATACCGAGTCCGGGCGGAAGCCGCGCTGCTGCATCTTCTTCGTGAAGCCGGTGAGGCGCGACAGCGGATCCTCGACGCGCGGCGTAATGAAACTGCCCGCGCCGCGCGCACGGCGGATCAGACCCTGCTCGACCAGCAGCTCTATCGCCTTCCTCGCGGTGATGCGCGACACGCCGATCGCGTCGGACAGCGTGCGCTCCGACGGCAGCGCCTCGCCGGCCGACCAGACGCCGCAATGGATCGCCGTCGCAAGGTTGCGCGCGAGTTGCAGGTAGAGCGGCGTGACGTTGCGCACGTCAGGCATCAATGCGGACCAGCGAGTTTCCATGGGGCTCCGACGGACGCCGCGAGCAATGCGGCCGGGAAAATTGAGAGCCCATTATATAACCAACATAATACCAGTCAATCGACTGGTTCCACGCTGGTATCGGAGCGCTCAAAGCCTTGCCGAATAAGGCTCGCAGGCGGGTTGGAAGGCGCCTGCAACGCGCAATTGCGGATCGGGATTTACCCGTATCCAAGCCATCGGACGATACCAGCGCGGGCTTTTTGGCTTCGATGAGTCAACGAAAGCCGCCTGGCTCAGCACCTGTTTAATACCAGTTTGAGCCCACTTTCGGGAGCGGCTTTTGGGGACAGCGTCGCTCACCGGCGTTGCAATTCCAATATAGTGACGGATACCAACTCACAAGAAAGTCCTCCGGGGAGCCGCACTTGACAGATTCCGAGGCGCTGCGGCGCGCTCAGGCCGTCCGCCATTTCAACCGCTTCTACACCCGATGCATCGGCGCGCTCCATGAGCATCTGGCCAGAAGCGAGTTCTCGCTGACGGAAGTGCGCGTGCTGCACGAGCTTTCTCGCGGGCACGCGCAAACCGCATCGGTGCTGGGCCGCGCGCTCGGTCTCGACAGCGGCTATCTGAGCCGCCTGCTGACCAGTTTCGAACGGCGCAACCTGATCACGCGCCGCCCGTCCGACATGGACGCGCGCCAGTCGCTGATCGCACTCACCGGGCACGGCCACGCGACCTACGCGCCGCTCGAAGACGCCGCCGTGCAGGAGGCACTGGATCTGCTCGACAAGCTCAGCGCGCCCTCCCAGGAGCAACTGATCGCTGCGATGAAGCTGATCGAGCGGCTGCTCGGCGACCAACCCAAACCCGAACCCGTGCTGCTGCGGCAGCCGCGCAGCGGCGAATGCGGCTGGCTCGTGCACCGGCAGGCGCAATGGTTCGCCACGCAATACGGCTGGGATCAGACGTTCGAGGGATTGCTCGCGCGCATCGTCGCCGATTACGCGCAGCGCAACGATCCGCTGCGCGAGCAATGCTGGATCGCCGAGCAGGCAGGTCTCGTGGTCGGCTCGGTGTGCATCGTCGGCGTATCGACGACGGTGGCCGCCGTGTGTTTGCTGTGGGTCGAGCCGCACGCGCGGCGGCTCGGCATCGGCATGCAGTTGCTCGACGAATGCGTGCGCTTCGCGCGGCGCGCGGGTTACACGAAGCTCACGATGAGAACCGCGAGCACGTTCATGGAACCGCGGCGACTCTGCGAGCGCGCCGGGTTCAGGCTGGCCGGCGCGGCGGCGGAGCACCGGTTCGGCCGGGATCTGACGATCGAAAGGTGGG
Organism: Paraburkholderia sp.; assembly: GCF_047605525.1. Lineage (GTDB taxonomy): Bacteria > Pseudomonadota > Gammaproteobacteria > Burkholderiales > Burkholderiaceae > Paraburkholderia. The sequence continues at coordinate 29,117 of NZ_JASGFN010000023.1, read as the reverse complement.
AGCTGGAGCTATGAAAAAAGGCACGCGCCTGTGCGGCGCGTGCCTTTCTCCATGTGATGCGATGGCGCTGAAAAGTGTCGCTTAGAACGACGGCACCATCGAACCCTTGAACTGCGTCCTGATGAACTGACGCACCTCTTCTGACTGATAAGCCGCGACCAGCTTCCTGACCCACGGCTGATCCTTGTCCTTGGCGCGCACCGCGATCAGATTCGCGTACGGGCTGTGGATGTCTTCGAGCGCAATTGCGTCTCTGGTCGGCTGCAGGCCGGCGGCCAGTGCAAAGTTCGTGTTGATCACGGCGGCGTCGACGTCGGCCAGCGAACGCGGCAGTTGCGCGGCGTCGAGTTCGACGAACCTGATCTTCTTCGGATTTTCGGCGATGTCGAGCGGCGTCGCGTTGTTGCCGCCCGTGCCCGCGCCTTCCTTCAGCTTGATCAGCCCTTGCGCCTGCAGCAACAGCAGCGCGCGGTTTTCGTTCGACGGATCGTTCGGCACCGCGACCTTCGCGCCCTGCGGCAGGTCCTTCAGCGACTTCAGCTTCTTCGAGTACGCGCCGAGCGGCGAGATGTACGTGAGACCCGCGTTGACGAGCTTGTAGCCGCGCTGCTTGATCTGGCTGTCGAGGTACGGCTGGTGCTGGAAGCTGTTCGCATCGAGGTCGCCCGCGTCGAGCGCGGCGTTCGGCTGGATGTAGTCGTTGAATTCGACGACCTTCACGTTCAGGCCTTCACGCTTCGCCACTTTGGTGACGACTTCCCAGATCTGCGCGTCCGGGCCGCCGATCGTGCCGACCTTGATGACCTTGTCGTCCGCGTGGGCGCCGAAGCTGGTCAGGATCGCCGCGCCGGCGACGACCGCGGTGAGGGCTTTGAGGAGGTTTCTGCGCTGCATGTGATTCTCGCTGTTACTGATCGACTGTGTGTCGATGGGTCCCGATGAAAACGAGCGGCGCGCTCGTTCATACAGGCGCGCCGCCGGCCAAACGCGGAATTCTTTCATATGGCCGGCAAGTTGGGAAATACCCTGGTCGCATATGGTTATGCGGGACGTTGTGATCGCCGGCCGCCGGTGCGCGCCCGGGTATGTCGGTGGCGCGCGGTAAATCCGCGTCTGCCCGATAATTCAAGGCCGTGGCCGCAAGCGGCCTCATTCAATTGCCTGTGAGAACGACCATGTACGTGATCAACCTTATCTACACCGCGCCGCTGGACCGGATCGACGACGTGCTCGAAGCGCATCGCGCGTTTCTCGCGAAGCAGTTCGACGCGGGCATCTTCGTCGCGGCCGGCCCGAAGGTGCCGCGCGACGGCGGCATCATCCTCGCGGTGCGCATCGAGCGCGACAAGCTGGATCGGATTCTCGCGAGCGACCCGTTCGCCGAGCAGAAGCTCGCGCGCTACGAGGTCACGGAGTTCAAGGCGACGCGTCTCGCGCCGGGGCTGAATCTGCCGGTCCCGGCTTGATTGAGCATCGGGGACGAAGAGGATATCGACGAAAAAAGCAGCCGCGGTGACTTCGATCTCAATCGAGCAGCAGCTTGATGTCATGCACCCACGGCGTCGCGCCCTGGCCGTCGCGCGCGAACAGACGCAGCTTGCCATCCGTGTCGAACACATAGCTCGCAGCCGTGTGATCCATCGTGTAGCTGTCGGGTGTCTTGCCCGGCACCTTCGCGTAGTAAACGCGGAAATCCTTCGCGACCTTCGCGAGCTGCTCGTCGTTCGCCGGACGCAGGCCGACGAAGCTCGGATTGAACGCCGGCACGTATTGCGCGAGCAACTGCGGCGTATCACGCTCGGGGTCGACGGTGACGAACAGCACCTGCACGCGCTTCGCGTCTTCCGGACCCAACTGCTGCAACGCCTGCGACAGTTCGGCCATCGTCGTCGGGCAAACGTCCGGGCAATGCGTATAACCGAAGAACAGCACCACCACCTTGCCCTTGTAATCGGCGAGCGTGCGGATCTTGCCCGACGTGTCAGGCAGCGAGAAATCGCTCGCGAACTGGGTGTTGCCGGTGATGTCGAGATTCGTGAAAGCCGGCGGCTGCTTGCCGCAGCCCGCCGTGATGAGCGTGGCGCCCAACGCGCCGCCGAGCGCGCAAGCGATCACGGCGGCGCGCGCGACGCGCGCAAAGCGGTTCTTGAGCATGGTATTACGCGCCGATCACGACGCGCGCGTAGTGGTCGATCAGCAGCGCGGCGAACAGCAGCGACAGATAGACGATCGAGTAACGGAAGGTTCGGCGCGCGAGATCGTCCGAATATTCCCGGTAGATCTTCCACGCATACGCGAGAAATACGGCGCCGAGCAGCACCGCCGCGCCGAGATACACGACGCCGCTCATGCCGGAGACGAACGGCATCAGCGAAACGGCAAAGAGGATGACCGTGTAGAGCAGGATATGCAGGCGCGTGAATTTCTCGCCGTGCGTGTTCGGCAGCATGGGCAGGCCGGCGTTTTCGTAGTCCTTGCGGCGATACAGCGCGAGCGCCCAGAAATGCGGCGGCGTCCACACGAAGATGATCAGCACGAGAATCCATGCGTCGCCGGGCACATGACCGGTGACCGCGGCCCAGCCGAGCGCCGGCGGCATCGCGCCCGACGCGCCGCCGATCACGATGTTCTGCGGCGTGGCCGGCTTCAGCAGCAGCGTATAGATGACCGCATAACCGACGAAGGTAGCGAGCGTAAGCCACATGGTCAGCGGATTGGCGAACGTGTAGAGCGTCCACATGCCGAGGCCGCCGAGCACGGCCGAGAACAGCAGGATCTGCACGGTGGTGATTTCGCCGCGCGCGGACGGACGCCACGAGGTGCGGCGCATCTTCGCGTCGATCTGCTGTTCGACGAGGCAATTGATCGCGAACGCGGCGCCGGCCAGCAGCCAGATGCCGATGGTGCCGCCGATCAGGACGGTCCACGGCACCATGCCGGGCGTCGACAGGAACATGCCGATAACCGCGCAGAACACCGCGAGCTGCGTGACACGCGGCTTCGTCAGGGCGAGGTATTGGGAGACCCGGTTGCCGGGCGTTTGGGAGAGTGTTGTGCTGTCCATGTGAGTCACGCTGGCGCGGCATCGCGCACGGGGAGCATGGCGCGGCCGGGACGGCTATAAGCGATCCGAAAGTTTAACATAACGAGCAGCAGCAGCAGGATCGCGGCCCCGCCGTTATGGGCGACCGCGATCGGCAACGGCCATTGCAACACGATGTTCGACAGGCCGGTGATGAACTGGATCAGCACCACCAGCAGCACGCCGTTCGCGGGGCGCCGCAGCGACTCGAAGCGGCGCAGCTTCAGTGCGAACCACACCAGATAGGCGATCACGACGAACGCGAACGTGCGATGGGTCCAGTGAATCGCGACCAGCGCATCCTGGGTGATCACGTCGCCGTCGCCGGTCATGCCGAGCGCGCGCCACAGGTGAAAGCCGTGCGCGAAGTCCATCGGCGGAATCCATTGGCCGTTGCAGGTTGGGAAGTCGGTACAGGCGAGCACCGCGTAGTTCGTGCTGACCCAGCCGCCCAGCGCGATCTGGAACACCAGCAGCGCGAGGCCCGCGAGCGCCGCGGCGCGCCAGCGCGCGGCTTCGGGTTCATAGGCGGGCAGCGGCGTCAGTCGCGCGGCCAGCCAGCCGAGCGTGCCGAGCAGCGCGAGACCGAGCAGCAGGTGCGTCGTCACGATGACCGGCTGCAACTTCATCGTCACCGTCCACGCGCCGAACGCGCCCTGCACGACGATCAGCAGCAGCAGCGAGGTCGGCCACCACGGCGACACGTGCAGCGGACGGCGTTTGATGCGCGCGGTCCACGCGATGATCGTCTGCGCGATGATCAGCACGCCGATCGCCATCGCGAAATAACGGTGGATCATTTCGATCCACGCCTTCGTCATGCTGACGGGGCCGGTCGGCATCGCCCGATAGGCGGCGGAAATCGCCGCATGTGCGATGAACGGCGACGACGTGCCGTAGCAGCCCGGCCAGTCCGGGCAGCCGAGGCCGGAATCGGTGAGGCGCGTGAAGCCGCCGAACATCACGAGATCGAGTGTGAGGAAGGTGGTGAGCCAGACCAGCTTGCGGAATTTGTCGTCGTCGGCCTTGACCCACACGTAGGACAGCGGCAACAACGCGATACACAAACCGATCAGGGCCAGTTGCAATACGAACATCTTCTTTTACCTGTTTGCGGCATCAGCCGATACGCGACCACTTCAGCAGCTTGGTCAAGTCGCCCTTGATCTTGCTCGGATTCGCGTCTTTCGGAAAACGCATCATCAGATTGCCGTTCGGATCGACGAGGAAGATGTGGTCGGTGATCCGGGTGCCGGTATCGGCGGGCAGCCATGCGGCCACCTGGGCCGGGTCGGCGATCAGCATGTCGGTGTCGGGGTACGCGTGTTGTATCACGTCGGCGACGTTGCCGGCGTCGGTACGCAGCCACACTTCGACGACGCGCTCGCGCTCCGGCCCCTGGGCTGCGCGGATTTGTCGCATGAAGTACAGCTTCGTCGCGCAGGCCTTGTCGCAGGCGCTGCTGTCGACCGAGATCATCAGCCAGCGGCCGCGCAGTGACGCGAGCTCGAGCGGCTTGCCGTCCTCGCCGGTGACGACGAACGAGTCGGGAATCGGGCGCTGCGGCTCGATGAGCGCGCCGTAGTTCGTGGTGCCGCCGGTCGGCCTGACCACGTAGTACATGAAGTACGAGATGGCGATCGGCGCCGCGCAGATCACCGCGAGCAGCAGCAGGATCCAGCGGCCGCGCTGCCACGAGCCCGAGCCGTTCGGCTGGCCGGGGATCGCTTTCGCCGCGACGGGTTTGCCGGCTTGCGGCGAACGGGGAGTTTGAGTCGACACTACAAAACCTCTTTCAATGATTGAGCACGTTTCGGCGCACGCCCGCGCACCACATCACGCGCCCCGCGCGTGTTCTTTTCTGCCCGCGCGCCGCGCCGCGTACAGACCGAAGCCGAGCGCCGCGGCCGCCATGCCCCACCACTGGAACATATAGCCGTAATTGCGCTCGACGCCGGTGGTCGGCGCGGGCCAGTCGCGCACCAGTCCGTCGCCGGTGTTGTCCGTCTGCTGGATCACGAACGATTGCAGCGGCAGCCCGGTTTCCGAAGCGTAGGCGGCGACATCGAGATTCTGACGGATCAGATGATGCGCGGCCGAATCGTCCTGTCCCAGCTCGAAGGCGCGTGACGCGTCGGCCCGCGCAATCCCTTCGATCTCGACCTCGCCGGGCGGCGTCGTGTACGGCGCGATGGTCTCGCGATTGACCATATTGCGCGGCAGCCAGCCGCGATTGACCAGCACATAACCGCCGTCGGTCAGTTTAAAAGGCATCACGACGTAAAAGCCGGGCTGGTCGTTATACGGCCGATTATCGAGGTATACGACCTTGTCCGCGACAAAACTGCCGCGCGCCTTCACGCGATGGAACTCGATGTCCTTCAGCGCAACCGGCGCCGCGCTCACCGGCAACGCGGGCGCGTTTTCGAACTGCGTGATCCGCGCCTCGAGCGCTTCCTTCTGATGCGCGCGATCTCGCTGCCAGAAACCGAGCCGCACCGTCACGACGACTACGAGCAGAATCAGCAGCGCGGGAATCAGGCGAAACTTCATTGCATATGCTCCGGCACCGCGCTCAGGATCGCCGGGAACCTGCGGCGGACGCCCGCACGCGGTGCGATAATAAACGTCTTGCCACTGCGCTTTCCGGTCTCAGTTGGTTCCATGCACATTATCGTTCCCATTGCGTTTGCCCTGATCATCGCCAGCATGGTGTCGGCGCTGTATTTCATGATGCACGACAGAGGCAAAACCAAGCGGATGGTCTGGTCGCTCGCCACGCGGGTCGGCCTGTCGATCTCGCTGTTCCTGTTCATCCTGTTCGCGCACTGGATGGGCTGGATTCAGTCGACCGGGATTCCATACGGGCGTTGAAGTTCAGCTCAGGTATTGAATGTCGCGCTCGTTGACACCAGGGTGCCGCGCCCTGTTCGGCATCGGCCGTGGACCGTCGGGATCCGCGCCCCACTGCCCGAACCTCAGTGGCAAAATTCCCATGCCACCAAACAAAACGCCGCCCCGACAGGTCGAGGGCGGCGATGCATCAATCTCTCTGTATATTGCTCGTGCGCGCCCGGCAAAGCGGCGCGCGCGGGTCTGACTGCGTTACAGCCAGTACACGACGACGTACAGCCCGAGCCACACGACGTCGACGAAGTGCCAGTACCAGGCCGCGCCTTCGAACGCGAAGTGATGTTCCGCCGTGAAGTGACCGCGGATCAGCCGCACCAGCACCACCGCGAGCATCGTACCGCCGAGGAACACGTGGAAGCCGTGGAAGCCCGTCAGCAGGAAGAACGTCGAACCGTAGATCCCCGACGCGAGCGTCAGATTCAGCTCGTTATACGCGTGGAAATATTCGAAGCCCTGCAGGAACAGGAAGCATACGCCCAGCACGAGCGTCGCGGCGAGCCACGCGATCGCCTTCCTGCGATGGTTGTCGCGCAGCGCGTGGTGCGAAACCGTCAGCGTCGCGCCCGACGACAGCAGCAGCGCCGTGTTGATGGTCGGCACCGGCCACGGCTGCATCGACTTGTAGGTCGACACGAGGTCAGCCGGACCGTTGTTCGGCCACACCGCCGAGAAATCCGGCCAGATCAGCTTGTAGTCGAGGCTGCCGAGCTGATGCATCGCGATTTCGCGGGCATAAAAAAGCGCGCCGAAAAATGCGCCGAAGAACATCACTTCGGAGAAGATGAACCAGCTCATGCTCCAGCGGTACGAGCGGTCGACGTTCTTTCCGTACATGCCGCCTTCCGACTCGGCGATCGCGTCGCCGAACCAGTGCCACAGCGTAAAGAGCAGCCACAGCAAACCGACGAGCACGCCGAGCGGCGCCCAGGTGTGATCGTTGATCCAGGCCGCAAGCGATCCGAGCATGACCAGCAACCCGGTAGCGGCGCTGATCGGGTGCCGCGACGGATGTGGTACGAAATAGTACGGGCTCTCGTTTTGACCGCTCATTCTTGATTCTCCACTTCAGTCCAGTTGTTCCGGAATCTCCGGCTGTATCTTCGGCGGCGCGTCGATACCGCACCGCTTCACTCTTCTAATTCGCAGGCGCAGCCGCCACGCCCGATACCGCCCCGCTGGCCCCACTCCCGCACGACCCACGCACTGAAGAACGTCTCAACCGACCACCGCGCGCACGACCAAAATCAGCACCGCGATAAAAATCGCCGCGCCGATCAACGCCGCCGCGATCACATGCAGCGGGTTGAGCTGCGTGGCGTCGGCTTCCAGATCGCGGCGCCTGCGCACGCCGAAAAACGACCAGAACACCGCGCGCATCGACTGACCGAAACTGCTCTTGCGCGGGCTGCCGCCGTTCTCGCCGCCGTTATCGATCATCTCGCCCATTTCCTTCGTCGTCTTCCTTCGTCCGCGGCTCCGGCCGCCTTAACTGCGTGTCGCCTGTGCCCGGGGCACCGCTTCGTCCGCGCTCGCCGCCGGCGGCGTGTCCAATTCGAAGAACGTGTACGACAACGTGATCGTTTTCACATCCTTCGGCAACTTCGGGTCGACCACGAACACTACCGGCATCCGCCTGGTCTGATTCGCGGTCAGCGTCTGCTGCGTAAAGCAGAAACACTCGATCTTCCTGAAGTACTCGGTCGCCTGCTTCGGCGCGTAGCTCGGAATCGCCTGCGCGCGAATCGTGCGCGGCTGTTCGTTGCTGACGTCGTACATCACCGTCGTCACTTCGCCCGGATGCACGTCGAGACTACGCTGCTCCGGCTTGAAATCAAGCGGGCCGCGCGCGTTCGCATCGAATTCGATCGAAATCGTGCGGCTCATGTCGACCTGCGTGTTCTTCGCCTCGCGCGCGGTCGTATCGCGCTGCACGAGGTTGTTGATGCCGGTGATCTGGCAGATCGCGCGATACATCGGCACCAGCGCGAAGCCGAAGCCGAACATCATCAAGGCGACGACGCACAGCTTGATCAGCATCGAACGGTTGAAAGAGCGGTCGGCCTGAGCCGGCGGTTGCGTCGACATCTGAATCCTCAACAAACCTGCGAACGGACTTCAACGGCTGCGTGTTAGCTAAACCAGCACTGCTTGAGCACGATGCTCACGAAAAACAGCGCCGCAATCGCGAACATCACCAAACCTATCCGTCTGTTGCCCGCGCGAATCTGCTCCGGCGTACGTCTTTCCTGTGGATTGCGCGTCATGCTCGACTTTCTGAATACTGTTCTTGACTGGCGAGGCGCCACCCTGGCGGCCACCCCGCGAAGCGCCTGATTCCGTCAGCAGCGTGTCGCGCCGCCGGAACCCGGCACTTCGCCAGCTGAGACTCACTCGACGGTCGGTGGATGCTCGAACGTGTGGAACGGAGCCGGGCTCGGCACGGTCCACTCGAGGCCCGTTGCGCCGTCCCACGGCTTGTCGCCCGCTTCCTCGTGCTCGCCGCCACCACGGTAAGCCGGCAACGCAACCGCAAACAGGAAGTAGACCTGCGACAGACCGAAGCCGAATGCGCCGATCGAGATCACCTGGTTCCAGTCGGTGAACTGCGCCGGGTAGTCCGCGTAACGACGCGGCATGCCGGCGAGACCGACGAAGTGCATCGGCAGGAACGCGAGGTTGAAGAAGAACATCGACGCCCAGAAGTGGATCTTGCCGCGCGTCTCGTTGTACATCCAGCCGGTCCACTTCGGCGACCAGTAGTACCACCCGGAGAACAGCGCGAACAGCGAACCCGCCACCAGCACGTAGTGGAAGTGCGCGACCACGAAATAGGTGCCGTGATACTGGATGTCGAGCGGCGCCATTGCGAGCATCAGACCCGACAGACCACCGAACGTGAACACGATCAGGAAGCCGACCGCGAACAGCATCGGCGTTTCGAAGGACAGCGAGCCACGCCACATCGTCGCGACCCAGTTGAACACCTTCACGCCGGTCGGCACCGCGATCAGCATCGTCGCGTACATGAAGAACAGTTGGCCGGTGACCGGCATGCCGGTCACGAACATGTGGTGCGCCCAGACCATGAACGACAGGATCGCGATCGACGCCGTCGCGTACACCATCGAGCTATAGCCGAACAGCGGCTTGCGCGAGAACGCCGGAATCACCTGCGACACGATCCCGAACGCCGGCAGAATCATGATGTACACCTCGGGGTGCCCGAAGAACCAGAAGATGTGCTGGTACATGACCGGGTCGCCGCCGCCCGCCGCGTTGAAGAACGACGTGCCGAAGTGGCGATCGAACAGCAGCATCGTGATCGCGCCCGCGAGAACCGGCATCACCGCGATCAGCAGGTACGCGGTGATCAGCCAGGTCCATACGAACATCGGCATTTTCATCAGCGTGAGGCCGGGGGCGCGCATGTTCAGGATCGTCACGACGATGTTGATGCCGCCCATGATCGACGACGCCCCCATCAGGTGGACCGCGAAAATCGCGAAGTCCATGCCCGGGCCCATCTGCGTGGAAAGCGGCGCGTACAACGTCCAGCCCGCGGCGGTCGCGCCGCCCGGCGCGAAGAACGAGCCGACCAGCAGCACCGCGGCGACCGGCAGCAGCCAGAAGCTGAAGTTGTTCATCCGCGCGAAAGCCATGTCCGATGCGCCGATCTGCAGCGGTACCATCCAGTTCGCGAAGCCGACGAACGCCGGCATGATCGCGCCGAACACCATGATCAGTCCGTGCATGGTGGTCAACTGGTTGAAGAACTCGGGACGCATGATCTGCAGACCCGGCTCGAACAGCTCGGCGCGGATCATCAACGCCATCACGCCCCCGGACAGGAACATGGTGAACGAGAAGATCAGGTACAGCGTACCGATGTCCTTGTGGTTGGTTGCGAACAGCCAGCGACGCCAGCCGTGCGGCGTTTCGTGGGCATGGTCGCCGTGCACGTGCTCGTGGCCCGCGACTACATCGTGTCCGATGCTAGACATGACAATCTCCTAAAGCGAATTCTGCGGTGCTGACCATGAACACGTCAGGCCGCCGGGCTGATCTGAACACGCCGGGCCTCTTTTGCGTCGGTACCGCCCGTAATCGTTTCCGGCTTCTTCAAAATAATATGGTCTTCGGCAACGCCGGCTGCTTTCAGTGCGTCGCGCACGGCTTCCGCGCGATCCTTCGCGAGCTTCGCGTTGAGATCGGCCGAACCGGTGGCGTCGGTGAAGCCCGACAGCGTGAATTTCGCATCCGGATGCGACTTCGCGTAGGCGGCGGCCGCATCGACCACCGCTTTCGCGTCGGCCGGCAGCGTGCTCTTGCCGGTATCGAAGTAGATGCTCGCCGGCAGCGTGGCCGACGCGGCTTCGTTACCCGAGGCCGCCGGCGCGGACGCCGCTTCCGGAGCGGAGCCCGCAGCGGCGGCGCCGCTTGCTGCCGCACCGGCGTCGGCCAGATGGTCGCCGCCTTCCGGCAGCTTGCCGTTGCGCGCGTCCGCGACCTGCCGCGGCTGGAGGATGTCGCCGGTGTGGTTGCCCCACGAGTTACGTTCGTACGTAATCACCGAAGCGATTTCAACGTCGTTCAGCGTCGGCGCCCACGACGGCATCGCGTTCTTGCCCTTCAGCACGAGGCTCACGTGTTGCGCGAGCGGGCCGTTGGCGATCTTGCTGCCGTCGAGCGCCGGGAATGCGCCCGCGCCCTTGCCGGTCGGCTGGTGGCAGACCGCGCAGTTGGCCGCGTACACCTTGCCGCCGCGCTCCATCAGCTCGGCCATCGTGTAGGTCTTGTTCGGATCGTCCTGGCCGGCGGCCATTTTCTTCTTCTGGTCGTCGACCCACTTCGCGTAGTCGTCGGCGGACAGCACTTCGACGACGACCGGCATGAACGCGTGTTCCTTGCCGCACAGTTCGGTACAGAAGCCGCGGAACGTGCCGGTACGGTTAGCCTTGAACCACGTGTCGCGCACGAAGCCGGGGATCGCATCCTGCTTCACGCCGAAGGCCGGTACGTACCAAGAGTGAACCACGTCGTTCGCGGTGGTGATGATGCGGATTTTCTTGTCGACCGGCACCACGAGCGGGTTGTCGACTTCCTGCAGATAGAGCGTGGAGATCGGCTCGCGGCCTTCGGTCTGCGCACGCGGGGTAGCCAGCGTGGACAGGAAGTTGATGCCCTCGCCCGGCCCCTTCACGTAGTCGTAGCCCCACTTCCACTGATAGCCGGTCACCTTGATCGTGAGGTCGGCGTTCGACGTATCCTTCATCGCGACGACGGCCTTGGTGGCGGGCAGCGCCATCAGCACGACGATGATGAACGGCACGATCGTCCAGATGATTTCGACGGTGGTGCTTTCGTGGAAATTGGCTGCCTTGTGGCCCTTCGATTTGCGGTGAGCAAAGATCGAATAGAACATCACTCCGAATACACCGACGAAGATCACGGTGCAAAGAGCCAGCATGAACATGTGGAGGCTGAACAGCTCCTCAGCGATTCTCGTTGCAGGCGGCTGGAGATTGATCGCATTGACGGCAGGGCCGCCGGGAGCATCGCCCACTGCCAGGGCGGCACCGGCGAAAAGCAGTCCGCTCATCGCCAGCACGCTCGTGAGCGCTCGCTTGATTGTTTTCATAGCTTCCTTACCCAAATTTTCCATTCAAACCCCTCGACCCCGCTGGCAACGTGTCGCGCGCCCCCTTGAACGCCGCGTGCCCGGCACTACATCAACAACGTGCCAGCCACATACGCAGCTCCCCTGCGAACTGCGCGCGCCGATTCTGCGCGAGATGTTGCCCGATCATGATCGTCTGGCCACGCGAGACCAGTTTGATCTGGTCGCGCGGCGTTGCGCCCGGCTCTATCCGCACCCAGCGCGGATTGAATTCGAACTGCGTAATCTGCTCGGCGCTGACCTGCTCGATCACGAGCCGGTTAGGAAACAGCCGGATGCGCTCGTAATCGACAGCATGACGCGCATATATTGCAAACGCGATGCCTACCGCCAGCAACTCGATTCCGGTGAATGGCAACACCAGCCAGGCGCCGACCAGAACCAGCATGAAAGCAATTGCCAACGAGAATAACGCAAGCGACACGTACAGACAGACGAACTGCCGCGGCGAGCTCGAACAGTTGCGTTTCATGGTCCAGTCCTTGAGGACGGGTTCTGAATCCGCCAGCAGATGATCTGATGCGCCCATCGCTGCCTCCTGCGAATCGCCGCGTCCGGTCTGCCTTCTTCTACTTCCGGATGCATCTCGCGGCCGCCATTTTCGCCACCTGCTTTTGCCACCACTTCGCCACTGCCCGCGACCGCGCCAACCCTTACCGCGTCACCTCATGTTGCAGCCCTGCGTGCTGGGCCTGCCGCCCCAAATGTGGGAACTCCGGGCGACAAACTGACGCATTATAGGCGCGATCCATAGCCTCGACAAGCAAGCCCCGATTGGCCCACAAGCCAGGCGCGACAAGCCTTAGCGCCATTTTGCCCGACGTTTTGCAGCACTTTCAGAGGGCAAATCCCAGGCATAACGGATGTCCTCTTTACCGCTCGTTCAACAGCCCCATCACAGCCCGCCGATGAGTCGGCGACACCCGCCAGACTGCTAACGACGCGTCGCCGGCCCGCGGCCGATGTCCTCTATCCGCACGATCCCATGCCCCTCGGCCGTGGTGCGCGGCACCGCCTTCCATGCGTGCCCGTAGATCACTTCGAAGGTCAGCGCGATCGTGCCGTCGGCGCGCCGCCGCGCCTCGAGCGCGGCGAGCAGAGCCCTGTGCAGCCTGCGCGCGAGCGCGCTCCGCGCTGCCTCGCGCTCGAACGGATACGCGCCCCAGCGGCGCACGTCCGCGAGCAGCGACTCGGGCGACTTATAGGTGATCGTGAGGGTTTCCTGGTCCATCACCGGAATCTCGAAGCCGGCTTCGACGAGCATGTCGCCGAGATCGTGCATATCGACGAAGTCGATCACATGCTTGCGCGACGCGACGCCGTGCGCCGCCTCGATCTCGGCATATGCGCCGCGCAACTCCTTGAGCGTGTCGGGGCCGAGCGTGCTGAACATCAGGAGGCCATTCACCTTCAGCACGCGCTGCCATTCGGGAAAGACGAGATCGGGCCGCGAGTGCCAGTGCAGCGCGAGATTGGACCAGATGAATTCGAATGCGCCAGCCGCGAAGGGCAGCGCCGAGAAATCGGCCTGCGCGAAGCGCGGGCCGCGCGCGCCGAGCGCCTTGCCGAGCGAGGCGGGCAGAAAGCGCCGCCAACTGGTGTCGCCGGCATCGTGACGAAGCGCGCGCCTGAGCATGCCGTGCGACAGATCGGAGCCGAACACCGGCGCTTCGGGGAAACGTTCGCGCAATGCGGGGATGTCTTCGCCCGCGCCGCAGCCGGCGTCGAGCACGCTCGCGGGCGCCACCTTGATGTAATCGAGACGCTCGCGCATGCGCTGCGCGATCTCGCGCGGCAGGAACGCAACCTCGTCGAAGACGGCCGCGCGGCGGTCGAAAATACGCCTGAGGCGCCGTGAATCATAGGCCGGACGGCCAGATTGAGCGGGTGTGAGGGACATGAGTGTCGTGCTGGCGTAGAGCTCGAAGTATACTCGTTCGCTTCCCTGCATTCAGCGTGAACGGCCGTCTTCGGCACCCACTCGTGCGATCCCAGTCAATTTCTTCGTCCTGTCGCCATCATGTCGCGCGTCTTGCGCGCGGTCTGAATTCGGCGTGGCCGCGCGCGCTCGACGCCGTGCTGCCGAACCTTTGCGCGTTATGCGGCAATTTGTCGCATACGACGTTGTGCGGCGGCTGCGACGAAGCCTACTGGAACGAGAGCCGCCTGCGCTGCACCGTCTGCGCGGTGCCGCTGCCCGCTTCGCGCTGGACCGCTCGTGCGCGGTATCGTTGCGCGGATTGCGTAGCCAGGCCGCCGCCGTTCGACGCGAGCTTCGCGCTCGCCGACTATCGCGCGCCGCTCGACACGCTCGCCGTCGGCCTCAAGTTCCGCGCGCGGCTGATGCTCGCACGCGACTTCGCGCAACGTCTCGCGCGACTCGCGCAGGATGTCTGGCACGACGAAACCGAGCGGCCCGACGTGATCGCGCCGGTGCCGCTCGCGGCTCGCCGTCTTGCCGGGCGCGGCTACAACCAGGCCTGGCAGATCGCCAGACCGCTCGCCCGCGCGCTCGGCGTGCGCAGCGACGCTACGCTGCTCGAACGCACGCGCGACACCGCGCCGCAGTCGCGGCTCGATCTCGAAGCTCGCCGGCTGAACGTCGGCCGCGCGTTTCGCGTCGCGCATGCGGTGCGTGGCCTGCACGTCGGCATCGTCGACGATGTGATGACGAGCGGCGCGACGCTCGAAGCGCTCGCGCATACGCTGAAGACGGCCGGCACATTGCGGGTCACGAACTTCGTCGCGCTGCGCACACCGAAAAACTAGCTCCACGTGGTCTCACTATGTTCAACGTCGTTCTCGTAGAACCGGAAATTCCGCCGAACACCGGCAATGTGATTCGCCTGTGCGCGAATACCGGCGCGCGGCTCCATCTGATCGAGCCGCTCGGCTTTCCGCTCGACGACACCAAAATGCGGCGCGCCGGCCTCGACTATCACGAGTACGCGGAAATGAACGTGCATGCCGACTGGGCCGCGTTCATCGCGAAAGAAGCGCCGGACCCCGCGCGCATGTTCGCATTCACGACACGCGGCTCGGGCCGTTTTCACGACCATGCATTCCAGCCCGGCGACTGGTTCGTGTTCGGCGCCGAAACGCGCGGCCTGCCCGACGCGGTGCTCGAGCGGTTTGCGAACGAACAGCGCGTGCGTCTGCCGATGCGCCCCGGCAATCGCAGCCTGAATCTGTCGAACACGGTGGCGATCGTGGTGTTCGAGGCGTGGCGTCAGGCCGGCTTCGATGGCGGCAACTGAACGCGTTCGAGTTCGGCCTCGTAGCGCGCGAACATCGCGTCGTCGAAACAGGCGAACGTGACGTGTTTCATACGTGGTGTGCGCGGCAGTGTGTCGAGCACGGTTGCGACCGCGATGTATACCGCATCGTCGGCGGGGAACCGATAGATGCCGCAGCTTATCGCCGGAAACGCGATGCTCGTGCACTGCGCGTCGCGCGCCACTTCGAGCGAGCGCTGATAGCACGACGCCAGCAGATCGGCCTCGCCATGCGTGCCGCCGCGCCACACCGGGCCGACCGCATGAATCACATGCTTCGCCGGCAGGCGGTAGCCGCCGGTGATTTTTGCATCGCCGGTCGCGCAGCCGCCGAGCGTCTCGCATTCGCGCAGTAACTCCTTGCCGGCCGCGCGATGAATTGCGCCATCCACGCCGCCTCCGCCCAGCAGCGACGTATTCGCGGCATTGACGATTGCATCGACCGCGAGTGTCGTGATGTCGACCACGCGCGCTTCGAGCGAGCAATTTCCGTGACTGAGAGTGAAAGTAGGCATGGGAACCTCGCTGATCCGAGCCTCGATAACGAGGTGGACAGCAAGGCGAGACAGCCGTTCAACGCGGATTCGCGCTAACCGGCTGATAGATAAGGGCTTGCTGGATCGGAGCTTGCAGAAAAGGCCGCTTCACCTGCTCATTCGGCGCGGCTCATTCCGCCTTCGAATCGCGCCGCAGCAATGCGCTGACCGCGTCGCGCGGCGCCACGCCGTCGAACAGCACGGCGCAGACCGCCTGCGTAATCGGCATGTCGATCGAATGGGCACGCGCGATCGCGAGCACCGCCTGCGCGCAGCGCACGCCTTCGGCCACGTGACCGAGACCGCCGAGGATGTCATCGAGCGTGCGGCCCGTGGCGAGCTGCAGACCCACCGTGCGGTTGCGCGACAGATCCCCGGTTGCGGTCAGAATCAGATCACCGAGGCCGGTCAGGCCGGTGAACGTTTCCGCCCGCCCGCCAAGCGTCACGCCGAGGCGCGACATTTCGGCGAGCCCGCGCGTGACCAAAGCCGCGCGTGCATTGAGACCGAGACCGAGGCCATCGGCGATGCCCGTCGCGATGGCCAGCACGTTTTTCACCGCGCCGCCCACTTCGACGCCGACGACGTCGTCGCCGGTATAGATGCGCATCGCGCCGTGATGGAACGCGGCGACCGTGCGCTCGCGGCAGGCCGCCGACGAACTCGCGATCGTCAGCGCGACCGGCAGGCCCTGCCCGACTTCGCGCGCGAAGCTCGGGCCGGACAGCACACCGTTGCTCGCATGCCGCGGCAACTCGGCCGCGACCGCCTGATGCGGCAGCAACTGCGAGTCAGCCTCGAAACCCTTGCACACCCAGACGATATGCGCGGGCACCTTGCCCGCGTCGCGCATCGTACGCAGCAGGCCGCGCAGACCGGCAACTGGCGTCGCGACGACGCACAGGGCATCGTCGGCGAGCGCGTGATCGAGCGCCGCGCCGAGGTCCGCTTCGTAGCGAAGCGCGGGCGGCAATGCAACGCCCGCCAGATAGCGGGCGTTTTCGTGCGAAGCGGAAAGCTCGGCGATGAGCGCGGACTCGCGCGCCCACAAAACCGTGTCGTGCCTTAAGGCCAGATGGCCGGCGAGGGCGGTGCCCCAGGCGCCGGCGCCGAGAACGGCGACTTTCATGGCCGGCACTGCGCGCGGCGCCTTAATGCGTGACGCCGTTTTGCGCCGCGCCGCCCTGCTGGCCCGCGCCCAGTTGCGCGAGACGCTGCTCGTAGAGCGCCTGGAAGTTGATCTCGGCGAGGTGGATCGGCGGGAAGCCGGCGCGGGTGATCGCGTCGGCGATGTTCGAGCGCAGGTACGGGAACAGGATGGTCGGGCAGGCAATGCCGACGAGCGGGTCGATCTGCTCGGCGGGAATGTTGCGAATATCAAAAATGCCGGCCTGCTTCGCTTCGATCAGGAACGCGACCTTTTCCGACACCTTGGCCGTGACCGTGCCCGTCACGAGGATTTCGAACACGGATTCGGCGAGGCGCTCGGCCTTCACGTCGACTTCGACTTCGACCGACGGCATTTCCTGCTCGAGGAAGATAGCCGGCGAATTCGGCTGCTCGAGCGACATGTCCTTCAGATAGATGCGCTGGATGTTGAAGAACGGCTGGTTATTCTCGTCGGACATGATGGTGATTCCCTGATAGGTATGCATGGCGGCGGCCCATGCACGCATAAGCCGCCAGATTGTTGCGACGGATGGCGTGCCCGGAAGGGACGCGCATGCGCCGGCTTGTCGAGTCCGAATCGTCCGCCTGCTCGCGCGGCGCGCGACGCAAACTCAGGCTGCTTCGAGCAGCGGCGTCAGACCGCCCGCGCGATCGAGCGCGGAGAGGTCATCGTAGCCGCCGACGTGCGTCTCGCCGATGAACACCTGCGGCACCGTGCGACGACCGGTCCGGGTCATCATCTCCTCACGACGGGCCGGGTCCTTGTCGATCAGTACCTTTTCGACGTGCTCGACGCCGCGCGACTTTAAAAGACGTTCGGCCATCTGGCAATACGGGCACACCTGCGTGCTGTACATGATCACTTTGTTCACTTGGCTGCTCCTTGTTTCACAACCGGCATACCGGCCTTCTGCCAGGCGTCGACGCCGCCCTCGAGCACATGGACTTCCGCGTATCCCGCTTCCTGCACGATACGCGCGGCCTTGTTCGACTGCTGACCGGTCTGGCACACCAGCAGCACCGGGTTGCTTTTGTTCTTCGCGAGTTGCGCGACCTTCGCTTGCAACTCCGCGAATTCGAAATGCCGCGCGGAGGGCAGGTGCCCGCTGGCGTAATCGGCGGACGGCCGCAGATCGATGACCGCCGCGTTGCGCCGGTTGATCAGTTGGGTGGCTTCGGCGGCCGACAGGCCGCCGCGTCCACGCCGGCTGATAGTCGGCCACAGCAGCAACCCACCGGAAATGAGGACGATTGCGATCAGTACAAGGTTGGTGTAATCGGTGAAAAACTTCACGGAAAATCCGCCGCAAAAAGAGAGGAATCGAGAGAAATCGGAAAGGGCAATCCAGCCATTATAAAATAACCGTTTGACGCGATGGCGACGCTCCCCCAGAGGTTCCTCCCAGCGCTGACCGCTTCCTCACTACCGACCGGCAATTCTCATGTACAAACTCGTTCTCATCCGCCACGGCGAATCGACGTGGAACAAGGAAAACCGCTTCACCGGCTGGGTCGACGTCGACCTCACCGAGCAGGGCAACCGTGAAGCACAGCAGGCGGGCGTGCTGCTCAAGGAATCGGGCTATACGTTCGACATCGCCTACACGTCGGTGCTCAAGCGCGCGATCCGCACGCTGTGGCACGTGCAGGACAAGATGGATCTGATGTACCTGCCCGTCGTGCATTCGTGGCGCCTGAACGAGCGCCACTACGGCGCGCTGTCGGGCCTGAACAAGGCCGAAACCGCCGCGAAGTTCGGCGACGAGCAGGTGCTGGTCTGGCGCCGCAGCTACGACACGCCGCCGCCCGCGCTCGAGCCGACCGACGAGCGCGCGCCATATGGCGATCCGCGTTACGCCAAAGTGCCGCGCGAGGAGTTGCCGCTCACCGAGTGCCTGAAGGACACGGTCGCGCGCGTGCTGCCGCTGTGGAACGAGTCGATCGCGCCGGCCATCAGGTCGGGCCGCAACATCCTGATCGCCGCGCACGGCAACTCGATCCGCGCGCTGGTCAAGTATCTCGACGACATCTCGGACAGCGAGATCGTCGGTCTCAATATTCCGAACGGCGTGCCGCTCGTCTATGAACTCGACGACAACCTGAAGCCAATCAAGCACTACTATCTCGGCGACCAGGAAGCGATCGCGAAAGCACAAGCCGCGGTCGCAAGCCAGGGCAAGGCGGGCTAAGCTCACCCATCCCGCCGCGCGGCCCCGTCCGGCAAAAATGCGCGGGGCCGTACGGAGCCACCATGGCGGGCGGGAAATACTGTATTGCGCCTGATGGCCATAGTCGCCGGCATCGCTGCCGCTCCCGCTACCGGCCTTGCGCGGCAGGCATCTGAACCGGGCGGCCGCGCATCAGGTCACACCCCTTCGCCATTCGCGGGCAAGATCCCACGAACCAGGACCTTCCCGTGCTGTCGAAGCTCGATTGCCGGCACCGCGCCCTGCGCAGGCGGGTGTGCAGTTATACTTGTCCGTCCAATCTTTATCGACGCTGCCACGCGCTTCCGACCGCAACAGACTCTATGCGAAAGAACCTGAAAAATATCGGCCTGATTGCCGCGGGCCTTGCTACCGGTGTGTTTGCCACCCTGCAATTGTCCGCCTCGGCCCAGCAACCCGCTAGCGCCGTCGTCGCACCGCTGCCGCTAGACCAGCTCAGGCTCTTTGCCGAAGTGTTCGGGCAGATCAAGCACGAATACGTCGAACCGGTCGACGACAAGAAGCTGCTCACCGCCGCGATCAAGGGCATGGTGTCGAGCCTCGACCCGCACTCGTCGTACCTCGACAAGACCGATTACGAAGAGCTGCAGGAGCAGACCAAGGGCCGCTTCGCGGGCCTCGGCATCGAAATCTCGTCGGAAGACGGCCTGATCAAGGTGATTTCGCCGATCGAAGACACCCCCGCGTTCCGCGCCGGCATCCGTCCGGGCGACCTGATCACGCGCATCAACGACAAGCCCGTGCGCGGCATGACGCTCGACCAGGCGGTCAAGCAGATGCGCGGCGATCCGGGCACCAAGGTCACGCTCACGATCTTCCGCAAGACCGACGACCGCACGTTCCCGCTCACCGTGACGCGCGCGATCATCAAGGTGCAGTCGGTCAAGGGCAAGATCATTGCGCCGGGCTTCGCCTACGTGCGCATCACGAGCTTCCAGGAACGCACCACGCCCGATCTCGCGGCCAAGCTGCAAGACCTCGCGCGCCAGGAGCCGAACCTGAAGGGCCTTATCCTCGATCTGCGCAACAACGGCGGCGGTCTGCTGCAAAGCGCCGTCGGCGTGGCGGGCGCGTTCCTGCCGCCGAATTCGGTCGTCGTGTCCACCAACGGGCAGATTCCGGATTCGAAGCAGATCTATCGCGACACGTACGACAACTACCGCCTGCAATCCTTCGACAGCGATCCGCTGAAGGACGTCCCGGCCATCTTCAAGACCGTGCCGATGATCGTGCTGACCAACGCGTACTCGGCGTCGGCGTCGGAAATCGTCGCGGGCGCGCTGCAGGACCAGCACCGCGCGCTGATCCTCGGCAAGACGACGTTCGGCAAGGGTTCGGTGCAAACCGTGCGGCCCATGACGGCTGACACCGCGCTGCGCCTGACCACCGCGTACTACTACACGCCGAGCGGCCGCTCGATCCAGAACAAGGGCATCCGTCCCGACATCCCGGTCGATCAATACGCGGATGGCGATCCGGACGACGCGCTCGTGACCCGCGAAGTCGACTACTCGAATCACCTTGCGAACACGCAGGATCCGAACGAGAAGAAGGAAGCGGAACAGCGCGAGCAGGAGCGTATGGATCAGTTGCGCCAGCTCGAAGAGCAGAACGACAAGAAGACGCCGGAACAGCGCCAGAAGGATCGCGAGCGCAAGCCGGTCGAATTCGGTTCGGCCGACGACTTCATGCTGCAACAGGCGGTCAACAAGCTCGAAGGCAAGCCGGTTCAGGAATCGAAGTCGCTCATGGAGCGCCGCCTCGCGCAGAACAAGCCGGCCACCTCGGCCTCCGCGCCGGTCGCGGTGAAGCCGACGCAACCGGTGCCGGGCGCATCGGGACCGGTGCCGGCATCCGCGCCCGCTTCGGCGCCCGCCTCGGCTCCGGCAGGCAAGTAAGCGGCAACCCCGTGTGTCTTCGCAGCGCGTCGTGCTGCGAAGACACACCGGCCAACTCTTCGCAGCCGCGACAAGCAGCAAACCGGCCGCAACAAGCCACGCTCCCCGCGCGATTAAAATAACAGCCACGAAATGCGCGCCGCGGCCCCTCGGCCCGCCTCATCTTGCGCGACACACTTGCGTGCCCCCGCCATGAATGACGATCAACTCCTCCGCTATTCCCGCCATATTCTCGTCGACGAAATCGGCATCGAGGCGCAGCAGCGTTTTATCGATGCTCACGCGATCATCGTCGGGGCGGGCGGCCTCGGCTCGCCGGCCGCGCTGTATCTCGCGGCCGCGGGCGTCGGCCATCTGACGCTCGTCGATGCCGATACGGTCGATCTGACCAATCTGCAGCGGCAGATCCTGCACGTGAGCGCGTCGGTTGGACGCAGCAAGGTCGAGTCCGGGCGCGACATGCTCGCGCGGATCAATCCCGAAGTCGTCGTCAATGCGGTGGCCGAGCGGGTCGACGATGCGTGGCTCGACCGCGAGGTGCCGCACGCGAACGTCGTGCTCGATTGCACCGATAACTTCGCGACGCGTCACGCGATCAACCGCGCGTGCGTCAGGCATCGCGTACCGCTCGTGTCGGGCGCGGCGCTGCGCTTCGACGGTCAGATCATCACCTTCGATTTCCGCGACGAGGCATCGCCGTGCTACGCCTGCGTGTTTCCCGAAGACCAGCCGTTCGAGGAAGTCGCGTGCTCGACGATGGGCGTGTTCGCGCCGACGGTCGGCATCATCGGTTCGATGCAGGCCGCCGAGGCGCTCAAGGTCATTGGCGCAATCGGCACGCCGCTGGTAGGCCGCCTGACGATGCTCGATTCGCTGCGGATGGAATGGAACACGATGCGCATCGGACGTCAGCCGGATTGTCCGGTTTGTGGGCAAGCGCATCGGCCTTGATGCGGGGCCGAGTCCTCGGATGCTGGAATAAAAAACGCCGCACGATGTGCGGCGTTCTTCATTCGACGCAAATCAACGGCGAAGCGCGTCAAACCAGCGCGACCCGCTTCAGCGCCGCCTGCACCTCTTCCGGCTCGAACGAAGCAAGCACGTCGGCCACCGGCTTTTCGAGCGTCTTCAGATTCGAGCGCAGCACTTCCTGCTTGACCTCGAGCAACTGGCTCGGATGCATCGAAAACTCGGTGAGGCCCATGCCGAGCAACAGACGCGTCATCGACGGATCGCCCGCCATCTCGCCGCACACCGACACCGGCACGCCCGCGCGCTTCGCCTCGCGCAACGTGAACGCGATCAGATGCAGCACCGCCGGATGCAACGGATCGTACAGATGCGCGACCGAGTTGTCCGCACGATCGATCGCGAGCGTGTACTGGATCAGATCGTTGGTGCCGATCGACAGGAAATCGAGCCGCTTCAGGAACAGCGGCAACGCGATCGCGGCGGCCGGAATCTCGATCATCGCGCCGACCTGCACGTTCGGATCGTAGGCCATGCCCGCGTCGTCGAGCTGACGCCTGGCTTCGCGGATCAGATCGAGCGTCTGGTCGATCTCCTGCGCATGCGCGAGCATCGGAATCAGGATCTTCACCTTGCCGAACGCCGAGGCGCGCAGGATCGCGCGCAACTGCGTGAGGAACATCTGCGGCTCGGACAGGCTCCAGCGAATCGCCCGCAATCCGAGCGCGGGATTCGCGGCGGTTTCGTAGCCGTCGCCGCCGCCCATCGAATCGAGCGGCTTGTCGGCGCCCACGTCGATCGTGCGGATCGTGACCGGCAAGCCGTTCATCAGCTCGACGGCACGGCGATATGCGCAGAACTGCTCCTCTTCTTCGGGCAGCCGGTCCTTGTGATTCATGAACAGGAACTCGGTACGGAACAGGCCGACCCCCGTCGCGCCCGATTCGATCGCCGCGCGCGCATCGTCGGGCAACTCGATGTTCGCGCACAGTTCGATGCGCGTGCCGCACAACGTTTGCGTCGGCGAAAACTTGAGCCGCTGCAGCTTGCGCTGCTCGAGCTCCTTTTCGCTTTGGCGGTACGAGTATTCTTCGAGCACGATCGGCGCGGGATCGACGATCACGATGCCGTGGTCGCCGTCGACGATGATCAGGTCGTCCTGGCGAATCAGCGCGCTCGCATGCTGCACGCCGACCGCGGCCGGAATGCCGAGGCTGCGCGCGACGATCGCGGTATGCGACGTGCGGCCGCCGAGATCGGTGACGAAGCCCTGGAACGTCTGGGTCTTGAACTGCATCATGTCGGCCGGCGCGATGTCGTGCGCGACCACGATCATCTCGTTGCACGCGCCGTGCACGCCATCGACGATGCCGGACGCGCCCGCGAGCGCTTTCAGCACACGCTCGACGACCTGCTCGATGTCGGCTTTGCGCTCGCGCAGGTACTCGTCTTCGATATCGTCGAAATGGCGCGACAGGCGTTCGAGCTGTTCGGTCAGCGCCCACTCCACGTTGTAGCGGCGCGTACGGATCAGGTCGATGGCTTCCTGAACGAGCATCGCGTCATTCAGGATCATCGTGTGGACGTTGATGAAGGCGC
This sequence comes from Paraburkholderia sp., assembly GCF_047605525.1. GTDB lineage: Bacteria > Pseudomonadota > Gammaproteobacteria > Burkholderiales > Burkholderiaceae > Paraburkholderia. The sequence goes on along the minus strand of NZ_JASGFN010000023.1, from coordinate 5,770 downwards.
CCATTTCGCTGGGCGCATCGGCGGCGAGATCGGCGCGCAGCGCGTCGAGCTCCTGATGAACGCGCTGCTGAGCCGCGCGAAAGCGCTCGACCTCCCCTTCGATCTGGGCAGGTTCGATCAGATAGTGGTCTACGTCGAGTGCTGCCGGGGCGATCAGATAGGCCCGCCCGATGGCGATACCGCGTGACACGGGAATTCCATGCAGCGTGAATGACACGCGCACCTCCTCTAGTTGTGTGATGCCGCGGCAAACCGCTGCAATGCTCTCAGACTCTATCGGGCATTATAAATTCCGTGCCATTTTTAAAGTATGTCAGGGGTATGTGCAGCGCAGCACGAATTATCGTAATCAGCAGTCGCGCATAGTCGATGAGCTTCCACAATCGGCCCGCGAGTAATGGCGCACGCGCTTCATGCATCGATTAACGCCACTCGCCTGACGCGCTCTTTCGCTCCCCTTTCGACATCGTTAAGGCGCAAGCTCTATTTAAATGTCGGCGGCGAAAAAAAACCGCGGACAGGCCGCGGTTTTTTGTTTTTGCGATCGCAAAGCGTGCTGCTTTATTGGCCTTCGCCGAATTTATCGGCAATCAGTTTCAGCAATGCGTCCATCGCTTCCTTTTCATCGGCGCCTTCGGTTTCGATCAGCACCGTACTGCCGATGCCCGCGGCTAGCATCATCACCCCCATGATGCTCTTCGCGTTGATACGGCGGCCGTTACGGCTCATCCAGATTTCCGCCTGGTAGTTGCCCGCGAGTTGCGTCAACTTGGCCGACGCGCGCGCGTGCAGCCCCAGCTTGTTCACGATAGTCGTTTCCTGTTGCAGCATGTGATGATCCGAAGCGCGGGTGAATGAAATGGTGAAAGGTGAAACTGCAAACTTGTTGCAATACGGTTGAAGCCTGCCGCGACGATCCGGCTTACACGCCGGCCGGGTCCGGCTTCTGCGCCAGCTCGGCGTCGGGCGGCAACGCGGGAATACAGTCGCCGGGAGCCGCGTCGGGCGGCAGCGCGGGCAAACAATCGCCCGATGCGGCCGGTGGCGCGACGGGCTCCGGCGTCGCGGGCCCGATTGCATGCACGCCCTTGGTCGCGCCGGCGAGCGCCTTGTCGACGAGTGTGTCGAGCGGCGTCGCGCGATAGCAGACCGCGCGCACCAGCATCGGCAGATTGACCCCGCACAACACGCGCACGTCCGGCACCGTGGCGAGCCGGCCCGCGATGTTGGCCGGCGTCGCGCCGAACATATCGGTGAGCACGAGCGCGCCGTTTTCTTCCTTCAGACGCGCGATTTCCGAATTCGCGAATGCCACGACCTGCGCGGGATCGCAATCCGGCGACACGTCGATCACGCCGATGCGCGCCGGTAAACCGCCATAGATGTGAGAAATGCAATCGCGCAACGCGGTGGCGAATGGAGCGTGCGCAATGATCAGAATGCCTGCCATGTCAGCCTTACTGCAAAAGAACGGCCCCAAACCGCGGACCGGGACGCAGCCCGGTTCGCCAGCGCCCTCGACCGGCCGTAGGTCGCGAGAGCGGGAACGCATCGTGGAGCAAGCAGCTCGCGGCGTCTTGCCGGCGCCGGCACGCGTACTGCAAGTTCACAATCCGCGATCCGCGCCGGCGGCGCCGTTGCATCCGGCAGCGCTGCCGGATGACGCCTCGCGCGGGAGAGCGGGCATTGTAGCAGGCTCATTTTCGCGCCAGAGCGCGCGGCGCGCCCGATGCGTGTTTATCACGTAGTTTGGGGGTGTAGCCGGCCGTTCAAGGCGGCTGCGACAGTGCGGCGTGCAGACTTGTACGGCCGACTTGCCGCCTCAGCCGGCCGCGCGCTCCAGCGCGTCGATGAACATCCCGGCTACGTCGAAGCCGGTCTGATCCATGATCTCGCGGAAACACGTCGGGCTCGTCACGTTGACTTCGGTGAGCCAGTCGCCGATCGCATCGAGCCCGACCAGCAGCAAGCCGCGCGCGGCGAGCACCGGCGCGAGCGCGTCGGTGATCCTGCGGTCGTGCTCGCCGAGCGGCCGCGCGACGCCGAGCCCGCCCGCCGCGAGATTGCCCCGCACCTCATTGCCCTGAGGAATACGCGCGAGCGAATACGGCACCGCTTCGCCGCCGATCAGCAGGATGCGCTTGTCGCCGTCCTTGATCTCGGGGATGAATTTCTGCGCCATCACCGAGCGCGCGCCATCGTGGCTCAGCATCTCGATGATCGAGCCGAGGTTCATGCCGTCCGCCTTCACGCGGAACACGCCCATGCCGCCCATGCCGTCGAGCGGCTTCAGGATCACGTCGCCGTGCTGCTCATGGAATGCGCGCAGGCGTGCCGCGTCGCGCGTGACCAGCGTAGGCGCGACGAACTGCGCGAACTCGCCGATCGCGAGCTTTTCCGAATGATCGCGAATCGCCTGCGGCTTGTTGAAGATGCGCGCGCCGGCGCGCTCGGCCATCTCGAGCAGCCACGTCGACGTCACGTACTCCATGTCGAACGGCGGATCCTTGCGCATCACGACCGCGCTGAAGCTTTTCAGCGCGCGTGGCACGGCGGGATCGGCGGCGAACCAGACGTCGCGATGCAGATCGGCGGTGTCGCCGACGATCGCGATGCGCTCGACGTTCGCCTCGACGTCGCCGCCCGTCCATGCGAGCTGCTTCGGCTCGCAGGTGTACACCGTGTGACCGCGGCGCGCCGCTTCGGCCATCATCGCGTAGGTCGAGTCTTTGTAGATCTTGAAATGGCTGAGCGGATCGGCGATGAAAAGAATGTCCATGAATGTCCCGGTGCGCCCTGGCGGGCCTGGCATTGTTCGTCAATATAGTCTTCGCAAACGACGCTGGCGGCACGCATGCCGCCAGCCTGCGCGCGCGAGGGCTCAGACCTGGATCGCTTCCGGATCGGTCTTTTCGAGTTCGACCGACGCGGCGAGCAACCCGAGCCGCGCCACCACGCCGTACATGTAGAAGCGGTTCGGCGGCGCCGCGCCGGGTTTCGCGTGCGCATCGGGCAGCGCCGTGTGCTCGAAGCCGAGCGGCACGAAATGCATGCCCGGCGCGTTCAGATTCTGGTCGCGCTCGCGGCTGCCGTGCACGCGGTAGAAGCCGCCCACCACATAACGGTCGATCATGTACACGACCGGCTCGGCCACTTCCTCGCCGATGCGCTCGAACGTGTAAACGCCTTCCTGCACGATCACGTCGTGCACCTCGAGACCGTCTTTCGTGGCCGCCATGCGCGCGCGTTCGCGCTTGGTCAGCGCGGCGACTTCGGACGCGTCGTGCACGGTCATCACGCCCATCCCGTAGGTGCCCGCATCGGACTTGATGACGACATACGGTTTTTCGGAGATACCGTACTCGCGATATTTGCGCGCGATCTTCTTCAGCACGCCGTCGATCGCATCGGCGAGCGCTTCCTCGCCGGTACGCTCCTGGAAATCGACGCCTTCGACGTGCGCGAAGTACGGATTGATCATCCACGGATCGATCTCGACCATCTTCGCGAATTTCTTCGCGACGTCGTCATAACACGAGAAATGCGTCGATTTGCGGCGCACCGCCCAGCCCGCGTGCAGCGGCGGCAGAAGATACTGCTCATGCAGATTTTCGAGCACCGGCGGAATGCCGCCCGACAGGTCGTTGTTCAGCAGGATCGAGCAGGGGTCGAAATTCTTCAGACCGAGGCGCCGCGGCGAGCGCTCGAGCGGTTCGAGCACGAGCTTCTGGCCATCCGACAGCGCAATCGTGACCGGACCGTTGATGGTTTCGTCGAGCGTGCCGAAGCGCACGTTCAGGCCCGCCTGGCGCATGATCGACGCGAGCCGGGCGACGTTTTCGAGGTAGAACGCGTTGCGTGTGTGGCGCTCCGGAATCACGAGCAGATTCTTCGCGTCCGGGCAGATCTTTTCGATCGAGGCCATCGCGGCCTGCACCGCGAGCGGCAGCACTTCCTGCGGCAGATTGTTGAACGCACCGGGGAACAGATTGGTGTCGACCGGCGCGAGCTTGAAGCCCGCGTTACGCAGGTCGACCGAGCAGTAGAACGGCGGCGTGTGCTCCTGCCATTCCAGCCGGAACCAGCGTTCGATAGCGGGTGTGGCGTCGAGGATCTTCCGCTCGAGATCGAGCAGCGGGCCGTTTAACGCCGTAACTAGGTGCGGAACCATTGATCACTCGCAAACTGGAGAAAAAAGATTGTAGAGCAAATGCTTTGTCCATTTGGGGACGGTTTCTCCATTCGCAAGCAGACTTGAATGCATTCTCCCTATCACGATGATAGGCGCGGGAAATTACCGTTCGCAATCATGTCAGCAAGAAAAAAGCCCGCCATGAAGGCGGGCAAAATCGCTGCGCTTAATGCTTGACCTTATTCCTGACCCAATACGTGACCGGATAGCCCAGCCTGATCGGTGGTGATCCGGCGGACCCGGCGGCGCGGGCCCGCGAAACGTGACAGGTGTGCCGTTATTCGACGTGCTCGCCGTGCAGGCTCACGTCGAGGCCTTCGCGTTCCTGCTCTTCGGTCACGCGGATACCCATCACCATGTCGATGATCTTCAGCAACACGAAGCTCACCACGCCGCTGTAGATCAGCGTCGTCAGCACGCCCTTCGCCTGCAGGATCACGCTGCCGTCCGCGCCGCCAATATCCTTGACCGCGAACACGCCGGTCAGCAGCGCACCGACGATACCGCCGATGCAGTGCACGCCGAACGCGTCGAGCGAGTCGTCGTAACCGAGCTTGTGCTTGAGCCACGTGGCCGACCAGAAGCAGACCACACCCGCGACGATGCCGATCACGAGCGCGCCGAGCGTGCCGACGAAGCCCGAAGCCGGCGTGATCGCCACCAGACCCGCCACCGCGCCCGACACGATACCAAGCACCGACGGCTTACCCTTGGCCGCCCACTCGGCGAACATCCACGCGAGCGCCGCCGCGGCGGTCGCCACCTGCGTCGCGAACATCGCGAAACCGGCACGGCCGTCCGCTGCCACGGCCGAACCGGCGTTGAAGCCGAACCAGCCCACCCACAGCATCGCGCCGCCGATCAGCGTGAGCGTCAGGTTGTGCGGCGCCATCGCTTCGCGGCCGTAGCCGATCCGCTTGCCGAGCACCAGACAGCAGACCAGACCCGCGATACCGGCGTTGATGTGCACCACGGTGCCGCCCGCGAAATCGAGGATGCCCGCGCTGGCCAGCCAGCCGGTCGGCTCCCACACCATGTGGGCGATCGGCGAGTAGACGATGATCGACCACAGCGTCATGAACACGAGCATCGCCGAGAACTTCATGCGGTCGGCAAACGCGCCGGTGATCAGCGCCGGCGTGATGATCGCGAACGTCATCTGATAGACGAAATAGACGGTCTCGGGGATCGTCGGCGCGAGGTGGCTGACGGTCAGCGTCGTGGCCTTGTCGCCCTTGATGTAGCTCATGCCCGACATGAAGACGCGCGAGAAACCGCCGATGAACGAGCTGCCCGGCGTGAACGCGAGGCTGTAGCCCACCACGGTCCAGACGATCGTCACGAGGCAGGTGATCGCGAAGCTTTGCATCAGCGTCGCGAGCACGTTCTTCTTGCGGACCATGCCGCCGTAGAACAGCGCGAGACCCGGAATCGTCATGAACAGCACGAGCGCGGTGGAGGTCAGCATCCACGCGGTGTCGCCGGAATTGATCTTCGACGAATCGACCGAGAACGGCGCGGTCGGCGCAGCCGGCGCGGCGGACGCGTCAGCGGCCGGTGCGCTTGCCGGCGCCGCGG
>NZ_JASGFN010000022.1:0-130358 GCF_047605525.1 Paraburkholderia sp. | reverse complement strand
GTCGCGGCGCCCGGCGCCGTGCCGGGCGCGCCGACCGCGGCGGTGCCGCAGCAGGGCGTGCTGCAATGGCCGTTGCGCGGCCCGATCCTGAAGACGTTCGCGCCGGGCAAGTCGAACGGCATCGTGATCGGCGGGCAACCCGGCGATCCGGTCAAGGCCGCGGCGACCGGCCGCGTGGTCTACGCGGGCACCGGCATCGAAGCGTATGGCCCGCTCATCATCATCAAGCACAACGACTCGCTGATCACCGCGTACGGGCAGAACAGCCAGTTGCTCGTCAAGGAAGGCGACGCGGTCGCGCAAGGGCAGACCATCGGCGAGGTCGGCGTCGATAGCCGCGGCGTCGCGTCGATCCAGTTCGAGGTGCGTCAGAACGGGCAGCCGGTCGATCCGCTGCAGTGGCTGCCGAAGCCGGGCGGCTGAGCGTCCGTCGTTCGCGGCCGGATCGGCGCGCCTGCGGGGACGCGCCGATTTTCAGCGCCGCTTTAATTGAATACACTGTGTGGTCCGATTGCCTGTCGCCCGCTTGCCGGCGCGCTTGTGCGCGTTTGCAAGTTCGTCGCGCAAAGCATGCGCGGCCGGCTGCCGTTGGCTGTCATTCATGGATGCACAAGGACCCACAATGATCGATTTGCGCAGCGATACCGTCACCCGTCCGACTCCGCCGATGCTCGCGGCGATGTCGGCGGCCGAAGTCGGCGACGACGTCTGGGGCGACGACCCCACCGTACTGCGTCTGCAGGCCACGCTGGCCGAGCGCGCCGGCAAGGAAGCGGGGCTGTTCTTCCCGAGCGGCACACAAAGCAACCTCGCCGCATTGATGGCGCATTGCGCGCGCGGCGACGAGTACATCGTCGGCCAGCTCGCGCACACCTATAAATACGAGGGCGGCGGCGCGGCGGTGCTCGGCAGCATCCAGCCGCAGCCGCTCGAAAATGCCGCCGACGGCTCGATCCCGCTCGAGAAGATCGCCGCCGCGATCAAGCCGATCGACGATCACTTCGCGCGCACACGCCTGCTCGCGCTGGAAAACACGATCGGCGGCAAGGTGCTGCCGGCGGGCTATGTCGCCGAGGCGACGCAGCTCGCGCGCGAGCACGGTCTCGCGGCCCACCTCGACGGCGCGCGCGTGTTCAACGCGGCGGTCGCGTCGGGCCAGCCGGTCGCGACGCTCGCCGCGCCGTTCGATTCGGTGTCGATCTGCTTTTCGAAGGGACTGGGCGCGCCGGTCGGCTCGGTGCTGGTCGGCAGCCGCGCGCTGATCGACAGCGCGCATCGCTGGCGCAAGGTGCTCGGCGGCGGCATGCGTCAGGCGGGCGTGTTGGCGGCGGCCTGTTTGTACGCGCTCGATCACAACGTCGAACGTCTCGCCGACGATCACGCGAACGCCGCGCATCTGGCGGCGGGTCTGGAGACGATCGAGCAGGTGAAGGTGCAGTCGGTCGCGACCAATATGGTGTTCGCGCAGTTTCCGCAGCAGCATTGCGCGCCGCTCGAAGCGTGGCTCAAGGAGCGCGGCATCCTCACGCAGATGCTGTATGCGTCGCGCTTCGTCACGCATAAGGATGTGTCGCGCGGCGATATCGATACGTTCATCGCGGCGGTGAAGGGGTATTTCGCGGCGCGGTGATTTCTTTACTTCACCGCCGCTTTTGCCCGCATACCCGCGCGATGCGATGGCGCGAGCAGCCGCAAGCCGCTCGCAAGACTCGCCGCGCCCGCGAAGAACGCGCCGGTGCCGAGCGCGAGCGTCGGCCCATGCTGCCGTCCGGCAATCCCGAAGCACAACGCCACGAGCGCCGCGCCGGTCGCCTGTCCGAGCAGCCGCGCGGTCGCGACGATGCCGCTCGCGCCGCCGCTGCGCTCCGGCGGCGCGCTCGCCATCAGCGCCTTCAGATTCGGCGACTGGAAGAAGCCGAAGCCCGCGCCGCAAATCGCCATGCGGATGCCGATGTCGAGCACGTGCGGATACGCGGGCAATAGCGCGAGCGACGCCATCCCCGCCGACAGCACCGCGAGCCCGATCGCGCCGAGCAGACCCGGCGGATAGCGGTCGGACAGACCGCCCGCGAGCGGCGCGGCGAGCGCGACCACGACGGGCCACGGCGTCATCAGGAAGCCGGTTTCGACCTGGCTGCGCAGCAGCACGTCCTCGAAATAGAACGGCAGCGACACGAACGCGAGGCCTTGCGCGGCGAACGAGCACACGGCCGTCACCGCCGACAGTGCAAACACCGGCCGCCTGAACAGATCGACGGGCAGCATCGGCGCGGGATGACCGGCCTCGCGGCGAATCAGCAGCAGCCCGAACACGAGCGCGATCGCCGCGGCACTCAGCACGATCTGCATCGACGCGCGCTGGGCCGCCTCGCCGAGCGCGAAGATCAGCGCGGCGAACGTCACGACGTTGAGCAGCGCCGCCAGCGGATCGAGCTGATGCCTGCCTTGCGCGGTATGCGGCAGCGCGGGCCACGCGAACATCAGCGCGAGCACGCCGAGCGGCACGTTGACCGCGAACAGCCACGGCCACGTCGCGACCGACAGGATCAGCGAGGCCACCGTCGGTCCGACCGCGAACGACACGCCGACGATCAGCGCGTTGGTGCCGAGCCCGCGTCCGAGCCGATGCGGCGGATACAGATAGCGGATCAGCGCGGTGTTCACGCTCATGATCGCGCTTGCGCCGAGGCCTTGCACGATACGCGCGGCGGCGAGCAGCGGCAGCGTCGGCGCCATCGCGCAGCCGAGCGAACTCAGCGTGAACAGCGCGATGCCGCCGATGTAAATGCGCCGATGCCCGACGATGTCGCCGAGCGCGGCGAGCGGCAGCAGCGTCGCGACCATCGCGAGCTGGTAGGCATTGATGATCCATACCGAGGCCGCGGGCGCCGCGTGCAGATCGGCGGCGATCGCGGGCAGCGCGGTGTTGGCGATGGCGGTATCGAGCGTGGCGAGCGCAACCGCGAGCATGATCGCGGCCATCGCGCGACGGTCGGCGGCGGACATCGAGTCGTCGGCCGCCACGGAGGACGCGCTGGCGGAAGGGCAGGGCTTATCGGACAAGGCGTGGCTCGTCGGGTTATGCAGGCCGGCGCGCCGGCCGGTCAGAAAGAAAAGACGCGGGCGCGCACGAGCGGCGGGTTGCGTTGGGCGTGATGCGCGCGCCGTGCGGTCCTCCCGGCGAAAGCCATCTGCAAGGCGGCTTGCGCGGCGCAACTCCGCGATTGTTGCAGAGAGCGGCCAATCGTGCAGGGACGTGGGCGGCGTTGCGGGTGGTCGTTCGGGCCTTCGATTTTCCCGATCGAGAGAGGCAACTAACCGTCAGCCCCGCAAAGCGTCATCGAACTGACGGACGGCAGAGATAAACCCATTGCGCATCGCCCATAACCGTTCAGCAGAAAAAGCCGTCCGATTCGACCACGCAATCGCGCCAACCCGCCGATTCCCGCGCTCGTCATGCATCCGTCATGCGCCGAAAAAATAATCGACGTGGGTCGGCGAAGGCTTCCGTTGAACGCATCGCCGATGCACGCCATGAGTGCCGCGTCCATGCAGTTTTGCACCGTATACGGGCGCGCGTCGCGGCATCGGTCGATGGCGTCAGCCGCCGGAGCCGGGCATGGCATGTGCGTGAAAATCCGCTCGCCTTTGCAGTGTGCGCGCGTCGTAAAATGTCCTACTCTGTTTTTTTAATCCGCCTGACAGGCACGCGCCTCCCGGCCGTCAACTGTGCGGTTCGCGTCTGTCATGTCGTTCTATCCCGGAGGCTTCGATGACAACCGTCGATCTGGAATTCGACCAGCTCAACAGTACCGTCGACGCGCTACGGCGCTCAATTTCGAATCGCATGATGTACGGCGTCGGCAAGGACGCCGTTACCGCGCATCCGCATGACTGGCTGCACGCGGCCGCGCTTGCCGTGCGCGACCGTCTCGTCGCGCGCTGGATGAAGACCACGCGCCTGCAATACGAGCAGGATGTGAAGCGGGTCTACTACCTGTCGATGGAGTTTCTGATCGGCAGGACGTTTACGAACGCGCTGCTCGCGCTCGGCATTCACGATCAGATGAAGGAGGCGCTCGCGAGTCTCGGCGTCGACATGGATTCGCTGATCGAGATCGAGCCCGATGCCGCGCTCGGCAACGGCGGTCTCGGCCGCCTCGCCGCGTGCTTTCTCGACTCGATGGCGACGCTCGGCATTCCGGGCTTCGGTTACGGCATCCGTTACGAATATGGAATGTTCCGCCAGGAGATCGTCGACGGCGAGCAGGTCGAGGCGCCGGACTACTGGCTGCGCGCGGGCAATCCGTGGGAATTTCCGCGGCCCGAAATCAAGTACATGGTGCACTTCGGCGGACGCACGGTGCAGCGCGGCGACTCGGTCGAATGGATCGACACCGAGCACGTGAACGCGACCGCCTACGATACCGTGATCCCCGGCTATGCGACCGATGCGACCAATACGCTGCGGCTGTGGTCGGCGCGCGCGACCGATGAGCTCGATCTCGGCGCGTTCAACCGCGGCGACTACCGCAACGCGGTCGACACGAAGAACATGTCGGAGAACGTGTCGCGGCTGTTGTATCCGGACGACTCGACGCCGGCCGGCCGCGAACTGCGGCTGCGCCAGGAGTACTTCTTCGTCTCGGCGACGATGCAGGATCTGATTCGCCGCTATCAACGCACGCACAGCACGTTCGGGCGCTTCTCAGAGAAGGTCGCCGTGCATCTGAACGACACGCACCCGGTTCTTGCGATTCCCGAGCTGATGCGGCTGCTCGTCGACGTGCATCATCTGCCGTGGGACAAGGCGTGGAAACACGTGACGCAGATCTTCTCGTATACCAATCACACGCTGATGCCCGAAGCGCTCGAAACGTGGGATGTGGAAATGCTCGCGCGCCTGCTGCCACGGCATCTCGAGATCATCTTCGAGATCAACGCGCAGTTTCTCAAGCACGTGAGCGAGCAGTCGGGGCATGACGGCGAGATGATCCGCCGCATTTCGCTGGTCGACGAATACGGGCAGCGGCGCGTGCGCATGGCGTATCTGGCGATCGTCGCGAGCCACAAGGTGAACGGCGTGTCGAAGCTGCATTCGCAACTGATGACGCGCGATATCTTCGCCGACTTCGCGAGCGTCTATCCGGATCGCTTCACCAACGTGACCAACGGCATCACGCCGCGCCGCTGGCTGGCGCAGGCGAGTCCGTCGATGTCGTCGCTGATCGACTCGCGCATCGGCAAGCACTGGCGCAGCAATCTGTTCGAACTGGAGCAACTGCGCAATCTGCGCAAGGACGATGAGTTCATCGACGCGTTCCGCGACGCGAAGCGGCAAAACAAGCAGCGTCTCGTGCAACGGCTCGCGCATCACACGAAGCTGCATTTCAATCCGGACGCGCTGTTCGATCTGCAGGTCAAGCGCATTCACGAATACAAGCGGCAACTGCTGAACGTGCTGCACGTGATCGTGCGTTACAACCGGATTCTCGCGAACCCCGAGCGCGACTGGGTGCCGCGCGTCGTGCTGTTCGCGGGCAAGGCCGCGTCCGCGTACCGGACGGCGAAGACGATCATCAAGCTGATCGGCGACGTGAGCCAGAAGGTCAATCACGATCCGCTGATCGGCGATCGCCTGAAGGTCGTGTTCGTGCCGAACTACGGCGTGAGTGTGGCCGAGCTGATCATTCCGGCGGCCGATCTGTCGGAGCAGATTTCGATGGCCGGCACCGAGGCGTCGGGCACCGGCAACATGAAGCTCGCGCTCAACGGCGCGTTGACGATCGGCACGATGGATGGCGCGAACATCGAGATCTGCGACGCGGTGGGGCGCGAGAACATCTTCATCTTCGGCCATACCGCCGACGAAGTGGACAGCCTGCGCGCGAGCGGCTATCGGCCCCGGCAGATCTACGAGGAGAACGCGGAGCTGCGCATGGCGCTCGATCAGATTCGCTCGGGGTTCTTTTCGCCGGACGATCCGCTGCGCTTTTCCGATATCTTCCACACGCTCGTGGACTGGGGCGATCACTATATGGTGCTCGCCGACTTTGCCGCATTCGCGAAGGCGCAGGACGAAGTGGATGCGCGCTTCGTCGACAGGCGCGCGTGGACCGAAAGCGCGATCGAGAACATCGCGGGCATGGGGCAGTTCTCGTCGGATCGCACGATCGGCGAATACGCGCGCAATATCTGGCATGTCAGTCCGCTCGATATCGAGTGAGCGATCGTGTAGCGGGCTGGTTTGACCATCGAACGGGAAGGCCGTGCGGACGCCGGGCAGTTCAGTCGCGCACGGCTTTTTTATTGTCGATGGCCGGATCGACGCGGCGTCATGTTATTGCGCGATTGCGCGGACGCCGCGGCGTGCTGCCCGCGCGTGGCCGAGCGTCGCGCGATCGAGTGCGGCGGTGAGCAGGCCGATCACGTCGTCGAGCGTGTGCGAAGTCACTTCGACGCGGAAGGTCACGCATTCGCGCTGCCGGTCGACGGTCATGATGTAGAGCCGCAGATCGTCGCCGAGCGCGGCATGCAATGCGCGCCGTGCGTCGGCCGACGACGTGCCGGGTACCGCGACGTCGATCACGACCAGCGGAACGGGCGTGTGCGTCGTGCCGCGAATCGGCGTGATACGCGCAATGAAGGTTTCGGATGGGGCAGCGGGCGTAAGCATGGGGTTGCGCCGGCCGGGTGCGGCGGCGCGCGTTGTCGAGACCTGCCTACTGTAGCCGCGCGTGCGTCAACGGCGAGCAAAAGCCGCGGTGCGCGGAATCAAATTTGCGTTAAGACGAACGAAGCGAATGAAGCGGCAACGGCGCACGGCCGGCGACAAGCTCATTGCTTCGGCGTCGGGGCCGCCATCTTCGCCTGCTGCACAGCCGCGCTGACACGTTCGACGAACTCCCGATCGGTGCTCATCAGCGCTTCGCGCTCGCCATCGGCCGTTTGTACCATCAGCCGATGCGTAATGTCCTGCGTCGCCCAGGTCAGCCAGCCGACCACGACCAGCATGATCCCGCACACGAGCCCCGCCGCCGAGTGCAGCACGCCGCCGACAATCGCGCCGATCAGCCCGGCCACCGAGATCGCAATCGGCACGAGCTTGTTCTTCTGTACGGTGACGACCTGTACGCCGACGATATCGCGCAGCGGAAAGACCTGGCCCGCGGACGACAGGGCATTGCGCGTCACCGACACGCCGCGATCGTTGAAAGGGTTGTCCATCGGTTCAATGCAAGGATAGCGAAGGACGCAGCGTAGCAGACTTCAACCCCCGCCAGTGACGCGACGTGATGCGCGGACCGCGTGAGGTCAAGGAAATTCATACTTTTGGGGGTTGGATTGGCTAAGATGGCGCATGGTTGCGGGCGCGCCGCGGCGTCGCACCGGGGCAAGGCAGCATTGTCGAACTCCCGCTCGGAGGCCATTCATGACTATCGGCGTATACGCAACGCTGGTCGCGACGTCGCTCGTGCTGCTGCTCGGTGAAAAGCTCGTGCAATGGATCGGTGTGCTGCGCACGTATTCGATTCCGGCGCCGGTTGCCGGCGGACTGGTCGTCGCGATCTGCGTGCTGCTCACGCGCGTTACGACGCACGTCGAAGTCAGGTTCGATGCGACGATGCAGGCGCCGCTGATGCTCGCGTTCTTCTCGACGATCGGCCTGAATGCGCATCTGTCGAGCCTGAAGGCGGGCGGCCCGGTATTGGTCCGGTTTCTCGCGCTGGTCAGCGGGTTGCTGATCCTGCAGAACGTGATCGGCATTCTGCTTGCGTTCGCGCTCGGCGTCGATCCGCTGCTCGGCATTCTCGGCGGCTCGATCACGATGTCGGGCGGCCACGGCACGGGCGCCGCGTGGAGCCAGGTCTTTACCGAGCATCATGGGATCGCGTCGGCGACCGAGATCGCGATCGGCTGCGCGACGTTCGGGCTCGTAATGGGCGGCGTGCTCGGCGGTCCGATCGCACGGCTGCTGATGCGCAGGATCAGCGCCGAGGAACTGCGGCGCATCGGGCAGCGCGAAGAAGAAACGCTGGTTTTCGAGGAGCCCAAGGCGCAGCAGGCCACCACGCCGGCGGCGCTCATCACGACGCTCACGCTGATTTCCATCTGCCTCGCCGGCGGCGAAGTGGTGGCCGACCGGCTCGCCGGCTCCGTGTTCGAATTGCCGACGTTCGTCTGCGTGCTGTTTATCGGCGTGATCCTGAACAACGTGCTCGCACTCGCGCGCGTGCAGCTCGACCAGCATGCGGTCGCGCTCGTCGGCAACGTCAGTCTCGCGCTCTTTCTCGCGATGGCGCTGATGCGGCTCGATCTGTGGGAGCTTGCCGCGCTCGCGGTGCCGATCGTCTCGATCCTCGCGGCGCAGACGGTGCTGATGGCGCTGTACGCGGTGTTCGTGACGTTCCCGCTGATGGGCCGCAACTATGACGCCGTCGTGCTGTGCGCGGCACAGTGCGGACTCGGTCTCGGCGCGACGCCGACCGCGATCGCGAACATGCAGGCGATCACCAACCGCTTCGGTCATTCCCATATCGCGTTCCTGATCGTGCCGATGACGGGCGCGTTTTTTATGGACATCGTCAACGCGGTCGTCATCAAGCTGTTTCTCGCGCTGCCGTTTTTGCACTGAGTTGCATTAACGCGCGCCGGCACGTCAACACGAGGTAAGCATATGAACGATCAATCCGGTAAAAAGCCGGTCGGCTTCGCCAAAGGCCTGACCAACTATGGCGACCGCGAATTCAGCGTGTATCTGCGCCGCACGTTCGCGAGTTCGATGGGCTATAGCCGCGAGATGCTGGACCGGCCGATCGTCGGCATCGCGCATTCGGCGAGCGGGTTCAACAACTGTCATCGGCACTTTCCGGAGATGATCGACGCGGTCAAGCGCGGCGTGCTGGCGGCCGGCGGTCTGCCGATCGAGTTCCCGACGATCTCGCTCGGCGAAACGTTCCTCACGCCGACGAGCTTGAAGTTCCGCAATTTGATGTCGATGGACGTCGAGGAAATGACGCGTGCGCAGCCGATGGATTCGGTCGTGCTGCTCGGCGGCTGCGATAAAACGGTGCCCGCGCAACTGATGGGCGCGGCCTCCGCGAATCTTCCCGCGGTGCAACTGGTCGCGGGCCCGATGTCGACGAGCCGGCATCGCGGCGAGCGCCTCGGCGCATGCACCGACTGCCGCCGCTTCTGGGCCAGATTCCGCGCGAGCGAAATCGACGCGCGGGAAATCGGCACCGTCGAGCGCAGACTCGCGTCGACCGCGGGAACCTGCGCGGTGATGGGCACGGCGAGCACGATGGCGATCATCGCCGAAACCCTTGGCATGATGCCCGCGAATAGCGCCGCCTGTCCGGCCGTCGACGCGGACCGCCTGCGCATCGCGGAAGAAACCGGGCGCATCGCGTTCGAGCTGATCGCGAAGCCGATCCTGCCGGCCGAGATCATGACCGCCGAAGCGGTCGAGAACGCGCTGCGCGTGCTGCTCGCAATCGGCGGGTCGACGAACGCGGTGATCCATCTGACCGCGATCGCGGGGCGCGTGGGCGTGAAGGTCGATCTGCAGCGGCTGAACGAGTTGAGCGATACGACGCCGGTGCTCGTCAATCTGAAGCCGACCGGTGCTCACTACATGGAAGATCTGTACGCGGCGGGCGGCGTGCCGGCGATTCTGCGCGAGATCAAACATCTGCTGTATCTCGACTGCCGCACCGTGACCGGCGAAACGCTCGGTGACCGGCTGCGCGACGTGAGCTGGGTCGATCACGCGGTGGTCAGGCCGTATGCGGAGCCGGTGCGCGAGACGGGCGGTCTCGTTGCGCTGTTCGGCAATCTCGCGCCGCGCGGCGCGATCCTGAAGCGCTCGGCGGCCGATCCGAAACTGTTCGAGAAGGAAGGGCGCGCGGTCGTGTTCGAATCGCTCGAAGATCTCGCGAACCGCATCGACAGCGACGACCTCGACGTCACCGCCGACGATTTCCTCGTGCTGCAAAACGCCGGCCCGACGAGCGAATCGGCGATGCCCGAAGCCGGCTATCTGCCGATTCCGGCGAAGCTCGCGCGCGCCGGCGTGAAGGACATGGTGCGCATGTCCGATGCGCGAATGAGCGGCACCGCGTACGGCACGATCGTGCTGCACATCACGCCGGATGCTGCGTCCGGCGGCCCGCTCGGTCTCGTGCGCAACGGCGATCGGATTCGCCTGAGCGTCGCGAATCGCGCGCTCGAACTGCTGGTGTCCGACGAGGAGCTCGCCGAACGCCGGGCCGCGTTGCCGCCGCGAACGCCATCGACGGCGAAGCGCGGCTATGCGAAGCTGTACGACAGGGAAATTCTGCAGGCCGACGAGGGTTGCGATTTCGGGTTTCTGAAGTAATGTGATGAACTTGCGCTTGCGGGTCCGCTCGCAGGCGGCAACGAGTGAAGAGGATTGACAGAGCCATGACCGATCAACGACAGGCAGCACCCGATAGCACCGCCGCGCGCGTCGCGTTGTGGCGCGCGCTGCACGTGCAGGCCGATGCGCCGCCGCACGTGCTCGAAGATGAAGTCGGCCTGCAACTGCTGGCGCCGGCTGAGGACTGGCGCAGCCGTGGCGACATGGACCCGCGTTTCACGCGGCCGTTTCGCGCGTCGATCGTGGCGCGGGCACGCTTTATCGAGGATCTGGTCATCGAGCAGGCCGGGCGCGGCGTGGATCAGTATGTGATTCTCGGTGCCGGTCTCGACAGCTTTGCGCAACGCAGGTCCGGAATCGCGTCGCAACTGACGGTGTTCGAAGTCGATCCGCCGGGGCCGCAGGCCTGGAAGCGTCAGCGTCTGCTCGAGCTCGGCTTCGGGGTGCCGGACTGGCTGCGTTTCGTGCCCGTCGATTTCGAAGCGGGCGATAGCTGGCGGCGGCGTCTCGTGGCCGAGGGTTTCGACGAAAGCAAACCGGCCATCGTCGTGTCGACCGGCGTCAGCATGTATCTGACGAAGGAGGCGAACGCGGCCACGCTGCGCGAAGTGGCCGCGCTCGCGCGCGGCTCGACGTTCGCGATGACGTTCCTGTTGCCGCTGGAGATGGCGGACCCCGATGTGCGTCCGGCACTCGAAATGGCGGAGAAGGGCGCGCGCGCCGGCGGCACGCCGTTCATCAGCTTCTTCACGCCGCGGCAGATGACGACGATGGCGCGTGAAGCCGGCTTTTCCGACGCGCGGCATGTATCGGCGGAAGATCTGACGCAGCGCTATTTCGCGGGCCGCACGGATGGACTGCGGCCGCCGGGCAATGCCGAGGAATTGCTGGTGGCGAATACGTAGCCGTTACTTCGGCTGCATCGTCGACCGGTCGGCCAGGCGGAAAGGATCGACCGCCCATATCTCGCCGGCCCGCAGATGCGGCTGCATACGCGCGAGCCAACCGGCGAGCGGAGCGAGGCTGATTCCAGGCGGCGCCGAGCCGCCGAAAGACTCCGAAACGAATGGCGCGTCATCGTCCGGGCGGCGGACGATCTGAACGATATGCGTGATGCCGCGCGGACGCGGATGATTATTCGCCCACGCCGGTTCGCCCATTTTCAGTCCCAGGGTCGCGCAGCGCGGCAAGTCGTGCTCGATGATGTTCTGTCCGGCGAGAATGAATGCGGTGCGCGTTTCTATCACGTCGATCATGCGATCCGACCAGGTGTGCAACGCGCGCATGTCGTCGGAGCGAAATACGGGGCGGCTCGCCACGTCGTTTTCCGCTTGCATGGCCTCGGTCAGAAGCAGCGCGACCCATCCGGAGCAGTCGATCACCGCGGGGGTTGCCGCCAGTCCTTCGGCTTTCACGCCTCTGCGGTAGCCGACCCGGCCGGTATGGCGCTGCACGAGTCGCCACATGGTGGCTTCGGCGGTCTGGAAGGGCATGATGGAAAGGGGAATCGTTAGATCTCGCTGAAGGGCAGGAAGCGCCTGCTTCAGTTTATCCGACACCTCGTGCATCGCGCGCGCATCTGTGAGCGCCTGTGCCGCACGGCTATAATCGCGCTCGAACATGCCCAGGGAAGTTTACTCGTGAAAAAGATCGCTGCCTTTGCACTCGTTGCGTTTGCGCTCGCCGCCTGCTCGTCCCCGGAAAAGCAGGCGCAACGGGCCCAGCAGGAAATCCTTCATAGCGAACCCAATCTTGCCGCCGCGCAACGCGACGCGGTGATCGATTGCACACCGGCGAATTGCGATGCCGCCTGGGCGCTGACGAAGCGCTATATCGAGCAGCATTCCGACACGCGCATCACGCACGCGGACGCGGTCGCGATCGATACCGACGTTCCCGACGATTCGGGCAAGACCGCTTTCTCGGCCACCCGCGCCGAAAAGAGCACGGGCGGCGCGACGCTTACGCTGTTCGCGCAGTGCCGTGGCATGTATGGTCCGGACAGCGCGAAAGGCTCGGACTACGACGAATGCGCGGAGAAGATCCTGAGGACGCAAAACGGGTATGTGCCGTTTCTGAGGTCGCACGCGTCGCAACAGTGAGCGCGGCTTCCGCTTTTTAGCCGGCCGCCGCGGGTAATCGTTTCTTCCGCGTTGAGACCGCCCGCGATCAACTAAACGAAATTACCAGTTGATCGCCGATGGCCGTACCGCCCATCGCCGGATCCGAGATACCGTCGCGGCCTGTTTCGACGCGGCCGGCAAAGCGGCGGGTGAAGCCGGTCAGCCCCTTCGCCGTCAGCGTGAAGTCGTACCAGAAGCCCGACGCATGCAGCGGCAATTCGAAGAACGTATCGCCACGCGGCTCGATGCGCGCGACGCGCTTCGGCTCCCGCGCGTACGCGTTTGCCGCGAGGCTCACTTCGACCGGCGCGAAGCCCGTGTTGCGCACCTTCACCCGCAGCGCGCCGCTGTGACGGTCGTAAATGACTTCCGCTTCCGGATTCGCACCCGCCGCCGCGCGCACGCCGGTGAAATGCCGGTGGAAGCCCGCTGGCCCGAGCACCCACAGGTCGTAGCGGCCATTGTCGGCGACCACGTTCCATTCATCGGTCAGACGGCGGCCTGCCTCCACCGTGTAACGCTGCGGCAGCCGGTCGAGATGCAGGCGGTCATACACATGGAACACCGCGGCCTGGGTGCCCGTGTTCGCGAATGCCAGCTCGACGGTCGGGCTGCCCAGCGCGACCGTCGACGTGACGTGCAGCTCGTACGGCAGCGCGCGCGAGAAACGCACGCCGCCCGGCTGGGGCGGCAGCACGGGCGTCGCCGGCGGGACCGGCGAGGTCGTGCCCGCGAGCGCGCGGCTTTTCGCGTCGCCGGCCGTCGTATCCGGCAGCGACGGATAGAACGGACGATTGTCCGGCGTGCGGAAGTCGAAGCACGAAGTCAGATCGCCCGCGACCGCGCGGCGCCACGGGCTGATGTTCGGCTCACGCACGCCGAAGCGCTTCTCGATGAAGCGGATCGTCGACGTGTGATCGAACACCTGTGAATTCACCCAGCCGCCCTTGCTCCACGGCGAAACGATATACATCGGCACGCGCGGACCCATCCCGTACGGGTGATGGACCCACACGTCGGTGCCGGCGACGTTGGCGGTGTTCTCGCCGAGATAGTCGTCCGATGCGTCGATCGTCGATTTGCCGGCCAGTTGCGCGAGTGCCGGATTGGCGTTGTAGGTCGCGTAGGACGGCGGCGCCGGCGGCGGCACGTGATCGAAGAAGCCATCGTTCTCGTCGAAGTGGAGGATCAGGACGGTCTTGCTCCACGTGTCCGGATTGGCCGTCAGTGCATCGAGTACTTCGGAGATGTATTCGGCGCCTTGCAGCGGGCTCGATGCGCTCGGATGCTCGGAGCCCGAGGACGTCGCGCAGATCCACGATACCTGCGGCAACGTACCGTTCAGCACGTCGTTCTTCAGATCGCTCAGTTCGCGCGTCTGGATGCCGCGTGTATAGAGTTGCTGTTGCAGCGGCGTGCGCGTGGAAGCGCTCGCGGTGTTCGCGTCGCGGAACGTCTTGAAGCCGAGCAGCGGATTGAGCGAGTAGTCCTGCGCCGCCGGCTTGTAGACCTGCCACGTGATGCCGGCCGCCTGCAGACGCTCGGCGTAGGTGGTCCACGTGTAGCCGCCTGCCGGTTCGCCGGTCGTGTAATTGGCGATGTTGTTGTAGTCGTTGTTCAGCGCCGGGCCGTTGAACACACCGGGCTGGTTCGGGTTGTCGCGCCCGTGGTTCGTGCCGGTGTAGATGTAGCAGCGGTTCGGGTTCGTGCCGCCGGTGAACGCCGAGTGATTGTGGTCGCACAGCGTGAACGCGTTGGCGAGCGCGTACTGGAACGGAAGGTCCGCGCCCGTGTAGTAGACCATCGATGCGCTGCCTTTTGCGACCGGCCAGCTCGTCATGCGTCCGCCGTCCCACGCCTGCTGCGCATCGGGATACAGGTGCGGCGTGTCCTTGGTGCGGATCAGGCTGAAGTCGGCGGCCGTATCGTTGTGCTGGAAAGTCTGCACCGGCGGCGTGGCGCCGTCATTGCGCTGATACCAGACGGTCTTTTTATCGAGTGTCGTGGTATCCGGCACCGGAATCGGGAAGCGGTCGGCAAAACCGCGCACGCCGGCCATTGCGCCGAAGTAATGATCGAACGAGCGGTTCTCCTGGGTGAACACGACGATGTGTTCGACGTCCTCGATCGTGCCGGTGCGGAAATGCGCGGGAATCGCCAGCGCGCGCTGGATCGACGGCGGCAGCACGGAGAGAGAAGCGGCGGCACCGGCTGCCTTGACCGACTGGATGAGAAAGCGACGACGGGTGGAAGTATGGGTGGTCATCTTCGGGGTCCTTGTCTGGGCGGCAGTTGCCCTTTTTGTGGTGCTTTCTGACATGGCCGCGTCTGATGGACCCGCGTCGAGCCCAACGAATCGCGACTGGCGAAGTGCGCGAACAATGTAGTCCGGTATTGTGTCGTCCGCTTGACGTATAGACGAATGCGCATAAAAACCGGCGTTGTCGTCACACGCATCGATGACGCGATGGAGCGAAAGTGACGGGCCGATTGTGTAAAGGCCTGTGCGGGAAAAGTACCGCGCGGCGTTGCAACATGCACGGTCAGGACAGCCGGAACGGTTCGACACCGTCGAATGCCCGCGCGTAGAACCCGATTGCCTGGGCTGCGTTGCGCACGCTCAGGTACGGATAGACTTCATGAATCGCGTTCATCGTCGTCTCCAGGTTGCTGGTGACGATTATCGGAGAAACGCATCGATTCACGAGATCTTTTACATTTTCGATGCCGGCGCATTGCGTTAATCGCGCGGCAATTCTGAACTTGCGCGGTAAATCGCGGATGCTATTTAACCGGATCTTCGCCGGCGCGCGATGGTATCGCCTTCTCGTGTTCGAGCAGCCAGCGCTTGCGTTTCAATCCCCACGCATAGCCTTTGAGCGTGCCGTCGCTCGCGATCACGCGATGGCAGGGCACGACGATCGCGATCGGATTGGCGGCATTCGCCGCGCCGATGTCGATCGCCGCGCGCGGATCGTCAAAGCCGAGCTGTTTCGCGAGCTTGCCGTAGGTCGTCGTGGTGCCGGCCGGAATGCGGCGCAGCGCGGTCCAGACCTCGCGCTGCAACGTGGAGCCGGCCGTGGCGGTCCGCAGGCCGTCGAGCGCGGTGAATTCGCCGGCGAAGTAGTGGTTCATCGCCTCGGCAATTTCAGCCGGTGCTTCGGCGTCGATCAATTGCGGCTCGCCGTAGTGCTCGCGCAGACCGCGCCGCAGATGTGCGCGATGATCGGCGAAGTCGAGCGCATGGATGACGTGCTGCGCATCGGTGACAAGCAGCATGTCGCCGAGCGGAGAATCAAGATGGCTAAGGAGCAGTTGCATGAGCGGTATCGGTCCTCGGGTCGGCTTTGCAGCCGGGGGGGCGGAAGAAGGCAACACGCCTTCCTCGTCGGGGTCTGCTGGATACGATAGATCGCTGAGCCGTTCGTTTCACTCTGTTTTTTGCTGTCAAATTCGATCCACTCTATTGCGACCGAATGCACTGATGCCCGGGAGTGTCGACTTCGCGGCGCGTACAAAAGCAGCCGTAAATGCACGAGCAATGCACGAGCAATGCACGAGCAAACGCGAGCAAACCATTCACGCGATCTTTACACGCGCCCGCAAACGCCCGCGCCACAAGCCTTCGCGACGATCGTCATGCACCCGCCGACGCGAGTATCAAATATGAGCATTCGCTCATAAGATTCTCCCTAAGGAACGCGACCCGTGTTCCGCATCTACGGAGATCGATATGACCGATATCACCAGGACAATGAAGTTCAATCACGTGAGCTTCCCCTCATCCGATGTCAGCGCCACCGCGACATTCTTCGAAACACATCTGGGCTGCACGATCTCGGCGCGCGGCGCGAGCTGGCTTCTGAAGCGCCCCGGCTTCGACATCGTGATCGATGACGCGGCCGGTCATCCGGTCGATTGGCCGCACAATTTTCATATCGGTTTCGAATTGCCGTCGCTCGACGACGTGCGCTCGCTCCATGAGCGGATGAGCGCCGCGGGCGTCGCGATGAAAACCGCTGTGTTCAAGCATGAGCGCGGCTCGCGATTCTTCTGTGAAGTGCCGGGCGGCGTGCTCGTCGAGATCAATACGCGCTCGGATGCCGACGACAGATATCGCGGTACGTTCGACCTTTGAGAATAGTGCGCGGTGCGATGCGCGACGATACGCGCATCGCACCAACGGGCGCGCTCATGAGCGCGACAGCACCGCCGCCGGGAAGATTCAGCCGGATATCGGGCTTACAATGTTCGACTGTTACGGCATCCCGGCCGTCCCACCGTTTGCGAGGCACGAACTTCGATGAATGCATCCGAACGTATCGACCAGATGATCGCGGGACTCTCCGACTGGCGTCGTGCGACCTTTGCGCGTATCCGTGAATGCATCCTCGCGGCGGATCCGGAGATCGTCGAGGAATGGAAGTGGATGGGCAGCCCGGTCTGGTCGCGCGACGGCATGATCGCGGTCGCCAATGCGCACAAGGG
The DNA here is from genome assembly GCF_047605525.1 of Paraburkholderia sp. Lineage (GTDB taxonomy): Bacteria > Pseudomonadota > Gammaproteobacteria > Burkholderiales > Burkholderiaceae > Paraburkholderia. The sequence continues at coordinate 113,345 of NZ_JASGFN010000022.1, read as the reverse complement.
CAAGGTGAAGCTGACCTTCGCGCATGGAGCGGGCCTGCCCGATCCCGACACATTGTTCAACGCGGGCCTCGAAGGCAACGCGCGGCGCGCGATCGATTTCTTCGAGGGCGACAAAATCGACGCGCGCGCGCTCAAGGCGCTGGTGCGCGCCGCGATCGAATACAACCGGGCCCATTTGAAGAAGAACGCGCGGCCCGCGCCATCGAAAGCTGGGAGTAAGAAAACCTGACGGCAGCCCGGTATCGAGCCTGCGATCCAGCGCTGGAGCGGCCTGCCGATCAATACCAGAACTGATATCGATATCACCAAAAATATGATTGGAAAGATATCAACCCGCTCCGTACACTTCACCATCGCCCGAGCCTGAGCGACAGCGTTCCGTCGTATCGCCGGTCGCGCCGCGCGGTTCGGTCACACTGGCCGGTGTTGATGTCCCGGCACATGCATCAAGGACATAGCATGTCGGAAAAAAAGCGGAAACTGCGCTCAGCCGAATGGTTCGGCACGGCTGACAAGAACGGCTTCATGTATCGAAGCTGGATGAAGAACCAGGGCATTCCCGATCACGAATTCGATGGCCGCCCGGTGATCGGCATCTGCAACACGTGGTCGGAACTGACGCCGTGTAATGCCCACTTTCGCAAGCTCGCCGAGCACGTGAAACGCGGCGTCTACGAAGCGGGCGGTTTCCCGGTCGAGTTTCCGGTGTTCTCGAACGGCGAATCGAATCTGCGTCCGACCGCGATGCTCACGCGCAATCTCGCCGCGATGGATGTCGAGGAGGCGATCCGCGGTAATCCGATCGACGCGGTCGTGCTGCTCACCGGTTGCGACAAGACCACCCCGGCGCTGCTGATGGGCGCGGCGAGTTGCGACGTGCCGGCGATCGTCGTCACCGGCGGGCCGATGCTGAACGGCAAGCTCGATGGCAGGGACATCGGCTCGGGCACCGCGGTGTGGCAACTGCACGAATCGCTGAAGGCCGGCGAGATCGACCTGCATCAGTTCCTGTCGGCCGAGGCGGGCATGTCGCGTTCGGCGGGCACCTGCAACACGATGGGCACCGCGTCGACGATGGCCTGCATGGCCGAAGCGCTCGGCACGTCGTTGCCGCACAACGCGGCGATTCCGGCGGTCGACTCGCGCCGTTACGTGCTCGCGCATATGTCGGGAATTCGCATCGTCGAGATGGCGCATGAAGATCTCAAGCTGTCGAAGATCCTCACGCACGACGCGTTCATGAACGCGATTCGCGTGAACGCGGCGATCGGCGGCTCGACCAATGCGGTGATTCATCTGAAGGCGATCGCGGGGCGCATCGGCATCGATCTCGAACTCGACGACTGGGTGCGTATCGGCCGCGATACGCCGACCATCGTCGACCTGATGCCGTCGGGCCGCTTCCTGATGGAAGAGTTTTATTACGCGGGCGGTTTGCCCGCGGTGCTGCGCAGGCTCGGCGAAGCGAACCTGCTGCCGCATCCGGACGCGCTGACCGTCAACGGCAGATCGCTGTGGGACAACGTGAAGGATGCGCCGAACACCGACGACGAAGTGATCCGTCCGCTCGACAAACCGCTCGTCGCCGATGGCGGCATCCGCGTGCTGCGCGGCAATCTCGCGCCGCGCGGCGCGGTGTTGAAGCCATCGGCGGCGACCCCGGAATTGCTGAAGCATCGCGGGCGCGCGGTGGTGTTCGAGAACTTCGAGCACTACAAGTCGCGCATCGTCGACGAAACGCTCGACGTCGACGCGAACTCCGTACTCGTGATGAAGAACTGCGGCCCGAAGGGTTATCCGGGCATGGCCGAAGTCGGCAACATGGGACTGCCGCCGAAGCTGCTGCGTGAGGGCGTGAAGGACATGGTGCGCATTTCGGACGCGCGCATGAGCGGCACCGCCTACGGCACGGTGGTGCTGCACGTGACGCCGGAAGCGGCGGCGGGCGGTCCGCTCGCCGCCGTGCGGGACGGCGACTGGATCGAGCTCGATTGCGACGCGGGCACGCTGCACCTCGATATCAGCGACGCGGAGCTCGAGCGCCGTCTCGCGCAACATGTGCCGCCGCCACCGCCGGAAGGCGGCGGCTACCGGCGCCTCTACATCGATCATGTGCTGCAGGCCGATGATGGCTGCGATCTGGATTTTCTCGTCGGTTGCCGCGGCGCCGCGGTGCCACGGCATTCGCATTGAGGCCGTGACCTCATCACGCCTCATCACGTCTCGTCACGCATTGACGTTGCGCACCTCTGGCGATCCGAACGTGCGGGCGATGCTCTCCGGCATCGCCCGCAATGCTATCGGGCCATCGCATCCACCGCGTCGAGCACGAGCCCGAAAAACTCATTCGCGGCGGCCGGATTCAGCCAGCGCACGACCAGCGCCATGCGCCGCTCGGGTTCGATCCACGTAAACGAACTGCCCGCGCCGACGCCGAAATAACTCGACTCCGGCACGTTCGGAAACACCTTGCGATCCGTATTGAGCCACACGAGGTAGCCATAGAACGGCGCGATGTCGCACGGCGTGCGCATCCGCGCGATCCACTCCGACGACAGCACGCGCCGGCCATGCGCGACGCCGTCGTCGAGCAGCATCTGCGCGACCTTCAGTTGATCGTTCGCGCTGACCGACATGCCGCCGCCCCAGTGCGTGCCGCCGGGAACCGACTGCATGCGTCGTCCGTCGATCTCGACCCACGCGTTGTCGTAGCCGACCCATTGCCAGTTTTCGCTCGCGCCGCAAGGGCGCATGATCGCCTCGCGAAACACCTCGGGCAGCGGCTGGCGAAACAGATGCAGCAGCGCGAGCGAGAGCTGGTTGATGCGCACGTCGTTGTATTCCCAGTACGTGCCCGGGCGTTGCGCCGGACGCAGGTCGCCCTTCCTGCCAGCGGGCGGCGCCGCGAAGTTGACCGCGCGGTAATGGTCCGCCTGATCCGACAGACCGAAGTACGTGCCGCGCCATTCGCTCGTTTGCTGCAGCAGATGCGCCCATGTGATCGGCGCATTGTGCTCGTCGTCGAAACCGAGGTTGGGCACGCGCGCGCGCACCGGTTCGTCGACGTCGGGCAGCAGGCCGCGATCGTGCGCGACGCCGGCGAGCAGCGCGAGATACATCTTCGCGACGCTGAAGGTCAGATCGGCCCGGTCGGGCTCGCCCCAGGTGGTCAGCACGCGGCCGTCGAGCGCGATCGCGCCGGACACGGGGCCGCGATCGTGCACCGGGCCGAGCAGCCGGTTCCACGGCGGCGGGTCGTTGACGTGCACGCCCCACGCGCCATCCACATGGCGATCCCACGGCGATTCATGATCCACGGAGAACTGCACGGCTTGCTGCAAACGGTCTTGCATGAATGAGGTCCTGTCGGTTCTAGCGCGCATGCAGGCGCACGCGGGCCCACGTCACGGCGAAAAGACTGATGATGGCCGCGAGCATCAGATAAAGCCCGGGCGCGAGATTGTTGCCGGTCGCCGCGATCAGCGCGGCGACGGCGAGCGGCGTGAAGCCGCCGAATACGGTCGTGCCGATGTTGTAGCCGAGCGCCATGCCGGTGGTGCGCGTGCGGGTCGGGAACAGCTCGGACATCAGCGCGGGAATCGGCGCGAAGTAGGTGGCCTTCAGCAGCGCGACCCACACGACCGCGGCGAGCAGCGTTGCCAGCGAAGGGTGCGCGTTCATCAGCATGAAAGCCGGGTAGACCGTCGCGAAGAACAGCACGCCGGCGCCGAGCATGATGCGCACGCGGCCCACCTTGTCGGACAGATGACCGACGATCGGCGTGAGCACCATCATGATGAGACCGGCGAGCAGTGTCGCGATGAAACCCGATGACGGCGACAGCCCGAGTTGCCGCGCCGCGTAAGTCGGCATATAGAGCAGCATGTAGTTGGCCGTGGTGGTGAGCACGAGCGAGCCGATCGACACGAGCACGGACTCCTTCTGCGTCGCGAGTAGTTCGCGCACCGGCGCCGCGGATTTTTCCGCGCGCTCGAACTCCGGTGTTTCGTCGATACGGCGGCGAATGTAGAAGCCGACCGGGCCGATCAGCATGCCGAACAGGAACGGAATGCGCCAGCCCCATGCTTCGAGCTGCGTTTGCGTGAGCACGCCTGTCAACACCGCGCCGAACAGCGACGCGAGCAGTGTGCTCGCGCCCTGGCTCGAGAACTGCCAGCTCGCCATGAAGCCCTTGCGCGCCGGTTGATGTTCGATCAGAAACGCGGTGGAGCTGCCGAACTCGCCGCCGGCCGAGAAGCCCTGCAACAGCCGTGACGCGAACACGCCGATCGGCGCGAGCACGCCGATCGCCGCATACGACGGCATCAGCGCGATCAGGCCGGTGCCGAGCGTCATCATCGCGATGGAGAGCGTCAGCGACGCCTTGCGGCCCTTGCGGTCGCTGAACGAGCCGAGCGCGAGCGCGCCGACCGGGCGCGCCAGATACGACAGCGCGAACGTGCCGAGCGTGAGCAGCAGCGACACCGTGCGGTCGTGGGCCGGAAAGAACGTGCGCGACAGCACGGCCGCGAAGTAGCCGTACACGACGAGGTCGTAGAACTCGAGCGCATTGCCGATCGAAGTTGCGAGGATCAGGCGCGAGATGCTCGAGCGCGACGCGTGCTGGGCAATCGTGTCGGCCGTGGTGGCGGAGTCCATGCTCATGACGAAGTCCTCTGGCGGCGTGTGAGATGCGCCGGCGCTGTCGCAGCGGCGGCGCGGGCGCTGGATTCGAAGTCCTGTCGCGATCTTGGCGTGGCCGATATTTATAGACAATTACAATATTTGGCAGATATCGTTGCCGAAACGGCAAAGCGGAATGGTCATGACCCAGATGGATAACACCGCGCTGCGCTACTTTCTCGAAGTGGCGCGCAGCGGTTCGCTCAGCAAGGCGTCGGGGAACCTGTACGTCGCGGTGTCCGCGCTGAGCAGGCAGATCGCGAAACTGGAAGAGGAGGTCGGCGTGGCGCTGTTCGAGCGGCGTCCGCGCGGCATGGTCCTGAGCGACGCGGGCAGGCTGCTCGCCGATTACGCGCGGCGCAGCCTGCTCGACGCGGAGCGCGTGACCGAGGAGATTCGCGGCTTGAGCAACGGCGGCCGCGCGACGATTCGCGTCGCGAGTTCGGAAGGTGTCGCGCCGCATTTTCTGCCGCAGGTTTTCGCGCATTTTCTGAAGACGCATCCGGCCACGCATTTTCAGCTCGACGTGTCCGCGCCGTCGATCGCGACGCAGCGCGTGCGCGACGGTATCGTCGATATCGCGGTGTGCTTCAGCATGGCGCCCGAGCAGGACATCAACGTCGTGCACTCGCAGCGCGCGCCGATTTTCGCGCTGGTGCGGCGCGATCATCCGCTCGGCACGCGCGCTTCGGTTTCGCTCGCGGACCTGCTGCCGTGGCCGCTCGCGATCAACGGCCAGGGTGTGACGATCCGCCAGTTATTCGACATCGCGTGCAGCCTCGAAGGGCTCGTGTTCGATCCGGTATTCGTCAGCAATTATCATGCGGCGCTGCACAGTTTCGTGTTGCATACCGACGCGGTCACGATCACCGGTTTGCTGACCGTGCGCGGGCGGCTCGACGCGGATGGCTTTGCCGCGATCCCGATCAGCAACCCCGAGCTTCATCAGCGTACGCTGCAGGTACAGACGATGGCGGGCCGCACGTTGCCGCGCGTGATGCAGACGTTCGTCGAGTTGCTGACCGCCGCGATCGACGATCCGGCGCTGCTGGACTGACAGAAGCCGCGCCAACAACCGCGCGCCAGAACGAAAAACGCCCCTGCGTAGGGGCGTTTTCGCATCCAGGCAGTCCGGCAGGCAACGCATGCGCTCCTTGCCGGCAACAGGCTGCTTAGAACTTGTGACGCAGACCGAGACGGAACGCGAGCTGGTTGTCGGCCGTGCCCGAGGTACCGAAGTAGCTCGTGCTCGAACCGATCTGTGCCTGCAGATCCTGCGTGCCGTTGCGGCCCGACGCGATCTGATAGATACCGAGCACGTACACGTCCGTGCGCTTCGACAGTGCGTAGTCGGCGCTCAGGTCCACCTGATTCCAGTGGCCGCGGTTCGCGTTGCTCAGGTGCATGTACGTGTAGCCGGCGCCTGCCGTGATAGCCGGCGTGATTGCGTACTTCGCGCCTGCTTCGTATGCCGCGAACGTCGTCGAGCTGCCCGTCGTCGGCTCGAGGCGCGTGTTCGTGTACAACGCCCACAGCGTAGCCGGGCCGAACATGTAACGGCCGCCGACGCCGAACGAGCGCAGATCGTGCACGCCGCTGATCGACACGTTCGCCACTGCCGTCGAGAATGCCGGGCTTGCCTGGCTCGGGTAGGTGATGTCGGTGTAGGCCGCGCCGATGCCGAACGGACCGTTCGCGTAGTTCAGGCCGAAGCTGTAGGCGCGCGACGAACCCGCGGTCGTGCCGACTGCCGGCGCGCCTGCGAATGCGCCGGCCTGGTTCGAGAAGCCGTACATTGCGCCGAACGTCAGACCCGAGAAGTTCGCGCTGCTGTACTTGACCGAGTTGTTGATACGGCTCGACGTCAGCTGGTCGATATCGTTGATGTGGTAAGCGTAGTTACCCGCGACGGTCAGGCCGCCGGTCGAGTAGTTGCTGCCCAGAACGTCGGTCGTGAACGAGTACTGGCGGCCGAACGTCAGCGAGCCGATACCGTCCTTCGACAGACCCACGTACGCCTGGCGGCCGAACATCGCGCCGCCCTGGCCGGCCGTGCCGTTCGCGCTGCTGAAGCCGTTCTCCAGCACGAACAGCGCCTTCAGGCCGCCGCCCAGGTCTTCCGTGCCGCGGATGCCCCAGCGGCTGCCTTGCGCGACGCCGTCGTCGTACTTGGTGAGGCTGTCGTGACCGGTAGCCGACTTCGCATTGTTCACGTAGCTGATACCCGCATCGATCAGGCCATACAGCGTGACGCTGCTTTGCGCGTGCGCGGCGCTGGCGAAAACGGCAAACGTAGCGGCGGTCAGGATTTTCTTGTTCAAAACACTCTCCGGTTAGAAATTGGACGATCGCGGCGCGCTGCTCTGCGGCAATGTCGCGCGATGGGCGGCAATTTAAGGGGATGCTGAGTACGCTATGTGACAGCCTGGATTTTTTTATCCGCTGTCGTGCCGGCGCGACACCTTTGCCGGTTTGGCGGGTTTTGTCACATACGGGTGTGCTCGCGTGAGCGTTCGGCGGGGCGTGCAGATGAACGGATGAAAAACGGCCGGCTTTTGCGCGGCGTTGCGCATGACGGATAGGCAGGTGCGCAAAAGCAGATCGCCCACCAGGGCGGTGGGCGATCTGCGTTGTCAGCCGATGAATCGGCTTAGGTGTTCGAGCGACTGGCGTCCGTGCGACTTTCGCCGCTGGCGGAACAGGCCGGCCGCATCGCGTGTCAGTTGCTCAGCAGCGAGCCGGTTCTGAACGCCTTCGCGCCGGCAATGCGCGCGAACTCGAGCCCGGCGGTCGCGAAACGCGTCAGATGCCGCGCGTACAGCACGCCGGCCACGCTGTTCCTGATCGTGACGACGCGGTCCGCCAACGGATCGACGATGTCCGCGATTTCCTGGCCCACGTCGACCCAGGTGCCGACTTCGCAGCGGTACACGAGTACGCCGCTGATCGGCGCGACGAGCGGCTCGGTGCCCGCGAGCGGCGTCGCGGCGAATTCGAGCGGCGGCAGCGGGGCCGGCTCGCCGTCGATCACGCCGCGCGAGGTCAGATATTCGATGATCGCCTGCGAGTCCTTCTCCGCGTATTCGTACGACACTTCGCGCTGACCGCGCAGTTCGATCGTGACCGAGATCCCGCCGTTCGGAATCGGGAAGCGTTCGCCGAAACGGCCGCGCAGATCCGACCAGCAGAAGCTGTGAATCTCGTCGAACGGATTGCCCACCGAATTGAGCGCGAGCAGCGATGCCTTCGCGTCGAGATAGCGCGCGAGCGGCTCGACTTCGGGCCACAGGTCCGGGTTCGTGTACAGGTGCATCGCGGCTTCCCAGTCGCAGTGCAGATCGAGCACGACGTCGGCGTCGTACGAGAGCTTTTGCAGCGCGAGGCGTTGCGATGCGAGCTCGGTGGCCGGTTGCTGCGCGTCGAGCACTTCACGCATCGCCGCGCGGATCGCGTCGCGGTTCGCGTCGATGTCGCCGCTGAGGCGCGACTCGATGATCGGCAGCACGAGCGCCGCGAGGTCGTAGAAATTACGGTTGAAGTTCTGCGCGGTGCCGGTTTCGAAGCGGCCCAGCATCTGCCCGAGCAGATGTTGATTGAGACCGATCGGATTGGGTACCGGTACGACCACGACTTCGCCGCGCAGCTTGCCGGCGGCTTCGAGCGCGGCGAGCTTGCGGCGCAGCGCCCACGACACCAGCATGCCGGGCAGTTCGTCCGCGTGCAGCGACGACTGGATGTAGATCTTCTGTCCGCCGCCTGGGCCGTAGTGGAAACTGGTCAGGCTGCGGGCGGTGCCAAGCGACGGGGCGATCAGCGGATGAGTTTGCGTTTGCATGGTTTGCGGATTCGCGGCCAACACTATGATGAGCCGCGCTATGTAGTTGATTGCAAGGGGAAAGATGCGCGCCGCTGCGGGTGGGCGGAGCGCCGCGGGGATATCCGATGAGCCCCGCGTGTCGCACGATCTTAGCCGAATATGACACGCGATGTGGCGGGAAACGGGGCCCCGGAAGCAAAACGGGCTCCGCGATGCGGAGCCCGTCCGGGGTAAGCAGCGGGCGCGCCGGGCGGCGCGCCCGAGCCGATTTAGCCGCCGTACACGTCGAAGTCGAAGTACTTCTGCTCGATCTTCTTGTACGTGCCGTCCTTGATCATGTCGGCGATCGCCTTGTCGACCTTCGCCTTCAGATCGGTGTCTTCCTTGCGCATGCCGATGCCCGCGCCGTTGCCGAGGATCTTCGGATCGTCGAGGTTCGGGCCGACGAACGCGAAGCCCGCGCCGCGCGGCGTCTTGAGGAAGCCCTGCTCAGCCTGCACCGCATCCTGCAGCGCCGCGTCCAGACGGCCCGAGAGCAGGTCCGCGTAGACCTGGTCCTGGTTCTGATACGGCACGACCTTCGCGCCCTTCGGTTCCCAGTAGGTCTTCGCGTAGGTTTCCTGGATCGTGCCCTGTTCGACGCCAACCGTTTTGCCCTTCAGCGAATCGGCGGTCGGCAGGATGCCCGAGCCCTGCTTCGCGACGAGGCGCGTCGGCGTGTTGAACAGTTTCGACGAGAAAGCGATCTGCTCGGCGCGTTGCGGCGTCATCGACATCGACGACAGCACGCCGTCGAACTTCTTCGCCTTCAGCGCGGGAATCATGCCGTCGAAGTCGTTCTCGATCCACACGCACTTCGCGCCCACGCGCTTGCAGATTTCGTTGCCGAGGTCGATATCGAAGCCAACGAGCTTGCCGTCCGCGCCCTTGGATTCGAACGGGGGATAGCTGGCGTCAACGCCAAAACGGATCGTCGACCAATCTTTAGCGTGTGCGCCGATCGAGACGGTGGCAAGCAGAGCAACCGTCAAAGCCGCTAGCAGTTTTTTCACTGTTTTTACTCCTCGGTGTAGTTCAATTACGCCCGCGGCGGTTGTGCCGCCACGGGGATGCCCGATGCGACTGGCAACCGGGCTTGGTTCAGGCTGCGGGCCGGGGTGGCCTGCAACGCGCGCCAAGCTTATCAGGTCAAAAATATTGGGAAGCTAGTAAAACACCGGATAGCGTATGAGGATACCTTCTAGACGCGCGTGAATCGGTGGGTTTGCAGTTGCGTAATGTAATTGTAATAAGTAAAACGTAAAAAGCGCGGCCGCTCGCGTTATCAAGCCTATTTATCTGGGTTTTCCCGCGGATTACGGCTGCCGCCCGTTTGAGAACGGGGCGAAGTGGAACAGTTAAAGATTCCGCCTGAATTGCCGTTAATAACCGCGCTGCGTCGGACGATACCTTACTCATTATTGCCGGCACCGGATATTTTTTCGATGCTATTTCGATCGAGGGCAAAAAAATGAATGCTTTGGCGCTATCATCGATGCTCCTTCCATTCCCCGCTGGTCGCCGCGTGACCGGCGTATCGGTCTGAAGAAAGTCGTCGGGCAATCCGCCGATATTTAAATGCCGCGCGTTTGCGCTGGGTCAAAAGGCCTTCTGCTAAACGGTGTTATCCATGCACACGATGTTGACCGCGGATGAAACAAACTGTTGTAAGCAGGTTTTGCGCCGGCGAATTCCGGCCGCTTTCATGTCGGCCCGCGTGCGTTTAGCGCGGCGCGAAGTTTTCAGTATTTTTTTGCCGGCGGTTTTACCGGCGGCTTCCACGGATTTTGGGTCCGCGGCTTTGTCCTTGATTTTTTCCGTGCTTTTGCCGGTTTTGAGTTGCGTATTTTTTTGCACGGGTTTAGGCACGGCCGCGCCCGCTATCGCCGCCGAAAAAGTGCTGCGCGTGCTCGCGTGGCCCGGCTATGCGGATCCGGACGTCGTGAAGACATTCGAAACGCGCTACGGCGCGAAGGTCGAGGTCACGCTGGTCGATTCCGACGAGGCGTTGTGGGCGCAGATGCACAGCAAGGACACGCCGCCTTTCGACGTGCTTGCCGCCAACACCGCCGAAATCCGCCGCTATACGCAGGCGAATCTGCTCGCGCCGCTCGATCTCGCGAGCTTGCCGAATACGAAGAAGCAGTTGCCGCGCTTCCAGGCGCTCGGTTCGATCGAGGGCCTGACGTCGGCGGGCAAGGTGTACGCGATTCCCTTTACCTACTCGTCGATGGGGCTCATCTACGATCGCAGGCAGATTCCGGTCGCGCCGCGCTCGATGCTCGAGTTGTGGAACCCGCGCTACCGCGGCAAGGTGCTCGACTTCAACAGCGCGCAGCACAATTTCTCGTTTACGGCGCTCGCGCTCGGCTATCCCAATCCGTTTCAACTCGACCCCACGCAGATGCGCGCGATCGCGCACAAGCTGGTCGACTTGCGCCGCAATCTGCTCACGTACTACACGTTGCCGGAAGAGGCGACCGCGTTCTTTATCCAGCACAAGGTCGCGCTGATGTTCGGCAACTACGGCACGCAGCAGCTTCAGTTGCTGCGCCGCGCGGGCGCGGACGTCGGCTACGTGATTCCCGACGAAGGTGCGCTCGCGTGGCTCGACTGCTGGTCGATGACGCGCGCGGCGACCGACAGACCGCTCGCGCTCGAATGGATCAACTACATGCTCGAGCCGAGCGTGAGCAGGCTGCTGACGCAGCGCCAGGGGCTCGCGAACACGTTGACGGAGCCCGCGGAAACGAGTGCCGACGCGCACATCGTCTGGATCGGTCCGGTCGAGGACATCCAGCGGCGCGAGGACCTGTGGACGCGGATCGTGTCGGGCGACCGTTCGGGGCGCTTCTGATGTTGCGGCGCGGCCTGACCTTCAAGCTCTCGGTGCTGCTCGCGTGCATCGGCGTGCTCGCATCGGGCGCGACCGGCTACTACGCGTATCACGCGAACCGCACGATGCTCGTCAACGAAGCGGAGCGCAGCCTGCTGACGTCGACCGAACTGCTCGGCCAGCGCATTGCGTTTTCGATCGACGACGTCGCGTCGGATGCACTCGTGCTCGCGACGATGCCGTCTTCGGTGCGCGTCGCGCAGAGCGACGACGGCATCGGCCCGAACCCCGGGCGCGAGCGCCTCGCGCAGGTGTACTCGAGCTTCATGCTGCATCACCCGGAATACCTGCAGGTGCGGCTGATCACGCGTCAGCATCACGGGCTCGAGCTGATCCGCTTCGACCGCGACCGCGACGGGCTGGTGCGCGTCGAAGGCGACGATCTGCAGGAAAAAGGCCAGTTCGCGTACGTGTTCGATACGCTCGCGTTTTCGCCGGGCCGCATCTACACGTCGCCGATCACCGTCAATCACGAATACGGCACGCATGCCGCACAGGGCAAGCCGACGCTGCGCCTCGGCACGCCGATCGCGGATGCGAACGGCAAGGTGGTCGGCGTCGTCGTGATCGACATCGATCTGATCGGCATGCTGCGGCGTTTGCAGAGCGATTTGCCGAGCGACTACCAGGTCTATCTCGCGAACGAATGGGGCGACTTCCTGATTCATCCGGATCCGTCGAAAACATTCGGCTTCGACCGCGGCCGCCGCGTGCTGATGCAGGACAGCTTCCCGGTCACGAAGCCGCTCTTCGATCAGACCCAAAGCACCGTGCTGGCGAACGGTCTTGCGCGCCCGCGGCAAGCGGCCGGTCAGGTGCTCGCGTTCGTGCGCCGGCCGTTCGGCGGCTCGGAAGGCAACCGCTTTATCGTGCTCGGCCTCGCGAAACCGCTCGAGGACGTGCTGGTCGGCGCGCATCAGCTCGGCACGCGGATCATCCGCATGGTGCTCGTGTTCAGCGCGCTGTCGGTATTGCTGGCGATCCTGTTCGCGCGGGCGCTGACCAAGCCGCTGCATCTGCTCGCATATGCGGCGACGCATCAGTTCGCCGACCACGCGATGAACACGCTGCCGCTCAGGCGCACCGACGAAATCGGCGTGCTCGCGCGCTGCTTCGACCGTCTGCGCCGCGAAATCCACGCGCAGATGGATACGCTGCACAGCAAGCAGAGCGAGCTCGCGCATCTGGCGTCGCACGACGTGCTGACCGGTCTGCCCAATCGCATGCTGTTCATGCAGAAGCTCGAAAGCGCGCTCGAGGCGGCGAAGCGGCATCGCGAAGGGCTCGCCGTGCTGTTCGTCGATCTCGACCGCTTCAAGCAGATCAACGATCAGTTCGGTCACCCGGTCGGCGACAAGGTGCTCGTCGCGGTCGCGGGGCGGCTCAAGGACGTGCTGTGTTCCGGCGATGTGGTCGCGCGGCTCGGCGGCGACGAATTCATCGTGCTGATCGAGGGGACGCGCATTGAGGATGCGACACCCGCGATCGCCGCGCGCATCATGGACGCGCTGAACGAAACGCTGACCATCGACGGCAACAGCATGACGGTGGGCGCGAGCATCGGCATCAGCGAGTTCCCTCATGACAGCGGCAACGCCGAGGAACTGCTGCTGAACGCCGACGCCGCGATGTACGCGGCGAAATCGAGCGGACGGTGCGCGTATCTGCGTTATCGGGACTTGCTCGAAGCGCGTCTGGGCGAACCAGCCGAGGCGGCCGGAGAAGACGAAAAGACGCCGGATGCGAAAGCGGCCGAAGCCGCCGGAGCGGAGCCGACTGCCTGAACCCTGCGCGGGTTGGCTGGGTGGTCCGCCGCCCCGCCGCCCCGCCGCCCGTGGCCCACTGCTTACTGCAACGCCGCGATTGCGCCGCGCGCGCCTTTTTCCCGCAGCAGACGCAATGCGTCATAGAGCGTCGCCCTGAAGGCGTCGTGACCGGCGAGGCCTGCGTCGAACACTTCGCGTACGCCGAGCAGCGCATCCATCAATGCGCGCGGTTCGCCTTGCGCGGACGCCGCGAGCGCCGTCAATCTGTCCGCGAGCGGATCGCTGATCTCATAGCGCGTGCCGTCGTCCGCGTGAGCGCGCAGGAACGTCATCCATGCGGCGACCGCGAGCGCGAGTCTGCGGTACGGCTTGCCCGCCTCGATGCGCGCCGCGATGGTCGCGAGCAGGCGCGGCGGCAGCTTCTGGCTGCCATCCATCGCGATCTGCGCGCAGCGGTGTTTGAGCGCCGGGTTCGCGTAACGCGCGAGCAGTGCGTCGCGATAGCCGAGCAGATCGAACGAGGCGGGCACGCTCAGCGTCGGCGCGATTTCTTCGGTCATCAGCGTGTGAATGAGATTGCGCATCGCGGGGTCGGCGATCGCCGCGTCGATCGTCGCGAAGCCGCCGAGCATCGACAGATACGCGAGCGTCGAATGCGTGCCGTTCAGCATGCGCAGCTTCGCGAGCTCGAACGGCGTGACGTCGTCGACGAGCTGCGCGCCGACGGCATCCCATGCGGGGCGTCCCCGCGGAAAACGATCCTCGATCACCCATTGCCGGAACGGCTCGCAAGGCACCGGCACGTCGTCGCGATAGCCGAGCTGTTCGGCCACGGTCGCGCGTTCGGCGTCCGTCGTGGCCGGCACGATGCGATCGACCATCGTCGACGGAAACGCGACCTCGACGGCGATCCAGTCGGCCAGCGCCGTATCGAGTTGCCGTGCGAACGAGCACACGACCTGACGCAGCGCGGCACCGTTATGCGAGAGGTTGTCGCACGACAGCACGGTGAACGGCTGGCCGTTCGGCGCGTCGCGCCGCGCGCGCAACGCCGCCGTGAGAATGCCGGGCACCGTGCGCGGCGCGCGCGGATGCGCGAGATCGTGCGCGACGGCGGGATCGTCGAGATCGACGTCGCCGGTCTTCGGGTCGCGGCAATAGCCTTTTTCGGTGACGGTCAGCGAAACGATCCGCACCAGTGGATCGGCAAGACGCGCGAACAACGCGGGCGCGTCGGCGGGCATCGCCAGCACTTCGCACAGCGCGCGCACCACGGTCACTTGCGCGCCTTGCGGCCCACGCTCGACGACACCGTATAGCCCCTGCTGCGCCATCAACGCGTCGCGCTTGCCGACGTCGCCTTGCAGCGTCACGCCGCAAATGCCCCAGTCGCCGCCGGCGGCGAGCATCGCTTCTTCGGTGTACAGCGCCTGATGCGCGCGATGAAAGTTGCCGATGCCCAGATGCACGATGCCGATGCGCGGCTCGCTCCAGTGCGGCGACAGCAGATGCGTTCGCAGCGCGGGCAATGCCTCGCGCGACAGGCATTGTTGGGGGAGCGGCAGGGTGGCAGAGCTCATGGGATGAAGTCCTGATGGTGCGGGGAAACCCTGATTTGACGATTAACTATACTTGTATGGTAGCATCGTTCCAACAGCTTGAGACAGGCTGACGCACTGATTTTTATGTGCCCGTCGCCGCCCGCGAGCGACCCGCGGCGACCCGCGCATGGCGGGCCGCATGCGTTGCGATAGGCGTGATCGCGCGGTTCGCTCATCCACCTTTTGCTCATCGTTTCCCTGCAAGGAAGAACCCATGAAGATCGTTCGCGCCGACGTGATCGTCACGTGTCCGGGCCGCAATTTCGTCACGCTGAAAATCGTCACCGACGAAGGCATTCACGGCATCGGCGATGCCACGCTGAACGGCCGTGAACTGGCGGTTGCGTCGTATCTGAAGGACCACGTATGTCCGTTGCTGATCGGCCGCGATCCCGGCCGCATCGAGGACACCTGGCAATTCCTCTACAAAGGCGCGTACTGGCGGCGCGGGCCGGTCACGATGACGGCGATCGCCGCGGTGGATATGGCGCTGTGGGACATCCTCGGCAAGGTGACGGGCATGCCGCTGTACCGGCTGCTCGGCGGCGCGTCGCGCGAAGGCGTGATGGTGTATGGCCATGCGACCGGCCGCGACATTCCGGAAGCGCTCGATCGCTACGCCGAACATATCGAGGCCGGCTATCAGGCCATCCGCATCCAGTGCGGCGTGCCGAACATGCGCTCGGTGTACGGCGTCGCGAAAGGCAGCGGCATATACGAGCCGGCCACCAAGGGCGCGGTGGAAGAGCAGAGCTGGTCGTCGGAAAAGTATCTCGATTTCGTGCCGAAGCTGTTCGAAGCGGTGCGCGAGCGCTTCGGCTTCGATACGCATCTGCTGCACGACGTGCACCACCGGTTGACGCCGATCGAGGCCGCGCGTCTCGGCAAAGCCGTCGAACCCTGTCGGCTCTTCTGGATGGAAGATCCCACGCCCGCGGAAAACCAGGCGGGTTTCCGTCTGATTCGCGAGCACACGGTCACGCCGATCGCGGTCGGCGAAGTCTTCAACAGCATCTGGGATTGCAAGCAGTTGATCGAGGAGCAACTGATCGACTACATCCGCGCCACGCTCACGCACGCGGGCGGCATTACCCATCTGCGGCGCATCGCCGATTTCGCTTCGCTATACCAGGTGCGCACGGGCTGCCACGGTCCGTCGGATCTGTCGCCGGTCTGCATGGGCGCGGCGCTGCATTTCGATCTGTGGGTGCCGAACTTCGGGGTCCAGGAATACATGGGCTTTCCGCGGGAGGCGCTCGACGTGTTCCCGCACGCGTGGCGCTTCGACAACGGGATGATGCATCCGGGCGACGCGCTCGGCCACGGCGTCGATATCGACGAGGCGGCCGCCGCGCGCTATCCGTACGACCCGGCGTACCTGCCGGTCGCGCGTCTCGAAGACGGCACGTTGTGGAACTGGTAGGCGCGCCTTGCACGCTCACAACAAGATCACGGAGACACCCTTGAACCCAGCCCGTCCTGAAAGCAGTGCGCCGGCCAGCACCGCGATGCTGCGCCGCGTGGCCGTCGCGTCGACCATCGGCACCGCGGCCGAATACTACGACTTCTTCGTCTACGGCACAGCGGCCGTGCTGGTGTTCGGCCAGAAGTTCTTTCCCGCCGCCGATCCGCTGATCGGCACGCTCGCCGCTTTCGCAACCTACGCGGTCGGCTTTCTCGCGCGGCCCCTCGGCGGCATCGTGTTCGGTCATTTCGGCGATCGCGTCGGCCGCAAGAAGGCGTTGATCGTGACGATCCTGATCGTGGGTCTCGGGACTTTCGCGATCGGACTGCTGCCCGGCTATCAGACCATCGGCATCTGGGCGCCGATCGCGCTGATCGTGATCCGCGTGTTGCAGGGTTTCGGCGTGGGAGGCGAGCAGGCGGGCGCCGTCCTGCTGACCGCGGAATACGCGCCGCCCGCGCGGCGCGGCTTCTTCGCGAGTCTCGTGCAACTGGGCGCGCCCGCCGGCTTCCTGATTCCGTCCGGCCTGTTCGCCTTGCTGTCGGCCACGTTGACGTCCGCGCAACTGCTCGACTGGGGATGGCGCATTCCGTTCCTCGCGAGCGCGCTGCTGGTCGCGCTCGGTTTGTATATCCGCCTGCGTACCGAGGAGTCGCCGATCTTCGCGACGATCCAGCGCACCAAGGCGGTCGCGTCGCGGCCGGTGGTGGAAGTGCTGCGGCAGTTCGGTCCGACCATCGTGAAGGGCGTCGGCGCGAAGCTGATCGAGGCCTGCACGTTCGCGATGTACACGATGATCGTGCTCGCGTACGGCAACGCGCACGGTGTCGCGCAAGGCATGTTGCTGCAAACCGTGATCGTCGCGGTAGCGCTCGAACTCGTGACGATTCCGCTCGCGGGCGCATTGTCCGATCGCATCGGCCGGCGCGCGACGTTCATCGCCGGCGCGTTGCTGCACGTCGCGCTGGTCGTGCCGTTTTTCATCGCGATCGACAGCGGCCAGCGCGGCGCGACGCAGCTCGTGATGATTCTCGCGATCAGCGTCGGCCACAGCCTGTGCTATGCGCCGCAAGCCGCGCTGTTCCCCGAACTGTTTCCGGCGCGCGTGCGGTGCAGCGGCATCGCGTTGATCTGGCAGATCGGCTCGCTGCTCGGCAGCGGCGTGCTCGGTCTCGTCGCGGTCAAGCTGATTCAGGCGACGCATGGCAGCTCGCTCGCGCTGATCGTCTACGTGGCCGTGCTCGGCATCGTGTCGGCCGTCTCGCTGTTCGCATTGCCGGAGACCGCGCCGCGCCGCCGCGGCGGCGATCTGCACGACTGGGCCGGCGGCGCCGCAACCGACGCCGCCGGGAACGCCGCCGCCACCTTTGCTGCTGCATCGCAGTCTTCTCCGCTCGCGCGTCACTGATTGCACGAGCTTCGTCATCTCCGGAGTCCATCATGCTCGCTGCCGTGCTTCACGAACCCAAACTGATCCGCATCGACGAAGTCGAGCCGCCCGAACCCGGTCCTGGGCAGGTGCGCGTGCGGGTGCGCGCCGGCGGCATTTGCGGCTCGGACCTGTCGTACTACTTCAAGGGCAAAAGCGGCGACTTCGCGGTGCGCGAGCCGTTCGTGCTCGGTCACGAGGTGGCCGGCGAAATCGACTCGCTCGGTGAAGGCGTCGGCGCGCAGCAGGGTCTCGCGCGCGGGCAGCGCGTCGCGGTCAATCCGGGGCTCGCGTGCGGCACCTGCCGGTTCTGCGCGACCGGGATGCCGAATCATTGTCTGAACATGCGCTTCATGGGCAGCGCGTCGACCTTTCCGCACACGCAGGGCATGTTCCGCCAGTACATCGTGGTGGCCGCGCGGCAATGCGTGCCGGTGCCGGACGGCGTCGATTTCGCGCAGGCATCGATGGCCGAACCGCTCGCCGTCGCGCTGCATGCGGTGAAGCAGGCCGGCTCGCTGGTCGGCGCGCGCGTGCTGCTGGTCGGCTGCGGCCCGATCGGCTGCATGCTGCTCGGCGTGGCGCGCCGGGCCGGTGCGCATCGTGTGGTTGCGCTCGATCTGTCCGATCGCGCGTTGCAGGTCGCGCGGCAACTCGGCGCGGATCAGACCGTGAATGCCGCGGATACCGCGACGATCACACAGTGGTCCGCCGAGCGCGGCACGTTCGACGTGGTGATCGAAGCGTCGGGCAGTCCGGCGGGACTCGATACGGCATTGCGCGCGGCGCGCGCGGGCGGCACCGTGCTGCAGGTCGGCAACCTGCCCGCGGGCCAGTCGCCGGTGGCGGCGAACCTCGTGATGGCGAAGGAGCTGCGTTATCAGGGCTCGTTTCGCTTCACCAGCGAATACGCGATTGCCGCCGATGAAATCGCGTCCGGCAAGCTCGACCTGCGTCCGCTGATGACGCACGCGTTCACGATGCACGACGCCAATCATGCGTTCGAAGTCGCGCAGGACCGTTCGCAGTCGATGAAAGTGCATCTGACGTTCGACTGATAAAAAGCGCTTGCGCATGCCGTGATCCCCAGGGGGATCACGCTCCCGCATTCAACCCTCGAACCCAACCCCCAGACGGTTCCGAACGCCCCTCGAGAGGCGCGTCGAAGGAGACACCTGATGATCAAGAGTCAACGCTGGTTTATCGTCGCGCTGCTGTTTCTGGCGGGCGTCATCAATTACCTCGATCGCGCGGCGCTGTCGATCACCGCGCCGCTGATCCAGAAGGATCTGAACTTTTCGCACGCGCAGATGGGCGTCGTGTTCAGCAGCTTTTTCATCGGTTATGCGCTGTTCAATTTCGTCGGCGGCCTGCTGTCGGACAAGGTGGGCGCGAAGCGCGTGTTCGGCACCGCGATGGGCGTGTGGTCGGTGTTTTGCGGCGCGACCGCGCTCGCGGGCGGCATCGGTTCGCTGATCGTTCTGCGCGTGCTGTTCGGCATGGGCGAAGGGCCGTTCAGTTCGTCGACGAGCAAGATGGTCAACAACTGGTTTCCGCGCCGCGAGGTGGCGAGCGCGATCGGCGTGATCAGTTCGGGCACGCCGCTTGGCGGCGCGCTGGCGGGGCCGGTGGTTGGCTTCATGGCGGTGCAGTTCGGCTGGCGCTGGGCGTTCGTCGCGATCATGGTGTTCGGGCTCGCGTGGCTCGTGCTGTGGTCGCTCACGACGACCGAACATCCGCACGAGCAGGCGCGCATCACGCCGGCCGAACTCGACCTGATCCGCGCCGGCCAGGCGGGCGAGCATCCGGGCGATCACGCGGGCGGCCATGCGGGCGAGGGCGGCAAGCCGGGCCTCGGCTACTTTCTGCGCAAGCCGATCATTCTCGCGACCGCTTTTGCGTTCTTCTCGTATAACTACGTGCTGTTTTTCTTCCTGTCGTGGTTCCCGAGCTATCTGACCGAGGCGCATCACCTGAGCCTGCAGGACATGAGCATCGCGACGGTGATTCCGTGGCTGCTCGGCAGCGTCGGACTCGCGGCCGGCGGTTTCATCTCGGACTTCATCCTGCGTATCACCGGCAAGCCGCTGCTGTCGCGCAAGCTCGTGCTCGGCACCTGCCTCGGCGCGGCGGCGGTGTGCGTCGCGCTGGCCGGCCGCGTGGCCAGCACGCAAGGGGCGGTCGCGCTGATGTCGGTGTCGATCTTCTTTCTGTATGTGACGGGCGCCGTGTATTGGGCGGTGATCCAGGACACCGTGCCGCGCGAACACGTCGGCGGGGTGGGTGGTTTCGTGCATCTGCTCGCGAATCTCGCCGGCGTGATCGGCCCCGCGGTAACGGGCTTTATCGTCGAGGCGACGCATGGCACGTACGGCAGCGCGTTCGTGCTGGCCGGCGCGGTCGCGGTGCTCGGCGCGCTGTGTTCGTTCGTATGGGTGCGCGAGCCGCGCACGGGCGCGTTGGCGGTCGAGCGCGCATGGTAGTATGGTGCGAAGCCCGCAGTGTGTGGGCCTGCGCAGTGTGCCAGTCATCGCGCTTCACGTGACCGCGCGACGCACCGGCCTTCCATCTGCTCTTCCACCCGCTTGTCGCCTTCGATCCGCCGCTATCCGTTGCCTTGCCAATGCCGACCCGCAACCCCTTCGCCATCGCCTCGTCTCTTTCCACCGATGCCGCGCGCGCGCCGCGCTGCCCGACCTGACCGCGAATCTGTCGTTCGATTCACACGAGCCGATCGGCAAACAGATTTTCCGCGCGCTGCGCGAGGCGATTTTCGCCGGCCAGTTGGTGCCGGGCACGCCGCTGTCGGAGAAGGAAGTGTCGGACATGTTCCAGGTGTCGCGACAGCCGGTGCGCGAGGCGTTCATCAAGCTGGTCGAGGCGGGCGTGTTGCAGGTGCTGCCGCAGCGCGGCACGTTCGTGAAGCGGATTTCGCCGCGTCAGGTGCGCGAAGGGCGTTTCATTCGCGAGGCGATCGAAACCGCGGTGGTGCGCAAGGCAGCCGTCGCGATCACCGACGAGCAGTTGCAGGCGCTCGCGGACAATCTGCGTGAGCAGAGGCTTGCGGCGAAATCGAACGACACCGCCGCGTTTCTCGCACTCGACGAAGCGTTTCACTACGCGATCGCGCAGGCGATAGATTGCACGGCCGCATGGGAAACGATTCAGGACATCAAGGCGCAGATGGACCGGGTGCGCTATCTGAGCCTGCCGGAGGTCTCGCCGCTCGATCTGCTGATCCGGCAGCACGCGAAGATTCTTGCCGGCCTGCGCGCGCACGACCCCGGTGCCGCTGAAGACGCGATGCGCAGCCATCTGCGCGAGATCCTGGTATCGCTCGGGCCGATTGCCGAGCGCAATCCCGCCTGGTTCGAAGCGGACGAGCCGGAGCGCGTGCCGTTGTCGACCTGAGGGTCCAGCGGGCGCTTACGCCTGCTACCACTCAAACGATCCGCACTCCACCCCGATAAGTCGCGCGCGGCACCGGCAGCGCGCCGAGCATCGTCACGCGCACGAAGTCCGCGCGCAGGCCCGGCTCGATCGCGCCGCGGTCGCTCAACCCGGCCGTGCGCGCCGGCTCGGCGGAGACCGTCGACATCGCGCGCGGCAGCGTCCAGCCTGCTTTTTCCACGAGATCGAACACCGCGGTCAGCAAACTCGACGGCACGTAATCCGACGAGAGAATGTCGAGCAGATCCGCCCGCGCGAGTTCCAGAGCCGACACGTTACCCGAGTGCGAACCGCCGCGCACCACGTTCGGCGCGCCCATGATCGTCGCGATGCCGTGCTCGCGCGCGGCTTCGGCGGCAACGCGCGTGGTCGGGAATTCGGCGAGCACGATGCCCTCCGCCCGCGCCTGTTCGACGTGTTCGATCAGCGTGTCGTCGTGGCTCGCGACCGGAATGCCGAGCGTTTTGCAGCGCGAGACGATTTCGCGGCGATGCGCATCCGCGTAGCGTTCCTGTTCGACCGCGAGTTCGGCGAGCGCGCTGGCGATGCGCTCGTCGCTCAGCTTGCCGTTGCGCTCCTGATAGCGGCGCCATTGCTCGCGATCGTGCCATTGCCGCTGACCGGGCGTGTGGTCCATCACCGACGCGAGCCGCAGCAGCGGATGCACGCACAACGAATCGAATACGTCGACGATGTCGGCGGTCGCGACCTCGCAGCGCAGGTGCAGGAAGTGCTCGGCGCGCAGCAGTTGGCGCGCGGACAGCCGCAGCAGCGAGTCGGCGCATTTCATTTGCAGATCGCGGCCGCGCAGCCCGACATTCCAGCGCGAGCCGATCGCGAGCGCGTCGAACACGGTCGTGATGCCGGCGGCGGCGACCTGCGCGTCGTGAATCACGAAGGCGGCGTCGGTGTTCCATTCGACGCCGGGGCGAGGCGCCAGATGCTTCTCGAGATTGTCCGTATGCAGTTCGATCAGACCCGGCAGCAGATAGTCGCCGTCCCAGTCTTCGGCATCGCGCGCGGAAGTCGCGCCGCGTTCGACGTCGCGAATCACGCTGTCCTCGATGCGTACCGCGCCGGTGAATACTTCGTCTCGCGTCACGATGCGCGCGTTGCTGATCAACATCGACTTGCTCCGTAGTCAGTCGGGCTGGTGGTTGCCGTGTGCGTTCAGGCACGTGCCGCGTGGCGCTCGAACGCGCGGCCTGTCGCGTCACCTGGCTTCAGTTTAGTCCCCGGCGATGTCGATCTCACCCGCTCGCCTGGTGGCGCCGCGGCGGCCGCAGTTCCACGCGACGAGTCGCCACCTTGCGACGCGTCTCCTCGTCGTGAAAGATACCGACGATCGCCGCGCCGCGCTCGCGTGCCTCGACGACCAGATCGGCCACCACGTCGCGGTTTTCCGCGTCGAGCGACGCGGTCGGTTCGTCGAGCAGCAGCAACGGATGCCCGGCGATCAAACCGCGCGCGATATTCACACGCTGCTGTTCGCCGCCGGAAAACGTGGCGGGCGCGAGCGCCCATAGCCGCTCGGGCACATTCAGGCGCGCGAGCAGCGCAGCGGCGCGCGCGCGTGCTTCGTCTTCGGCGACGCCGCGCAACAGCAGCGGCTCGGCGACGAGCGTGAGCGTCGGCACGCGCGGAATCACGCGCAGAAACTGGCTCACGTAGCCGACCACACTACGGCGCAGGCGCAGCACGTCGCGCGGCTCGGCGCCCGTGATCGACATGGGTCGGCCGCCATCGCTCGTGTCGCGGATCTCGATCGAACCGGCACTCGCGAGATAGTTGCCGTACAGACAACGCAGCAGCGTGCTTTTGCCCGCGCCCGACGGTCCGACCAGCACCACGCATTCGCCGCGTTCGACGTCGAGCGACACGTTTGCGAGCGCTTCGATCCGCACGCCGCCCTGGCCGTGCAGCGTGAAGGTCTTGCCGATGCCGGCGGCGCGCAGCATCAGCGCCGCGTTGGCGGCGAAAGCGCACCCGGCGTGGCGAGTTTGAACGCCTGTTTCGATGCCTGTTTCAATGAATCGCATGGTGAGTCTCAAGCCGGCAGAACCGAGGAAACCAGCGTTTGCGTATACGGGTGCTGCGGATCGTCGAGCACCTGATCGGTCAATCCCGCCTCGACGACTTCGCCCGCCTGCATCACCATCAGCCGATGCGCGAGCAGACGCGCGACGCCGATATCGTGCGTGACGATCAGCACCGACAGATGCAGCGTGGACGTCAGCGTGCGCAGCAGATCGAGCAGACGCGCCTGCACCGATACGTCGAGGCCGGCGGTCGGTTCGTCCATGAAGACGAGGCGCGGACCGGTGACGAGATTGCGCGCGATCTGCAGGCGCTGCTGCATACCGCCCGAAAACGCGGCGGGAAATTCGTCGATACGCATCGGGTCGAGTTCGACGCGCTCCATCCACTGCGTCGCCGCGCGGCGAATCTCGCCATAGTGGCGCGCGCCGACGGCCATCAGCGGCTCGCCGATGTTCGCGCCGGCCGACACGCCGCCGCGCAATCCGTCGCGCGGATTCTGCTGCACGAAGCCCCACTCGGTGCGCATCAGCAGACGGCGGCGCGGCTCGGACAGCGCGCGCAGATCGAGCGTGTCGCCATGCGACGCGGTGTAATGCAGCGAGCCGCTGTCGGCCCCGGTCTTCAACGCGAGCGTGTTGAGCAGCGTGGTCTTGCCCGAGCCCGATTCGCCGACGATGCACAGCACCTCGCCCGGATACAGATCGAAGCTCACGTTGCGGCAACCGTTGCGGCCGCCATACTGTTTGATGAGCGCGCGGGCGCTCAGCAGCGGCGTCATGCGGATTCTCCTTCGCGCGTGCCGCGGGGCAGCGGCTGCTGTGCTTCGGCATCGGCAGCGGTTTCACCATCGCCGCGCCGCGCGTGGCAGTAGTCGCTATCCGAGCAGACGAACATGCGCGTGCCCGCGTCGTCGACGATCATTTCGTCGAGAAAGCTTTCCTTCGATCCGCACAGCGCGCATGCATGCTGCCATTTCTGCACTTCGAACGGATGATCATCGAAGTCGAGGCTGCGCACCGGCGTGTACGGCGGAATCGCATGAATGCGGCGTTCGCGGCCCGCGCCGAACAGTTGCAGCGCGGGGTTCATATGCATCTTCGGGTTGTCGAATTTCGGAATCGGCGACGGCGAGGTCAGATAGCGATGATTGATGATCACCGGATAGTCGTAGGTGGTCGCGATGCTGCCGTGATGCACGATGTCCTCGTAAAGCTTCACGCTGATCAGCCCATAATCGGCGAGCGCATGCAGCTTTTTGCATTCGGCGACGCGCGGTTCGAGCCGGTACAGCGGCTCGGGCATCGGCACCTGATAGACGAGAGTCTGCCGCTCGGTGAGCGGCGTTTCGGGAATCCGGTGACGGGTCTGGATGATCGTCGCCTCGCTCGTGCGGCGCGTGGTCGCGACGCCGGTCGTTCGCGCGAAAAAGCGGCGGATGTTGACCGCATTGGTGGTTTCATCCGAGCCCTGGTCGATGACCTTCAGCGTGTCGTTCCTGCCGATGATCGCGGCCGTCACCTGGATGCCACCGGTGCCCCAGCCGAACGGCAGCGGCATTTCACGCGACGCGAACGGCACCTGATAGCCCGGCACGGCGACCGCCTTGAGTAACGCGCGGCGCAGCATGCGCTTGGTCTGCTCGTCGAGATACGCGAAGTTGTAGCCGTGCGCGGCGCTGTCGTACGAGGCGGGAGAAAGAGCGGTGTCCGGCGCGTTCATGCTGCCTGCTCCCTGTCGGTGGCGTGGCCGGCTTCATCGCTGCGCCGATGCTGCGCGCGCAGACGCCGCACCAGTTCGAGCTCAGCCTGAAAATCGACGTAATGCGGCAGCTTCAGATGCTGCACGAAGCCCGACGCTTCGACGTTGTCACTGTGCGACAGCATGAATTCGATGTCCTGCGTCGGCGATGCAAGCGTTTCGCCGAGTTCTTCGGCACGCAACGCGCGATCGACGAGCGCCATCGCCATCGCCTTGCGCTCCGAGTGGCCGAACGCGAGGCCGTAGCCTTGCGTGAACGTGGGCGGCACGGCGCCGCTGCCCGCGAACTGGTTGATCATCTGGCATTCGGTGATGTCGATATCGCCGATATCGACGGCTTCGCCAAGTTCGTCGAGCTCCATCTCGACCGCGATCGTGCCGAAGCGGATCTCGCCCGCGAACGGATGCGAATGCGCGTAGCCGCGTTGCGTCGCGTAACCCATCGCGAGCAGGAAGCCTTCGTCGCCGCGCGCGAGATTCTGCAGACGCGTCGCGCGGCTTGCCGGAAACGCAAGCGGCTCGCGCGACAGATCGCCGGGTTCCACGCCGCCGGGGGTCGGGCGTTCCTGTTCGATCAGGCCTTCCTTGTCGAGCAATGAAACGACGCGCGGCATCGGTTCCGTCGCGGACGGTTCCCGCGGCGTCGACGCGTTGCCATACTGTGCATCCGCTTCATGAGGACCGTCGGCGAGCAATGCGAAATCGAGCAGACGCTGCGTGTAATCGTAGGTCGCGCCGAGAAGTTGGCCACCCGGCACATCCTTGAAGGTCGCGGAAATGCGCCGCTCGACCTGCATCGTTTCGGTGTCGATCGCGCGCGTGTAGCCGAAACGCGGCAACGTGGTGCGGTATGCGCGCAGCAGGAAGATCGCCTCGACCAGATCGCCGGCGGCCTGCTTGATCGCGAGCGCCGCGAGTTCTTCGTCGTAGACCGAGCCTTCGGTCATCACGCGCGCGACCGCGAGACGCAACTGTTCGCGAATCTGCGCGACGCTGAGTTCGGCGATCCGCGTATCGCCGCGGCGCGCGTTGTCGAGCAGGCGCCACGATGCTTCGATCGCGCGCTCTCCACCTTTGACGGCAACGTACATCAGTTCACCTTCGCTTCAGTTGTGCGCGGCAGGCCGATCAGGCGCGTGCCGCAAACCAGATAACAGTCGACGCCGCACGGGAAAAGCGGCGCGAGCGCCGCGCGTTCGCGCCAGAACCGCGCGGGCAGGCCGGCAGGTGAAATGGTTGCGGTGTCGAGGATGCCGGGGCCGCTCAGCACCACCGGCGCGCCACCCGTCAGCGCCTCGACGCGGATCAGCAGCGTGGCCGACTGCTCGGGCGACTCGGCGCTGCCAGGCGCGAAGCTTTCCAGCAGCGGCAATGCGCCGGCTTCATGGATATACGCGAACGCGGCCGTGGCGGGCGCGTCGACGAGCGGCGCACCGGTATGAAAACGCACGGCCGATGCGAGCGCGGTATCGGCTTGCGCGAGCCAGACCGGCGTTGTGTCATCGCAGAGGGCCAACAGTGCCGCGAACGCGGCGGGTTCGGCGCGCGTACCATGCGGCTCGGGCAGCACGTCGCCGATGAGGCCGATCGTGCCCGGCCGCGACAGTGCATCGAGCAGCGTGCGAAACACGGCCTGCGTGTCGTGGACCGGATCCGCGAAGCCCGGTGTCAGCGCGGACAACGCAATCTGGGAGCTTTCCATCAGTCGCCCCGCACCATCGTGAAGAATTCGACGCGCGTCGACGCGGCGTCCTGTTGCCGTTGCGCGCGGCGTGCCTGCTGCCGTGCGGCGAACGGATCGATCAGTTGACGATGCAACCTGTCGTGATGCTCGGGCATTTGCAGCAGTGCATCCGCGAGCGCGGCGAGTTCGGCGCGGCGCCGGTCGCGGCCCAGATGACAGGCGACGCCGACGGTCGCATCCGTGCCGCCGGTCGCGCGCAAACGCAGCGTGGCGCGCGTGACCGTTGCTTCGCCGAGATTGAATGGATCGCCGCTGCCGCCGATGCGTCCGCGCACCATTGCAAGGCCGGTTTCAGGCGGCCGCAGCCAGTCGTAAGCGGGAGTGGGGAGGCCTTGCAGCGCGTGCTCCAGCGCGGCTTCGAGGTCGGCGCGCGGGGTGCGGGCCAGCACGGCCATCCAGGTGCGCCGCGCCGACGTCGGCACGGCGGAAGAAGGTGCGGTGGAGGGGGCGCTCATCGGATTTCCTGTCGATCCAGCGAGTGGGCATTTGAGCATCTATTCATCTAAACGTCTAGACATTTATAGGTGTGCTTGGATGTACCGCGAGCCGCCGCGTGTAGCGGCCGTTTCATATTTCCATCACGGCTTGCGCACTACAATGCACGTCATGGCGATCATTTGAACCTGGGGGAATGACAGCACCATGACATCGAACGACAGCGCGACGCCGGCCACGACACTCGAACGTGGCGCGGGCGTGGCCGTCTGGCGGCAGATCGAACAGATTCTCGCCGCCGAGATCGCGGCCAGCGGTTTCGGCGAGGAGGGCCGGCTGCCGAGCGAGGGCGAACTGGCCAGGCGCTTCGACGTCAACCGCCATACAGTGCGCCGCGCGATGCTCGGTCTCGCCGCGCTCGGCCTCGTCAGCGTCGAGCAGGGGCGCGGCACGTTCGTGCAGCCCGGCGCGATCGACTATACGATCGGCCGCCGCACGCGCTTCACCGAAAACCTGCGCCAGCAGCATCATGCGGCGGCGGGCAAGATGCTGTCGGCCGCGCGCATGAAAGCCGAGCCGGGTGTCGCGAAGGCGTTGGGCCTGCGCGCCGGCACGGCGGTGTATCGCATCGAATCGCTGAACGAGTCCGACGGCGTGCCGCTCACGTTCGCGCGTAGCTGGTATCCGGCCGCGCGTTTCGCGGATCTGCCGGACGTGGTGCAGCGGGTCGGCGGCATGACGAAGGCGCTCGCCGAATTCGGCGTGAACGATTATCTGCGCAAGTGGAGCCGCATCGGCAGCGTGCTGCCGGAGCCGGAAGTGGCGCGTCGTTTGAACATCAACCGTCAGCAGCCGGTGCTGTGGGTCGAAAACGTCGACGTCGATATGCAGGGCACGCCGGTCAAATACGGTTTTACGCATTTCGCGGCGGACCGTGTGCAGCTTTTCGTGGAGCATGATCTGTGAGCGACGCTGCCTGGGGCACGCGCGCGCGCTTTGCCGTGTACTACGCGCCGTCGCGGGAATCTGCGTGGTGGCAGGCCGGATCGGCATGGCTCGGCCGCGATGCGCAAAGCGGCGAGCATTGCGTATCGCCGCAGCCGCCGGGTTTGACGCGTCCGCTCGCGGCATTGACCGATGCGCCGCGCCGCTATGGCTGGCATGGGACGCTGGTCGCGCCGTTCCGGCTCGCCGATAACGTCACGCACGACGACCTGCTCGCCGCGTCACGCGCGTGGGCGCTCACGCAGCACCCGTTCGCATTGCCGGTGGAAGCCGCGACGCTCGGCGATTTCGTCGCGTTGCGTCCCGCCGATGCACACGGCGATGCATGCATGCGCGAGGTCGCGGCGAGCGCGCTGCAATCGCTCGATGCGTTGCGCGCGCAACCGTCGGCGGCCGATCTCGCGCGCCGGCTCGCCGCGCCCCTTAGCGAACGGCAACGGATGCTGCTGCTTCAATGGGGCTATCCGTACGTGTTCGACGAATTCCGTTTTCATATGACGCTGTCGAGCTCGCTCGCCGATGCCGATGAGCGCGCGACGCTGCTCGCATGGTGGCGGCAGCGCACGCCTCGGCTCGGACCGCTCGCGATCGATCAGGCCGCACTGTTCGTCGAGCCCGCGCCGGGCGAGCCGTTCGTGCTATGGCAACGCCTGCCGTTTCGCGGCGGCGAGCCGCGCGACGATCGCAACGACAGCAGTGCAACGAGGTGAACCGGCAATGGCAGCGCGTTTGATCTATGTGATGGGCCCGTCGGGCGCGGGCAAGGATTCGCTGCTCGAATTCGCTCGCCAGCGGCTCGCGGGCAAGCCGATCGTATTCGCGCATCGCTACATCACGCGGCCGAGCGGCAACGGCGAGGCGCACGTCGCGCTGAGCGTCGAGGAGTTCGCCGCGCGTTCGCTGCTGGGGCTGTTCGCGCTCGAATGGTCGAGCCATTCGCTGCGCTATGGCATCGGTATCGAACTCGATGCGTGGCTCGCGCGCGGCTGCACGGTGGTCGTCAACGGTTCGCGGCAGTACGTGCAGCATGCGCTCGCGCGTTATCCGCGCGCGGAAGTGGTTCACGTGAATGCGGCCGCGCCTGTTCTCGAAGCGCGGCTCGGCGCGCGGGCGCGCGAATCGGCGGAGCAGGTCGCGGCACGGCTGGCGCGGCGCGCGCCGTTTTCGTTGCCCGACGGGGTGCGCTGCACGACGATCGATAATTCCGGCGCGCTCGAAGACGCGGGGCGCGAGCTGATCGCGGTGCTGAAGGAATCCGTGAGCGCATAGTGCGCGGCAAAACGCGCATCCGCGACAAGTCCCCCGCAGCCACCCCCAGCCATCCTGTTGTACGTCCCCCCCATCCTCGCTCTCGGCGCTGGCAGCAAGCATGCGGAGCCATTAAAGGGCTCGATCGAGTGTTCTGAGCTGCCCGAACAAAAATAAAGACGCAATAGGTGTTCGGGCTACTTGCTCCGCCGTTTTTCGTATCTAACACTCTGTCTCAATCCGTTTAACCAGACACATGTCCGGTATATCGGACAAACGGATGAGTGAGCCAGCGGATTCCCGAGCGAATCGAAAACACTGGAACCGATACGTCCGTCCCCGGAACACCCATCTCCGCTTAGGACCTGCATATGAAACCTGCAAAACGTGGCGTCAAGACTGCCTTCCTGTTCGCTGTTGCCGGATTGCTCGCGCTGACGGGCTGCACCAAGGTATCGACGCCGGGACAAGGCGCAACGGCTTCCTCGACCCTGCAGGCCGTGCAGCAGCGCGGCACCCTGCGCGTTGGCGATTGCCTGACTTTCGCGCCTTTCGGGTTCTACGACAAGGATGGCCAACCCGACGGATACGACGTGGACCTCGCGAAGGAGCTCGCCAAACAGATGGGCGTCAAGCTCGAGGTCGTGAACACGACGAGCGCAAACCGGATTCCGAATCTGCAGACCGGCAAGGTCGACGTCGTGTTCTGCAACTTCACGCGTAACCTGGAGCGCGCGAAAGTCGTCGAATTCACGACGCCCTACGTGGTCGCCAGCGAAGCACTGCTGGTCAAGAAGAGCAGCGGCATCCAGTCCATCAAGGATATGAGCAATCGCACGATCGCCACGGTAAAGGGATCGACCAACGGCGACGAAGTGCGCGCGCTGAACATGGCTGTCAAGATTCAGGAATATGACAGCTCGCAGGCCGCGATTCTCGCTGTCAAGCAGGGTCAGGCCGATGCAATGATCGAAGACAACAACTTCCTAGCCTATCAGGCGAAGCTCGACCCGGAGCTTACGGTCACCAACGAAGCCCTCGTGCCGCTCGAGTACAACGCATTCGGCGTCAAGGCCGGAGATCAGGAGTGGCTCAACTATCTGAACCTGTTCCTCTTCAACATCAATGCGTCGAAGCAGAACGCCGAGCTCTACAAGAAGTGGTTCGGCACCGACCCGCACTATCCTCTGAACCCGCAGTTCTAGGGAGCCGGTGATGTCGAAAGCGCACGAGACTCGAGCGACGTGGAGGATGTGATGGGTTACGAATGGCTAACGTTATGGGGCTACGTGCCCGACTTCCTGCGAGCAGGCTGGCTCACGCTGCAGGTGACCGTGCTCGCGTTCGTACTGGCGGTGTGCCTCGGGTTGTTGGCCGCGCTCGCCAGTGTCAGTCCAGTCGCCGTGCTGCGACTCGTCGCGCGCTGCTATGTCGAAATCATCCGCAATACGCCTGTGCTGCTGCAGATCTTCATCGTGTTCTTCGGCTTGCCGTCCGCCGGCATTTCACTGGACGCGTACTGGGCGGGCGTGATTGCACTGGGACTCAACGTCGGCGCTTATCTGTCGGAAGTGTTTCGCGCGGGCATCCAGTCGGTGCCGCGTGGCCAGCTCGAAGCGGCCGGCATTCTCGGGCTCGAGCGTGGGCAGATCTTCACGACGATCGTGCTGCCGCAAGCGGCGCGAGCGGTCTATCCCGCGATCGTGAATTACCTGATCCAGTTGTTGCTCGGTACCTCGCTGTTGTCCGCCATTGCGCTTCCGGAATTGACCGGAACCGCGACGGTGATCAACTCGCGAACCCTTCTTTATATCCAGACGTTCGCCGTGACGCTCGTCGCGTATCTCGTACTCAGCAACGTACTGTCGTGGTTTGCAAGCCAACTCGGAGCGCGAATTTTTCATCCGCCTCTCGTCATCCGGCCTCGCGCCCGTTTCGGCGGCCTTTCAATACGCCGGGCCAACCGGGCTTAATCTTCGCATCGGAGTTGGATCATGTCAGTTGAACTGCTGAAAACCAGTCTTTCAATTCTGCTGCAAGGGTTGGTGACGACGCTGCTGCTTTCCGTGGCGGCCATCGTGGGCAGCACGCTGGTCGGCCTGTTTGCCGCTGTTTTGAGGTCGTTCGGACCGTGGGGCACGCCCCGCATCGCGAAACTTTACACCGAGCTGTTTCGCGGTACGCCCGTGCTCATCACCCTGATGTTCATCTACTTTGGGGTGTCCTACTTCGGTTACGCGATCGACGTATTCGCGGCAGGGGTCATCGGTTTGAGCGTGTATCAGGGCGCGTATATCGCCGAGGTGTTCCGCTCCGGCATCGAGTCGGTGCCTAAGGGCCAGTGGGAGGTGTCGCAGATTCTCGGCCTCACGAAAACCCAGGCCTTCTCGTTCGTCGTGCTGCCGCAGACCGGAAAGATCGTGCTGCCCCCGCTCATCGGCCAGTATCTGTCGCTCATCAAGGACACGTCGATTGTCAGCATGATCGGGATGTCCGAACTGATGCACGGCGGCCAGGCCATCGTCGACCGGGTCGGCAAGCCGGTCGAGATTTACGGACTCGTCGCCCTGATTTACTTTGCCGTGTGCTTCCCACTCTCGCAATGGGTACGCCACCATGACCGCAGGAGATTGTCGTGAGCAGCCAGACACAAACCAGGCCCATCATTTCACTGACGGGCGTCAGCAAATCATTCGGTTCAACCCGTGTGTTGAACGAAATCAATCTCGATGTCCGGTCGGGCGAAGTGCTGGTGCTGATCGGCGCTTCCGGCTCCGGAAAGAGCACCGTGTTGCGGATCATGGCCGGACTGGAAACGTCGGATTCCGGCGAAGTCTGGGTCAACGAGGTTCCGCTTCATGATCCTCGCCGCGCGCGCGATATTCGTGGCCACGTGGGCATGGTCTTCCAGCAGTTCAATCTGTTTCCTCACAAGACCGCGCTCGGCAACGTCACGCTCGCGCTGATCAAGGCGCGCAAGATGAAGCCCGCGGACGCACGCAAGCGCGCGATGGACGCGCTCGACCGGGTCGGGCTTGCCGAACGCGCGGAGCACTACCCGAGTCAGTTGTCGGGTGGCCAGCAACAGCGTGTAGCGATTGCGAGGGCGCTTGCGGTAGAGCCGGGCATCATGTTCTTCGACGAAGCGACTTCGGCGCTGGACCCGGAACTGGTCGGCGAAGTCACGGAGGTCATGCGCGGTCTCGCGCGCGACGGCATGACCATGGTGGTCGTCACCCATGAAATGGGCTTTGCGCGCAAGACCGCCGACCGCGTCGTGTTCATGGACAAGGGCGTTATCGCCGAGCAGGGAGACCCCGAACAGATTTTCGTCAATCCTTCGAACGAGCGCACGCGACAGTTTCTTCACCGGGTTCTCGACCATTAACGAATTGCATGCCGGATGTCATCCCTGAGCGTGTTCGCGCGCGGTAAACTCGCACCCCTCGACAGACAAACGACTTTACCAACGCGTTAATGGAGTGAATGCATGGCGGTTACAGAATCGTCGCGGGCCAGAGGTGTCGACCGCGTGATCGAAATTTTTCGGCAGCTCCATATCGCCCAGCGGCCAATGACGATGCGTGAGTTGATCGATGCGACCGGAGCACCTCGTTCGAGCATTTATGAATTGGTCGCGATCCTCACCGGGGTAGGCTGGCTCGAGACGGCCGCGGACGGCAGCGTGTTTTTCGGGCGCGAAATGCACTACTACGGGTCTGATTACGCGACTCACAACGACCTGATCAGCCGCTCGCATCAGGCCATCCTGGCGCTGGTCAGGAAGTACGAAGAAACCACGCAGTTGTGCATGCTCGAGGGCAATAAATATACGGTCGTGTTGTCGGAGAGCAGCGCGCGCCCTTTCAACATCAGCTCTGACATCGGCGTGAGAGTACCGATTCCGTGGACCGCGACAGGACGCCTGCTGCTTGGTCATCTGAGCGCGGACGAAATTCGTGCGCTCATTCCGGGCGACGATTTCGTCCTCGACAACGGTACGCGTATCGACTTCGCTGAATTCTTTCAGGATGTGCAGCTTGCGAAGGAGCAAGGCTACTGCTGCACCGAAGGGCTGTCCGATGCCTTCCGGCTTTGCATGGCGGCGCCCGTGCGTGACCGCGCGGGCTTGCCGGTTGCCGCGCTCTGTTTCATGACGAGTCGCGACACGAGCCCCGAGAAGCGGGCCGGAATGCTCGAAGACCTCCTGCAGTCCGCGAAGGCGTTGTCGTATAGATAGCCTGGTGGGTGCGAAGAACATGGCCGGTATTCAACAATGCTCGAAGGAGAAGAAACGATGAAGCGTTATGGCGTGGAAGGCGGCAAGGGAACCGGCGGTCAACACATGCCGTTCGCGCGCGCGGTCGAGGCGAACGGCTGGCTGTTCGTTTCCGGCCAGACGCCGATGGAAAACGGTGAAGTCATCAACGGCGGCATCGTGGAGCAATCGCATCAGGCGCTGAAGAACGTATTCGCCATCCTGCGGGAAGCCGGGTATGGCGCCGAACACGTCGTGCGCTGCGGTGTCTGGCTCGATGACCCGCGCGATTTCGCTTCCTTCAACAAGGTGTTTCGCGAGTACTTCGGCGAGCATCCGCCCGCGCGTGCGGCTGTCGTGTCGAGCATGGTTATCGACTGCAAGGTTGAGGTCGATTGCGTCGCTTATAAGGAACCGCGGGAGTAGGTGACAGGAGCCTCGCCAATCTTCAAGGTTCAAAGCGTGCGTCCAGGATAGCGCTTTGAGGATGTCCGGCGCTGCATGATGGACTCGTCGACGGTTGTATCGTTCGCTACACTTGCCCGGCATAATCCCGAAGTGCGTACGACTTCGATGATGCCGACCCGGGCCTACGGGGTTTAATTGCCTTTTCGCCGCCTCTGCCTGCCGGCCCTTGAACCTGGAGCAATGGAACAAATGAACGAGACCCCGCGTTTGACCGAAGTGTCCGATCTGGAACCCGCCGCCGCGAGCCTGCGCGAGATTCGCCATCACATTCACCACCATCCCGAACTCGCTTACGAGGAAGTGCAGACCGCCGCGCTGGTCGCGGAAAAGCTCGAGCAGTGGGGCTGGCAGGTCACGCGCGGGGTCGGCAAGACCGGTGTGGTCGGCACGCTGAAGGTCGGCGACGGCAAGCGCAGCATCGGCATTCGGGCGGACATGGACGCGCTGCCGATCATTGAGCAGACCGGCCTGCCGTATGCGAGCGGCACGCACGGCAAGATGCACGCATGCGGCCACGACGGTCACACGACGATCCTGCTCGGCGCCGCGCAACGGCTTGCCGCCACGCGCAATTTTTCGGGCACCGTGCATCTGTATTTCCAGCCGGCCGAGGAAAGCGGCATCGACAGCGGCGCGGTGAAAATGATCAACGACGGCCTGTTCGAGCGCTTCCCGTGCGACGCCGTGTTCGGGCTGCACAACCATCCGGGCGCGGAGCCGGGCATGCTGCTGTTCCGCAAGGGGCCGTTCATGTCGGCGGGCGACAAGGCGATCATCACGATCGAAGGCGTCGGCGGTCATGCGGCGCGTCCGCATCTGACCGTCGATCCGGTGGTGGTGGCCGCCAGCATCGTGATGGCGTTGCAGACGATCGTCGCGCGCAACGTCGATCCGTCGCAGCCGGCGGTCGTGACGGTCGGCTCGATGCACGCGGGCACCGCGAACAACGTGATTTCGGGCAGCGCGCGGCTCGAACTCAGCGTGCGCTCGTTCAGCCCCGACGTGCGCGCGCTACTGAAAAAGCGCATCACCGAGCTCGCCGAAACCCAGGCCGCGAGCTATGGCGGCAAGGCGGTCGTCGAGTACATCGAAGGCTATCCGGTCGTCGTCAATACCGATGCCGAGACCGATTTCGCGGTGCGGGTCGCGCGCGAACTGGTCGGCGACGACAAGGTGGTCGAGCAGACCGACATCCTGATGGGCAGCGAGGACTTCGCGTTCATGCTGCAGAAGCGGCCGGGCACGTTCCTGCGCATCGGCAACGGCGTCGGCGAGGATGGCTGCATGGTGCACAACCCGCACTACGATTTCAACGACCGCAGCCTGCCGATCGGCGCGGCGTTCTGGGCGCGGCTCGTGGAGCGCTATCTGGCGCAATGAGTGGCCCGAACGAGGGCGGCGCGCTGTCTTACCCGCGCCGCGCCACCATCTCCGACACTGTCTGCGCGGCTTCCTGCAGCGGCTCCAGAAACGCCTTCACCATCTGCTTCGCCGAATTGCGCTGTGCGTTGCCGCTGATGTTCATCGCGGCGATCACGCGTCCCTGGCGGTTGCGGATCGGCGCGGACAGCGAAATCAGTCCGCCTTCCAGTTCCTGATCGACGATCGCCCACCCCTGGCGGCGCACCTGCGCGATCAGCTTCTTCAACTCTTCCTTGTCGGTGACGGTGCGCGGCGTGTGCGCGTGGAGCGGCGACAGGTTCAGCGTCGCGTCGAGCGTTTCGTCGTCGAGCGCGGCGAGCAGCACGCGGCCCATCGACGTGCAATACGCGGGCAGACGGCTGCCGATCGACAGGTTGATCGTCATGATCTTGTGAGTCGGCACGCGCAGCACGTAGACGATCTCGGTGCGGTCGAGCACGGCCGCCGAGCAGCTTTCGTGCACCTGCGCCGACAGGTTCTCCATCACCGGCTCCGCGAGATTCCAGAACGGCATCGACGTCAGGTATGCGAAGCCGAGGTCGAGAATCTTCGGCGTCAGACGGAACAGGCGTCCTTCGGCCTCCACGTAGCCGAGCGTCTGCAGCGTTAGCAGGATCCGGCGCGCGCCGGCGCGCGTGAGGCCGGTCGCCGCGGCGACGTCGGTGAGCGTCTGTTCGGGGCGCGTCGCGTCGAACGCGCGGATGACCGCGAGGCCGCGCGCGAACGACTGCACGTACGAGTCGCCCGGTTTCTCCGGGGCCGGTTCGGCGTTGACGGGCACGACGGAAGACGGCGGCAGGGCTTTGCTCATGGACCTTGAAGAATGCGTTCGAAAAGAGTGCGCGCGACGGGCGCGCCGGTTGACGCGGCGCCTCGCGGCGCAATGTGGCGCAAAGGCGAGACGATAGCTTAAGCCTTCTGTTTCGCCAAATGATGTGCATCCGTTCAAAAATCCCAGGGTTTGCGCGGATGCGACTCGTCGCCTGAAATTTGTATGATGACCTGATAACCCGATCCATTCATTCGACCCGATCCAGCCGGCACCTCATGTTCGAGAAGATTCCAGTACGGGCGCTGAGCGACACCGTCGCGCAGCAACTGCTCAAGCAGATCGACAAGGGCACCTTCGCGCGCGGCGGCAAGCTGCCCACCGAAGCCGTGCTCGCGGAGCAGTTCGGCGTGAGCCGCACGGTGATCCGCGAGGCGATTTCGCGGCTCAAGAACGAGGGCGTGGTCGAGCCGCGCCAGGGCAGCGGCGTGTTCGTCGCCGGGCACGGCGCGATCCGGCCGCTGCGGATCGACTACGCGGAGGCGATCGAGCCGGGCGCGGTCGTGCAGATTCTCGCGCTGCGCCGCGCGATCGAGGCCGAGGTCGCGTCCGAAGCCGCGATGCGCCGCAGCGCCGCCGACATGGCCGCGATCGACGCCGCGCTCGCCCACATCGATCAGGCGGTGGCCGACGGCGACGACGGCGTCGCCGAAGACGTCGCGTTTCATCGCGCGATCGCGGCGGCCACCGGCAATCCCTATTTCCTGAAGACGCTGACGTTCCTGAACCAGTACCTCGAGGCGGGTACGGTCGTCACGCGCCGCAACGAGGCGTTGCGCGAGGACTTCTCGCGTCAGGTGCGCGACGAGCACGCGGCGATCGCCGCGGCGATTCGCACCGGCGATCCGATGGCGGCGCGCAATGCCGCGCAGACGCATCTGTACAACGCCGCGCGGCGGCTCGCCGAAGCGGGCATCGCCTGAGGCGGCTTGCGCGCGCACGCGCAGGAAGACGAATCGGCGGGGCCGCGCTGCCTGCCGGAGACGACGAACGCAGTACCAATCCGTAGAGGTTACGTATGTCGAGAAATGTCGGTGTCATCGGTCTGGGCGCAATGGGGCTCGGTGTCGCGCGCTCGTTGCTGCGCGCGGGTTTTCGGGTCCACGCGTGCGATCTGCGCAGCGGCGTGCTGCAGGCGTTCGTCGCCGAGGGCGGCATCGGCTGCGCGACGCCTGCGGAGCTCGGCGCGCAATGCGAGGTCGTCATCACGCTGGTCGTGAATGCCGCGCAAACCGAAACCGTGCTGTTCGGCGAGCACGGCGCGCTCGCGGCGATGAAGCCGGGCGGCGTGGTGATCTCGAGCGCAACAGTCGCGCCCGAATTCGCGAGCGAACTCGGCGGGCGCGTCGAGGCGGCCGGTTTGCAGATGCTCGACGCGCCGGTGTCCGGCGGCGCGGCGCGCGCGGCATCGGGCGAAATGACGATGATGACCTCCGGTCCGGCGGCGGCCTATGCCGCGTGCGAGGACGTGCTGGCCGCGATCGCCGGCAAGGTATACCGGCTCGGGTCGGCGCATGGCGCAGGCTCGAAGGTGAAGATCATCAACCAGTTGCTCGCCGGCGTGCATATCGCGGCGGCGGCCGAGGCGATGGCGCTCGGTTTGCGCGAAGGTGTCGATCCCGACGCGCTGTACGACGTGATCACGCACAGCGCGGGCAATTCGTGGATGTTCGAGAACCGCGTGCCGCACATCCTCGCGGGCGACTACACGCCGCTGTCCGCGGTCGATATCTTCGTCAAGGACCTGGGGCTTGTGCTCGACACTGCGCGCCGCACGAAATTTCCGCTGCCGCTCTCGGCGGCCGCGCACCAGATGTTCATGATGGCGTCGGCGGCGGGCCACGGCGGCGAAGACGACTCCGCGGTCATCAGGATTTTCCCCGGCATCGAACTGCCGGCGGCGCAATAAGCGGGAGCCTCTGTCATGACGGTTAGCACAAAAGCGGTAGGCGCGAACGGCGCGCTGCTCGGCTGTATCGCCGACGATTTCACCGGGGCCACCGACCTCGCCAACATGCTCGTGCGCGGCGGCATGCGTACGGTGCAGACGATCGGCGTGCCGGCGTCGAACGAAGCGCTCGAGGCCGACGCGCTGGTGGTGGCGCTGAAGTCGCGCACGATCGCCGCCGCCGACGCGGTCGCTCAATCGCTTGCCGCGCTCGACTGGCTGCGCGCGCAAGGTTGCCGCCAGTTCTTCTTCAAGTACTGCTCGACCTTCGATTCGACCGATGCGGGCAATATCGGTCCCGTGACCGATGCGTTGCTGAATGCGCTGTCCGCTGAGTTTGCCGAGGGCGCGTCGTTCACGATCGCGTGTCCGGCGTTTCCGGAGAACGGCCGCACGATCTTTCGCGGCCATCTGTTCGTCGGCGATGCGCTGCTCAACGAGTCGGGCATGGAAAACCATCCGCTCACGCCGATGCGCGATGCGAATCTCGTGCGCGTGCTGCGGCGGCAGACCGCATCGAAGGTCGGCCTCGTGCGTTATGACGCGGTGGCGCAAGGCACGCCGGCGGTGCGTGCCGCGTTCGACGCACTGCGCGCCGACGGCGTGCGCATCGCGATTGCCGATGCGATTTCCGATGCCGATCTGCACACGCTCGGCGCGGCATGCGCGGATCTCGCGCTGATCACGGGCGGCTCCGGTGTCGCGCTCGGCTTGCCGGCCAACTTCCGGCGCGCGGGTCTGCTCGGCGAGCACAACGATGCCGCGCAACTGCCGCGCGTCGCGGGATTGGCGGCGGTGCTCGCGGGCAGCGCGTCGAAAGCGACCAATGCGCAGGTCGCCGCATGGTGCGCCACGCGGCCGGCGTTTCGCATCGATCCGCTCGCGGCGGCGCGCGGCGAGCCCGTCGTCGAACAGGCGCTCGCGTTTGCGCAGACGAGCCTCGATCGCGCGGAGCCGGTGCTGATCTATGCAACCGCGTCGCCCGACGAAGTGAAGGCCGTGCAGCGCGAACTCGGCGTCGACGAGGCGGGGCACCTGGTCGAGGCGACGCTGGCGTCGATTGCGCGCGGGCTGCGCGAGCGCGGCGTGCGCAAGTTCATCGTCGCGGGCGGCGAGACCTCGGGCGCGGTCGTGCAGGCGCTCGACGTGCGCACGCTGCGTATCGGCGCGCAGATCGATCCCGGCGTGCCGGCCACCGCGACGACCGGCGCGGAGCCGCTCGCGCTCGCGTTGAAGTCCGGCAACTTCGGCTCGCCCGATTTCTTCGAAAAGGCGCTGCGCCATCTCGATGGAGGCGCGCAATGACCGGCGCGCCCGCACTCCACACCTCCGCTGAAGCTCGCGTGCGCGAGGAAATCTGCGCAGTCGGCGCGAGTCTCTACCAGCGCGGCTATACGGTCGGCACCGCCGGCAACATCAGCGCTCGGCTCGACGACGGCTGGCTCATCACGCCCACCGACGCATGCCTTGGCCGTCTCGACCCCGCCGATATCGCGAAGGTCGACGTCGACGGCCGCGCGGTGTCGGGCGGCAAGCCATCGAAAACGCTGGCGCTGCATCGCGGCATCTATGCGCGCAACGGCGACGCGCGGGGGATCGTCCATACGCATTCGACGCACCTGGTCGCGTTGACGCTCGCGGGCGTGTGGAGCGAGACCGACGTGCTGCCGCCGCTGACGCCGTACTACGTGATGAAAGTGGGCCACGTCCCGCTGATTCGCTATCGCCGTCCCGGCGATCCGCAAGTGGCCGCGCGGATCGCCGCGCTCGCCGATAGCGTGCGCGCGGTGCTGCTCGAACGTCTGGGGCCCGTGGTGTGGGAGCGGTCGGTCGCGCAGGCGTCGTATGCGCTCGAGGAACTTGAGGAAACCGCGCGTTTGTGGCTGATGACGAATCCGCGGCCCGCGCCGCTCGACGAAGCCGCCATCGAAGAACTGCGTGCCGTATTCGGCGCGCGCTGGTAGCGGCCCGCGCCGCGACGAGCCGGCCCGTTGCCGCTTGCGTGCGGCGCGTTTGTCCGCTGTGAGCGCCGTACGCCATCTCACCCCGCATCACCCCGTTTTCAAGGAGTTGCCGCCATGCCTCGCTTCGCTGCCAATCTGACGATGATGTACAACGAGCACGCGTTTCTCGATCGTTTCGCCGCCGCTGCGCGCGACGGCTTCAAGGCGGTCGAATTCCTGTTTCCGTACGAGTTCCGCGCGGGCGAGCTGAAGGCGCGGCTCGACGCGCACGCTCTCACGCAGGCGCTCTTCAATGCGCCGCCCGGCGACTGGAGCGGCGGCGAGCGCGGCCTTGCGTCGTTGCCCGGCCGCGAGGACGAATTCAGGCGCAGCGTCGAGACGGCGCTCGACTACGCGCGCGTGCTCGGCAATCGCAAGCTGCATGTGATGGCGGGTCTGATCGCAAAGGATCAGCCGCGCGACAGGCATCGCGACGTCTATCTGAAGAATCTCGCGTATGCCGCGCAGCAGGCGCAAGCCGAACAGATCATGGTTGTCATCGAGCCGATCAATACGCGGGACATCCCCGGCTATTTCCTCAATCGCCAGGACGACGCGCAGGCGATCTGCGCCGAAGTCGGCGCGCCGAATCTGCGGGTGCAGTTCGACTGCTATCACTGCCAGATCGTCGAAGGCGATCTGGCGATGAAACTGCGCCGCGATATGCCGGGCATCGGCCATATACAGATTGCCGGCGTGCCCGAGCGGCACGAGCCGGATATCGGCGAGCTGAATTACCCGTACCTGTTCGACCTCATTGATTCGCTCGGCTACGACGGCTACATCGGCTGCGAATACCGGCCGCGCGCGGCGACGTCGGCGGGGCTCGGCTGGATCAGGCCATATCTGGACACGGCGAGTTGAGCGCCGCGTAGAACCGCTCATCACCCTCCATCACCACGGACACGCAACCATGAAAGTACTGATCACCGGCGGCGCCGGTTTTCTCGGCCAGCGTCTCGCGCGCGAACTGCTCGCGCGCGAGACGCTGAAGGACGCACACGGCGCGCCGCAAGCGATTACCGAGCTGGTGCTGCTCGACGTCGTGCGCGCCAACGATTTCGGCGACAGACGCGTGCGCACCGAAGTGGGCGACATTGCCGGGCGCAGCGTGCTCGAACGCGCGATCGACGACAGGACTTCGGCGATCTTCCATCTGGCCGCGATCGTCAGCGGGCAGGCCGAGGCGGATTTCGATCTCGGCATGCGCATCAATCTCGACGCGTCGCGGTTGCTGCTCGAGATCTGCCGGCAGCGCGGGCACCAGCCGCGCGTCGTGTTCACGAGTTCGGTCGCGGTTTACGGCGGCGATCTGCCCGACGTCGTGCGGGACGACACCGCGCTCAATCCGCAATCGTCGTATGGCGCGCAGAAGGCGATCGCGGAGCTGCTGCTCAACGACTACTCGCGACGCGGTTTCGTCGACGGTCGCGTGCTGCGGCTGCCGACGATCAGCGTGCGGCCGGGGCGGCCGAACGCGGCGGCGTCGTCGTTCGCGAGCGGCATCATCCGCGAGCCGCTGAACGGCGAAGAAGCCGTGTGTCCAGTTGCAGGTTCGACGCGGCTCTGGCTGCTGTCGCCACGCAAGGCGATTGAAAGCCTGATCGCCGGACTCGAACTTGATGGCGCCGCGCTCGGCCGGCAGCGTGTGGTGAACCTGCCGGGAATTTCAGTCAGCGTCGACGAAATGATCGCGGCGCTGCGCGAGGTCGCGGGCGACGCGGTGGCGAGCCGTATCGTGCGGCAACCCGACGAGCGCATCGAGAAGATCGTCGGCAGTTGGCCGGATGCGTGGGATACGTCGCGCGCCGAACGGCTGGGGCTTGCCGGCGAGCGCGGCTTCGCGGACGTGATCCGCGGCTATATCGAGGACGAGGGGATCGACGTGCGCTGACGTGCGTTGACGTTTGCGGAAAGGAACCTGCGCGTATTCCCTGGTATCTCCTGGCATCGGTCCGGCCATGCTTGACATGCTTTCGCGCACGCGCCATCATCGTGCCTGTTTGTTCGATATGTGACCTTGTGTTCGTGTAAAGAACAAAAGGCCGGGCAACGAAAGGTGATAGCCGCAACCATCGGCAATCCCACGCCCATCGTTCACGATCCTCGCAGCTTGCCGTCATGCCTCGCCGGGCGATGCGTCAGCGCATCGAACCCGCGTCATCGCGGCAAGGCGGCCGCGGCGCGGCGCACGCAGCATCTCAACTGGAGACATCTCATGACCGAAGCTTTCCTGTGCGACGCGATTCGCACCCCCATTGGCCGCTATGCGGGTTCGCTGTCCTCGGTGCGCGCCGACGACCTCGGCGCGGTGCCGCTGAAGGCGCTGATGGAGCGCAACAAGAACGTCGACTGGAGCGCGATCGACGACGTGATCTACGGCTGCGCGAACCAGGCCGGCGACGACAACCGCAACGTCGCGCGCATGTCGCTGCTGCTCGCGGGTCTGCCGAAGGACGTGGCGGGGTCGACGGTGAACCGTCTGTGCGGCTCGGGCATGGACGCGGTCGGCATCGCGGCGCGCGCGATCAAGTCGGGCGAGGCGGCGCTGATGATCGCGGGCGGTGTCGAAAGCATGAGCCGCGCGCCGTTCGTGATGCCCAAGGCGACCAGCGCGTTCTCGCGTCAGAACGAGGTCTACGACACGACGATCGGCTGGCGTTTCGTCAACCCGCTGATGAAGAAGCTGTACGGCGTCGACTCGATGCCGGAAACCGCCGAGAACGTCGCGACCGACTACAACATCAGCCGCGCCGATCAGGACGCATTCGCGCTGCGCAGCCAGCAGAAGGCCGCGCGCGCGCAACGCGACGGCACGTTCGCGCAGGAAATCGTCGGCGTGACGATCGCGCAGAAGAAGGGCGATCCGATCACGGTGTCGCAGGACGAGCATCCGCGCGAGACCAGCCTCGAGGCGCTCGCGAAGCTGAAGGGCGTCGTGCGTCCGGACGGCACGGTCACGGCCGGTAACGCATCGGGCGTGAACGACGGCGCGGCCGCGCTGCTGCTCGCGAACGAAGCCACCGCGAAGCGCTTCGGCCTCACGCCGCGCGCCCGCGTGCTGGGTGTCGCCACGGCCGGCGTCGCGCCGCGCGTGATGGGCATCGGCCCGGCTCCCGCCACGCAAAAGCTGCTCGCGCGCCTGAACATGACGATCGACCAGTTCGACGTGATCGAGCTGAACGAAGCATTCGCGTCGCA
This sequence comes from Paraburkholderia sp., assembly GCF_047605525.1. GTDB lineage: Bacteria > Pseudomonadota > Gammaproteobacteria > Burkholderiales > Burkholderiaceae > Paraburkholderia. The sequence continues at coordinate 69,840 of NZ_JASGFN010000022.1, read as the reverse complement.
AGGTATCGCGGTGCTGCGCGCGCTCGGCGTCGCCGACGACGATCCTCGCGTCAATCCGAACGGCGGCGCGATTGCGCTCGGCCATCCGCTCGGCATGAGCGGCGCGCGTCTCGTGACGACCGCGACGTATCAGTTGCAGCGCACGCAAGGCCGTTTCGCGCTGTGTACCATGTGCATCGGCGTCGGCCAGGGTATCGCGATCGCTATCGAGCGCGTGTAATAGGTGTAGCGCGGGAAGCGGGGCACGCGGTTTCGACTCGTGCTCGCCGTTCACCGCGCCTCGCGGGTTTCATCCAGCGTCATCCAGCAGCCCCATCGTTTCGGCGATTGGGGCTGTTTCTTTTTGCGTCGCGCGCGGTCGGATTGCGTATCGGCGCGCACGGGAAAGTGGTATTGATCGGATGGGTACAATCGTTCGCGTCATACCGCGTGAAGTAGTCGTTCTGAAGATGCGGGCATTCATCAAGGGGAACGCAAATGAAAACAGCAACGATGGGCGCGGCGTTGATGATCGTGCTGGTCGCCGCGGCCCAGCCGGCGCGCGCGCAGGATGACATGGCGAGCACCGCGCAAGGCGTGCTCAGCGCGGCGCAGCCGGTGCATATGAAGGCGGAGATCGTCGGCATCGATCCGGGCACCCGCACGCTCACGCTCAAGGGCGAGCACGGCAATATCGCGGTCGTGCTCGTGAGCCAGCAACTGGTCGGCTTCGATCAACTGAAGGTCGGCGATCGCGTCGACGTCCTCTACAAGAACGCGCTGCTGACGAAGGTCGACAAGGTCAGCGGCGCGGGCAAGGGCATCCGCGAGCGGGTCGACAAACAGACGTACACGCCGGCGTCGGGCGGATACGAGTCGGCGCGTCAGACCGAGGTGCTCGCGACGGTGCTGAAGATCGATCGCAAGCAGCGCCTCGTCACGTTGCGCGGCGCGTACCAGACCCAAATGTTCCAGGCGGCGCCCGACGTCGATCTGAGCGACGTGAAGGTCGGCGATACCGTGCATGCGGCGTTCGTGTCGGCCGCGGCCGTGCAGGTGACGCCGGCGGAGCAGTGAGTGCGCCTGCGCTGCATGTACCCATGTGGTCGCAGGCGACTCTGCATTCGCACCCGCGCTTGCGTCCTTTTCCGCCGCCGCCCGCCCGCGACAAACTATGTCGAAATATGTCGCGGCACCCTCAAAACGCCCGCAAACCCTTGTCCAGCGGCCCTCCGTCGCGGTGAAACAGCGTGACATATCTTCCGTGATGATTTACCCGGCATGTCCTTCTATAGTCCGTTCGTCGCCACGCAGCAGTGACCCAGGTGGCCCGAATCCAGCAAGGACATACCGTGAAAAACCGTTCATTCGCAGGTTCCGTCAAGGCCGACGCCCACGTTGCCGGCGCCGTTTGTGTCGAAGCATCGTCTGACCGTTCCTCCGTGCGCGGCGTGTTGCGCAAACTCGTATTCGGCGTGGCAGCGGCCGTGCTCGCGCTCGGCAGCGCATCGGCGTTCGCGTGGTCGGGGCATGGCACCGCATACACGTCGCGCGGCATCTATAACGGCGCGCACTACGGCTCGTGCGGCGGCGGCAGTTGCTCGCATGCGGGCGGCGTCGCCGGCCCGTACGGCGGTTTCGCGAGCAATACCGGCACGGTCACGCGCACCGCGCCGGGCCAGTTCTCGAACTCGGGCACCGCGACCGGCCGCTACGGCAATTCGGTACAGCATTCGGGCGACACTAGCTGCGCGAGCGGCACCTGCTCACACACGGGCACGATGACCGGCCCGGACGGCAAGACGGCGACCACCTCCGGCGACGTGACGCGCACCGCGCCGGGTCAGTATTCGTCGTCGGGCACGGTCACGGGTTCGAACGGCAATTCCTACAACCATTCGGCATCGACGAATTGCGCGGGCTCGACCTGCTCGCGCTCGGGCACGGTGACCGGCCCCGATAACGGCAGCGTCTATCACTCGGGCACGGCCACGCGTGTCGCGCCGGGCGTCGTGACGACCTCGACGAGCGTGACCGGCACGCACGGCAGCACGGTGGCGACGAGCGGCACGGTGGTCACGGGCGGCGTCGTGGTGGCGGGTGGAACGACGACCGGCACGACGGTCGTCGTTGCGCCGAAGCCGGTGGTTGTGACGCCACCGCCGCCGCCGGTCGTGTATGTGCCACCGAAGCCGGTGGTGATAACGCCCGCGCCGGCCTATGTTCCGCCGCCGCCGGTCGTTTATGCGCCGCCGCTCCCGCCGCCTGCCGTGTACGTGGCGCCGCGGCCGGTTTATGTCGCGCCGCGGGCCGTCGTGTGGGTGCCGGGCCACTGGGTCGGCCGGGTCTGGGTACCGGCGCATTGGGCATGACGATGAACACGGCGATGCGAATCAGAGCCTGCATCGAATCTCTGCGCTTGCGTCGTGCCGTCCGGCGCGACGCGAGCGGCGCTACGACGCGAGCGCGGCAGGCGAGTGCGGCGCCCCGGCCGCTGCTCGACACGTCACCGAGGCGCGCAGTCTGCCACGTCGCTGCATTCGCAACGATCGTCATCGCGACGCTGCTGGCGATAAACGCATTCGTCGCGGCCGCCGACGACCGTCACGCGAATCACACCCGTGCGGCGCCACGGGACTGTTCCGCGCGATACGCGGCGTTGCTCGATCTCGCCGAACTCGCGCGGCGCGACGGCAAATCGTCGGAGGTGGTCGTGCGCGGCCTGAGCGAGCAGGGCGGCGCGCTGAGCGATTGCCTGGCCGCCGGCCGTGGCGCACCGGCGCCGCGGTGAGCGATGCGAGGCTACGCCGATGGCTCGCGCTGTCGCGTCAGATCGCACTCGAGAAAAATCGCGCCGGGGATCGGGTTGAACACGTAGGCCTCGATCGGTTCGAAACCGAGCGACGCATAGAGGCCGAGGGCCGCGTGCATGGTCGGCAGCGTGTCGAGGCGCATGCGCCGATAACCGGCCTGTTTCGCCGCCGCGCAGATCTGCACGGCGAGTTGCCGGCCCACATGCAGACCGCGCCCCGCGGGGCGCACATAGAGGCGTTTCATTTCGCAGGTCGTTGCGTCGAGCGGACGCATCGCGACGCAGCCGACGATCTCGCCGTCGTCGTTGCTCGCGAGCAGCACGCGGCCCCGCGGCGCCGCGAATTTGCCGGGCAGGCCGGCGAGTTCGGCATCGAATTGCTGGAAACCGAGATCGATGCCGAGGCTTTCGGCGTATTCGCGAAAGATGGTCCGGACGATCTCGAGCTGTTCGGGGAAGTGGGCGAGCTGGATATGGATCATGCGGATCATGCGCGATTGCGGAGGGCGGGCCGAGGGGCTGAAGGAAAGCCACCGTTGCGATGCGGGCAATTTAGCGGAACACCCGCGGCCGCCCCGCGGCGCCTGCATAAATTACCGCGCGGACCTCGCGCAAACATTACTGAAGCCGCACGGGAAAGCGGATCACGAACGTCGTCCCCACCCCCTCACGCGATGCGAATTCGATGCGTCCGTCCAGCACGCGGCATAGCTCCCTGACGATCGCGAGCCCGAGCCCCGTACCCGGAATGTCCTCGCCGGCCGCGCGCTCGAATTCGTCGAACACGCGATCCGCATCCGCGGCCGCGATGCCGACGCCGGTATCGGACACGCGAATCGTCCAGTGCTCGGGCCCGTCCATCGCGAACCGCAATTCGATCTGCCCCGACTTCGTGTACTTGATCGCGTTGGACAGCAGATTGACCGCGATCTGCTTGAGCTTCAGACGATGCGACATGACGGCCGGCAGCGCCACGTCGAACGTGGTGCGCAACGCGAGCCCCTTGGCCTCGATCGACGGCCGCGTCGACGCGACGAGTTCGTCGTAGAGCTCGCGCAGATCGACGGATTCGAGCGCGAGCGGCGCGGCGTCCCCCAGCACGACCGAGTACTCGACCATCTGGTCGACGAGCTGCTTCATATCGGCGGCCTGGCGGTTCGCGAGCGTCAACGCGGTCTCGGCTTTGGAAGGCGCCCGCGCGATCAGTTGCAGTGCGATCGAAAACGCATTGAGGAAATTGCGCAGATCGTGCACGACGCTGCGCGTGATCTGCATCCGCGATTCGTGCAGATCGCCGACCAGCCGTTGCTTCAGCATCAATTCGTGATTCGCGCGCTCGAGCCGCCCGGTATATTCGTCGATCTTGCGATCCCGTTCGCTGACGACTTCCTTGATCGACGCAAACGCGACCATGCTGAACGCTTCGGCGATGAGCCGCCGCGCGCGGCTTTCGTGGCGGCGCGTGAATCTGTTCTCGCGCGCGGCGAATTCCTCCAGCGCGTCGGCGAGCACATGCTGGAAAAGATCCAGCTCGCGCACCAGTTCTTCGATCCGGTAGCCCTGGCGCCAGCGGACCTTGCCGTGCTTTCTCGCGTCGCGCTCGATCGACGTTTCGACGCGCTCGAGATCCTCCACGTCGAGCGCCGCGCACAGTCCTTCGAGAATTTCCGGCAGATGATCGGCAAGCTGCTGGTAAGTCAGCTTGTCCGCCTCGACGAGATCGGGATCGGTCGAGACGGCGTGCATCCATTGTCTGGTGAGGCGGTCCTGTTCCGCTCTGACGAAGGCGGCGAAGCTGCGCAGCGGACTCTCGCGTGTGTCGGTCATGATGAATGCGGCAATGAAGTTTCTACAACGTACGAATGCATGATACGAACGCACGAATTGTCCCGATCGTATCGATTTCACGGCGCGGCGGCTCATATTTCGCCGCGAATCGGCGAACAGGCCGACGCGCTCCGGCAATGCGCCACATTATCCACGCAATCGCGGTGCGTGGAACACCTCTTGCGTAGTCTCGGCAGACAAACCAGGCCTTTACGCCACAAAACGATGATGCGTTCAATCCTGCTGGTCGATGACGAGCCGGAAATTCTGGCCGCATGGCGCCTGATTCTCGAAAGCGAAGGGTATGAGGTGAGTTGCGCAAGCAACGGCGCCGAAGCGCTCGCGAGCGTGAGCGCCTGCGTGCCCGATCTGATCGTCACGGACTGGATGATGCCGATCATGGACGGCGCCGAATTGTGCCGGCGCCTGAAATTGATGCCGCAGCTCGCCAACGTGCCGATTCTGCTTCATACCGCGGTGCCGCCGACCGGCATCGCCGCGAACCTCTGGAACGTCTGTCTGCTCAAGCCGATCGGGGTGGACCTGTTTCTGACGACGATCGCGCGCCTGTGCGGGCCGGGGCGTTGAGCCCGGCCGGGCTGCCCACCGGATCGTTCTTCAGGAACTCGACGAACGCGCGCAGCGGCGCGGGTACGTGGCGATGTCCTGGATAGTAGAGAAACGGCCCGGAAAAGCGCTGCCACCACGGCTCGAGAATCGGTTCGAGCGCGCCGCTGTCGAGATGCGGGCGCAACATGTCTTCGAACAGATGAATGATGCCCACGCCCGCGGCCGCGCAACTGATCGCGAGATCGATCGCGGCGCCGGGCCGCACGAGCAGCGGCCCGGTCGGGTTCAGTTGCAGCAGTTCGCCGTCGCGCTCGAAGTACCAGGTCGGCGTCGCGCCGCTCGCGAATTGACCGCGCAGGCACGCGTGCGACAGCAGCTCGCCGGGATGCCCGGGGCGCCCGTGCACGTCGAGATACGCGGGCGACGCGGCCGTCGCGAAGCGCTGCACGCGCGCGCCGATCGGCACCGCGATCATGTCCTGCTCGAGGCGCTCGTCATAGCGAATGCCCGCGTCGCAGCCGATCGACAGCAGATCGACGAAACCGTCTTCCACTACCACTTCGACGCGGATGTCCGGATACTGCTTCAGGAAGCGCGCGACCACGTCCGGCAGGACGATGCGCGCCGCGCTCGACGGCACGTTGAGCTTCAGCGTGCCGGTCGGCTTGTCCCTGAAGCCGTTGAGCACGTCGAGCGCCGCTTCCATTTCGCCGAACAGCGGCGTCAGTTTTTCGATCAGACGCCGGCCCGCTTCGGTCGGCGCGACGCTGCGCGTGGTGCGGTTGAGCAGCCGCAGGCCGAGCTTCGTTTCGAGCCGGCGCACGGCGACGCTCAGACTCGATGCCGACACCCCGGCGACGCGCGCGGCATCGCGAAAGCCGCCCGCGCGGGCGACCGAAACGAAGGCGGCGAGATCGTTCAGTTCCATGTCCACTGTGCATATTTTTGAACAACCCGTACACGTTAAACCGGTTTATTCAACAACGCAATCCGGCGATACTGCCGCTCAAACACTTCTCTCAAGGAGATCGTCATGCCGAACTTCAGCACCCCGGATACTTTCCAACTGGCCGGCCGCACGGTGCGGCGCATGGGTTACGGCGCGATGCAGCTCGCCGGGCCCGGCGTCTTCGGGCCGCCGAAAGATCGCGACGCGGCGCTTGCGGTGCTGCGTGAAGCGGTTGAGGCGGGCGTCAATCACATCGATACGAGCGATTTTTACGGGCCGCACGTGACCAACCAGTTGATCCGCGAAGCGCTGCATCCGTATCCGGACGATCTGACGATCGTCACGAAAGTGGGCGCGGTGCGCGGCAGCGACGCCGCATGGCTGCCGGCGCAGGAGCCGGCCGACCTCGAGCGCGCGGTGCACGACAATTTGCGCAACCTCGGCCTCGACGCGCTCGAGGTGGTCAACATGCGCGTGATGGGCAACGTGCATGCGCCGAGCGAAGGCTCGATCGAGAAGCAGGTCAGCGCGCTGGCCGGGCTGCAGCAGCGTGGGCTCGTGCGTCATATCGGCCTGAGCAACGTGACGGCCGCGCAGATCGCCGAGGCGCAGCGCATCACGCAGGTCGTGTGCGTGCAGAATCATTACAACCTCGTGCATCGCGAAGACGATGCGTTGATCGACAGTCTCGCGAAGCAGGGCATCGCGTACGTGCCGTTCTTTCCGCTCGGCGGCTTTACGCCGATTCAATCGTCGGCGCTGTCGGAGATTGCGCGCAAGCTCGGCGCGACGCCGATGCAACTCGCGCTTGCGTGGCTGCTGCATCGGGCGCCGAACATCCTGCTGATTCCGGGCACTTCGTCGGTCGGGCATCTGCGCGAAAACCTGCAGGCGGCGCAACTGAAGCTGAGCGACGATGTGCTCGACGAACTGAATGCGATCGGCAACAGCGGCGGCAACGGCCAGAGCTGAGCGCACGCCACGCCACCTACACCGACGCCGCAATAAACTCCCGCAACCATCGATGCGCGGGGTCGCGATGCACCCGCTCGTGCCACAGCATCGCCATTTCGTAGCCCGGCACGTCGACCGGCGGCTCGACCGTCCGCAGCGCGTTCGAGCCGCGCACGAGACGCGCCGGCAGCATGCCCACGAGGTCGGTGCTGGCGAGCACCGATTGCATGAACAGAAAGTGCGGCACCGACAGCACGACCTTGCGCGCGAGTCCCACTTGCGCGAGCGCTTCGTCGGTCACGCCGAGGAAGCCGCCACCGTCCGGCGACACGATCACCTGTTCGAGCTTGCAGAACTGCGCGAGCGTCGGCCGGCGCTTGAGCTTCGGATGACCGGCGCGGCCCACCAGCACGTAGCGTTCGGCAAACAGCACGCGGCGCCGCAAACCTTCGGGCGCGCCCTCGCTGGTGTGGAAACCGATATCGATCTCGCCCTGTTCGGCCTGTCGCGCAAGGCGCGGCGGCACCGCCTCGACGATCGCGAGACGCGCGCCCGGCGCCGCCGCGCGCAAGCCGGCCAGCATCGGCAGGATGATCGTCGATTCCGCGTAGTCGGTCGCGGCGATGCGCCACGTGTGCGTTGCCGCGGCCGGATCGAACGGGCTCGCGGGCGCGACCGCGCGCTCCAGTGCTTCGAGCGCTTCGCGCAACGGCTCGCGCAGCGCCTCGGCTTTCGCGGTGGGCCGCATGCCGCGCGGCCCGGGCAGGAGCAACGGATCGCCGAACACGTCGCGCAATTTCGCCAGATGCACGCTGACCGACGGCTGCGAGAAGTTCAGCCGTTCGGCGGCGCGCGTCACGTTGTGCTCGGCGAGCAGCACGTCGAGCGTGACGAGCAGATTGAGGTCCAGCCTTCTGAGATTAACCACGGAAATACCTGACATATCGGGAATTCATTTCCAATATACCTCGGCGACACCTATCGTGGTTGCTTTCAGCCACGAAGGTATCGTCATGAACGTTCTTCTCGTCTATGCGCACCCCGAACCCAGGTCGTTGAACGGGTCCCTGAAGGACTTTACCGTCCAGCATCTCGAACGCGCCGGGCATCGCGTGCAGGTGTCCGACCTGTACGCGATGAACTGGAAAGCCTCGCTCGATGCAGGCGACAGCCTCGAGCGGCACAGCAGCGAGCGCTTTTATCCGTCGCTCGAATCGAGGCATGCCTTCGAGAATGGCTTGCAAAGCGAAGACATCGCACGTGAGCAGCAGAAGCTGATGTGGGCGGATGCGGTGATCCTGCAGTTTCCGTTGTGGTGGTTTTCGATGCCGGCGATTCTGAAGGGCTGGGTGGAGCGCGTCTATGCGTATGGTCTTGCCTACGGTGTCGGCGAGCATTCCGATGCGCGCTGGGGCGAGCGTTACGGCGAGGGCCGCTTCGCGGGCAAGCGCGCGATGCTGGTCGTGACGACGGGCGGCTGGGAGTCGCACTACAGCGCGCGCGGCATCAACGGCCCGATCGACGACATCCTGTTCCCGATCCAGCACGGCATCCTCTATTACCCCGGCTTCGATGTGCTGCCGCCGTTCGTCGTCTATCGCACGGGCCGGGTCGACGATGCGAAGTACCTCGACGTTCGCGACGCGCTCGGGCAGCGTCTCGACGATCTATGGAACACGGCGCCGATCGCGTTCCGGCCACAAAACAGCGGCGCGTATGCGATTCCGGCGCTCACATTGCGGGACGATCTCGCGCCGGATCGGGTCGGCTTTGCCGCGCACGTCGAGGATGCCAGTGAAGTGAAGGCGTCTGAAACGGCCGTGATGTCCGATGCATGACTTGTCCGGTTGTTGCTCGATGACTGGAGCCTGACGGGATCGTATGTTTCGCTGAAATATGGTTGTAAGTCGCCGTTGCTAGAGTCGTCGGCGAAGATTTGCCGATGCATGCCGTAGCGTTTCATTCGGATGCCTGACAGCGAAGGAAGGCGCAAGAAAAGCGGGAGAGCGACCCACCATGAATCCAGTTCGTGCGTTCTGGCTCATTCTGATGCTGATCGCGTCGCCGGCGTGGGCGTTCCAGTTGCGGGTCGTCACGATTCCGAGCGCGGCGATGCATCGTTCGTTCGATGCGACCGTCGTGCTGCCGGATCAATACACGCGCGGCAACACGGCCGCGCGCTTTCCGGTCGTCTACCTGCTGCACGGCTCGGGCGGCGACTACACCGACTGGACCGCGAATTCGCATATCGGCAAACTGGCCGACCGCTATCACGTGATTCTCGTGATGCCCGACGGCGGGCACGAGAGCTGGTATATCGACAGTCCCGTCGATCCGCGCAGCCGTTACGAAACCTACGTCGGCACCGAAGTGGTGGCCTATGTCGACCAGCATTTCCGTACGATCGCCACGAAGCGTGCGCGCGCGATTACCGGCCTGAGCATGGGCGGCTTCGGCGCGTTGCGGATCGCGCTCGACCGGCCCGACGCATTCGGCGCGGCGGGCAGCATCAGCGGCGCGGTGGACCCGCGTGGCAGCGAGGACGAGCCGGGTATCGAGCGCGTGTTCGGCGATCCGTCGCGCGATGCCGACTTCTGGAACAGCGAGGCGATCGTCGCGAACGCGCAGGATTTCGGCCGCGAGCATATCGCGCTGACGATCGATTGCGGCGTCAACGACTCACTGGTTCAGTCGAACCGTCTGCTGCACGAACGGCTCGTCGAACTCGGCGTGCCGCACGATTACGCCGAGCGGCCCGGCGGCCACACGTGGAAGTACTGGTCGAACGCGGTGAAGTATCAGGTGTTGTTCTTTGCCGGCACGTTCCGACATGCGACGCGCGAAGCGAACGGCGCCGCGATCTGAGCGGCCGGCAATGCGAGGCGGGGCCGCTCAGTCGATTCCGTGAAACACCGCGTCGTCCGGGCCGAGATACGCGGGCGGACGCCACGCGGCATCGCGCATCGAATGCTGGACCAGTTTCTCGACACCGAGCAGCACCGCGAAAATTGCCATCCGCACCGGAATGCCGTTATCGGTCTGGCGGAAAATTGCGAGGCGCGAATCGTGATTGAGGTCGGTGCTCAGATCGTTCGCGCCGGGGCGACTGTCGCGCGGCAGCGGGTGCATGATCAGCGTATCGGCGCCGCAGACGGCGTCGACCAGCGCCTGGTTGATCTGGAAGTCCGGCGTATAGCCCTCGAACGATTCGTCGGTGAAGCGCTCTTTCTGGATGCGCGTCGCGTACACGACGTCGGCGCCGGCGAGGCCGGTGTGCAGATCGTGCGTCTGCTCGATCACATGACCGTTGCGCGAAATCTGCTCGATGATATAGCCCGGCATTTCGAGCATCGGCGGCGAGATCAGCGTGAACTTGATGCCGCGGTAGAGCGCGAGCAGCTTCACCAGCGAGTGCACGGTGCGTCCGTATTTGAGGTCGCCGACGAGCGCGATGTGCGCGCCGTCGACGATCTTGCCGAGCCGCGAGAACTCGCGCTGGATCGTGTACAGATCGAGCAGCGCCTGGCTCGGATGCTCGCCGGGGCCATCGCCGCCGTTGATCACCGGCACGTTGGTCGCGCGCGCGAATTCGGCCACCGAGCCTTGCTCCGGATGGCGGATCACCAGCGCGTCGACGTAGCCGCTCATCACGCGGCTCGTGTCGTAGATCGATTCCCCCTTGGCCATCGACGAAAACGTGAAGCCGGTCGTGTCGCACACCGAGCCGCCGAGCCGGCAGAACGCGGCGCCGAAGCTCACGCGTGTGCGCGTGCTTGCCTCGAAGAACAGGTTGCCGAGCACCGCGCCTTCGAGCACGCGCGAGATTTTGCGGCGTCGCGCGATGGGCTGCATGATGTCGGCGACCCGAAACAGCGCCTCGACCGCGTCGCGCGAGAACTGATCGACCGACAGCAGTTGCGGCTTGCCTTCGAACAGCATCTGGCTCGCGAGCGACTGCGAGTCTACGCTTTGCGTATATTTTTCGCCGGGCTCGGCGTTGACGACGATCTCCGACACGAAGCGCTCGACGATCTCCGGCATCGCCCGCGATTCCTGCGAGTCGTCCGGCAGCAGCCATGTGTCGAGCGCCCGGCGCGACACGCCGATGCGGCTCGCGAACGTGTCGCGCGTCATGTTCAGGCGACGCATCGCATCGCGTAGGAAGGCTTGCTGCGGAACGCTCATGAAGGCACCTGTCGGAAAGAGGGGGCGGCGGGAGTGCGATACGAAATGTACGCGGTGCGTATATTAGTTTCCCCGCTACGGAAGTCAAGCCTTTTTCACGCGAGGTTGTCGCGCGCGCCTGACGGGCGCCCCGTTGCGCGTCCGTCGCGGTTACACTGCCGTTCATGTACTCCGGCCCCACGTTCCGACTCCGTTCGTCGACTTCCGTCCGCGCCGCTCTTACGAGCGCGGCGGTCGCACGCGCGAACCGCCGCTCGAGCAACGCTGGCGCCAAAGCCAAAAAACAGCCGCTCATCTGACCGGGGCACGCTGTTCCGTCGTCAGATGTGCGACGGAACGACCGGTCGACCGCCCGCCTGCGGCTTTCTCCTGTTTTCTTCCTCGCACCGCTGAGCGGATTCGATACGGTCGTCATCGAGGTAGAAAAACATGTCTGATTTCTCGGGTATCTGGATTCCGCTGATCACGCCGTTCGCCGACGGCGCCGTCGATCACGCGGCGTTGCGCGCGCTCGTGCGCCGCTATGCCGACGCCGGCGTGGCCGGCCTCGTCGCGCTCGGCACCACCGGCGAGCCGGCCATGCTCGACGCCGCCGAACAGGATGCGGTGCTCGCGACGATTCTCGACGCCGCGCAGGCCACCGCCGGCACCGCCCGCACCGCCGACGCGCCGCAACGGCACGCGCTGCCGGTGCTGGTCGGCGTGTCCGGCAATCACACGGCGAGCATGCGCGCGCGGATCGAGCAACTGAATGCACTGCCGCTCGCGGGCCTGCTGATCGCCGCGCCGTACTACATCCGGCCCGCGCAGGAGGGGATCGTCGCGCATTTCAGCGCACTCGCCGACGCCAGCGCGCATCCGGTCGTGCTCTACGACATTCCGCAACGCACCGGCGTGCGGCTCGAACCCGGCACGTTGCTGACGCTCGCCGCGCATCCGCGGATTCGCGCGATCAAGGATTGCGCCGGCTCGCTCGACACGACGCTCGCGCTGATTCGCGATGGCCGCCTGCAGGTGCTCGCGGGCGACGACCTCGCGATCTTCAATACGTTGTGCGCGGGTGGCAGCGGGGCGATCGCCGCATCCGCGCATTGGCGGCCGGAGCGTTTCGTCGCGCTGTATCGCGCGTTGGCCGAGGGGCGGCTCGCTGAAGGCCGGCGGATTTTCCATGCGCTCGTGCCGCAGATCCAGCTCGCGTTCGCCGAACCGAATCCTGCGCCGGTGAAGGCATTGCTCGCGGCCGAAGGCTGGATCCGCAACGAACTGCGCATGCCGATGACGCGCGCAAGCGCGGCGTTGACCGGGCAGCTTGTGGCGCTGGTCGAGCGCGCATGAAGCGATGCAGGTGAAGCGCGGACCACCGCATGCCGCCCGCGCGTCGCGTCGGATCGTAGGCAGCTCTCAGTCCGGGCGGCTCAGCGCGAAGCCTTCGTCGAGCCAGCCGGTGATGCCGCCCGCCATCAGCTTGACGGGCCGCCCCAGTTGCGCGAGCCGCAGTGCGCCGCGTGCCGCGCCGTTGCAATGCGAGCCGGCGCAATACGTGACGAATAGCGTGTCCGGTGCATACGCGGCCAGCTTCGACTCGACGATCTTGCCGTGCGGCAGATTCAGCGCGCCCGGCACGTGGCCTTGCGCGAACAGCGCGGGGCTGCGCACGTCGAGCAGCACGAAGCCGGGCGCGCCACTCGCGAGCGCGGCGTGGACGTCCGCGCAATCGGTTTCGAATTGCAGCGATGCGCGAAAGTGCGCGAGCGCGGCGGCGCTGTCGGCGGCGGGGGTCGCGGTGACGGCGTTGGTGGCGGGGCTGGCAATGGACATGGCGGAGCGCGGTGGCAAGGTTGATCGGATTATGTGTCGCGCGAGTCAGGCGATTCGATTGATTGTGCCGCCCACGCTGCCACCGGGTAAGTGGCGTAATCGTCAATCTCCGGTAACATCGCGCCATGCAAAACCATCTCGTCGTCGCGCTGGCTTACGACCGGCTCTGCACCTTCGAATTCGGCTGCGTGACCGAACTGTTCGCGCTCGAGCGTCCTGAACTCGGCGTGCCGTGGTATCGCTTCGCGGTCTGCGCGGCAGAGCCGGGGCCGATTCGCGCGGCGGGCGGCATCACCATCGCCGCGCCTCATAAGCTGACACTGCTTGCGCGCGCCGACACGATCGTGATTCCGGGCTGGCGCGACGCGGACGAAGTGCCGCCCGCCGCGCTGCTGAAAAAAATCCGCGCGGCGTACGAGCGCGGCGCGCGGCTCTGTTCGATCTGCTCGGGCGTGTTCGTGCTCGCGGCGGCCGGCGTGCTCGACGGCAAGACCGTCACGACCCACTGGCGCTATGCGGACAAATTGCAGCAGCGCTATGCGCAACTGCGCGTGCGGCCCGATGCGCTGTATGTCGACGAAGGGCAGGTCATCACGTCGGCGGGGTCGGCGGCCGGGCTCGACATGCTGCTGCATCTGGTCCGGCGCGATCACGGCAGCGCGGTCGCAAATCGCGTCGCGCAACGGCTCGTGGTGCCGCCGCATCGCGAAGGCGGTCAGGCGCAATTCGTGCCGCGCCCGGTGCCACCCGACGAAAGCGGCCGCCTCGCGAAGCTGATGGACTGGGTGCGCGGCCATCCGGCCGAGCCGCATACGCTGCACTCGCTCGCCGGGCGCGCGGCGATGAGCCCGCGCACGCTGCAACGGCAGTTTCGCGACGCGACCGGCATGGGGCCTTATGAGTGGCTGCTGCGGGAGCGCGTCGCGTTTGCGCGCGAACTGCTCGAAGCGCCGGCGGCCATGCCGATGGCGCGGGTCGCCGAACTCGCGGGCTTCGGTTCGGAAGAGTCGTTGCGGCGGCATTTCCGCCGGATTGCGTTGACGAGTCCGGGCGCGTATCGGCGCAAGTTCGGGGTGCCGGAAGCGGGGTGACCGCGTGGGTGTGCATTTGTCGGCCGACTCATCGCATATCGGGTTTGCCGCGATCTGGTCGCGACACATCCGCCGCGCTTATCATGCAAACGGTCGTGCATGAATGCACAGCGCGCCGAGGTCATGGAAACCATGTAGGCCGCCGAAGTCACGCAACGCAGCGCTCATTCAACGGAGCACCTATGTCCGACATCGCGAAGATCATCGCCGGTTTCAACGCCGGCCGCGACCCCGAACGGCTCGCGATGAAATACAAGGCCATGCGCGGCTCGCCGTTCGTGTTCCTGCGCGGCACCTGTCATCTGTTCTATGAACGGTTGCCGCGCGCGAAGGTGCTCGACGATGCGCCGACGGTGTGGATCTGCGGCGACATGCACTTCGAGAACTTCGGCAGCTACAAGGCCGACAATCGCCTGATCTACTTCGACAACAACGATTTCGACGAAGCCTGTCTCGCGCCGGCCCTGTACGAACTCGTGCGTTTGCTGACGAGCGTGCTGGTCGGCGCGGCCGATCTGAAGCTGAGCCGCGCGCAGGCGCTCGCGTTGTGCCACACCGCGCTCGACGCGTACGGCGCGGCGCTCGCGTTCGGCAAGTCGCGCTGGATCGAAGCGGAAACCGCGACCGGCATGGTGCGCGATCTGTTCGACGCGCTCGCGAGCCGCACGCGCGCCGCGCATCTCGACCGGCGCACGGTGCTCAAGGGCAAGACTCGCGTGCTCAAGATCGACGGCAAGAAGGCGCTGCCGGTGAGCGACGAACGGCGCGCGGCCGTCATGCAGTTCATGCAGCAATTCGCGGCGGCTGAGCCGAATCCCGAGTTCTATCGCACGCTCGATGTCGCGCGGCGCATCGCCGGCACCGGGAGCCTCGGCGTCGATCGTTACGTGATCCTGGTCGAAGGCAAGGGTTCGCCGGACGGCAACTACCTGATCGATCTGAAGGAAGCGCTGCCGTCGTCGGTCAGCCCGCGCGTGCGCGTGGCGCAGCCGCAATGGCAGACCGACGCGCAGCGCGTCGTCGAAGTGCAACGGCGCAATCAGGCGGTGTCGCAGGCGTTTCTGCACGCGGTCGATTTCAACGGACGTTCGTATGTGCTGCGCAGTCTGCAGCCATCGGAAGACCGCGTCGCGCTCGCCGACTGGGACGGCAAGTTGCCGCGGCTGGAGGAAGTGATCAACAGCATGGCCGAGTTGAGCGCGTGGGCGCATCTGCGCAGCGGGGGGCGGCAGAAGTCGGCGATCGCCGATGATCTGATCGCGTTCGGCAATCGGCGCGACTGGCAATTGCCATTGATCGATCTTGCGACCCAATGCGAGAAGCAGGTGACGGCGGACTGGAAGGCGTATTGCGATGCGTATGATCGCGGAGCGTTTGATTTGACGGGAAAGGGGTGAGTGGGGAATGCTGCCGGCGCGGCAGGATCGGCGCCGGGCCACATATTGGCTACGATCGGGCTTCCCTGATACGTGATCAGCAGTTGAGTTTCGCGCATCGCCGGATTGGCGGCCTGCCACGCGAGCACGGCGTTGAGCGTGGCGGTCGTCGACCTGACGACGTCGACGCCGACCGGATGCCGTTCCGCCCGGTAACTGTCGGGCAATACGGGACTTGCGAGGACTTTCGCGACATGTGCGAGTTTCCACACAAGATTGTGCGCATCTTGCAGGCCCGTGTTCATACCTTGGCCGCCCACAGGAGGATGAATGTGCGCGGCGTCGCCGGCAATGAACACCCGGCGACACGGACCGATTCAGGTCGGGCCGCGCGCGCTTGTCGATTTCCATGCGAATCGTTCGTCGTATCGATGGACCGATCGGGTCCATCGATCTGGAGAACTTCATGCGCAAGCTCACCGTTTCCACTTTCATCAGTCTGGATGGCGTCACTCAGGGCCCCGGCGGGGCACGAGAAGATCCCAGCGGCGAATTCCGCCTGGGTGGCTGGATCGTTCCCTACGCGGACGAAGCCGTCGGCCAGCACGTGCAGGATCTGCTCGCGCAGCCGTTCGAGTTGCTGCTGGGGCGTCGCACCTACGACATATTCGCGTCGTACTGGCCGCATGTATCGGCCGACTCAGGCAGCCGCGCGATTGCCGATCTGTTCAACCGCGTACCCAAGCACGTGGCCACGCATCGATCCGGCGCCCTTGACTGGCATAACAGTCATGCGCTCGTAGGCGATCTTGTCGACGCGATACGCGCGCTTCAACGTCAGGACGGCGCGGATCTGCTGACTTTCGGCAGCGGCGACATGGTGCGCCAGTTGCTCGCAGCCGGCCTTGTGGACGAGCTTTGTTTTCTGATTTATCCCGTCATGCTGGGGCGCGGCAAGCGCCTGTTCGGCGACGACGCATTGGCATCGGCTTTCACGCTGACGCATTCGACGAGCACGCCGGGCGGCGTGCTGATTACCCGCTATCTGAGAAGCGGTGAGGTGCGGACAGGGGAGTTCGAATAGGAGCAGCAAGCAGGAGCGGCAAGCAGGAGCAGCGAGCGGATGATAGCGGTGGAGCGTCAGGCGAAACTCGCCACCGCGATCTCGCGCAAGAGACGGTAAACCCCGCGTAAGCGCTTTGTCGCTTCGAATCCTGACTGGGCGTCTCAAACGCGGCGTCTCGAACCAGGTATCCCAATAGTCGGGTTGGTGTCGGACTAGTTAGGGGTATACATGGATTAGGAGGCGCAACCGCGTTGCACTAACATTTTTTTCGGTACCGCACGGCGCATCTCGAGCGCTTCCGAATCGGGGTTGCACATCTCCACGCCCCAGTCCCGCGCTGTCCAGCGCACTCCCGGTGCCGTCCAGCATCTGCACGCGATCGACGCGACGTCGACCACATCGACCAACGAAGAAAAGAACCGGAGGAAGAGATGGCACAGCAACGGGATGAAGACCAGGAACACAGCAGCAACGGTTTCAGCGCGGCGCGGCGGGGGCTGATGCAGGGCGCGGGATTGGGCGCGGCGCTTTCGCTGATGGGCGCGCTAGGCGGCGCGGGCGGGTTGATCGGCACCGCGCAGGCGGCGGAGGCCGCTTTCCCCGCGCACAAGAAGTGGAAGATCGTGTTCGTCAATCACGTCACCACCAACCCGTTCTTCGTGCCCACGCAGTACGGCATTCAGGATGCCTGCTCGCTGCTCGGCATGGATTATCAGTGGACCGGTTCGGCCACGTCGGATGCGGGCGAAATGGTCCGCGCCGTGAACTCGGCGATCGCCGCGAAGGCCGACGCCATCGCGGTGCCGATCGTCGATCCGAGCGCTTTCGACAAACCGATCCAGGCCGCGCTCGACGCCGGCATTCCGGTGTTCGCCTATAACGCCGACGCACCGCGCGGCAAGAAGAATCCGCGCCTCGCCTATATCGGGCAGGACCTGTATCTGTCGGGCTATCAGATGGGCGAGCGCATCGTGAGCCTCATCGACAGCGGCATGGTCGCGCTGTTCATCGCGACGCCGGGGCAGCTCAACATCCAGCCGCGCCTGGACGGTGCGAGCGACGCCATCAAGAAGTCCGGCAAGAAGATCGACATCCAGACCGTGGCCACGGGCGCGACTGTCAACGAGGAGCTTTCGAAGATCAAGTCGTTCTACCTCGGCCACCAGGACCTGAAAGGCATGTTCGCCGTGGACGCGGGCAGCACCCAGGGCGTCGCGCAGGTGATGAAGGAATCGAACCTGCCCTCGAAGGGCGTGCATGGCGGCGGCTTCGATCTGCTGCCCACCACGGTGCAGCTCATTCACGAAGGCTTCCTCGACTTCACGATCGACCAGCAGCCGTACGTGCAGGGTTTCTATACGGTGATGCAGGCGTTCGTGACGCTGGCCTCCGGCGGCCTGGTCGGCCCGGCCGATACCAATACCGGCCTGAAATTCGTGACGAAGGAGACCGTCGAGCCGTACCTCAATACCTCGACGCGCTATGAAGGCAAGACCACCAAGCCGCAAATCGTTCCGATGAACGGCGCAATCCGGTCGTAATGGATACAGTGAACGACACCAGCAAGATCGAAGCGGCCCGCGCGCCCCGGCGCGCGAGCATTTCATTCGCATCGCACTGGGCGGCCGAGCTGCGCATCCTGCTCGTGGCCGTGCTGCTGGCCGCCTACTTCGAATTCGCCAACCACGATTTCCTGCTCACCAACGCGAGCCTCGTCAACCTCTCGCAGTTCATCGCGCCGGTTGCGATTATCGCGTTCGGCGAAATCATGCTGATGATCGGCGGCGACATCGATCTCTCGGCGGGCATGGTGTTCGCATTCGCGCCGTTCATGATGGTGTTCGCGAACGACGCGGGCGCACCCATGTGGCTCGCCGTGATCGCGGGGCTCGTGGCCGCGGCGATCATCGGTTTCGTGAACGGCGCGGTGACGGTGTGGCTGCGGCTGCCTTCGTTCGTCACCACGCTCGGCACGCTGTTTCTGATCAACGGCATCACGCTCACCGTCTCGCGCGGCACGCCCGCTCCCACGCCGGGGTCTCCCGCGTTCTCCGCGTTCATGGGCGCGTGGGGCTACAGCGAGATCATCTGGACGCTGGCGATCGCTTTCGCGATGCACGTGCTCCTGCGGCATACGCGCTGGGGTCTGCATACGCAGGCCGCGGGCGCGAATCCAGTCGGCGCGAGCGAGGCCGGCATTCACGTGAACCGGCTGCGCCTCGGCAACTTCATCCTCGCCGCGGTGCTCGCGGGCTTCACCGGCATGCTCGAAGCGTTTCGCATTACCTCGATCGATCCGCAGGCGGGCGGCAACCAGATCATGTTCCTCGCGGTGGCCGCCGCCGTGATCGGCGGCACGCCGCTCACGGGCGGCTCGGGCACCATCGTGGGCGGGCTCATCGGCGCGGCGGTGCTCGGCATTCTCAACGACGGCTTCACGCTGATCGGCATCAACGCGTTCACGTTCAACATTATTCTCGGCGCCGCGATTCTGGCGGCGATGATCTTCAACATCCACGTCGGGCGCATTCGCCGCAAGGGAGGGCGCTGATGGACGAATCGCAGGCTTCCTTTCCGGGCGCGAATGCCACGCCCGATGCGCCGCTCGCGCTGCGCGGCGAAAGTCTCGTCAAACGTTTCGGCGCGGTGACCGCGCTCGATGGCGTTTCGCTCACGCTCGGCAAGGGCGAAATTCTGGGCGTACTCGGCGACAACGGCGCGGGCAAGTCCACGCTCGTCAAGATCCTCACCGGCTTTCATCAGCAAACGGGCGGCACGCTCTATGTCGACGGCCAGGAGACGCTGCTGCGCTCGGTCGATCATGCGCGTTCGCTCGGCATCGAATGCGTGTATCAGGATCTCGCGCTCGCGAATTCGCTGAGCATTTACCACAACATGTTCCTGAACCGCGAGATCGTGCGGCGCGGCCCGTTCAGGCTGCTCGACCACAAGCAGATGCGCGAGCGCGCGGCGCAATGCCTCGACGATATCGGCGTGCACGTGCCTTCGGTGGATTTGCCCGTGGAGCGCCTTTCGGGCGGCCAGCGCCAGGCGATCGCCGTGGCGCGCGCCGTGCATTCCAATGCGAAGATTCTGCTGCTCGACGAGCCGCTTGCCGCGATGGGCGCGCGCGAAGCGGGGCTCATCATCGACTTGCTGATGCGCCTGAAGGAAAAAGGCGGCCTGTCCATCATCATGATCATGCACAACTATGCGCAGACGCTCGACATCGCCGATCGCATCATGTTGATGCAGCGAGGCCGCGTGACCTACGAGCAAAAGAGCGCGCTGACTTCGGTGGCGGAGCTGATGGATATCGTGCGGCGGGAATACCGGGCAATGCGCACCGCCGGCGCGCATTGAGATGGCCGGGCAGCGCCAGCCGCCCGGACCATTGCTGGGATGACTTGCTGTGCTGAAACAAAACGAAGCCCGCTGCAAGAAGCCCCATGACGATCCGCTGGGATTCTGAGGAAGCCCACCCGCAAGCCCTCCGGAAGCCGCTATCCAACCCCTCTCGATGCACCCCGCATCCTCTCGTTCCGCGTGCCGGGAAAGCCCCGGACAAACCCTGATTGCTGCCAGGAATTGCCCGCTGCTATCGTTCGCTGGTTTGTGTGGAAGCGCTTCCACTTGCGAGTTCACAACTGCTTCGCGGCAGGCTCGAACGGCGGCGCGACGATTTCCGCCACACCCGGTTCAACGACCTCAGCGCAGGAGAGAATCCGTGGAAAACGACGCATCCGCAGTCATCGACGCCATCTCGCCGCGATCTCACGGGGACCCGCATACCGACCCGTTCACGCCGCCCGCCGATTCGTCGCTGTGGCGCAAGGATTTCCTGCTCGGCGCGGCTACCGCGTCGTACCAGATCGAAGGCGCGGTCAACGAAGACGGCCGTCTGCCGTCGATCTGGGACACGTTCTCGGCGACGCCGGGCAAGGTGCTGGCCGGCGACACCGGCGCCGTCGCGTGCGATCACTACCATCGCTGGGAGGAGGACGTCGAACTGCTCGCGGGACTCGGCCTCGAAGCGTACCGGCTGTCGGTTGCGTGGCCGCGCGTGATGGATGCCGGCGGCGTGCCGAACCGCAAGGGCCTCGACTTCTACAAGCGCCTGCTCGGGCGTTTGCGGGAGAAGGGCATCAAGACCTTCGTCACGCTCTATCACTGGGACTTGCCGCAGCATCTCGAGGATCGCGGCGGCTGGCTCAATCGCGAAACCGCGTACCGTTTCGCCGATTACGCGGATCTGATGAGCCGCGAGCTGCACGGCATGGTCGATGCATGGGCGACGCTCAACGAGCCGTGGTGCTCCGCGTATCTCGGCTACGGCAACGGCCATCACGCGCCGGGACTCGCGAACGTGCGCTTCGCAACGCAGGCGATGCATCATCTGCTGCTCGCGCACGGTCTCGTGCTTCCGGTGCTGCGCGCGAACGATCCGCGCTCGCGCAAGGGCATCGTCGCGAACGTCGGGCGCGGCACGCCGGATAGCGACAGCGCCGCCGACCGCCGCGCGGCCGAACTGTTCGAAGTCCAGCACAACGCGTGGATTCTCGATCCGCTGTTCAAGGGCGAGTATCCGCAATCGTTGTTCGAACTATGGCCGGGCACCGAGCCGCTCGTGCTCGACGGCGACATGCAAGCCATTGCCGCGCCGCTCGATTTTCTCGGCATCAACTATTATTTCCGCACGAATGTCGCGAGCGATGGCGTGCATGGTTTCAGGGACGTGCCGCTCGCGGACGTCGAGCGCACGCAGATGGGCTGGGAGGTCTACCCCGACGGCCTGCGCGATCTGCTGACCGGCTTCAAGGCCGGCTACGCCAATCTGCCGCCGATCTACATCACCGAAAACGGCATGGCGTCGAACGACCAGGTGGTCGACGGCCGCGTCGAGGACCCGCAACGCATCTCGTTCCTCAAGCGCCATCTCGCCGCGGTCGATCAGGCGATCAAGGCCGGCGTCGACGTGCGTGGCTATTTCCTGTGGTCGCTGATGGACAACTTCGAGTGGGCGTTCGGCTACGAGCGGCGCTTCGGCATCGTGCATGTCGATTACGACACGCAGAAGCGCACGCTCAAGCACAGCGCCGAGCTGGTGGCGAAATTCCTGAAAGAGCGCGACGCGCTCGCGTGAAGGCATGAAGCGGTGCGCGTCAGACCGTGCAACCCGGGCAACCCGATTCAGGCAACACAACAACGACAACACAACAGGCGCCGCATCGCGCGGCGCACACGACGACGTAAAAAGGGTGGAGCGGGTGTGTCTTTCGACCCGATGACCTGGTGACCTGATACACGGGCGGCACGCCCGGAGGAGACGGAATGAACAGCAGCAGAATGGTCTTGCGAGGCGTGGTTGCGGCACTGGCGCTGTATGGCGCCGTCGCGCAGGCGGAGCCGCTTAAGGCCAACGTGATTCACTGGTGGACCTCGGGCGGCGAATCGGCCGCGATCCGCCAGTTTGCCGATGCGTACAACAAGGCCGGCGGCCAATGGGTCGACAACGCGGTCGCCGGCGCCGATCAGGCGCGCGCCACCGCGATCAACCGCATCGTCGGCGGCGATCCGCCTACCGCCGCGCAGTTCAATACGTCGAAACAGTTTCACGACCTGATCGATCAGGGGCTGTTGAACAAC
The DNA here is from genome assembly GCF_047605525.1 of Paraburkholderia sp. Classification (GTDB taxonomy): domain Bacteria; phylum Pseudomonadota; class Gammaproteobacteria; order Burkholderiales; family Burkholderiaceae; genus Paraburkholderia. The sequence goes on along the minus strand of NZ_JASGFN010000022.1, from coordinate 47,567 downwards.
GTCGACGACGTCGCCGCGAAAGAAAACTGGAATACGATCTTCCCGCAGTCGATTCTCGACAGCATCAAGGTGAAGGGCCATTACTACGCCGCGCCGGTCGACATCCATATGCCGGCCTGGTTCTTCTACTCGAAGCCGGTGTTCCAGAAAGCCGGCATCACGAGCGAGCCGAAAAGCTATGACGAATTCATCGCCGATCTCGGCAAGCTGAAGGCCGCGGGCGTGATTCCGCTCGCGTTCGGCGGCCAGCCGTGGCAGGAGAAGATCACGTTCGACGCGGTGCTCGCCGACGTCGGCGGCCCGGACCTGTATATGAAGGTCTATCGCGATCACGACGTGAACGCGGTGAATTCCGATGCGTTCAGGAAGGTGCTCGTGTCGTTCAAGCGGCTGCGCGATTTCGTCGATCCGGGCTCGCCGGGCCGCAACTGGAACGACGCGACCGCGCTGGTGACGTCGGGCAAGGCCGGCGTACAGATCATGGGCGACTGGGCCAAGGGCGAATTTGTCGCGGCCAACCAGACCGCGGGCAAGGACTTCGGCTGCTTCCCCGGCTTTGGTCCGCATTCGCCGTATCTGGTCGCGGGCGACGTGTTCGTGTTCCCGAAGACCGACAACGCGTCGGCGATCAAGGCGCAGAACCTGCTCGCCACGGTGATGACCTCGCCGTCCGCGCAGGTCGCGTTCAGCGCGAAGAAGGGCTCGATTCCGATCCGCCCTGACGTCGACGCGGCCAGCCTCGACGTGTGCGCGAAGGAGGGCATCGCGATCATGAAGGACAAGTCGCGTCAGTTGCCGAATCCGGAAATGCTGCTCTCGCCCGATATGCAGGGGGCGCTGACTGACGTCGTGACGAACTTCTGGAACAGGAACCAGTCGGTCGACGACGCGCAGAAAGCGTTCGCCAGCGCATTGAAGGGCTAGGGCGCCGCCATGCACGCGCTCAAGATGCCGGCCGCCGGTCAGAAGTCGCACAATCAGCCGCATAACCAGCCGCACGGCAAACCGCATCACAAACCGCTGAAGCGGCGCTTTTCGATCGCGGTCTGGCTGGCCCTGCTGCCGATGATCCTGACCGTCGTGTGCGCGTACCTCGGCACGATGGTCTGGACCGCGCGCGTGTCGCTCAGCAATTCGCACACGTTTCCGTCGAACGACTTCGCGGGCTTCACGCAGTACGCGCGGCTGTTCCACAACGACCGCTGGCTCGTGTCGCTGCAGAACATCGTGATCTACGGCGCGTGCTTCATCGTCGCGTGCATGGTGATCGGTTTGCTGCTGGCGATTTTCATCGATCAGCGGGTGGTCGCCGAAGGCGTGTTGCGCACGGTGTTTCTGTATCCGTACGCGATGTCGTTCGTCGCGACCGGGCTCGTGTGGCAATGGATCCTCAACCCGGAACTGGGCGCGCAGCAGGTGTTGCACCGGCTCGGCTTCACGCATGCGCGCTTCGACTGGATCGTCGATCAGGACTGGGTCATCTATACGATCGTGATCGCGACCGTGTGGCAGGCGTCGGGCCTCGTGATGGCGCTGCTGCTCGCGGGCTTGCGCGGCATCGACGAAGAGCTGTGGAAGGCCGCGCGCATCGACGGCATTCCACGCTGGCGCGTGTACGCGAGCATCGTCGTGCCGATGCTCGGGCCGTCGATTTCGACCGCGTTCGTGCTGCTGTTCGTGATGGTCGTGAAGCTCTACGACGCGGTCGTCGCGATGACGCAGGGCGGCCCCGGCACCGCCAGCGAAGTGCCGGCCAAATTCATCATGGACTATCTGTTCGGACGCGCGAACATCGGCCTCGCGTCGGCGGCGTCGATCGTGCTGCTCGCGACGGTGCTCGCGATTCTCGCGCCGTTCTTCCATGCGCGCAGCCGCGCGGCACTGCGCGGGGAGAGGTGATGAACACGCTCAATACTTCGTTCAACGGCGGCCCGCCAGACCGCGCGGGTCGCGCACGTCCACGGCCGCGCCGCTCGGCGTTTTCGCCGGCGCGCGTCGGCATCTACGCGTTTCTGCTGAGCGCGGCGGTGTTCTTCCTGCTGCCGCTCTATGTGATGCTGGTCACGTCGGTCAAGCCGATGAGCGAGATCCGGCTCGGCAATCTGCTCGCGTTTCCCACGCATTTCACGCTCGACGCGTGGAGCGCCGCCTGGCAATCCGCGTGCACCGGGCTCGACTGCAACGGCATTCGCGTCGGCTTCTGGAACTCGGTGCGCATCGTCGTGCCGAGCACGATTTTCTCGATCGTGGTCGGCGCGGTGAACGGCTATGCATTGTCGTTCTGGCGGCCGCGCGGCGCGGGCGTGCTGTTCGGGGTGTTGCTGCTCGGCGCGTTCATTCCGGTGCAGGTGATGGTCTATCCGCTCGTGCGCGTGCTCGCGAGCGTGCATCTGTTCAGCTCGCTGCCGGGCATCGTCGTGATTCATACGATCTTCGGCATGCCGGTGATGACGCTGCTGTTCCGCAACTACTACGCATCGATTCCGCAGGAGCTGTTCAAGGCCGCGCGCATCGACGGCGGTAGCTTCTGGCGCATCTTCTTCCAGTTGATGCTGCCGATGTCGACGCCGATCATCGTCGTCGCACTGATCATGCAGGTCACGAATATCTGGAACGACTTCATTCTCGGCCTCGTGTTCGCGGGCACGAAGAACCTGCCGATGACGGTGCAACTGAACAACATCATCAACACGACGACCGGCGAGCGTTTGTACAACGTCAACATGGCCGCGACGATTCTGACGTCGATGGTGCCGCTCGCGGTCTACTTCATTTCGGGCCGCTGGTTCGTGCGCGGCATTGCGTCGGGCGCCGTCAAGGGGTAGGGCATGGCAAACATCGCTAATACGATCGACGCGGCCGCTGTGCCGGGCGCAAGCGCCGACACTGACGCCGACGCCGCGGCGCTCACGCATCCCGCCAATGTGGCGATCCGTAATCTGACGATTCGGCTCGGCTCGAACACCGTCATCGAGAATCTCGATCTCGACGTGCTCGCCGGCGAATTCGTCGTGCTGCTCGGCCCGTCGGGTTGCGGCAAGTCCACGCTGCTGCATGGCATCGCGGGGCTGATCGACGTCAGCGACGGCAGCATCGAGATTGCCGGCGAAGACATGACGTGGGCGGACCCGAAGGACCGCCGCATTGCGCTCGTGTTCCAGTCGTACGCGCTGTATCCGACGATGAGCGTCGAGCGCAACCTGTCGTTCGCGCTGCGCATCAACGGCACCCCGAAGGCGGAAATCGCGCGGCGCGTCGCGCGCGCGTCCGAAATGCTGCAACTCGGATCGCTGCTCGAGCGCAAGCCGGCGCAGCTTTCCGGCGGACAGCGGCAGCGCGTCGCGATCGGCCGCGCGATCGTGCGCGAAGCCGACGTGTTCCTGTTCGACGAGCCGCTGTCGAATCTCGACGCGAAGCTGCGCACCGAGCTGCGCCGCGAACTGAAGCAACTGCATCGACGGCTCGGCGCGACGATGATCTACGTGACCCACGATCAGGTCGAGGCGATGACGCTCGCAACCCGCATGGCCGTGATGCGCGGCGGCGTGATCCAGCAGTTCGGCACGCCGGCCGAGGTCTACACGCGGCCGAACAATCTGTTCGTCGCGACGTTCCTCGGCTCGCCCGCGATGAATCTGCTGAAGGGCACGCTCGAGTTGCGCGACGGCGCGGTGCACTTCCGCTCCGCGCACCTGCGGCTCGACGTGTCCGCGTATGCGTTCAAGGCCGCACCCGCGCAAGGACTGCCGTGCGTGCTCGGCGTGCGGGCCGAAGACGTGCGCGTCGATGCAAACGGGGGCGCGGGCGCTGGCACCGGCGCTGGCACGAGCGGCGCGGAGTGCGCAAAAGTTTCGCTGATGGAGCCGATGGGCAACCACCGGGTGATCTGGCTCGACTATCATGGCGAACAGATCGCGTCGATCGATCAGACCAGAACGCCGGTTGCCGAAGGCGGCACCGTGGCGTTTTCGCTCGACGCCGCGCATGTCTCGCTGTTCGACGAAGCGGGCGGCGCGCGCCTGTAACGCCGCAGCGCGCACGTGCGCCGCGGCTCGTCGACACAAGGCTTGATGGAGAACCGCGTGGCAACACTCAAGGATGTCGCGGAACTGGCCGGCGTGGGCATGTCGACCGCCTCACGAGCCATTTCCGGTAAAGGACCGGTTTCAGCCGATGCCGCGGCCCGCGTGAAGGCGGCGATCGAGGCGCTGAACTTCCGCCCGTCGTCGATCGGCCGGGCGATGGCGACGCAGCAACTCGGCATCATCGGTATTTTCGTGCCGACGTTTTTCGGCTCCTACTATGGCACGATCCTGAAGCAGACCGACACCGAGCTGCGCGCGGTGCGCCGCCACGTGGTGGTCGCGACCGGTTGCGGGGAAGTGTCGCCGCGCGAGCAGGCGATCGAGGCGGTGCGCTTCCTGATCGGCCGCGATTGCGACGGCGTCGTCGTGATCAGCCACGATCTGCACGACGAAGACCTGATCATGCTGCACGGCATGCATCCGAAGATGGTGTTCCTCAATCGCGCGTTCGAGCAGTTGCCGGACGCGTCGTTCTGCGCGGACCACCGGCGCGGCGGCGAACTGGCGGCGCGCACGCTGCTCGACTTCGGGCATCGCGACATCGCGGTGATTTCGGGGCCGTCCACCGCGTCGGACAACCTGATGCGGATCGAAGGCTTTTTCGCCGAACTGGCGCGCGCCGGCATCGCGCGCGACGACGTCACGCTGATCGAATCGGACTTCTCGCCCGAAGGCGGCTATGCCGCCGCGCAGACGCTGCTCGATTCGAAGCGGCGCGTGACGGGTCTGTTCTGCGCGAACGACACGATGGCGGTCAGCGTGCTCGCGCGCTTTCATCAGGCGGGCATCTCGGTACCGAACGATATGTCCGTGATCGGCTACGACGACGATTACTCGGCCGCGTATGCGGCGCCCGGACTCACGTCGGTTCATATTCCGACCGCGGAGCTGACGCGGAACGCGGTGCGCTGGCTGATCAACCGGTGCTACCGGACCACGTGGGAGATTTTTCGCGAGTTTCCGGTGAGCGTGACGATGCGCGAGTCGGTGGGATCGGTGGCCGGCATGAAGAAGAGGGCGCCGGGGGCAGCGTGATAGAAACGGTTTTCTTCTAACCCGCTGGCGTCGGCTGTGATCTTTTTAGAAGACTGTTGTAATCCTTTGCAATAGTGCTTTGCGTTTTCCCTCATTTAATTCGTTCTGAATTTCTTTAAACTTGCCGGTAACAATTTGTTACGGGGTGAGTGATGTTGGCTATCTTCCTGATCGCCTGTCCGATCTGTATCGCTGCGCTGTTCGGTTTTGCGCGGCATGTGGATCCACAGACAGGCCAGTTCAAACGTTAAATTCTTAAGCCGGTTCTTCCCTGCGGAAACGCCGGGAAGAACCTCGCGTATGGTCAGCTTTTAGTTAGTTTCCAGATGAGCGGCCATTCGATTTCTTTCGATAAGCTTTCTGTTTTCCATTTCCCGAGATAACCCCCCGGCCATTTATCAAGTCTTGCCTTTGCGTGCCGACTCGCGGCACGATGCGCGATAACCTAAGGTTTTGAGGGCACTATCGCGTATGCGAGATTTTCTGGAGCAGAAGGGGGCACGCATCGGCGTGCTGAAGGGCGTTCTTCCGTTGAGCCGGGTCGCGGCGGCGCGCGATGCGCTGGCCGGCGTGCAGCTTGCGTCGATGGATATTCCGCAGGTGCTCGGCTACGCGCGCATTGCCGGCATGCCCGCCGTCACGGGGCTTTACACCGCTTTCCTGCCGCTCGTCGCGTTCGCGTTTTTCGGCGCGTCGCGGCATCTGGTCGTCGCGGCCGACTCCGCCACCGCCACTATTTTCGCGAGCCGTCTGTCGACGATGGCGCCTGCGTCGAGCGCCGACTATGCCGCGCTTGCCGCGATGGTCGCGCTTCTGACCGCCGCGTTGCTGCTCGTCGCGCGCATCTTCAAGCTTGGTTTTCTCGCCGATTTCCTGTCGCGTACCGTGCTGGTCGGCTTTCTCGCCGGCGTCGGCGTGCAGGTCGGCATCGCGATGCTCGGCGACATGGTCGGCGTGTCGGGACACGCGGCGCGCAGCGTCGATCAATTGCTGCTGGTCGTGCGCGACGCCGCGCGGATTCACCCGCCGACGCTCGCGATTTCGGTGCTCGTCGTGGTCGCGATTCTCGTGTGCAAACGTTTCTGGCCGCGCCTGCCGGTGCCGTTGATCGTGGTCGTCGCGGGCATTGTCGCCAGCGACGTGCTCGGCTTCGCGGCCCACGGCATTTCGATTCTCGGACCTGTCGAGGGCGGACTGCCGCCGTTGCGCGTCCCGTCGGTGACGTGGCAGCAGATGCTCGACCTGATGCCGGTCGCCGCGTCCTGCTTCGTGATGATCGTCGCGCAAAGCGCCGCCGCGAGCCGCGTGTTCGCCGAGCGTTACCACGAACCGGTCGATATCGACGCGGACCTGCTCGGCATCGCGGCGGCCAACGCGGCGGCGGCGTTCTCGGGGGCGTTTGTCGTCAACGGCAGCCCGACGCAGACCGCGATGGCCGATCGCGCCGGCACGCGCAGCCAGTTTGCGCAGCTCGTGTTCGCGGCGGTCGTCGTCGTGGTGCTGCTGTTTTTCAGCCGCTATCTGCAGTACCTGCCGCACTGCATCCTCGCGAGCATCGTGTTTACGATCGCGGTCGGCCTCGTCAATCTGCGGACGCTGTTCGCGATCCGCCGCGAAAGTCCCGGTGAATTCGCGCTGGCCGTGTTCACCGCGGCGGCGGTCGTGCTGATCGGCGTCGAGCACGGCATTCTGGTGGCGGTCGCGTTGTCGCTACTGCGTCACGTACGGCACAGCTACCGGCCGCACACGATGGTGCTCACCCCCGGCGACGACGGCACGTGGGTGCCGGTGCCGGCCGTGCCCGGCATCGAGACCGCGCCGGGGCTGATCGTCTATCGCTTCGGCGCCGACCTGTTCTACGCGAACGATCACTTTTTCGCCGACGACACGCGCCGCCTGATCGATCACGCGCCGAGCGCGGTGCGCTGGTTCGTGGTCGACGCGAGCGCGATCACCGATCTCGACTATTCGGCGGCGCGCTCGGTGGGCGAGCTGTGCGCGTCGCTCAAGCACGGCGGCATCGAGGTGATTTTCGCGCGTGTGAACCGGTATCTGCGCTCCGATATGGAGCGGCACGGGATCACGCCGATTGTCGAGGAGCGCTGTATTTTCGGCACGCTGCACGAGGCGTTGCTGGCGGTTGGGGTCGAGAAGCCGCATGAGCAGGTGAAGGGGGCGCTGTAGGGCGCGCCGTAGCGGACGGACGGCGCGCCGACGCCGCACCTAGCGCGGCGCCGCGTCGTCCGCGAAAAAATAGCCGATGAAAAAGCACACGCCCGCGACCGCGATACCGAGCACCGCGACGGTATAGGCGAGCCTGACGCCGTGCCACAGACTGTCGAACCATTGGTGAAGCTGGGCCATCAGCACCGCCGCATTGCCGCCGATTTGCTGTAGCTCGATCTGGTAGCGCGGATCGACCATGCCGTACATCGCGACTGCTTTATCCGGCGGCGGCGCGCTCGCATAGATGAGCGCGGCGGCGATGAAGCCGGCGAGCAGGATCGCCGTGCCGGTGAAATAGAGCCGCTTCTGCAGCGGCGAGCGGTGGGTCGACGGGGGTGTTTCGTTGTCTTTGCCGGTCATCGTTTGTGTAGGGGCGCGCTGGCTGGCCGTTCCTGGAGCGATGGCGCCAGTATCGCAGAGCGGCGGCAAATCCGGCCGGACCGCAAGCCACGCGCTAGTTTTTCGACGTCAGCAGCTTGAGCCCGGCAATCCCGAACATGACGGCGAGCGAGCCGTCGAGCCAACGCCGGATCGCCGTATAGATGCGCCGGGCGGACGCGGTGGAAAACAGCACCGCGTAGCTGCTGAACACCGTCGCGCCGATCACCATGCAGCCGAGCACGACCGGCATCACGTGTGCCGCGCCGTGTACCGGCGACATCGCGAGCGACACGATCGACAGCCACACCAGCACCGCCTTCGGATTGGTCAGATGCAGCAGCAGGCCGCGCAGATAAAGCCGCCTGAGCGGTTCGTCGGCTTGCGCCGCGCTCGCGGCCGGCTGGCCGGCGCCGAGTGCCGAGCGCGCGGACTTGAAACCGAGCCACAGCAGATACAGGCCGCCCGCGATCCGGATCGTGACGAGGCATTGCGAGTAGCTGGCGAGCATCGCCGACAAACCGAGCGACGCGAGCAGCGCCCACGAGAACGAGCCCGACACCACGCCGAGTGCGAACATGAGCGCGGCGCGCCGGCCCGAGCTCATGGCGAGCGACATGATGGCGAGATTGCTCGGTCCGGGGCTCGCGGTGCCGACGAAATAGGCGCTGTAGGCGATCAGGACATCGGCGGTGAGCAGCGGGCTGGCGATCATGGCGGGAAGAAGTGAGGGCGACGGAACGCGCGAGATGATGTGAGATGGCGCGCAAGCGCCGATTCTGCGCGCCGCGACGCGCAACGCACAGATACAGTTGCCCGTGCGTATGGCAGGACAATCGGTGCGCGGTTCACCGGCGCGAATGCCGCCGATCCGATCCGCGCCGCTGCATCCGCGCGCTCACGGCCGATTGTGTGAGCCCGATGCGCGCGCCCGCGCCGGAAAACGTGCCGTACTGGCTGACGGCGATGAAGGTCTTCAGTTCGCCGGGCATGATCGATTGATCGATTTTCGTGTTGGTCAGATCAAATATATATCGTTTCTCAGCATTTTTATTTATGGTTAAACTTGGCCCGACAATCATCCCTACATATTCACCAGCGAGTCTTTCACCATGAGCGTTGCCGACACCGTTTTGCCGCCGTTCCATCTGGCGTTTCCTGTTCATAGCCTCGCCGCCGCGCGCGAGTTTTACGGCGAACTGCTCGGTTGTCCGGAAGGGCGCAGCTCGGAAGCGTGGATCGATTTCAATTTCTACGGCCATCAGATCGTCGCGCACCTCGCGCCGGACGAAATCGGCCATCGTCATACGAGCAAGGTCGACGGCGACGCGGTGCCGGTGCGCCACTTCGGCGCGGTGCTGTCGATGGAGCAATGGCAGGCCGCCGCGGACAAACTGCAGAAGGCCGGCATCGAATTCATCATCGAGCCGCACGTGCGCTTCAAGGGCGAGGTCGGCGAGCAGGCGACGATGTTCTTCCTCGATCCGTCGGGCAATGCGCTCGAGCTCAAGGCATTCGCCGATATGTCGTCGCTGTTCGCCAAATAAGCGCCGACCGCGCCGCTACCAAACAGGCGAATAATTGCAGATGACAAGGCCGGTCAACCGCGCGGGTTGACCGGCCTTTTTTGTGAGCGCATGCATGCAGATCGCCGCTTCGCGCGAATCAATCCGAAAGCATGTTTCACAATATTTCGCGCAGAGCCGCGCGGCGCCTCGGCAAACGTTCCATTAACTGCGGTTAACTTGATTCAACAAACGTTTGCATATCGGCAAACAGGCGATAAACCCGCGACGCCTCACGCATCGCCAAAAACTCCCCATCTCCTTACAACTACCTTCCTGACAATTTCGCCATTTTGGCGCCATGCAGGTGTTGGTCCTATCGATCTAGCATAAGCGCAGATTGAATCCCTCCCTCCCACCCAGCATCCTCTCTGGCCCGTTTCAATGTGGATCGTCAACGTAGCGCTTAAGCGGCCATACACGTTCATCGTGATGGCGATTCTGATCGTGCTGGCGACGCCATTCGTGCTGTTCACCACGCCTGTTGACGTGCTGCCGGAAATCAACATTCCGGTCGTCAGTATCATCTGGACGTATACGGGCTTGTCGGCCCAGGACATGGCCGACCGCATGACGTCGGTCAACGAGCGCAGTCTGACCACCACGGTCAACGACATCGAGCACATCGAATCGCAATCGCTGCCGGGCATCGCGATCCTGAAGGTGTTTCTGCAGCCGAACGCGAATATCCAGACCGCGATCGCGCAGACCGTGGCCGTCGAACAGGCGCAGTTGAAGCAGATGCCGCCGGGCGCCACGGCGCCGCTAGTCATCAGCTATTCGGCCTCCAGTATTCCGGTGATCCAGCTCGGCCTGTCGAGTCCGAAGCTCTCGGAACAGGATCTCAACGACGTCGCGCTGAACTTCCTGCGTCCGCAACTCGTGACGATTCCCGGCGCCGCCGTGCCCTATCCATACGGCGGCAAATCGCGCCTGATTTCGGTCGACCTCGACACGCGCGCGCTGCTTGCGAAAGGCCTGACGCCCACCGACGTGGTCAACGCGTTCAACGCGCAGAACCTGATTCTGCCGACCGGCACGGCCAAGATCGGGCCGAAGGAATACACGGTCGACATGAACGGGTCGCCGGCCACGATCGAAGGGCTCAACGACATTCCGGTGCGCACGGTCAACGGCGCGACCACCTATCTGCGCGAAGTCGCGCACGTGCGCGACGGTTATTCGCCGCAAACCAATATCGTGCGGCAGAACGGCCATCGCGGCGTGCTGATGTCGGTGCTGAAGAACGGCAACGCGTCGACGCTGTCGATCGTCGATTCGCTGAAAGAGCTGTTGCCGGGTGCGCGCGCCTCGCTGCCGCCCGATCTGCAGATCACCGCGCTGTTCGATCAGTCGGTGTTCGTGAAGGCGGCCGTGCAGGGCGTGGTGCGCGAGGCGCTGGTCGCCGCCGCGCTGACCGCCGCGATGATCCTGCTGTTTCTCGGCAACTGGCGCAGCACCTGCATCATCGCGATTTCGATTCCGCTGTCGATTCTCTCGTCGCTGATCGTGCTGCACGCGCTCGGGCAGACCATCAACATCATGACGCTCGGCGGCCTGGCGCTCGCGGTCGGGATTCTGGTGGACGACGCGACGGTGACGATCGAGAACATCGAACGGCATCTGCATTTAGGCACCAATCTGCACGATGCGATTCTCGACGGCGCGGGCGAAATCGCGGTGCCTGCGCTCGTGTCGACGCTGTGTATCTGTATCGTGTTCGTGCCGATGTTCTTCCTGACCGGCGTCGCGCGCTATCTGTTCGTGCCGCTCGCCGAAGCGGTGGTGTTCGCGATGCTCGCGTCGTACGTGCTGTCGCGGACGCTCGTGCCGACGCTCGCGATGCTGCTGATGGGGCACGCGCACAAGCCGAAGGCGGGCACCAGGCCGAATCTGTTCATGCGGCTCTATCACCGCTTCGACGCCGGCTTCGAGCGCATGCGCGCGACCTACATCATGATCCTGAGCAGCCTGCTGGTGCGTCGCAAGCTGTTTTGCAGCGTGTTCCTCGGCTTCTGCGTGCTGTCGATGGGGCTCGCTTTCGCGCTCGGCGAAGACTTCTTCCCGAGCGTCGACGCGGGCGATATCCGTCTGCATATGCGCGCGCCGACCGGCACGCGCATCGAGGAAACCGCGCGGCTTGCCGACGAGGTCGAAAAGGTGATCCGCGAAGTCGTGCCGCCGCGGGAACTGGGCACGATTCTCGACAACCTCGGCCTGCCGTATAGCGGCATCAACCTGTCGTACAGCAACTCGGGCACGATGGGCACGCTCGACGGCGAGATCCAGATTGCGTTGAACGAAGGCCACGAGTCGTCGCAGCTCTATATGGACAAGCTGCGCAAGATCCTGCCGCAGCGCTTTCCGGGTACCGAATTCTTCTTCCAGCCGGCCGACATCGTCACGCAGATCCTCAACTTCGGCCTGCCCGCCGCGGTCGACGTGCAGATTTCCGGCGCGAACCAGCAGGGCAACTTCGACGTCGCGCGCAAGCTGCTGAAACAGGTGCGGCTGATTCCCGGCACGGTCGACACGCATATCCAGCAGAAGCTGGACGAACCGGTGATCGATCTGCACATGGACCGCACGCGCCTGCAGCAACTGAACCTGAGCGCGAACGACGTTGCGCAGAACGTGCTCGTTTCGCTGTCGGGCAGCTCGCAGACGTCGCCGGGATTCTGGATCAATAACCGCAACGGCGTCGAATACAAGGTGGCGGTGCAGACGCCGCAATACCAGGTGTCGTCGATCGACGAGCTGCTGCGCACGCCGGTGTCGGCGACGATGAACGGGCCGACGCAACTGCTCGGCAACCTCGTGCGCATCTCGCCGCAAGCGCAATTCGCGGAAGTCTCGCACTACAACATCCGGCCGGTGATCGATCTGTACGTGAGCGTCGAGAAGCGCGATCTCGGCAGCGTCGCGAATCAGGTCGACAAGCTGGTCGATCAGGTGCGCGCGTCGCTGCCGCGCGGCAGTACGATCACGGTGCGCGGCCAGGTGCAGACGATGCGCAGCTCGTTCTTCGGGCTAGGAATTGGCGTGGCGGTGGCGATCGTGCTCGTGTATCTGTTGATCGTCGTGAACTTCCAGTCGTGGGTCGATCCGCTGATCATCGTCAGCGCGCTGCCGGCGGCGCTCGCGGGCATCGTGTGGATGCTGTTCCTGACCGGTACGCATCTGAGCGTGCCGGCGCTGACCGGCGCGATCATGACGATGGGCGTCGCGACCGCGAACAGTATTCTGATGGTCGCGTTCGCGCGGCAGCGGCTGTCGGGCGGCGCGCCGCCGCTCACGGCCGCGCTCGAGGCGGGCGCAAGCCGGATCCGCCCGGTGCTGATGACCGCGTTCGCGATGATCATCGGCATGATTCCGATGGCGCTCGGTCTCGGCGAAGGCGCCGAGCAGAACGCGCCGCTCGGCCGCGCGGTGATCGGCGGCCTGCTGTTCGCGACGGTATCCACGCTGTTTTTCGTGCCGCTCGTGTTCGCGGGTATTCATTCGTGGCTGGCACACCGTAAGGGTGACGGCGACACGGACCCGACGGATCCTCATGGCGGTGGTGACGGCAACGGCGGCAACGGTGGCGAGGGCGGCGGTGCCGCGCCCGAGCACAGCAGTGCGGCCACGCCCGCGTAAAAGTTAAACGATGGTTGACTGAGATGACAGAAAAGACTCATGCATCGCTGGCGATCCCCGCGCGGGAAACCGAAGACGGGCACATGCTGCCGCCGCGCCATCGCGAATGGAAGCGCGCGAAGATCGCGGCCCTGATCGTTCTCGTGCTGCTTGCGATCGGCGCGTTGCGCACGGTGATCGCGAACGTGCTGCAAAGCCGCGAGGTCGAGGCGACGACGCAGCAGAACGCCACCCAGTACGTGAACACCGTGATGCCGAAGCAGACCGACAGCGGCGCCAGCACGCTGCTGCCGGGCACGTTGCGCGGCTACGTCGAGTCGCCGATCTACGCGCGTGCGACCGGCTATCTGCTGCACTGGTACGCCGATATCGGCGCGCACGTGAAGCAGGGCCAGTTGCTCGCCGAACTCGACACGCCCGAAATCGACCAGGAGCTCGCGCAGGCATTGGCGCAGCGTCAGCAGATCAGTTCGAGCCTCGGCCTCGCAAAAAGCTCGCTCGAACGCTGGCAGCAGTTGCGCCAGCGCGATGCGGTCTCGCAACAGGAACTCGACGAACGGCAAAGCACCTACACGCAGGACGTCGCGAATCTCGCCGCGGCGGACGCGAACGTCAAGCGCTTGCAGCAGCTCGAATCGTTCAAGCGGATCGTCGCGCCGTTTACCGGCGTGGTCACGCAGCGCAACGTCGACGTCGGCGACCTGATCGACGCGGGCAGCGGCACCAGCCGGGCGCTCTTCGCGCTCGCGCAGTCGGATCCGCTGCGCGTCTACGTGCAATTGCCGCAGGCGTATGCGCAGAACGTCGCGGTCGGGCAGAAGGTCGTGGTCACGCAGGCCGAGTTGCCGGGCCAGCAGTTCGACGGCACGATCACGCACATATCCGGCGCGATCGACGTGCCCACGCGTTCGTTGCAGATCGAGGTGACGCTGCCCAATCCGGACGACAAGTTGCGCCCCGGCGCTTACGTGCAGGTCGCGGTGCCCGCGGCCGCGCATGCGCGCCTGACTGTGCCGGGCAATGCGCTGCTGTTTCGCGCCGAAGGTCCGCGCCTCGCGGTCGTCGACGCGAAGGGCAACGTGAGCCTGCACAAGGTCGTGATCGCGCAGGACCTCGGTCAGACGCTCGAAATCGAAAGCGGCATCGAGCCGGGCGATCACATCATCATCAACCCGAGCGATTCGATCGCCGACGGCGATCACGTGCAGGTCGAGCCGCAGAAGAGCGGCAAGGGGGCGTCGTGAAGTTCGCGGCTCCCAACCGGGCCGGCGCGGCGCTGACGGCGCTCGCGGCACGCGCTTCGGGCACGGCGTTCACGACGATCACCGCCTGCGCGGGCGCGGTGCTGCTCGCCGCCTGCACGGTCGGTCCGGATTATCAACGGCCGCAAGCCGAGGTGCCGCCCGACTGGCACACCGATTCGTTCTGGCGCGTCGCCGCGCCGTCGCATGCGCCGATCGCGCCGGACTGGTGGACGGGCTTCGCCGACCCGATGCTAGCCGGGCTGGAAACGCAGGCGCTCGCGCAGAACCAGACGCTCGTCGCCGCGAGCGCGCACTACGAGCAGGCGAAGGCGACGCTCGCGAACGTCAGCGCGCAGCGCGTGCCGGAAGTCGATCTGGGCGCATCGGGCTCGCGCTTCCGGATTTCGCGTGACCGGCCGCTGACGAACTACGCGACGCCCACGCAATCGACGGTGCAGAACAACATCCAGCTCGGCCCGACGCTCACGTACGACACCGATCTGTTCGGCCGCATCCGCCGCGAGGTGGAAGGCGCGCAGGCATCGGCCGAGCAGTCCGCCGACGATCTCGCGAATGCGCGCCTCGTGCTGACGACCGATCTCGCGACCGACTATTTCTCGCTGCGCGAACTCGACGCCGAGATCGACGTGCTGAACCAGTCGGTCAAGCTGCAGCAGAAAGCGCTCGACTACGTGAACTCCGAGCACGACCTCGGCGCGGTGTCGGGCCTCGACGTGCTGCAGCAGAAATCGCAGCTCGACGCGACGCGCGTGCAGGCGCAACTGCTGGTGAATCAGCGCGCGCAGTTCGAGCATGCGATCGCCGCGCTGGTCGGCGTGCCGGCGCCGCAGTTCGCGATCGAACCGAAGGTGCTCGACATCAAGGCGCCCACGATTCCGCTCGGCGTGCCGAGCGACGTACTGCAACGCCGGCCCGACGTCGCGTCGGCGGAACGCGCGATGGCGGCGGCCAACGCGCAGATCGGCGTGGCCAAGGCCGCGTTCTTCCCGAGCTTGACGCTGACACCCGGCATCGGCTGGGAAAGCACCGAGTTCGCCAATCTGCTGAGCGCGCCGACGCTGATGTGGACGCTCGGCGCGACGGTCGGCCAGGTGCTGTTCGACGGCGGGCGCCGCGTGGCCAACGTCAAGTATGCGAGCGAAGGTTACAAGGCCACCGAGGCGACTTACCGGCAGACCGTGCTGACCGCGTTCCAGCAGGTGCAGGACGGCATCACGGGCCTGTCGGTGCTGGACGGCGCGGCGAAGCAGTCGCATGAGGCGGTGGAGGATGCGCAGCGGCTGCTGTCGCTCGCGAACGACCGCTATTCGGGCGGCCTCGTCGCGTATCTGAACGTGATCGACGCGCAGCAGTCGCTGCTCACGAGCGAACGCCAGGACGTGCAGATTCACGGTCAGCAACTGACGCTGTCGGTCGCGCTCGTGAAGGCGTTGGGCGGGGGTTGGGATAGCGGTGGGAATAGCGCGGGTGGCGACGGCGGCACCCAGGCCACGAACGTAGCGAACGTCGCCAACGTGCCGAAGAGTGCACAGCAGAAGGAGACGCCGGCTCCCGCACGCTGAGCCGCCGCGGCCCGGTCGCCACGCCGATGGGTTGGCGTCGGCGCGAGAAATCCGGGGCGTTTCGTATAATGCAGAGTCGTGCAACGGCGTTGCATGGGATCGGATCGGAGCTAATACGCTCACGCCGATCGACAGGGGATGGGCATGAAATTGCTGATTGTTGAAGACGAGCACAAGGTGGTGGACTACCTGCGCTCCGGTTTGACAGAGCAGGGCTGGGTCGTCGACGTCGCGCTCGACGGCGAGGAAGGCATGCATCTGGCCACCGAATTCGATTACGACGTGATCGTGCTCGACGTGATGCTGCCCAAGCGCGACGGCTTCAGCGTGCTGAAGGCATTGCGCATGCGCAAGTCGACGCCGGTCATCATGTTGACCGCGCGCGATCACGTGAACGACCGCGTGCGCGGCCTGCGCGAAGGCGCGGACGACTATCTGACCAAACCCTTTTCATTTCTCGAACTCGTCGAGCGGCTGCATGCGCTCGCGCGCCGCACGCGTTCGCAGGAATCCACGCTGATCTCGGTCGGTGATCTGTTCGTCGATCTGATCGGCCGGCGCGCGACACGCGACGGCGTGCGGCTCGACCTCACCGCGAAGGAATTCCAGTTGCTCAGCGTGCTCGCGCGCCGTCAGGGCGACATTCTCTCCAAGACCGCGATTACCGAACTCGTGTGGGACGTCAATTTCGACAGCCACACGAATGTCGTCGAAACCGCGATCAAGCGGTTGCGCGCGAAACTCGACGGCCCGTTCCCGTCGAAGCTGCTGCACACCGTGCGCGGCATGGGCTACGTGCTCGAAGTGCGCGAAGAGGCTGAGTCGTCATGAACCGCTCGATCGCCCGGCGTCTCGCGTCGATGTTCGCGCTCGTCGCGCTGTTCGTGTTCACGCTCATCGGCACCGGCCTCTTTCTCGTGCTGCGCACGCAACTCGAGCATCATCTGCGCGAATCGCTCGACGATCGCACGCAGATCGCGCGCATCATCGTCTATCACGCGGTCACGCCGGACAAATGGCGGATGGCCCGCGAAAAACTCACCGACATGACGCCGCACGACAGCAGTACCGTGTACGCGGTGTCGAGCGAGGACCCGAACTTCCACTTCGGCACGGCGGTGCAGGGCACGGTCGTGAAGAGCTGGTCCGGCGGCTACGCGCGTATCACGCCCGAGGGGGGCGGTCAGGACATGCTGACTTCCACGGTCACGCTGCCGGCCAACGGCGCGCGCCCGCCCGTGCAATTGCAGGTTGCCGCGAGCTATTCGCCGAACCTGCGCACGATGCGCGTGTTCGGCTCGGCGCTCGCGGCGCTGTCCGCGCTCGGCAGTCT
Organism: Paraburkholderia sp.; assembly: GCF_047605525.1. GTDB lineage: Bacteria > Pseudomonadota > Gammaproteobacteria > Burkholderiales > Burkholderiaceae > Paraburkholderia. Next base: position 30,479 of record NZ_JASGFN010000022.1, on the reverse strand, counting down.
CGCGGTGCTGCTGCTCAGCTATTCGGTCACGCGGCTCGGCCTCGCGCCGCTCACGCGCCTCACGCGCGACGCGTCGGCGGTGAGTCCGAACAATCGTTCGCAGCGCCTGAACACGGCGTCGCTGCCGCTCGAACTGAACGATCTCGCGAACTCGTTCAACGGCGCGCTCGAACGTCTGGACGGCGCATATGGCCGTCTCGAATCGTTCAACGCGGACGTCGCGCACGAATTGCGCACGCCGGTCACGATCCTGATCGGCCAGACCGAGGTGGCGCTCACGCGCAACCGCTCGGTCGACGATCTGCGCCATACGCTGCAATCGAACCTCGAGGAATTCGAGCGCATGCGCGCGATCATCAACGACATGCTGTTCCTCGCGCGCGCCGATCAGGGCGAACGCGCGACGGGGCTCGTCGAGGTGTCGCTGGCCGCGGAAGTCGCGCATACGCTGGAGTTTCTGGAGATTCCGCTCGAAGAGGCGCGCGTGCACGCGCAATTGCAGGGCGACGCGCTCGCGCGCGTGAACCGCTCGCTGTTCGGCCGCGCCTGCACGAACCTGCTGATGAACGCGATCCAGCACTGCGAGCCGGGGGCGTCGATCAGCGTGACGATCGCGCGCGACGGCGACCAGGTGCGCGTCGCGGTGGCGAATCCGGGCGCGCCGATCGTGCCGGACATTCTCGAACATCTGTTCGACCGCTTCTATCGCGCGGAAGTCTCGCGCACCAACAGCCGCGAAAACCACGGGCTCGGGCTCGCGATCGTGAAGGCGATTGCGGAGATGCATAGCGGCACCGTGTCCGCGCATAGCGCGAACGGCGTCAATACGTTTGCATTTTCGGTGGCGGCTTCGGCGATGGCGACGGTGAGCGAGATATCCGCGGCGGCGCGCGCGAACGCGGGTGTGGCTTCCGATACCGCCTATTCGTCGCTCGCAAAAGGCAAGTCGGCCTGAACCGGCAGGCGCGGCTTCAGCGCCTGCTCACTCGCCGGGGTCAACGTGCTGATGCGCACGCCCAGCAGCCGCAGCTTGCGGTTCAACTCCACCCGTCGCAAACATTCGGTCGCCGCGCGGCGGATTTCGGTCGCGTCGGCGGTCGGGTCGTCGAGCGTCAGATCGCGCGTGACGGTGCGGAAATCGTCGTAGCGCAGCTTGATGCCGATCGTGCGGCCCACGTAGCCCTTGCGCACCAGGTCCTCGGCGACGCGCACGCACAACCCCGTAAATGCGCTCGACAACGCCGGCCGGTCATGACGCGGATGCAGATCGCGCTCGAAGGTGGTCTCGCGGCTGATCGACTTCGGCTCCGATTCGACCATCACCGGCCGCTCGTCGTGACCCTGCGCGATCCGCATCAGCCACGCCGAATAGCTGCGCCCGAAGTTGTCCTGCAACAGCCCCGCATCCGCGGCGGCCAGCTCGCCGACCGTCGCGAGGCCGAGCGCGGTCAGCTTTTCCGCGGCCTTCGGGCCGATGCCGTTGACCTTGCGCACCGGCAGCGGCCACACGCGCAGCGGCACGTCGGCCGGCGTGAGGATCGTGAGGCCGTCGGGCTTGTCGAGCTCGGAGCCGATCTTCGCGAGCAGCTTGTTCGGGGCGACGCAGATCGAGCACGTGAGGCCGGTCGCCTCGTTGACGGCCTGCTTGATGCGCATTCCGATATCGCGCGATTCTCCGGCGAGGCCGGTCAGATCGATATAGATTTCGTCGATGCCGCGATCCTCGATGCGGTCCGTGAAGGTTCTGACCGCCGCCTTGAAAAGCCGCGAGTAGTGGCGGTACGACTCGAAGTCGGTCGGCAGCAGGACCGCGTCGGGCGCGAGCGCGGCGGCTTTCATCATGCCCATCGCCGAAAACACGCCGAGCGCGCGTGCTTCGTACGTGGACGTGGTTACGACGCCGCGGCCCGCGTAATCGCGCAGTTTCGCGAAACGGCGGCTGCCGTCCGCGAGCACTTCCGGCGCGCTGTTGCGGCCGCCGCCGATCACCACCGCGCGCCCGCGCAGCTCCGGATAACGCAGCAGCTCGACGGATGCGTAGAACGCGTCCATGTCGAGGTGCGCGATGCGGCGGAGCGGGGAGTTCATGGACGGTCGAGGCGGGCGATGGCGCGATGGCGGTGAACGATGGCTGTGCTGGCGGGCGTTGCGCCGGCGCCAATGCGTAATAGTACCTTGCGGCGGGTAGGGAGCCGGGTCCGGTGCGGGGTCGGGACGCGCCGTGGTCGTTCACCACGGGCTTTCGAGCGGTTGCGGCAACCTCGATTGCCGCAACCGTGTAATGCGTTTACTGCCTGATGCCTTCAGCCTGAATATGCAGCGTCGTCTTCATGTTGAAGCCGTACGCCTTGCCGAAGTCGATGCCGAAGTCGTCGCGATTGAACGTCGCGGTCGATTCCGTGCCGCACACTTCGCGCTTCAGCATCGGGTGCTGCATGCACTTGAACGACTCGATCTTCAGATTGACCGGCTTCGTAATGCCGTGCATCGTCAGCGTGCCGATCACCTCGACCGGCTTGTCGCCGTCGAAGCGGACCCGCGTGCCCTTGTAGGTCGCGCTCGGGTACTTCGCGGTGTCGAAGAACTTGTCGGTAACGAGTTCGGCGTCGAGCTTGTCGTTGCCGATATCGACCGAGTTCAGGTCGATCGTCACGTCGACGGTGCCGGTCTTCGCCGCGCGATCGAGCACGACGGTGCCGCTGCTTTTCCTGAACTTGCCGCGCCAGATCGACAGGCCGCCGAAGTGGTCGGTCTCGAAGCTCGGGGCCGTGTGGGTCGGATCGAGCATGTACGTGTCGGCGGCCATCGCGTTGAACGACAGCGCGGCGGCGAGTGCGCCGGCGGCGAGCAGGAAGGATTGCTTCATTTGAACTCCAGAGGTCGGAAGGTAGTGTGGTGTTTCAGGTGGCGCTTCGGCGTGCCGGGTTATTTCTTCGAAGCGACCAGATGAAATTTGATGACGACTTCGTCGGCGACGACCGACGTGTCTTTCCATTCGCCGGTGCCGACGTCGAACTGCGTGCGTTTGATCGGCAGCGAGCCGTCGAAGGTTTGCGTCGCGCCCTGGCTGGCGATCACGACCGGCACGACGACCGTTTGCGATTTGCCCTTGATCGTCAGCTTGCCGGTCACCTTGTACTGGTTGCCGCCGGCCGGCGCGATCGAGCTCGACACGAAAGTCGCGGCGGGCCACGTCGCGCTGTCGAACCATTCCTTGCCTTGCGCCTGCCTGTTGTAGTCGTCGGCGCCGAGGTCGTAGCTCGCGGTGTCGATCGATACGCTTGCGCTGCCCGCGGCGGGTCTGGCCGGATCGAAATTCAGTTGCGCGGAGAACTTCCTGAACTTGCCGTCGACCGGCACGTTCATCTGTTTCGTCGTCGCGATGACGCTGCTCCTGGCGAGGTCGACATCGGCGTGCGCGAGGTTGGCACCGAACAGTGCGAGGGCGGCAACAGAAGCGAATGCCGCGCGAAGGGTGGATTGATAGAAGGTGGTTTTCATGGTGGTACGCATCCTATCCGAGCCGCGCGGCCGGATTGCACACCGCGAGGAATTAGATTGCCAACCAGCCGTAGCCAATCGGCGGTTAAAGACTGTCGAAGCCGTTTATGCGGTGCCGGGCCGCGCGCCGGGGCGTTACTGACGGACCTTCAGAAACGGAACCATTCGCGCGAGCAAGCCGTCGCGATCGACGAATTGATGCTTGAGCGCCGCGAGTACGTGCATCGCGACGAGCGCGAGCAGCGCGTAGTTGAGCAGCACATGGACCGTGCGCAGCGTGGCCTTGAGCGCCTGATCGGGGCCGATGATCGTCGGCAGCGGCACGATGCCGAGATACACGACCTGAATGCCGGCCGCCGAGCTATAGAAGTAGCCGGACAGCGGAATCGCCAGCATCAGCAGGTACAGCACGCCGTGCACCGCATGCGCGGCGGCCTTCTGCCACACGGGCGTCGCGGCGTCGAGCGCGGGTGCGCGGTGCGTGGCGCGCCACAGCAGGCGGACCACCGCGAGCGCGAAGACCGTGACGCCGATCCATTTGTGCCACGAGAAGTACTTGAGCTTGGTGGGCGTGAAGCCGGGGATATCGGTCATGATCCAGCCGATATAGAAGCCGCAGATCATCAGTGCCGCGATCAGCCAGTGCAGCGCGATGGCCGCGCCGTTGTAGCGTGCGGGAGCGGAAGCTTGAGTTCGCATCGTGTTCTATCCGTTGCTCGCGAGGGCCGCGTGAGAATGCGGATAGTAGGGATGGCAATAGAAACTGAATAGGCGGGTGCGCGGGAACAGATTGTTGTCGCCGTGATGCTAATGGGTTTGAAAGGCGTTCGCGCCGGACCTGGCGCTGTGGTAATTTGTGGCCCGAACAACGATGTTGCGCGGGCTTGCGCAGCACCGGACCAACCCATTATCCAGGCTCACGCAGTGAATTCCGTTTTCCTTTCGTGGGGTATCGCCGCCGTCGCCACCGCCGGCGTCATCGCGCGGCCGTTCAAATGGCCGGAGGCCGTGTGGGCCGTGGCCGGCGCGGTGCTGCTCGTGTCGCTGGGCCTGTTGCCGGTAGATCTCGCGTTCGAGGCGATCGGCAAGGGCACCGACGTCTATCTGTTCCTGTTCGGCATGATGCTGCTCTCCGAAGTCGGCCGCCGCGAAGGGCTGTTCGACTGGGTCGCGGTGCTCGCAGTCAATCATGCGCGCAGCTCGCCGCGCAAGCTGTTCGTGCTCGTATATCTCGTCGGCGTCGTGATTACCGCGTTTCTCTCCAACGATGCGACCGCGGTCGTGCTCACGCCGGCCGTGTTCGCCGCCGCGAAAAAGGCGAAGACGCCGCCGCTGCCGCTGCTGTTCGTCTGCGCGTTCGTCGCCAACGCGGCGAGCTTCGTGCTGCCGATTTCGAATCCGGCCAACATCGTGTTGTACGGCAATCACACGCCGCCGCTCGGACCGTGGATGCTGCGCTTCACGCTGCCTTCGCTGCTGTCGATCGCCGCGACCTTCGTGATGCTGCGCTGGACGCAGCGCGATGCGCTCGCGGGCGTCTGTGAGGCGAATCTCGAAGCGGTGGAACTGTCGGCAAGCGGGCGCGTCGCGCTCGCGGGCATCGCCGTCACGGCCGGCGCGTTGCTGACGGTCTCCGCATACGACATCCAGCTCGGCATGCCGACCGCGATACTCGGCACGCTGACCGCACTCGTCGTGTTGATCAAGGAACGCAAATCGCCGCTGCCGATGATCCGCGAAATCTCGTGGAACGTACTGCCGCTCGTCGCCGCGCTGTTCGTGCTGGTCGAAATGCTCGATCACACGGGCGTCATCACGACGCTCGCGACTGAGTTGCGGCGTGCGACCGAGCGCAACGAAATGGCCGCGGCGGGTTGGGCCGGCGCGATCATCGCGTTCGGCAGCAACCTGATGAACAACCTGCCGGCCGGGCTGATCGCGAGTTCGACCGTGATGCAGGCGCATAGTCCCGAGCGCGTGATCGACGCGCTGTTGATCGGCGTCGATCTCGGGCCGAATCTGTCGATCACCGGGTCGCTCGCGACGATTCTTTGGCTCAACGCGATTCGCCGCGAGGGCGAAGACGTGAGCTTCATGAAGTTCCTGAGGGTCGGTGCGCTCGTGATGGTGCCCGCGCTGGTGCTTGCGTTTGGGGCGCGGATTCTGACTGGTTGAGTGGACGCCGTACGCTACACATTGCGAACGTCGGAATTACATTGCATGACGTCGTTGTCACTTACCTTATGTATGAGCACCTGAAATGAGCCAAGTCCACGTTCGCGTCGCGGAATATGAGAATCCGACCGCAAATGTGCGATGGGACGAGGATGGCCGCTCCGTAATCTGCAAAATTGACTACGCGACGCAATCGCTTCGTCACGCGTCAAATCCCGATCTCAGGCAGTTGATCGATGAGCAGTTTGATATTCGCGCGCCAGAGTACGTGATTAATGCCGGTATGTTGTCGATGCTCTTCGATTCCGGGAAGCGGATCAAGGCGTTCGATTTTTACACTAACCCGGAGCAATGGACGGTATGCTCGATTCCGTTTGTCGACGCGGCGCCGCGCTCGCTGCACGTCGACACGGTATTCGATGAAAACGGACAGGGCGAGAGCATGCCGGAGCCTGCCGCTCTCTATGAACCGCTTCGTGGCACGCTCTACCTCTCGTGGGACGACGTATCAACCTGGTATGCGGTTGCCCCGCCTTTGGCGCTTGGTGTGACGGACGACGACCGGTTGGCGCAAATCCGGCTGGATGGCCTGCATCTCCAGCAAGACATGGCAAAGCAAAATCCTGCGGGACTCTGGACAAGGTTACGACGGCGATTCGGCCATAGCCGCTAGTATTGCTCGTCGAGGGCATACCGCCCAGCATGGCCAACGTTCAAGCCGGTGGCATCACGTGCGCCCAGGATGCGGGCAACAACGCCACGAGGCTTGGCGGCGATCCGGCTCCGCGCCCGGTTTCGCCATCCGCACGTCACGCGCCGGTGTGCGCCGTCGAGCAACGCAGCCGCGCCGCCCCCGTGACCTGATCGATCCTCGCGCCGATCGAGCGCAACATGGTTTCAAGGTGCGCGACACGTTCGCGTTGCGCGGGCATCATCGATAAACGGTTCAGCGCGTGCAGCCGACTATACCAATACGACAACGGAAAACGGTCGCGCGCGGAGATCAGCCCGAAGACGACTTGAAGATGGGCAATTTCTTTGTCGATGTCCTGGTAACTCATCTGAAGGTTCCGGAAAAATGGGGGATTAGCCCGCGCGAACCTTAACCTGGTAGCAAGCTTCGTTCCAGGTTGAATGCATGCCGTCCGCATAAGGTTTGGCGGGCGGCCGCACCGTTGGAAATCAGGTTGCGTGCGCCACGCGACGGTAAAAACCCGCCAACATGTGCAAGCTTTACGCACGGCGCGGCGTGCGCCGCACGACCGTTCTTCCTTTCATCAGGACTACGGGAATTCGCGAGGCAGGCCCGCGTGGCCCAGGTCCATGACCGGCTGCGCGTAGCCGACCACCGGCGCGGGAAAAACGAAACGGCAAACTCATTTCATTCGATGTCGCGACAAAACCGCGACACAAGCCGTGACATAACTCGACATGATTCTTCAATTGCGATCCGGCGGCGCCTGACCAAGAATTCGGCCTGTCATCGAAACGGATCGCGGCACGAAGCAGGCGACGGCCGATGGCTCAACCGAAGGAGTCAGTCATGAAGAAGTTGCTCGCCGCCGTTTTGTTGTGCTGCGCGTCCACCGTCGCGTTCGCTCAGGCCGCGCCGCAAGGCATGAATCCGCAGCGGATGGCGCGCATGGAGCAGCAGTTGCAAACGCGCTTTTCAAACGCCAATACCACGCACGACGGCAAGCTCACCCGCGAGCAGGCCGCCTCCGGCATGCCGATGGTCGCGCGCCATTTCGACGAAATCCACACGCAAAAAGCCGGCTACATCACCCTGCCGCAGATCGAGGCATTCATGCAGGAGCGCGGGGCAGCGCACTGAACGGCGCGGATATCGGCGGGATCGTAGGGGCGCGGCCGCGCGCCGCGACGCATTCTCCCGAGCATTTTCCGCAACCCTCCACGGAGCGCCCGGCCATACGCGGACGTCTAAACGAGGAGCTTTCGCATGGAACGCCCCGCCAGGATCATCGTGCTCGACGACGAAGTCGAGTTGCGCAACATGCTGCTGCGTTTTCTGCGCGGCCACGGCTTCGACGTGCGCGCGGCCGAGGACGGCAAGCGTCTGAACCGCTATCTCGAGCGCGAGCCGTTCGATCTGTTGATACTCGATCTGATGATCGGCGAGGAGGACGGCCTCGAAATCTGCGCGAAGTTGCGCGCGCAGGGACAGACGCTGCCGATCCTGATGCTAACCGCGAAGGGCGATCCGCTCGACCGCGTGACCGGCCTCGAAACCGGCGCCGACGACTACCTCGCCAAACCGTTCCTGCCGCGCGAACTGGTTGCGCGCATCAACGCGCTGCTGCGCCGCCAGAAGATGGCCGCCGGCGACCCGACCGTGACCTCGCAATGCGTGCGCTTCGGCGACTTCACGCTCGACGTCGGCAAGCAGGAACTGTCGCGCGCGGGCGAGCCGCTGGAGATTCATTCGGCGCAGATGCTGCTGCTGGTCGCGCTCGCGTCGTCGCCGAATCGCGCGGTGAGCCGCGACAACCTGCTCGCGCGCGCACGTGGGCGCGACCATGACGCGCTCGATCGCAGCATCGACGTGCAGGTGCTGCGGCTGCGGCAGATCGTCGAGGCCGATCCGTCGAAGCCGCGTTTCATCAAGACGGTATGGGGCGTCGGCTACATGCTCGTCGCGGACGTCGAAGCATGACGCGCCCATTGTTGCGAAAGCTGCTGCCGAGAACGCTGCTCGCGCGCAACATCGCGCTGCTGATCGTGCTCGTGATGCTGAGCCAGATCTGCTCGATCCTCGTGCTGCTGCATTACGTGCAGCGCCCGCGCGTCGAGCGCGCGGCGGCCGTGTTCGCGACTTACGTGTCCACGCTCGACAGTCTGCTCGCGGCGACGCCGGCCGCGCCGCGCGCCGCGCTGACCGCGCGCCTCGATGCGCGCGAGCAATTGCCGCCCGAGGCCGGCGAAATGCCGCCGGCCGGTTTGCTGCGCGCGTATCGTACCTATCAGCGCGGCGTGTTTCTCGACAGCCTGCGCAAGCATTTGCCCGCCGACATGCCCGTCACGTGGCAGATGAAGGGCGCGCAGCGGCTGTGGATTCGCATGCATGCGCCGGCGGCGGGGAACGGCGCCGCGCCGGGCACGCCGTACTGGATCGCGCTGCCGATTCCGGAGGACGCGCAGGGCAACGGACTCGAAGCGGCGATTTTTCTGTCGCTCGGACTCGCCGTGCTGGCGGCGCTTGCCGGCTACGCGATCCAGTTGCATCTGAACGAGCCGCTGCGCGAGCTGACGGGCGCGGCGCGCCGCGTGAGTGCCGGCGAAACGCCCGCGCCGCTGCCGACCGACGGGCCCGTCGAAATCGCCGCGGTCGGCAGCGCTTTCAATCAGATGACGCAAGCGTTACAGGAAGCCGAAGCGACGCGCGCGCTGATGCTCGCCGGCATCTCGCACGACATTCGCACGCCGCTGACGAAGCTGCGCCTGTCGATGGCGATGGCCATGCCGCGGGACGACGACAGCAACTTCGTGATCGCCGCCGAATCGTATCTGGACCAGATCGAGACGATCCTGCAACAGTTCATGGATTACGCGGGCAGCGGCGAGCGCGAGGAAGCGCGGCCCGGCGATCTGAACGCGCTGATCGAACGGCTCGCCGGCGACTTCGCGGGGCTCGGGCACGAGTTCGAATTGTCGCTCGGGACGTTGCCGGCCATCCCGTACCGGCCGATCAGCATGATGCGGCTATTGATGAACCTGATGCAGAACGCGATCGTCTACGGCGGCACAGGGCTCGCGGTGCGCACGTGGGCCACGGCGGACGCGGTGACGGTCGCGGTCGGCGATCGCGGCAAGGGGTTGTCGGCGCAGGAGCTGGAGAAGCTGAAGGCGCCGTTTCAGCGCGGCCGCAATGCGCGCGCGCACAGCGGTGGCACGGGGCTCGGCTTGTCGATCGTCGAACGGATCGCGCGGCTGCACGGCGGCGGCCTTCAGTTTCATGCGCGCGACGGCGGCGGGCTCGAGGTGTGGGTCGTGCTGCCGGTCAGGGCGGCACGATAAGCGCGCGCGGCGGTGAGGACGTGAGGGCGTGAGGACGGTGACGGCGCCGGGGCGCTCACTCCCGGTCGACCCACGCATCGAGCCCGACGCGAAACGCGACACCCGCGATGACCGGCACCGTCAGCATCAGGATGATGCCGAAGTTCGGGATCTGGTCGCCGTACATGATCGGGTCGTACAGCACCACGCCCGCCACGATCGCGAACACGATCACGCCGATCAGGACCATCAGGAGATTGCGCACGGTCATGGACAGCGTCTTGCGCTTCGCCTTGTCCGGCGCGTTGCGCGTGCCGGGGGCTTCGTCGTGTTGGGCAGGCATGATGGTTCTCGTGACAAAAAAGCGGCTTCGGGAGCGGGGACGGTGGCCCGCACCGCGCTTGCTCTGCGCCGCCACACCGCTCCCGCTCGAATGACGGCGGGGCGCGCCCGGCATCATACCCGCACGCGCATCGTTCATGCAGATCGGGGCGCGGATCAGGCCGCGCCGACCACCAGCCCGACGGCGACGATCGCCAGCACGAGCGCCGCAATCGCGCCGAACCGGTAGTCCCGCCGCCGCAGGAACACCCCTAACATCAATATAAGCCGCATTATCGGCAGCAGGATAAAAAGCGCGACACCGGCGGTCATCACGGACATGCCGGCCGATGTCGCATGGGATGCGGCGGTTCCGGTCGGCGCGGCGGGCAGCGCGAGCGTCAGAGCGAGGCCGGTGGCGATCGTGATCGACGCGAGCCACGTGCCGTAGTGCAGCAGATTGGCGAGCCAATGTTCGAGCCGCGCGCTTCGTCTCCTGACGCCGCGCGTCAGGCCGCCGGCCGCGCGCGTCACGGCGACGCTCCGAACAGATGAACGCCGAACGCCTCCAGCAGCATCTGCACGGCCAGCAGCGCCAGCACCGCGACGAACAGCAGGCGCAGCCGCTCGTTCGATACGCGCATCAGCAGGCGCGCGCCGAGCGCCGCGCCGGCAACCGACCCCAGCGCGACCGGTCCGGCAATCGCGGTGACGATCTCGCCGCGCAGAAAATACGCGCCCGCGCTGGCCGCCGCCGTCACGCCGATCATGAAGTTGGACGTCGCCGACGACACCTTGATCGGCAGACGCAGCGCGGTGTCCATCGCGGGAATCTTCAGTACGCCGCTGCCGATGCCGAGCAGCGCCGAAATCAGGCCGGCGCAGTACATCAGCGACAGACCGAGCGGAATGCGCCGCACGCGATACGCGAGCTCGCGGCCGCTCGCGCGATCCGGATAGCTCGAATCGAGTTGCAGCGCGGCGCCCCATGAGCGGCGGTGCATGGCGTCGTCGCCGGCGGCGGTTTCGGCCGGGGCCGGATCGGCGCGCCGGGCGAGCATTTGCCGTGCCGACACGATCAGGATCACGCCGAAGATGAAATACAGCGCCGCCACCGGCACGAGTCCGCTCAACAGCACGCCGGACAACGCGCCGAGCGTGGTCGCCGTTTCCAGCACGACCGCGAGCCGTACGTTGGTCAGACGGCCGCGCAGAAACGGCGCGGCGCCGCCGCACGAACACGCGATCACCGACACGATGCTCGCGCCGATCGCGACGTGAATGCCGAGGTGGCCGAACGTCGTCAGGATCGGCACGATAAAGATGCCGCTCGCCATGCCGAGCATGCCGCCGAGCGCGCTCGCGCCGAACGACACCGTGAACAGCCACAGCGTGTAGTGCAGATCCATCGCCGCGCCGCTCATGAGCCGGCCGGCTTGCGCCGCGCGAGCCGGGTGACGAACTGGATCTGGTCGCCGCGGTAGTACAGCTTTTCGTAATCGACGGGACGGCCGCCGTCGCGATACGACGTGCGTTCGATCCGGAAAATCGGGCTGCCGCCCTTGATTTCCAGCGCCCGCGCGACGGCCTTGTCCGCGGCGACTGCTTCCAGCCGGTATTCGGCTTCGATCAGCGGCACCCCGTACTTTTCCTCGAGCAGCGTGAAGATCGGCTCGGCTTCGAGATCTTCTTCGATGATCTTTTCGCCGATGTCCGCGGGCAGCCAGGTTTCGTCGAAGGAGAGCGGGGTGTTGTCCGCGAGGCGCACGCGCTGGATATGCACGACCGATGCGCCCGCCTTGAGCGACAGCCTCGCGGCCACGTTTTCACTGGCGCTTTCGATTCGCTTGGCCAGCACGCGCGCGCTCGCCTCGCGGCCATGCGCGCGCATGTCTTCGACAAAGCCGCTCAGCTCGGTGAGCGGCTGCGCGAGGCGCGGTTGCGTGACGAACGTGCCCTTGCCGCGACGGATCTCGATCAGCCCGCGCGCGATCAGGTTCTGCACCGTTTTCTGCAACGTGGTGCGGCTGATGCCGAAGCTCGCGAGCAGGCTGGCTTCGTTGGGCAACTGGGAGCCGGGCGGATAGGTGCCGTCGGTAATGCGCGCGGCGAGGGCTTCCTCGACTTGCGCGTAAAGGGGGAGCGAGCTGGGGCGGCCGGGAGTCATGCGTGACATAGTGACGTCATGACGTCACTATGTCAATCGCCGGTTCAGTCGCCGATGCCGGCCGTCGTGGTGGCCGCGGAAGCGGAAGAGGCTCAGGTCGCGAATCCGGCCGACGTGCGGCGCGCGGTCGACGGCAACACCAGCACGCCGGCAATGCCGATCACCACGCTCGCCTGCACGTAGTAGACCGGTGCGAGATTGCTGCCCGTCACGTGCACGAGCCACGTGTTCACGAACGGCGCGAGGCCGCCGAAAATCAGTACCGCGAGGTTGTACGTGACGGCCGCGCCGGTCGAACGGACACTGACGGGGAAGACCTCGGTCAGCACGATCGGCGTCGGGCCCCAGAAGAAACTCATCAGGCACGACACGCCGATCTGCACCGCGAGCAGCGAGCCGAACGTCGGCACGTTGACGAGCTGCCTGAACAGCACGCACGACGCGATGCCGTAGGCGACGATCGCCGGCAGCAGCACGGTCTTGCGGCCATAGCGATCCGACAGATAGCCGGCGAGCGGGCAGAGCACGAGAATGATCGCGGTGCCGATAAAGGTACTCAGGTTCACGTCGGAGGCCGACATGCCGAGTTGCTTCTTCGCGAAGATCGGCAGGAAGAACACGAACACGTAAGCGGACACGGTGCCGACCACCGACATGCCGATGCTGCCGAGCACCGCGCGCGGATAGTCGCGGAACACCGTGCGCAGCGGCGTGTCGACGGGCTTGATCCTGCCGCGTTGCACCTCGCTCGCGTACGCAAGGAATTCCGGCGACTCGTCGACCGTCGAGCGGATCAGCCAGCCGACCGGGCCGATCAGGATGCCGAGCAGAAACGGCAGACGCCAGCCCCACGACTCGAGATCGCGCGGTGCGAGATTGACGGTCAACAGCCACGCGACCAGCGCGCCGAGCGAAAACGCCAGTGCCTGCGAGCACATCTGGAAGCTGCCATAGAAGCCGCGGCGATTCTCGGGCGCGAACTCGACCAGCATCGTCGTCGCGCCGCTGAATTCGCCGCCGACCGAAAAGCCCTGGATCAATCGGGCGAGCACCATCAGGATCGGCGCCGCGATGCCGATCGCCGCATACGTCGGCAGCAAGCCGATCATGCCGGTGCCGACCGACATCAGCACGATCGTCAGCGACAGCGCTTTCCTGCGGCCCACGCGGTCGCCGTACAGGCCGAGCAGCACGCCGCCGAGCGGACGCACCGCGAAGCCGACGCCGAACGTCGCGAGCGTGAGCAACATCGACGCGAAGTCGTTGCCGCCCGGGAAAAACAGCTTCGCGATCATCACGGCGAAGAGGCCGTAGATCGCGAAGTCGAACCATTCGAATGCATTGCCGAGTACCGAAGCAATGACTACTTTTCGCACCATCGCCGGCGAAGGCGCCGTTTTTCCGCTCATTGCCGTTCCCCTCTGATCGATTGCCTGAATGCGGATTAGCCGAGCCGTTGCCGGACGATTTCGATGAACACGGCCGCGCCGGCGGGCGCGGTGTCGTCGTCGAAGTCGAACTCCGGGTGGTGGCACGTGAGCCCGTCGTGACCAAGGAAGAAATACGAGCCGGGGCGCTGTTGCAGCATGAACGCGAAGTCTTCCGAGGCCATCAGCGGCGCGACGTCGACGATCACGTTGTCCACGCCAAGCACGCGCCCGGCGGCGCGGCGCACGGTCTCGGTTTCGGCGGGCGTGTTGAGCGTCGGCGGCGAGGTTTGCAGATGCTCGAAGCTCACTTCGCAGCCGTACATCGTGGCCGCGCCTTCGCAGATCGCGCGCAGACGCGCGAGCGTGGTTTCCTGCGCTGTGACCGACAGCGTGCGCACGGTGCCTTCGAGTACCGCGGTATCGGGAATCACGTTGATCGCGGTGCCCGACAGGAACTTGCAGACGCTGACCACGGTGGTGTCGAGCGGATTGATGTTGCGGCTCACGATGCTCTGGATCGATTGCACGATGGTCGTGCCGACGATCAGCGGGTCGATCGATTTGTGCGGCATCGCCGCGTGGCTGCCGACACCCTTGATGTTGATCCGGAACAGGTCGCACGCGGACAGGATCGCGCCGCTGCGCACGCCGATCTTGCCGGCGGGCAACTGGTTGTTGTTGTGCAGCGCGTAGATTTCGTCGCAGTGGAAGCGCTCGAACAGGCCGTCGTCGATCATCGCGGAGCCGCCGCGCAGCGTTTCCTCGGCCGGCTGGAAGATCAGGCGGACGGTGCCGCGAAAGTCGCGATGCGACGCGAGGTACTTCGCGACGCCGAGCAGGATCGAGGTATGGCCGTCATGGCCGCAGCCGTGAAATACGTTGTCGTGGGTCGAGCGGTGCGCGGGCGTGCCTTTTTCGCTCATCGGCAGCGCGTCCATGTCGGCGCGCAGCCCGAGCGACGGACCGTCGCCGCGCGTGCCGCGAAGCGTGCCGACCACGCCGGTGCCACCGATGCCGGTCTGCACGTCGATTCCCCAGTCGGCGAGCAGCTTCGCGACGAGACCGGCGGTGCGATGCTCGTGAAAACCCAGCTCGGGGTGTTGGTGGATATCCCTGCGCCATGCGCGCATCTGCTCGCCGAGCGCGTTCAATTCGATGTCCGTCTGCATACCGCCAACCCTCGCCTGTGATGGATCAATGTGCAGGGCACCCGTGCAATCGCAAGGCACCCGGCGCGGTTCGAAGAATAATTCATTAGTTGAAATTTTCAACTAATGCTTTTCCCTGGTAATCGGCCGCGGCGGGATGGCTGGGATATCATCGTCGTTGACCGGGCAGCGGGCCGGCGGGGGCTCGGGCGGATTGCGAGGCGGCCGCGCCGGCCAACGGGTCTCGAGTTAAGCAAAGTCTTCAGACAGGACGCCAGCACATGCGAGCAGGTACGCCATCGGCGGTAGAGAAGGGCAATGCGAAAGACCGCTCGAACGATCCGGCCAGGGATGCGGGGAACGAGACGCCGAACGGCAACGGTGCCGCCGCCGACCGCGAACGGGCCTATTTCCTGACCTTCAAGCTCGATCTGATCAAGAGCGAAATGATCAGCCGCGCGAACGCGGCGTACCGGCCCGCATTCGGGCTCGACGTGCGTTCGCTGCGCGTGCTGCGGATCATTTGCGACGCGGCCGGCATCACCGCGACCGCGCTGAAGGAGCAGACGCTGATCGAGAAGACGCTGTTGTCGAAGCTCGTCGCCGACCTGATCGAACGCAAGCTGGTGCGGCGCTCGATTCATCCCGACGATGCGCGGCACTTCCAGCTATGGGCGACCGCGGCCGGCAAGCGGGTGCGCGTGGCGAGCGACGAACTGGGTCAGTCGCTGGAAACGGAGATGCTGTCGATGCTGTCGGCCGACGAGCGCGGCCAGTTGAACCGTATCGTCGACAAGCTCGTCGACGTGTTCCGTAAAGCGGGGAGGGGTGGGGCGGAGCGGTAATGGCCGGCGCCGCTGGTTCGTTCCGGTCAAGGAGAATTGCTTGCGGTTATTCGAGGGTCGCGTCAGGGCCCGATGCAATCAGCTTGCAACCGCAATGTCCCGGTTGACTACATCCGGCAAAGCCTTACCGTCATCCCCGAATACGACGATCCCTACGACGCCGTCTCGCTGTGATCGAGCCATTGCGCGAGTTCGCGTCGCAACTGCGCGATATCGAGCGGCTTGCCCAGCAGCCGCGCGTCCGGAATCGTTTCCCCGATCTGCGCGCCGCGGCCGTAACCCGACACCAGCAGCACGTGTATCTCCGGCTGCACGCGCCGTACCTCGCGCGCGAGGGCGTCGCCGGCCATGCCGGGCAGCGTGAGGTCGGTGAGCAGCACGTCGTAGCGTTGCGCGGCCGCGAGCGGCAGCGCTTCCTCGGCGCTCGAGACCGCGGTGCAGTCGAGACCCAACGCGCCGAGCAGTTCGCCGAGCGCGTCGCGCGAGGCGGCGTCGTCTTCGACGAACAGCACGCGCGCGGCCCGGTTCGCCGCGCGCGGCTGGCCCGGTATCGGCGGTTCGCGTGTGCTGCCGGACGCGGCAGTATCGCTGTACGCGCCGGCCGGCACGCTCGCGGCGACGCGTTCATCGCGTATGTCCGCCGCCGCGTTCACGCGCAGCACGTCGCGCACCATGTTCGCGAGATCGTCGCGCCGGTAGGGTTTCGACAGCAGCGTGATGCCCGCGTCGAGCCTGCCGTGGTGGACGATTTCGTCGCGCGTATAG
Organism: Paraburkholderia sp.; assembly: GCF_047605525.1. Taxonomy (GTDB): domain Bacteria; phylum Pseudomonadota; class Gammaproteobacteria; order Burkholderiales; family Burkholderiaceae; genus Paraburkholderia. The sequence continues at coordinate 14,113 of NZ_JASGFN010000022.1, read as the reverse complement.
CCGGACGTGAACAATGTCGGCACCGGCGGCGTGCGCGCCGCCGCGCGTTGCGCGAGCTCGACGCTCTTCAGCTTGCCGGGCATCACGACGTCGGTGAACAGCAGATCGATCGGCACGTCGCTGTCGATGAATTCGAGCGCCGCGTCGCCATTCGATGCGATCAGCACCTTGTAGCCGAGCTGCGCGAGCATTTCGACGGCGGTCAGACGCACGTCGGCATCGTCCTCGACCACGAGGATCGTTTCGCCGCCGCCGCCGATCGATGCCGCGGTGCCGCCGTCGACGGACTCCGGCGTCTCCGGCTCGCAGCAGCGCGGAAAGAACAGCGACACGAGCGTGCCGCGTCCCACTTCGCTTTCTATCGCGACATGGCCGCCGCTTTGCCGCGCGAAGCCGAACACCATCGACAGGCCAAGTCCGGTGCCGTGGCCGTCGGGCTTGGTCGTGAAGAACGGTTCGAACACGCGCTGCAACACGTCCGGCGTCATTCCCGAACCGGTGTCGGCGACCGAGAACTCGACGTATTCGCCGGGCGACAGCTCTGGCTTGTCGCGGCAGAACTCATCGTCGAGCACGCGATTCGTCGCGCACACGGTGAGCACGCCGTCCGCGCGCATCGCATCGCGCCCGTTGATCGCGAGATTCAGCAGCGCGTTTTCGAGCTGGTTGCGGTCGATCTGCACGTTCCACAGATCGTCGCTGACGACCGTTTCGATGCGCACCGTTTCGCCGAGCGCGCGATGCAGCATTTCGCTCATGCCGCCGAGCAGGCGGCGCGGATTCAGCACGATCGGCGACAGCGGCTGGCGCCGCGCGAACGCGAGCAGATGCGCGGCCAGCTTCGCGCCGCGCTTGACCGCATGGGTCGCGGCCGACAGACGCCGCTGCGTGACCGGATCCTGGCCCGTATCGGCGGCGAGCATCTGCAGATTGCCGTTGATCACTTGCAGCACGTTGTTGAAGTCGTGCGCGACGCCGCCGGTGAGGCTGCCGATCGCTTCCATCTTCTGCGCCTGGCGTAGCTGCTCCTCGGCGAGCGCGCGCGCCGCGATCGAATCGGCGACGCGCTGCTCGAGTGTTTCGGTTAGCTGGACAAGCGACTGTTCGGCAATCTTGCGTTCGTGAATGTCGATCAGCACGCCCGGAAAACGCGTCGGCTCGCCGCGCTCGTCGAACTCGCAACGGCCGTTCGCCTGTACCCACAGATAGTCGCCGTCAGGCCGCCGGATCCGGTATTCGGCGCGAAACGGCTCGCCGGTGCGGATCGCCTCGGCGGTCAGGCGATCGTTTTGCGCCTGGTCGTCCGGGTGGATCATCTGCGTGGCGTCGTGACGCACGACGCCTTTGGTGGCTTCGTCGAGCGAAAACGAAAAGGTGCGCGCGAAACGTTCGTCGCCGGTGACCTTGCCGGTGTGCACGTCGAGCACCCAGGTGCCGAGCACCGCGCCCGTGTTCAGCGCGAGCTGCAAGCGCTCGTTGATTTCGTGCAGTTCGGTTTCGGCGCTCTGGCGGCGGCGCTCGGCCAGCACGCGTCCGCTGGTTTCGACGACCATCGCGAGCACGCCGGCCGGCGCGCCGCTGTCGCCCGCGACCGGGCTGTAGTAGAGGTCCATCCACACGTCTTCGGGCTTGCCGTCGCGCAGCAGCACGAGCTCCTTGTCGCGGTACGACAGCGTGCCGCCCGCGAGGCAGGTGTTCATCACGTGACGATTGAAGTCCGCGACCTCGGGCCAGCCGTTTTCGACCGGACAGCCGAGCAGATACGGATGGCGTCCGCCCGCGAACACCGCGTACGCATCGTTGTAGATCATGTAGCCGGGCTCGTCCCATAACAGCACGAGCGGGACCGGCGACGCGAGCATCAACTGGACCGTCGAGCTCAGGCTGCGCTGCCAGGTTTCGAGCGCGCCGAGGCTGGTGGAGCGCCAGTCGAATTCGCTGATGCGCCGCGCCATCTCGCCGCGCCAGCCGGCGCAGCCGTAGTCTTGTGCCGGAAAGGGCATGCTGCGCTCCACGTGAGATCACGTCGATGAGTGTGTCCTCGTTGCCGGCGCTTCCTGGGCTGCGTGCACGGCGGGCGGACGAAGCGCGGACAGCGAGGCGAGGCTAGCTTGCGGCGCGAAGCGGCGGCAGGCAGCCTCATGGGCTGCGATCATTGTAGGTCACAACACCGCGCCGTTGCGGCGCGCGCCGGCGCGCGCCGCTTTTACCCGAGGACGGCTTTGCGCGGGAGAAACATCACACGAAACGGCCCACGCTACCGCAAGCAACCATCAGTTCGACAACGACAGATATTGCGACGTCAGCGGCACCGGCGGGAACGGCTGCAAACCGGTCTGCTTGCTGAAGCTGTACCGCACGTACACGGCCGCAAGCCACTCGCGATATTCGTAAGCGTTGCCGAAAGAAGCGGTCGCGCCGAACGCGAGTTGCGGCGCGAGCTGATATTCGCCGACCCCGCTGATCGAATACGACACACCGGTCTTGCTCTGGCCGGGGTAGATCTGGTTGCTTTGAATGCCGGTGGCGTTGTTCGCGAACCCGACTGCGTCGCGTTGCCGGGACCCGTCGGTCGGGAAGTAATTCGATGGATCCTCGCGGTAATGCTGCACGCCGATCGAGCCCTTCACGTCGTACGTGAACTGGCCGTTGCGGCCCGACCATTCGACCGGCAGATTCAGGATCACGTACTGCTGCGGACTGAAGTAGCCGCCCTGGCCGTACGTGAAATACGACAGGTTGCGGTTGTAGCCCATCAGCGTCGTGTTCACGCCGACCGTCAGCGTCTGGTCGGCGTCCTTCAGCAGACGCGTATAGACGCCGCCGCCGCCCTTGATCGCGTTGTTGCTCGGCACGTTGTGGCCGTCGTAATACTGGAACGATGTGTTCGCGTAGAGGCCGCTCGTGCCGTCGTCCCACGAGAGGGCGGCGCGCGCGCCGTTCGACGTGACGCCGCCCCATTCGAGCCCCGCGCCGTCGTCGCGCGCGCCCGCGTACGACAGCAGGCTGTCGGTCACCGCGCGCCGCGCGACCGCGAGCGAGTAGGAAACCTTGTCGGTGATGCCGCCGTTGTATTCGGCGCCGCCGACGATGTTCGTCTCGCGGAAACCGAGCGGCGTCACGCCGATATCGCCGCTGATGCTGCGGCTCTCGTAACCGACCGACAGCCCCACGCCGCTCGCGGTCTGGCTGCCATACGTGTTGTTGCCGCCGATCGCCGCGGTGGACGACGACGCCGTCGACAGGCCCGAGCCGAAGCGCGCCAGCGTCGACGTGCTGTTCGACGCGGTGCCGGCGTCGAGCGTGACCGGCGTCGCGGTGACGACGACGTGGCCGTTGCCCGCCTTGATGCGCCCCTGGATCGGCGCTTCGATGTCGGTGACGGAGGACAGGCCGTCCTCGCCCACGCGGTTGCGGAACACGATGCCGCCCGTCACGGTGCTCGACTGCTCGCGATTGACCTGCGCGAGTTCTTCGGCGACGCCGAGCGTCTGCGCGTTCGCGACGTTGGTCTGCGCGTTGTTGCCGGTGCCGCCGGGCGAGGTTCCGGGCTGAGCACCGGGCGGGTAGTACGGCTGCGCGTAACCGGCCGGCGGCTGCGGAATGTACGGCTGCTGCGCGTAGTAGCCCTGGTTCGCGTAGGGCGGGTAGGGCTGAGGCTGGTACGGCTGCTGTTGCGGATACGGCTGGTATGGCTGATATGGATAAGGCTGCGCGTAACCCTGCTGCGGCGGCGGATACGGTGGCTGCTGCGCATAGACCGGCGCGCCGCGGTTCGTCTTCGACGCGCCGCGGTTCGTCTTCGACGCGCCGTGCTTCGCGGCCGTGGCCGCACGCTTCGTCGCGGCGCGCGGCGACCCGTACGGCAGCGGCTGCATCGAGCCGCCGTTGGCCTGTGCTTCGCGCGCGGCCGGCGACATCGGCCACGGCGTCGTCGTATAGCCGTCCTGCGCGCCATAAGGGGGCTGTTGCGGCGCCGCGTAGGGGGCTTGCTGCGGAGCCTGCTGCGCATAGCCCGCGTTATACGGCTGCTGGGGCGGCGCCGGCATCGGCTGGCCCTGGCCCGGATAGGGCTGCGGCGGCGCGCCCGACTGGCTCGAACCGTAGGCTTCCTGGCCGTAGCCGCCGGATCCGGCGTCGGAGCGCGGCGCGCCGTACGGCGCCGCCACGGGTGCGACGGGTGCGGCATTCGGCGCCGGTGGCATATAAGGCTGCGCGGCCGGCGCGTTATAGGGTGCCGTATAAGGCGCAACATACGGCGCGGGCGGGGGAGGCGGCGGATAGTTCGGCACGGTCTGCGTCGGCGAAGAGGACTGCATATTCGGGAGCGTCGGCGGGAACGTCGGCGGAAACGTCGGCGCCGGACGCGCGGCGGCGTCGGCATCGGTCGACGTGACGATCGCCGTTTTCCCTTCGAACGGATTGGTGCCCGGCAGCGGCGTCGCGCCGATCCGGCTCAGCGCCGTTTCCCAGCCGCGCGGCACGTTGCCGGCCGCGCCGCTGCGCGGCGCGTTCGGCGTGAGCGGCGTATTGGCCGCAACCAGCGAGCGTTGCAGATAGGTCGACGCGAGCGACAGCTTGCCCTCGGCCCGGTACATGCGGCCCACCGTCGCGAGCACGCCTGGATCGTCGGGCGCCAGTTTCAGCGCCTGCTGCGCGAGCGATTCGGCGTATTTGAACTCCTTCGCGCCGGACGCGGCGGAGATCGCCGCCTGCACCAGATTCAGGTCGTCCGGGCGGCGCTGCAACGCGACGCGATAGCTCGCGAGCGCGTCGCGGTCGTCGCTCGCGCTCGAGTACATGCGGCCGAGCGCCGCCTGCAGGTCGGGGTTGTCGGGCATCGCCGCGAGCCACGGCGCGATCACGTCGTACGCGCTCGCGAGATCGCCGCGCTGGCGCACGGAATCGGCCTGCCGGATGACGATGCCGAGATTCAGATTGTTGAAGTCGGTGCGCTGTTGCGGCGTCAGTTGCATCCCTTGCAACTGGCGCATCACGTTGCCGAGTTCCGCTTGCTGGTTGGTCGCGGACAGGATGCCCGCGTATTGCAGCAGCAGGTCGGTGTTGCCGGGCGCCGCGCTCATCGCGCCGCGCACGAGGCTGAGCGCGCGCGCCGGGTCGCCGGCCTGCTGGTACGCGCCGGCGATCACGCCGATCAGCTCCGGGCTGCCGCTGGCCGTCGGCTCGGCCGCGCGCAGCGTGGCGAACGCCTGCTGCGTCTGGCCGCTCTTCGCCATCCGCGTGGCGAGCTCGGCCTGCTGATGCACCCACAGCCGATGCTGCAACGTCGTCATTGCGTCGGTGCGCTGCGCGGCCGGAATGCGGTCGAGCTGCGCGAGACCGGTCGACCAGTCCTGTGTTTCCGCCGACAGCAGCGCGCTCGCGTACAACGCGTCGGTCATGTCGGGGTGCGTCGCGAGCAGGCCGTCCATCATGCTGCGCGCGTTCGCGACCGCGCCCTCGCGCACGTAGATGCGCGCGAGGTCGAGCCGCAGCCACGGGTCGTCGGGCTTGTTCAGCAGCGCGTCCTCGAACAGGCTGCGCGCGGCGCCGAGATCGCCGCGCGCTTCGGCCGCGCGCGCCTGCGCCGCTTGCGCGTCGCCGCGCAGACGGTCGATGCCGCCGACCTTCGCCTGCTGTTCGGCGTTCAACTGGTTCGCGAACCGCAGCGCTTCGTCGCCGCGGCCCTGCGCCGCGAGCGCGCCGACCAGACCGCGGATCGCGTCGGGGTTGTCGGCCTGGCGGCGCAGCGCCATCCGGTATGCCTGCTCGGCACCGGCCGGGTCGCGGTTCTGCAGCAGCATTTCGCCGAGCAGCACCTGCGCGGTGACGTCGGACGGATTCAGCGCGATCGCGCGCTCGAACAGCGATTTCGCTTTCGCGAACTCGCCGTTGCTGCGCGCGCCGATCGCGTCGCTCGTGTAGGTCCAGTAGGTCGCGCTGTCGAGCGCGGTTTTCCAGCGCGCCGGGTTGCCGCCGCGCGACGCGCGCTCCAGATAGTTGCGCGCCTCGGCGAAGCGCTCCTGCTTCAGCGCGGCGATGCCCATGCCGCCGAGCGCGTCGGTGTCGTTCGGGCTCGTCGCCAGCACCGACGAGAACTTCGCGCGCGCGGTCGTCACGTCGTTGCGGTCGAGCGCGGCGAAGCCGTCGGCGATCACGCGGCCGCGCGCGTCGGCGGCGGCGTTTTCCTGTGCGCGGGCGCGCGCCGCGCTGTCCTGCTGGACCATCGACTCGTAGCGCGCCTTGACGGCGGCGTCGTCGCCGGCGGTTTGCAGATAGGCCTCGTAAATCGCCGCGTCGGACGGCCGCGCGTCGAGCCACAGGAGCGCCTGGCGCCAGCTCTTTTTCGCGGCCGCGCCGACCGCGCTGTCGCCCGCGAGCTTCTGCAGACGTGCGATGCCGTCGCGCCGCGTGACGTCGCGATAGGTCAGATGCTGCGCGTACGCGAGCGCGTAACGCGGGTCGTCCGGGTTGTCGCGCGCGAGCTGCTCGAGCCCGCGGCGCGCCTCGTCCCAGCCCTGCGGCGTCGCCGACAGCGCCTGGTAGTACTCGAGCTGCAGTTCGGGCGTGGCCGGCTTGCCGGAGAGCGCGTGCTGATACTGCTGCACCGCGCTCGCGCTATGGCCGCTTTGCGCGAGCCGCCGCGCGTCGTTGATGGTCTGGTCGCGCACGCTGGTTTCGCCGAGGCGGCGGCCCAGTTCGTCGAGATCCGGATAGTTCGGCGCGGCCGCCTTCAGGCGCGCGAGATACTGCTGAGCGCCCACGCCGTCCTTGCGGTCGGCGAGCACCATGCCCATGCCGAAGAGCGCGTCGGGCTGCTTCGGATCGATGCTGAGCACCTTCTGCCACGCCTGCTCGGCGAGGTCGCCGCGCTGATGCGACTGCCAGTACTTGCCCTGATCGACCAGCACAGCCAGCGGGTCTTTCGACGCCTGCGCGAGCGCGTCCGGCGCGGCCGCGGCCACCCAGCAGAGCGCGCCGGCGGACAGCGCGATGCGCAACGACACGGCGACAGCGTTCAATCGCATGCATTCCTCCAGGCAGGCACGAGACGGCCGGCTTCATCGAAGCGGTAGCGGCCGTCGATAAACCCCGTGCCGAACAGACCCAGCACACGATCGTAGTAAACCGGCTCGCGGCCCGGCACGCCCGCGTCGAGCGCGGCGAGCCGGGCGCGCGCGAGGCCGAGGCCGTGCTCGTCGCCGAGCGCCTTGAAGTACGGCGCGAGCGCGCCCCAGTAGCTGAGCGGGCCTTCGCCGCTCGACGCGCCGGTGGTCGACGACACCTTTTCGGGCGGGAAGCCGTTTTGCGCGACCTTTGCGCGCATGCCGCCGAGCGCGGCGAGCCACGGCTTTGCGAGCGGATCGTCGCTCGCCGCGAGGCCGGCCCACAGATAGACGCGGATCGCATCATAGCTGCCGACGTCGCCGTTTTTCGGATCGACGACGAACCGGCCGTTCTGCCACGCCGCCCAGTCGGGCGCGAAGCCCTGCGGCGACACGATGCGCACGAACTGGTGCGCGTTGCCGGCGATCTGGCTCCACGGACCGTCCGGCACGTCGTGCGCGAGCCCGCGCAGCACCGGCAGCGGCAGATAGCTCGGATTCAGGCGCGTGAGGTTGCCGTCGCGAAAGCCCTGCGGCCCCGGCAGCAGCATCGGCCCGAGCCCCGGCAGATTCGCGACTTCGTCGTGCGCGATGCGCACGGCGAGCGCTTCGCCGAGCTGCGTATAGTCCGGATCGCGCCACAGACGGCCGGCCTGCAACAGGTCATAGGCGATCCACAGGTCGGAGTCCGACGCCGAATTCGGATCGAGCACGCCGTACGAGCCGTCCGGTTTCCTGCCCCATTGCCAGGCCGGCAGCCGCGCGTTGCGCGGATCGAACTGATTGCCCGCGAGGTTCGCGCGGGTCCATCCGAGCAGCTTGTCGAAGGTCGCGCGGTCGTTCGCGACGAGCGCGAAGAAGAGCGCGTACGACTGGCCTTCCGAAGTGGTCTGCTGGGCCGGTGTCGAGTAGTCGATCACGCGGCCGTCGGGCTGCATGAAGCGCTCGATGAAGCTGCGATAAGCGCTCCAGTCGCCGCACGCGCCAGGCGCGGTGCTCGCCTGAGCGGCTGGCGCGCCGGCGGCGAAACCCGCCGACGCGGCGACGCCGAGCGCCAGCGCAATAGAGGTATTCCGGCCGATCCGAAACCGCATACGAGCCATATCAGTCCTATCAGTCCTTCAGGCGACGCGCGGCGATTGCACGCAGCATCCGGTAAAACAGGCCCGCGATGATCAGCGCGGCGAGCACGCCGCCGAGCAGCAACAGCAGCGGATGCGACGACAGTGCCCAGCGCAGGTACTCCTGCGGCGACAGATGGCCGACGTAGTACGCGCTGCCGTTCGACGTGATCGTCACGTCGCGGCCGTGAATTACCGCCATCGCGCCTTGAATCTTCGGCAGCACGTCGGCGTCGAGCAGCGCGGCGGACAGATCGGCGTCCGACTGGCCGGCCGCGCTCACCAGCGCGACCGCGCTGCGGCCTCCGTGCAGCGGCGACTCGAAGCCGGTCAGCAGCGCCGCGCCGTTCGAGCTGACCATCGTCAGATCGGCGCGCGCCGGCGCGCGCTCGACGCCGCGCTCGCCGTGCCACCAGTCCTGCAGCTTGAACACGATGTCGGAGAGCTGGAACGTGTGCGCGGAGCCGTTGCTGGAGAACGGCATCGACTTCGCCCAGCGCTGCAACAGCGGCTGCTTGCCGGGCTCGCCGAAGATCAGCAGATCCTTGTCCGCGTATTTGTCGACGTCCGCGGCATTCACGACGGTTACGCCCGTGACCGGGTAGCCGGTCGATTCGCCCATGCGGCCCATCGTCAGCAGGTACACGCTGTAGTCGCTCGAATCGGCGTCGTTCGGCAGCACCACCGCTGTCTCGGAGAGGTCCGCCATGCGCGTGAACGGGAAGCCGCTGTTCGCGAACGCGGCCAGATCGGGCAGCGCCATGTAATGCGGGAACGACGACAGATCGATCGTCGAGTTCGGATCGATCGCGCCGACCACGTTCTGCAACAGGCGGCCCGTGCATTCGCCGGTGTTCGGGATGTCGTAATAGAAGTGCAGCCGCAACTGCGTGCGCGGCGTCAGCAGCAGCGGCGGAATGCGCACGTTGCGGCGCGCGTCGGCGGTGCCGTCGGGCATCACGAGGCCGAAGTAGCGGCTCAATTCGAATATCGACGTGCTGCGCGACGGAATCGGCAGCGCCTGCACGAAGCCGTTGTTCACGCTGACGTTCAGCGACGAGCGGTCGCGCGCGGGGCGCACCGTGTAGCGGTAGCGCAGATCGATCGGCGCGCCGTGGGTGTGGAACATGAAGAGATCGGGCGGCACGCGCATGTTGATGCGCACCGCGTCGGCGTCGTAGCCGGACACGGTCAGATCCTTCGGATCGGCGAGCTCGCCGAAGCTCACCGCGCGGTTGGTCGGCAGCCAGTTCGGCGCGTCGTACGGCACGCGCGGCGTGATCTCGTTGAGCGCGGTGATCGTCGCGCTCGTGCCGGAGAGCGTGCTGTGGCCGATGCCGAGCGATGTCGCGGCGGTCTTCAGCTCGGCCTCGGTGCGTCCGAGCACGAGCAGCAGCTTGCCGCGCGCGGGCGCCTCGCGGTCGACCACCGCGATGGTCGGCCCGCTGATCTCCGGAATCGTCACGCCGGCCGGGTGCTCGTCGCTGGTCGCGAAGATTACCGCGTTGCCCGACAGCGGCGGGTGGTCGAGCTGCGCCGGAAACAGCGCGCCGCGATAGCCGGCCAGCGAGCCGAACCATGACGCGACGATACCGGCCGCTTCCAGCGTGCCGTTGCCCGGTTTTTGCGGCAACACGAACGGCAGCTCGAGGCGGCGCACGTCGCGGCGGTCGAAGAACGGCTGCGGCAGTGCGGCCAGATCCGGCTTGGCGCCGAGCGACGCAAAGGTCAGGTCGAGCGAGCTCGCGTTGCTGATCGTGGCCCACAGCGACGAGTTCGACGGGTCTTCGCAGCGCACCGTGTAATGGCCGATCAACTGCACGTTCAGGTGGTTGAAGTCGGTGATGAAGCGCGGATCGATCGAGATGTCGCGCGCGACCAGCATGCCGGCCTGCTCGTGCGGCAGCGGCAGCGTCGCGGCGACTTCGCCGTTCACCAGTACCTTCAGTTGCGACAGGTTCGCGAGCAGCGCGGGCGAGTAGCTGTAGATCAGATGCAGCGTCGCGCCCGTCACCACCTCGTCGGCGCGCACCGAGAACGCAATGCCGTTCTGGCCGTCGACGCCGCGCAACTGCAGCGGATCGAGCGCGCCGAAGTCGGCGAAGGTGAGCGTCTGGCGGCGTCCGCCCGGCACCAGCGTGCCCGGCTCGGCGGTGGTCGGCGTGCGCAGGCCGAGCGCTTTCACCGACGCCGCCGCGAGCGCGGGCGACGGCGTCGCGAGCGGCCCCTGGGCGATCGCGTTCGGATCGAACGGCGCCGCCGGGCCGGGCGCGGGCACGTTGCCGACGCCGGTCGCGACCTGCGGGGTCTGCGCCGGCGCCGCCGCGTCAGCGACTTTAGCCGGTCCCGACGCGGATTGGGCGGCTGCCGGGGCCGCCGCGACCCGCGGCGCGAACGACGCGAGCGGCGCCGCGAGCGCGGTCTGCAGCGCGAGCCAGCACGCGAGGCCGCGCACGACCCGCCGGGAGCCGTGGCGGGCGAGGAACTGCGAGGGTGATCCGGTCCTGCTGCGTCCGTGAACCGGACGTTCGATATTGGCCTGCACCATCCTGTAGCCCATAAATCAGTCTTTGGTTTTTAACTTCCTGACGTCCGCCGGACGGCCTTTGATCGAACTGCGCAAGTCGTCGTAAAGATGCTCGAACAGACCCGCGATGCCGCGCGCGCCGACACCCAGCACGTGCGACAGGCCGCGCAGCGGGGTGTCCTGCTTGCGCCCCTCGGCCCAGCCGGTCCACGCGTCCGCGCGCGCGAACGTGGTCTTGACGAACTCGTACTCCTGCTCGCGCGACATCGACGAGAAGCGCAGACCCACCCGTCCCGGCGCGGTAAAGCTGACGGTGGCGGGGAACGCGTACTCCTCGTCGCCGCGAAACAGCGACACGCTCACGCGCTCGTGCATCGGCACTTCGATGCTGGCGGGCAGCGCGACGCCGACACCGCCTTCCGAGTAGTCGATCGTCTCGCAGGCGAGCGTGCGGCCGGTCGAGAACTTGAGCATCACCGGCATCTTCATCGCGACGCGGTGCACCGCGCGGATCTGCCGGCGCTCGCTCGCGGCGGCCACGCTCGCGCCGAGGATCAGCATGTTGTAGCCGGTCCACGCGAGGTTCAGCAGCGTGGTCTCGACGACGCTGCGCACGTGCCAGTTCAGATAGATATGCACGAGCCCCGCGAGAAAACCGAGCAGGTTCAGCAGCAGCAGGAACAGATACGGCCGCGAGATCGCCCAGTCGAAATAGCTCTTCTCGATCTGGCCGCCCTTGGCCGTCACGTTGAACTTGCCGAGTTTCGGGTTGATCAGCGCGAGCAGCGTCGGCGCGGTGATGTACGACGCGAGTACCGATTCGTACACCTCGGCCCAGAACGAATGGCGAAACAGGCGCTGCATGCGCGAGTTCGTAATGCTCGCGTGCATCATGTGCGGCAGCGCGTAAATCGCGATCGTGCCGGCGGCCGCCTCGATCACGTGCGCGCCGAAAAACAGGTACGACAGCGGCGCGGTCAGGAACACGAGCCGCGGCACGCCGTAGAAGAAGTGCATCATCGCGTTGAGATAACAGAGCCGCTGGCCGAGCTTCAGCCCCTTGCCGGTGAGCGGATTGTCGATCCGGAAGATCTGCGTCATGCCGCGCGCCCAGCGGATGCGCTGGCCGATGTGGCCGGACAGGCTTTCGGTCGCGAGCCCGGCGGCCTGCGGAATCGCCAGATACGCGGTGGTGTAGCCGAGGCGGTGCAGCTTCAGCGCGGTGTGCGCGTCTTCCGTGACGGTTTCGACCGCGATGCCGCCGATTTCCTCGACCATGCTCCGGCGCAGCAGCGCGCACGAGCCGCAGAAGAACGTTGCGTTCCACAGATCGTTGCCATCCTGCACGAGCCCGTAAAAGAGTTCGCCTTCGTTCGGCACCTTGCGGAAGGTGCCGAGATTGCGTTCGAACGGGTCGGCGTTGAAGAAGTGGTGCGGCGTTTGCAGCATCGACAGCAGCTTGTCGCGCAGGAACCAGCCGAGGCCGATCTGCAGGAACGAGCGGGTCGGGATGTGATCGCAGTCGAAGATCGCGATGTACTCGCCGCTCGTGATCTTCAGCGCCTCGTTGATGTTGCCGGCCTTTGCGTGACGGTTGTGCGTGCGGATCGTCCAGTTCACGCCGACTTCCTCGCAGAACGCCTTGAACTCGGGGCGGCGCCCGTCGTCGAGCACGTGGATCGACAGCTTTTCGGCCGGATAGTCGAGCGCGAGCGCCGCGTAGATGGTCGGCTTCACGACGCCGAGCGGCTCGTTGTAGGTCGGGATGAACACGTCGACGCTCGGCCATGCGTCGCGGTTCGCGGGCAGCGGCAGCGGCTTGCGCTTGAGCGGCCACGCGGTCTGGAAGTAGCCGAGCATCAGCACGAGCGTCGAATAGACCTCTGCCGACACCAGCAGCAGACCCCAGAAGGCGTCGAGCGGATGCTCCCAGGAGGTGGTCTCGGTGAGCCGCCAGTACATATAGCGGCCCGACGCGACCACCGACAGCATGATCATCACCATCGTCGCGTAACGGCCCCGCATGCGGCGAAACATGAGCGCGAGCGCGAAGCAGCAGGTCGCGAACGTCAGTTGCTGGAAGAAGGCGAGCGGCACCGTGAACACGAAGTACAGCATGTACAGCGCGAGCAGCGTGAGGAGTCCGGTGACGATGCGGCTGTTCCAGAAACGCGCGTCGATGAAGCGCGAGAAGCGCGAGGGCTCGCCGCCCTCCGGATCCCGCGGCGCGGCCTGGGTGCTCATGCGACGCTCCTCGGCGCGGCGATCGCGTCGAGCGCCGCCATCAGCCATGCGCCGCACGCGCGGAAGTCGGCGGCGGCCTGGCTCAGCGGGTCGTAGTGAATCAGCGTGGTGTCGCACGCGAGCGCTTCGCTCACCCCTTCATCCAGATGGATGACGCCCGGAAAGATCCGCGCGCCGAGCATCTGGCGCAGCACTTTCAGCACGTCCTTGGTGAGCTGGCGCGACTGGTCGATCTGGTTGATCACGTAGCCGACGCCGCCGAATTCGGGGCGCGGCGCCGCGTAGGTTTCTATCAGCCGCTCCATCTGCGGGATCGCCGCGTACGACGCGGCGTCGGCGAGCACGATGTTCAGCGCGAAGGTCGCGGCGGTCAGCGCGGTGCGCACGTAGGTCGACGAACCGGGCGGGGTGTCGACGATCACAATGTCGTTGGCGTCGAGGCGCAGGTTCTGCAGCGACTGCGTGAGCCACTGCGGATGCTGGTCGATATGCGTCTCGAAGCGGCGGCGGTCGTCCTCGAGCACGGCGCCGTACGGCACCACGGTCACGCCGTCGATGCCGTCGAACATCACCGACTGCCACGGGTTGCCGGACAGCGTCGCGCGCGACAGGCCGTCGATGCTGTCGAGCGGCACGCCGAAGTGCAGACGCAGCGCGTTCTGCGGATCGAGGTCGAGCGCGATCACGCGCCGGCCGCTGCTGGCGAGCACGGACGCAAGATTGGCGGCGAGGGTGGTTTTACCGACCCCGCCTTTGGCGGACACCACGGCAATGACTTTCATGAGCGGCGCGGACCGTTGGTGAGCCACGAGTGGAAGGCGCGAGGCGTGGCGGAGCCGGAAGCGCCGGCCGGCGCGGCGGCACCCCGGGCGGGCGTGCCGCGCAGACGGTCGAACACCGATTGCAGCGGCGTGGATTCCTGGGCAGACGCGGCCGGCGCGGACGATGTCGGGGCGAACAGCCTGCCGAGGATCGACGGAGATTGCGGCGGCTGGGCGGGCTGCGTCGAGGCCGTGGATGCGAATACGATAGGGGCCGTGGGCGCGCTGCCCGGGCCGACGCGGATGGGAGCGGCGGCGCGCGCCCAGGCCGGCGCGGCGGGTGGAATCGGCGCG
>NZ_JASGFN010000021.1:0-146443 GCF_047605525.1 Paraburkholderia sp. | reverse complement strand
CGCCTGCGCCGGGGCGCGGGCCGCCATTCGAGCCGCCAGGTCCGTGCGGGCCGCCCGCGGCACCTTGCGGCGGCGGACCGCCGTGCGGTTGTCCAGGGCCACCGCCGCCGTCGCCGCGATTGCCGTGGTGCCAGTCGCCATCGTTCGGCCGGCCGCGGTCCGGATAGCCCCGATAGCCCGGTCCGGGCCCGTAATAGCGTCCCGGTCCGGAGTAACTGCCGTATCCGAGGTAGACGTTGGTTTGGGGCACGACCGCGGCGCCGGGGGCGTAGCCGTAGCCGTCATAGCCTTCGTAGCCGCTATATCCGTTGCCGTACATTGGCGTGCCGTCTGGGTAGACCGCGCAGCCGCCGAGCAGGACGGCGAGCGCGAGGGCGGCGAGAGGTGCAGGACGTTTCATTTTGGGACCACTGCAAGTGAGAAGAAATGCTGATGTAAGAATGAGACCACTATTATCGCCAGCCGTGGCGCCTGCTTTGTATATGTTTGTAAGGTTTTCTTTTTCATGCCAGGGCTGCGGAGCGTTGGAGGAAAGAACTGTCAATTGACTGTTCCGTTTCAGGCAACGATCTATCTCGCGCCGATGGGTTTTTCTCGATTGTCAATTCCTATAGCATTTCGATTTGGCATAGTGGGTTACAAACTCATGTGCCCCCTAATCGGAAAACGACATCATGAAAAAGACAATATCGGTGTACTGGCCCTTGGCCATCGTTGTGTCACTCGCGGCACTCGCCTGTCTGCACATGAGTGGCCACGCCGCTTCAGGTGCCTCGCAGACTCCGCTCGACGCCGACCATCTGACCGCCGAACTCGCGCGCGCTGTGTCCTACGGCATGATCGACGCCGCGTCGGTATTGCCGGACAAGCCCATGCGGGCCGCCACGGCGATGCCGCTCGCCGAGGCATCGTAGCAGGCAGGGCAGCGGCGAGTGCTGGCGGTCCGCAGGGGCGGACCGTGACGCTTGCACGCTATCTCGTGCCCGGCGGGATTCCGTTGGGGTTTGTATAATCGCGGCGCCATCCGCTTTCGGTCTGCCGATCCCCCGCATGGCGCTTCGAGCGCCCGAAAATTCCTGATGAAAACTGTGTCCGTATGTTTCGTCTGCCTGGGGAATATCTGCCGTTCACCGACGGCGGAGGGCGTGATGCGCCATCTCGTCGACGAAGCGAAACTCGCGGACCGCATCCTGATCGATTCCGCCGGCACCGGCGACTGGCATATCGGCGAGGCTCCCGACGAGCGGGCGCAGCACGCGGCACGCCAGCGCGGATATGAGTTGGGCGCGTTGCGCGGCCGTCAGGTCACGATTGCGGATTTCGAGCGTTTCGATCTGCTGATCGCGATGGACGACCGCAACGTCGCCGCGCTGCGCCAGCTTTGCCCGCCCGCGCAGCGCGACAGGATCCGTCTGCTGATGGAATTCGTGCCGGAAACGGACAGCCGCTGGCATGGCGCACGCGAAGTCGTCGATCCGTATTTCGGCGAAGCGGAAGGCTTCGAACAGGTGCTCGATCAGTGCGAGGCGGCCTGCCGGGGTCTGATCACCGCGTTGCGTCCACAGTTGCTAGCGTGAAGTCCCGGCGGAATCCGCGCGCTCGACGGACGCAGAAGCGATACCAGGCAGGGCAGTCATTAAGCAAATGACTCAAATTCCACCCGCGATACTTGACTAAATCGCTCATGTATTTATACTTGACAAAACTTGTCGAGAATTGCGGTTCCCACACCATATGAGACTCACCACGAAAGGCCGTTTCGCCGTCACGGCGATGATCGACCTGGCGCTGCGCCAGGAGCAGGGCCCGGTGACGCTTGCGGGTATCAGCCAGCGCCAACATATCTCCCTGTCATATCTCGAGCAGCTTTTTGGCAAGCTGCGCCGCCATGAAATCGTCGAGTCCGTGCGCGGACCAGGCGGCGGCTACAATCTGGCGCGCCGTGCCGAAGACGTGACGGTGGCCGACATCATCATCGCGGTCGACGAACCGCTCGACGCGACTCAATGCGGCGGCAAGGGCACGTGCGAAGGCACCAAGCAGCACGACGGCCACTGCATGACGCACGAGTTGTGGTCGACGCTGAACCAGAAAATGGTCGAATACCTCGATTCGGTGTCCCTGAAAGATCTGGTCGACCAGCAACGCTCGCGCGAAGGCGCGCCCGCGGTGCTGCGCGACAGGCGCAACGACGCGCAGGCGGTCGAAGCCGTGCGCGTGGCGCCGAAAGGGCCCAATTCCGTTTTCAACATGGCCGGTTCCTGAGGCGCGGTACGAAATAGAGAAAACCACCGCCGTCCGACAAGGAATCCAGAAGCCAGAGCACATGACGTCCCCCGGAGCAATTGATGAATAACGACTCTCTCCATCTGCCCATTTACATGGACTACAGCGCTACGACGCCGATCGATCCGCGCGTGGTGGACAAGATGATTCCGTATCTGCGCGAGCAGTTCGGCAACCCCGCTTCGCGCAGCCACGCATACGGCTGGGACGCGGAGCGCGCAGTCGAGGAAGCGCGCGAGCAGGTCGCCGCGCTCGTGAACGCCGACCCGCGCGAAATCATCTGGACTTCGGGCGCGACGGAATCGGACAACCTCGCTTTGAAGGGTGCCGCGCACTTCTACAAGAGCAAGGGCAAACACATCATCACGGTGAAAACCGAGCACAAGGCTGTGCTCGACACCTGCCGCGAACTCGAGCGTGAAGGCTTCGAAGTCACGTATCTGGACGTCCGGGACGACGGTCTGATCGACCTCGACGCATTCAAGGCCGCACTGCGCCCGGACACGATTCTGGTGTCGGTGATGTTGGTTAACAACGAGATCGGCGTGATCCAGGACATCGAGACGATCGGTGAAATCACGCGTGAAAAGGGCATTATTTTTCACGTCGACGCGGCGCAGGCTACCGGCAAGGTCGAGATCGACCTGCAGAAGCTGAAAGTCGACCTGATGTCGTTCTCGGCGCACAAAACATATGGCCCGAAGGGCATCGGCGCGCTGTACGTGCGCCGCAAGCCGCGTGTCCGTATCGAAGCGCAGATGCACGGCGGCGGTCACGAGCGCGGCATGCGTTCCGGCACGCTGGCGACGCATCAGATCGTCGGCATGGGCGAAGCATTCCGCATCGCGCGCGAAGAGATGGCGACCGAAAACGAACGCATCCGCATGTTGCGTGACCGGCTGCTGAAAGGTCTGTCGGAAATCGAAGAAGTGTATGTGAACGGCGACATGGAAAAGCGCGTGCCGCACAACCTGAACATCAGCTTCAATTTCGTCGAAGGCGAATCGCTGATCATGGCGGTGAAGGACGTGGCGGTGTCGTCGGGCTCGGCCTGTACGTCGGCGTCGCTGGAACCGTCGTACGTGCTGCGCGCGCTCGGCCGCAACGACGAACTCGCGCACAGCTCGATCCGCTTCACGGTGGGCCGCTTCACGACCGAGCAGGAAGTCGATTATGTGATCAACCTGCTGAAGACGAAGATTTCCAGGCTGCGCGAGCTGTCGCCGCTGTGGGAAATGCACAAGGACGGGATCGATCTGTCGACGATCCAGTGGGCCGCGCACTGACGCGCCGGCTGGACGATATCGAACATCGCACGTTCATCGGATTGCAGGTTGAAACGAATCAAGGAGTGTAATCATGGCTTATAGCGACAAGGTCCTCGACCACTACGAAAACCCGCGCAACGTCGGTTCCTTCGCGAAGGACGACGACGCGGTCGGTACCGGCATGGTCGGCGCGCCGGCCTGCGGCGACGTGATGAAGCTGCAGATCCGCGTCGGCGCGGACGGCATCATCGAAGACGCGAAGTTCAAGACGTATGGGTGCGGTTCGGCGATCGCGTCGAGCTCGCTCGTCACCGAATGGGTGAAGGGCAAGACGCTCGATCAGGCAATGTCGATCAAGAACACGCAGATCGCCGAAGAACTGGCGCTGCCGCCGGTGAAGATCCACTGCTCGATCCTCGCGGAAGACGCGATCAAGGCCGCGGTCGCCGACTACAAGCAGCGCCACGGCGAAGCAGCGGTTGCCGAAGACGGCGAGGCCGCCTGAGCATCCGGCAAGAAGCGGTATAAGCGCGGCGCGGTTCACGCGCGCCGCGCACGCACTCTCGCAACTGAGAAACGTTATGGCAATTACGTTGACCGAAAAGGCAGCACAGCACGTCCAGAAGTATCTGACCCGCCGCGGTAAAGGCATCGGGTTGCGCCTCGGCGTGCGTACCACTGGTTGCTCGGGCCTTGCCTACAAGCTCGAGTACGTGGATGAACTCGCGCCCGAAGATCAGGTGTTCGAAAGCAGCGGCGTGAAGATCATCGTGGATCCGAAGAGCCTCGCTTATATCGACGGTACCGAGCTCGACTTCGCGCGCGAAGGTTTGAACGAAGGCTTCAAGTTCAACAACCCGAACGTGAAGGACGAATGCGGCTGCGGCGAGTCGTTCCGCGTATAGATTCGGCACTTTCCGCGTGCGGCGGACCAAAGGCGGCGCGTGCCGCCTTTTTAGTTTGATCCGCGGCGACTGATTGCGGCGGCCGAATCGGTCCAACGCTTGCAGACCGTGTTCCTGGACTTGCACTCCGGTGCGCTTACCTCAACGGACTTTTAATCCGATGGCCTCGCTGAACGACAGCCACTTCGACCTGTTCGGTCTGCCGGCGCAATTCGCGCTCGACGTCGATGCGCTCGATCACGCATACCGCACCGTGCAGGCACAGGTGCACCCGGACCGCTTCGCGGCGGCCGGCGACGCGCAGAAGCGCATCGCGATGCAATGGGCGACGCGCGCGAACGAGGCGTATCAGACGCTGCGCGATCCGCTCAGGCGCGCAACCTATCTGTTGTCGCTGCGTGGCATCGACGTCGGCGCGGAGAACAACACAGCGATGGAGCCGGTGTTCCTGATGCAGCAGATGGAGTGGCGCGAAAGCATCGAGGACGCAGCCGCGGCGAAGAACGTCGAGGCGCTCGATGCACTGCTTGCCGAACTGCGCGACGAAGAGCGCCAGCGTTTCGACAAGCTCGGCGCATCGCTCGACAGCGGCGCGAATCAGGCGGCGGGCGAGGCGGTGCGGCAGTTGATGTTCATCGAGCGTGTCGCGTCGGAAATCGGCGCGCAGATCGAGCGGCTCGAAGGCTAGCCCGGTTTGGTCGATGAGACAGGAAGCAGCAGAAAAAAACCAGAGCGGCAGGAAGCCGCGGTATCACCCCCAGCAACGCGAACATTCAGGACGGGGCACAACGTCCCCGAGAAGATCCAGATGGCCTTACTGCAAATCTCCGAACCCGGCATGGCGCCGGCGCCTCATCAGCGGCGTCTGGCGGTCGGTATCGATCTCGGCACCACCAACTCTCTCGTCGCCGCCGTGCGCAGCGGCGTGCCCGATGTGCTGCCCGACGAAGACGGGCATGTGTTGCTGCCCTCGGTGGTGCGCTACCTGGAACAGGGCGGCCGCCGCATCGGCCGCAAGGCGAAGGCCGAAGCCGCGAGCGATCCGCGCAACACGATCGTGTCGGTCAAGCGCTTCATGGGCCGCGGCAAGGCCGAAGTGGAGGGCGCCGAAAACGCGCCATACGATTTCGTCGACGCGCCCGGCATGGTGCAGATCCGCACCGTCGACGGAGTGAAGAGCCCGGTCGAAGTTTCCGCCGAAATTCTCGCGACGCTGCGCCAGCGCGCCGAAGACACGCTTGGCGACGAGCTGGTCGGCGCGGTCATCACGGTGCCCGCCTATTTCGACGAAGCGCAGCGCCAGGCGACCAAGGACGCCGCGCATCTCGCCGGCCTGAACGTGCTGCGTCTGCTGAACGAGCCGACCGCGGCGGCGATCGCCTACGGTCTCGACAACGGTTCCGAGGGACTGTACGCGGTCTACGACCTCGGCGGCGGTACCTTCGATCTGTCGATCCTCAAGCTCACGAAGGGCGTGTTCGAGGTGCTTGCGGCGGGCGGCGATTCCGCGCTCGGCGGCGACGATTTCGATCACGCGCTGTATCGCCACGTGCTCGAACAGGCCGGCATCGCACCGCAAACCCTCGTTCCGCAGGACGTGCGCCTGCTGCTCGATAGCGTGCGCGACGCCAAGGAGGCGCTGTCGAGCGCGCCGCAGGCTACGCTCAAGGCGACGCTGTCGAACGGCACCGCGCTCGATCTGACGATCGACGAAGCCACGTTCGAGACCCTCACGCAGGCGCTGGTCCAGCGCACGCTGGGGCCGACGAAAAAAGCACTGCGCGACGCGAAGATCACGACGAAGGAGGTCAAGGGCGTCGTGCTGGTCGGCGGCGCGACGCGCATGCCGGTGATCCGCCGCGCGGTCGAGGCGTTCTTCGGCCAGCCGCCGCTCGTCAATCTCGATCCCGATCAGGTCGTCGCGCTCGGCGCGGCAATCCAGGCCGATCTGCTCGCCGGCAACCGCGGCGCGGAGGGTGACGACTGGCTGCTGCTCGACGTGATCCCGCTGTCGCTCGGCGTCGAAACGATGGGTGGCCTCACCGAGAAGATCATCCCGCGCAATTCGACGATTCCGGTCGCGCGCGCGCAGGATTTCACGACCTTCAAGGACGGTCAGACGGCGATGGCGATTCACGTCGTGCAAGGCGAGCGCGAGCTCGTCAGCGATTGCCGCTCGCTCGCGCGCTTCGAGCTGCGCGGCATTCCGCCGATGGCCGCCGGCGCGGCACGCATCCGCGTGACCTACCAGGTCGATGCGGACGGCCTGTTGTCCGTGTTCGCGCGCGAGCTGGGCTCGGGCGTCGAGGCGTCGGTCGTGGTCAAGCCGTCCTACGGCCTCGCCGATGACGACATCGCGCGCATGCTCGAAGACAGTTTCTCGACCGCCGAAATCGACATGCGCGCGCGCGCGTTGCGCGAGGCGCAGGTCGAGGCGCAGCGTCTGGTCGAAGCGACCGACGCGGCGCTTGCCGCCGATGCCGAACTGCTCGACGACGGCGAACGCGCCGCGCTCGATGCGCTGCTCGCCGCGCTGCGCAACGTTGCGCAAAGCGACGACGCCGGCGCGATCGAAGCCGCCACGAAAGCGCTCGCCGAAGGCACCGACGAATTCGCCGCGCGCCGCATGAACAAGGGCATTCGCCGCGCGCTGTCGGGCCGCAAGCTCGACGAGATCTGAGCGCCGCGCGGACTTAAAAAGTCCGTACGGCGCCACTAAAATGGTACGGAGCCTGCACGCGGCATTGCTGGCAGCCGTCGTGCCTCAGACCCAAACGGAAACTGTATGCCTCAAATCGTTGTACTGCCTCACGTCGAACTGTGCCCGGAAGGCGCGGTGATCGACGCCGTTCCCGGCAAGAGCATCTGCGACAACCTGCTCGATAACGGTATCGAAATCGAGCACGCATGCGAGAAGTCCTGCGCGTGCACGACCTGTCACGTGATCGTGCGTGAGGGTTTCGCCGCCTTGACGCCATCGGGGGAAAACGAGGACGATCTGCTGGACAAGGCGTGGGGGCTCGAACCGGCTTCGCGTCTGTCGTGTCAGGCGATCGTGCCGGACGAGCAGGATCTGGTCGTCGAAATTCCGCGTTACTCTATCAATCACGCGAAGGAAAACCACTAACAGGAGGGCGCAGCCATGAAGTGGACCGATACGCAAGACATCGCGATGGCGCTGACGGACAAGCATCAGGACGTCGATCCGCAGCAGGTGCGTTTCACCGACCTGCATCGCTGGGTGACCGAACTGGAAGGGTTCGACGACGACCCGAACCGCTCGAACGAAAAGATTCTCGAAGCGATTCAGGCAGCGTGGATCGAAGACGCGGACTACTGAGCGCGGCTTCGCGGTTCCGCGAGACTGACAAGAAAAAGGCGATTCCATTGGAATCGCCTTTTTTATTCCCGCAGGAAAGCGGCAGGTGCTGACTTTGATCGTTAGTCCGCGACCAGTCCGCCGTTCTCGACGCGCACGCGCTGGCCGTCCTGGAACGGCGGCGCTTCGTGATACGTGAAGTAGCGGGTCTTGCCGCTTTCCATTCGCACGCGCACCGAATACGACGTCGTGCTGCGCAGGTGCTTTTCGACCGAGTTGCCGGCGAGCCCGCCGCCGAGCGCGCCGAGCAGCGTCATCGCGGTACGGCCACCGCCGGCGCCGAACTGGTTGCCGACTACGCCGCCGGCCACGGCGCCGCCGACCGCGCCGATCCCGGTGCCATGCCCTTCATGACGCACCGCCGAAATCGCGACGACCGTGCCACAGGTCGAGCAATAAGCGGGTTGTGGCGCTGCTGGCTGTTGCGCGTACTGCGGCGGAGCTTGCGGCGCCGGTTGCGGCGCGGCCTGTGCCTGCGGCTGCTGCGCATATTGTTGCTGCTGTGCCGGAGCGGGAGCGGGTTGCGCTGGTTGCTGAACCTGCGCCTGCTCTTGCGCCGCCTGCTGCTGCGCGGACGGATTGACCGGGGCAGCCGAGTCGACGACGCCGGGCTGTTGGGTCGCGACCTGCGCGGCCTGAGTCTGGTCGTTCTGCGCGCCGTTGCTCGACGCTTTCGGGAACACGCCGGTGATCGCCGCGGTGGCGACGAGGCTCGCGATCAGCACCGCGCCGGCGGCGACCGCGATCAGCGGATGAAGACGACGTTGCTGCGAATATTGAGTAGGGTTGTCCATTTTTGGCCTCCGTTTCTGGCCGAGCCGACACCAGCCGACTCCTTATGAGACCGAGTGTCGGGCAATTCGATCGGGGCAGCGTTTCAATTTGTAACCGGTGCAGCGATGGCATCAGGCTCGCGTCACGGCCCTGCGTGCGGCGCGCCTTGCACGCCGCAAGATTCGGGAAGCAGGGCCACCGGCGGGCTCGCGCGCGATCGTGCAGCTTTTACTGCTGGTTACAAACGCTCGATGGCAGAAAACGATCCCGGGTGGTGCGCGGAGCGCAGGCCGAAGTCCGCAACGAAGTCCGCAAAAGCCCTCGAAATAAAAAACGCCCGCCCCTGAACTGGGCCGGGCGGTTTCTCCAGCACATCCATTACGCGCGAGCGCAACGATCGGCGGCGATCAGCGAACGACGCTCAGTCCTCACGACGCAGATGCGGGAACAGGATCACGTCGCGGATGCTCGGGCTGTCGGTCAGCATCATCACGAGACGGTCGATGCCGATCCCGCAGCCGCCCGCCGGCGGCATGCCGTATTCGAGCGCGCGGATGTAGTCCGCGTCGTAGTACATCGCTTCTTCGTCCCCGGCATCCTTCTGGTCGACCTGCTTCCTGAAGCGCGCGGCCTGGTCTTCCGGATCGTTGAGCTCCGAGAAGCCGTTGGCGATTTCGCGGCCGGTGATGAACAGCTCGAAGCGCTCGGTGATGCCGTCGAATTTGTCCGACGCGCGCGCGAGCGGCGACACTTCGATCGGGTAGTCGATGATATAGGTCGGCTCCCACAACTGCGACTCGGCGGTTTCTTCGAAGAGCGCCAGTTGCAGCGCGCCGACGCCCGCGTTCAGGAATTGCGGTTGCGACGCGTCGACGCCGAACTTCTTCAGCTCCGCGCGCAGGAATTCGCTGTCGGCGAGTTGTGCGTTCGTGTACTGCGGCGCGTACTTCTGGATCGCCTGGGTGATCGTGAGGCGATGGAACGGCTTCGACAGATCGAGCTCGCGACCCTGATAGGTGATGGTGGCGGTGCCGAGCGCGTCGATCGCCGCCTGGCGGATCAGTTGCTCGGTGAAGTCCATGATCCACTTGTAGTCGGTGTAGGCAGCGTAGAACTCGATCATCGTGAATTCCGGGTTGTGGCGCACGGACACGCCCTCGTTGCGGAAGTTACGGTTGATCTCGAACACGCGCTCGAAGCCGCCCACCACCAGGCGCTTCAGATACAGCTCCGGCGCGATACGCAGGAACATCTGCATGTCGAGCGCGTTGTGGTGCGTGGCGAACGGCTTGGCCGCCGCGCCGCCCGGAATCGGGTGCAGCATCGGCGTTTCGACTTCCATGAAGTCGGCCTTGGCCATGAAATTGCGAACCGACGCGATCGCCTTGGTGCGCGCGATGAACGTGCGGCGCGTTTCCGGCGTGACGATCAGGTCGACGTAGCGCTGGCGGTACTTCATTTCCTGGTCGGCGAGACCATGGAACTTGTCCGGCAGCGGGCGCAGCGACTTCGACAGCAGACGCAGCTCGGTGCAGCGCACCGACAGCTCGCCCTTGTTGGTGCGAAACAGCACGCCGCGCGCCGCGACGATGTCGCCCATGTCCCATTTCTTGAACGCGTCGTAGGTTTCCTGGCCGACGTCGGCCGGCGTGATGAAGAACTGGATCTGACCCGACCCGTCGCGCACGGTCGCGAAGCTGGCCTTGCCCATCACGCGCTTGAGCATCATGCGGCCGGCGATCGCGACCTCGAGCGGATTCGCTTCGAGTGCTTCCTTGTCGGCGTGCTCGTACTGCTCTTGCAGCTCTTCGGCGTGGTGCGTGGGACGGAAATCGTTCGGATAGGCGACGCCCTGCTCACGCAGCTCGCGCAGCTTTTCGCGGCGCTCGGCGATGATCTTGTTGTCGTCCGCTTCGGGCGCGACGGGCGCGGCATTCGGCTGGGCCGCATTCGGCTGGGTCGGTTCGGTCATGATGATTTGGTATTCGATGGCTCGCGGCGGGTTGCTTCGCGTGCGGGAGGCCAGTCAGTGAGTGTAAAAACCTCGGGCGGCAAAAATGAGGCAACAGGCACAGGCGGCGAGAGCGCAAAAGCGGCGCGCCCCGTGCGGGCCGCGCCTAGACGCCCTGTTTCAGGCTCGCGCTGATGAACGGATCGAGATCGCCGTCGAGCACGCTCTTCGTGTTGCTGATTTCGACGTTGGTGCGCAGATCCTTGATGCGGCTGTTGTCCAGCACGTACGAGCGGATCTGATGGCCCCAGCCCACATCGGTCTTGCCGGCTTCGAGCTTGTCCTGCTCGGCCTGACGCTTGCGGATTTCCGCTTCGTACAGGCGCGATTTCAGCATCGCCATCGCTTCGGCGCGGTTGCGGTGTTGCGAGCGGTCGTTCTGGCACTGCACGACGATACCCGACGGCATGTGCGTGATCCGCACCGCGGAGTCGGTCTTGTTGATGTGCTGACCGCCCGCGCCCGAAGCACGGTACGTGTCGATGCGCAGATCGGCCGGATTGATGTCGACTTCGATCGAGTCGTCGATTTCCGGGTACACGAACACCGACGAGAACGACGTATGACGGCCGCCCGACGAGTCGAACGGCGATTTGCGCACCAGCCGGTGCACGCCGGTTTCGGTGCGCAGAAAGCCGTATGCGTATTCGCCTTCGATCTTGATCGTCGCGTTCTTGATGCCGGCGACGTCGCCGTCGGTCTGCTCGAGCACCTCGGTCTTGAAGCCCTTGCGCTCGCAGTAGCGCAGATACTGGCGCAGCAGCATCGACGCCCAGTCGCACGCCTCGGTGCCGCCGGCGCCGGCCTGGATGTCGAGAAACGCGTTGTTGGGGTCGGCCGGATTCGCGAACATCCGGCGGAATTCCATGTCGGCGACGCGCGCTTCGATCGCTTGCGCGTCGCCCTCGCAGGCGACGAGCGTGTCGTCGTCGCCTTCTTCGCGAGCCATCTCGAACAGGTCCTGCGCATCGCGCACGTCGTTCGTGATCGACGTGAGCTTGCCGACCGTGTCGTCGAGCAGCTTCTTTTCCTTACCGAGTGCCTGGGCGTGTTTCGAGTCGTTCCAGACGTCCGGGTCTTCGAGTTCCCGGTTGACTTCGATTAGACGCAGTGCTTTGTCGTCGTAGTCAAAGATACCCCCGTAGGTCGTCCGCGCGCTTGCGCAGGTCGGCCAGAGAGGCTTCGATCGCGTTGAGACGTTCCGCTTCCATGTCGATCTTTATAGCTTCGTAAAAAGCAGAAATTATAGCCGATCGGCACGTCGCGCCGGAGCCTCGCGGGCGATCCGGCGCGTGTTCGCGGTTGATTTTGCGGAGATTTTCGACGCGTTGGCGGTGCTGCCTCAGCTCATCGCATGCTCGACGATCAACTGCACCCGCGACACGCCGTTCCAGGTATCGCTCGCGAGCCGGTACGCGACGGTCGTGCGCGCGGGCAGCGTGTCGGTGTGGTTGAACCAGATCGCGCTGAAGCGCTGACGGCCGCGCAGCAGTTGCAGCTTCAGGTGCTTGTCCTTCACGAGCGCCTGCGACGCAATCTCGAATTCGCCCGAAAACACCGGCGCCGGAAAGCCCTGGCCCCAGACGGCCGCGTCGAGCATCTCGACGAATTGCGGCGTGAAGTACGCGTCCTCGAGCTCGCCGTCGGTCTCGACCGTGCGCGCGAGCGCTTCCTCGGACAGCCATTCGCGGCCGACCGCTTCGAACGCGGCGGTGAAACGCGGTACGTCGGCGGCGGCGATCGTCAGTCCGGCGGCCATCGCGTGACCGCCGAACTTGACGATCAGGTCCGGCTCGCGCTTCGAGATCAGATCGAGCGCGTCGCGCAGATGGAAGCCCGCGATCGAGCGGCCCGAGCCCCTGACGAGCACGCCGCTGTCGTCGGCGGGCGCGAACGTGAACGACGGCCGGTGGAATTTTTCCTTGAGCCGCCCGGCGACGATGCCGATCACGCCCTGATGCCAGCCCGGATTGAACAGCGTGATTGTGGTCGTGCCGTCCGGGTCGATCGTCGCGAGGTCGTCGAGCGCCTGCTGCTGCATGCCGGCTTCGATTTCGCGGCGCTCGCGGTTCATCGCGTCGAGCTGCTGCGCGAGTTCCCAGGCGCGGCCGACGTCGTCGGTGGTCAGGCATTCGATGCCGAGCGACATGTCCGACAGCCGTCCCGCCGCGTTCAGGCGCGGGCCGAGCGCGAAGCCGAGGTCGAAGCCGGACGCGTTGCGCGCGTCGCGCGCGGCGGCGCGAAAGAGCGCCGCGATGCCGGGCTGCATGCGGCCACGGCGGATGCGCTGCAGGCCTTGCGCGACCAGCACGCGGTTGTTGCCGTCGAGCCTGACGACGTCGGCGACGGTGCCGAGCGCGACCAGATCGAGCAGGCCGTCGAGGCGCGGCTCGGGCAGCGCGTCGCCGAATGCGCGACGGCGGCGCAATTCGGCGCGCAGCGCGAGCAGTACATAGAACATCACGCCGACCCCGGCGATGCACTTGCTCGGGAACGTGCAGCCCGGCTGGTTCGGATTGACGATCGCGCGCGCGGCGGGCAGCTCGTCGCCCGGCAGATGGTGGTCGGTGACGAGCACGTCGATGCCGAGCGCGTTGGCTGCGTCGACGCCGTCGACGCTCGCGATGCCGTTGTCGACCGTGATCAGCAGATCGGGCTTGCCGGCCGCGCCGCGCGCCGCGAGCGCGACGATGTCCGGGGTGAGCCCGTAGCCGTGCTCCATACGGTTCGGCACCAGGTAATCGACGCGGCCGCCGAACATGCGCAGCCCGCGCACCGCGACCGCGCAGGCGGTCGCGCCGTCGCAGTCGTAGTCGGCGACGACCAGCATGCGGCGCTGCTGCTGGATCGCATCGGCGAGCAGCGCAGCGGCGGCGTCGCAGCCCTTCAGCCCGGCGGGCGGCACGAGCCGCGCGAGGCCGGTTTCGATTTCGTCGGGCAGACAGACGCCGCGCGACGCATACAGGCGCGCGAGCACCGGGTGCAGGCCGTGGCGGGTGAGCACTTCGGCGTCGACGGGAGAGCAGGGGCGCGTAACGATTCGGGTCATGCGGAGGGGCCGTGGATCATTCGATGAAGAGCGAGGCCAGCACGCGCCGCCGCCAGAATTTGCGCAGGTCGCCGCGCGTGACGTCGAGCGTCACCGAGCCGGTGTCGCCGCACAGCGTCAGGCCGAGTGCGGCGAGCTCGCCGGATTGCAGCGCCGCGAGCGCGGGTTCGAACCAGTCGGTTTGCAGCGCGGCGAATGCGCTGTTCCAGCGCGCCCAGTCCTGTTCGATGTAGGGCGCGGAGAACGGGTCGAGTTCGACGAGTGTGCCGCCGTTACTGCTGGTGTTGCCTTCCGCCGTTCCGCGCAATGCGGCCGCCAGTTCGCTAAATGAAGCCGGCGGCGTGCCCGGCGCGAGTCCCGCGCTCATCGCGAGACCGCGCGTCGCGGCGGCATCGGAGAGCACACGCGTGAACGGACTGCGCACCGGCCGCGCGACGCCTTGCGCGTGAAACCAGATCGAGTTGACGGCCGGCAGCCCGCGCGCCTCGCGCGCTTCGTTGACCGGGTGCTCGAACCATGCCATCTGCACTTCGTTCTGCAGCTTCATCCACGCGCGCGAGCGCTTGCCCGAATGCGCTTCGTGCGGCAGCCAGATCTCGATGTTGCGGCCGCTCGCGCGCAGCGGCGACGCGCCCGCGAGCGTGCCGAAGCCGTCGCTCGACAGATACCAGCGGGTCGGCTTCGGCGCCTCGATGCGCACGCCGAGTTCCTCGATCAGCGGACGCGCGACCGCGAGCAGCGTGCCCGCTTCGTCGTCGGACAGCTCGAGCGATGCGGGATCGATCAGCACCAGATGGTCGTGCGCGATACGCACGTGGACCGGCTGCACGCAGGCCCATGTCGCGCTGCCGGGCTCGCCGCCGTCGGCGCGCAGCATGTAGGGCGCGAGCGGGGCTTCATCGGCGGCGCCCGTCGCGCCGTCGGGCAGCGCGCCGAACTGCCGGGCCACCCAGCGCTCGTGCGGCAGCGTGCGCTGGAAATCCTCGCCGATCACGCGTTCGACGAGCGTCGCGCGGGCGATCAGCCGGTCGAGGGCCGGACTCCGGATGTCGTGAAGGGCGGTGGAAGCGTCGGCCGCGGCGGGCAGCGCGAAGGGCAGCAGAAGGTGGAGGCGGTCGGCAGGCATGATGCTGCGCATTGTAGGGCAAAGCGTGCGGGTATTTCGACCCGCGGCATGGGGGCGCGGCGGTCCCCACGCCGCAACCCGGGTCCGCACGGCCGTTGCGCGAGCCGGCGGGATTGTGTGGCAAACTTCGCGCTTGATCGGCGCAGGCGCCGGATCGGACGGCGGCATTCCTTCCCCGCGTGGAACGATCCGCGCCGCCACGAGCCCAACGATCACGACGCTCGGGCCGCACCACACGGTAGGCGGGCGCCTGGCACCCGCCGCGCCCAGCACACAGTCGAAGAACGCAGAAAAGGATTCGCTTGAAATTTCCCTACGAATGGCAGATTGGCTGGCGCTACACGCGCGCCGGCAAACGCACGACCGGTAACGGCTTTATTTCGTTCATCGCGCTGGTGTCGATGTCGGGCATCGCGCTGGGCGTCGCGGCGCTGATCGTCGTGCTGTCGGTGATGAACGGCTTCCAGAAGGAGGTGCGCGATCGCATGCTGTCGGTGCTCGCGCACGTGGAGATCTTTTCGCCGACCGGCTCGATGCCCGACTGGCAACTGACCGCCAAAGAGGCGCGCCAGAACAAGGAAGTGATCGGCGCGGCCCCCTATGTCGACGCGCAGGCGCTGCTCACGCGCCAGGACGCGGTGAGCGGCGTCGCGCTGCGCGGGATCGAGCCGACGCTCGAGCCGGAAGTGTCCGACATCGGCAAGGAAATGAAGGGCGGCAAGCTGACCGATCTCACGCCCGGCGACTTCGGCATCGTGCTCGGCGCGGACCTCGCCGCCAGTCTCGGCGTGCAGTTGAACGACAAGATCACGCTCGTCGCGCCCGAAGGCACGATCACGCCGGCCGGCATGCTGCCGCGCCTGAAGCAGTTCACGGTGGTCGGCATCTTCGAGTCGGGCCATTACGAATACGACAGCACGCTCGCGCTGATCAACATCAAGGATGCGCAGGCGTTGTTCCGCCTGCCCGCGCCGACCGGCGTGCGGCTGCGCCTTACCGACATGCAGCGCGCGCCCGAGGTCGCGCGCCAGCTCGCGCACAGCCTGTCGGGCGACCTGTACATCCGCGACTGGACCCAGCAGAACAAGACGTGGTTCTCGGCGGTGCAGATCGAAAAGCGCATGATGTTCATCATCCTCACGCTGATCATCGCGGTCGCGGCGTTCAATCTGGTGTCGTCGCTGGTGATGACCGTCACCAACAAGCAGGCCGATATTGCAATCCTGCGCACGCTCGGCGCGCAGCCCGGCTCGATCATGAAAATTTTCGTCGTGCAGGGCGTGACGATCGGCTTCATCGGCACGGCGCTCGGCGTCGCGCTCGGCTGCCTGATCGCGTGGAGCATTCCGTGGCTCGTGCCGATGATCGAGCATCTGTTCGGCGTGCAGTTCCTGCCGCCGTCGGTGTACTTCATCAGCGAGCTGCCGTCCGAGCTGGTGCCGTCCGACGTCGCGCGCATCGGTATCATCGCGTTCGCGCTGTCGGCGCTGGCGACGCTCTATCCGAGCTGGCGCGGCGCGAAAGTCCGTCCGGCGGAGGCCTTGCGCTATGAATGACCGCCTCGCCAATCCTTCCACCGATTCCTCCATGAGCGCTCAGGACCCCGCGTCGTATCCATACGTGCTGGAAGCAACCGGCATTTCCAAGGCGTTCGTGCAGGGTGGCCTGAATGTGCCGGTGCTCAACAACGCGCAACTGAACGTGCGGCGCGGCGAGAAGCTCGCGATCGTCGGCGCGTCGGGGTCGGGCAAGAGCACGCTCCTGCATGTGCTCGGCGGCCTCGACGAGCCGAGCGCGGGCCAGGTATCGGTGCTCGGCAAGCCGTTCACGGAGCTCTCCGAGCGCGAGCGCAACGATTTGCGCAATCGCGCGCTCGGTTTCGTGTATCAGTTTCACCATCTGCTGCCGGAGTTTTCCGCGCTCGACAATGTCGCGATGCCGCTGCGGATTCGCCGCGAGACGACCGAGGTCGCGCGCCGCGAAGCGCTCGCGGTGCTGGAGAGCGTCGGCATGGGACATCGCGCGAGGCATCGGCCGGGCGAGCTGTCGGGCGGCGAGCGCCAGCGTGTCGCCATCGCGCGCGCGCTGGTCACGAAGCCCGCCTGCGTGCTCGCCGACGAGCCGACCGGCAACCTCGACGGGGGCACCGCCGATACCGTGTTCAACCTGATGCTCGAACTGTCGCGCACGCTCGAAACGAGCTTCGTGATCGTCACGCACGACCCGGAACTGGCGGGGCGCTGCGACCGCATCATGCGGCTGCGCGACGGCGTGCTGCACGAAGAGCCGCCGGTGCCGGTCTGAGCGACGGCTCGAGGATGGTGATGCGGGCGGCCGGCAGGCATGCCCGTTGCAGGCCGGCACTGACTATGGCGGCCCGAGGCGGATCACGACGAACCGTGGCGCACCGGCATGGCCCGCCCGGCCTTGGCGAGACAACCAATGTGGATCGATACGCACTGCCATCTCGACGCTTCGGAGTTCGACGCCGACCGTGACGCGGTCGCGACGGCGGCGCGTCGCGCCGGCGTCACGCGTATCGTGATTCCGGCGATCGGGCGCCAGAACTTCGCGGCGGTGCGCGAGCTCGCGCATCGCGTCGACGGCGGCGCGTACGCGCTCGGCATTCATCCGCTTTTCACGCCCGGCGCCGCCGACGGCGATCTCGACCTGCTGCGCATGGAGATCGAGGCGAGCCTCGACGATCCGCGCTTCGTCGGCATCGGCGAGATCGGGCTCGACTATTTCGTCGAAGGTCTCGACGACGCGCGTCAGCAATTCTTCTACAACGGCCAGTTGCAGCTCGCGCGCGAATTCGATCTGCCGGTGATCTGCCACGTGCGCAAATCGCAGGATCAGGTGATCAAGGGGCTGCGGCGGCATCAGATCCATCGCGGCATCGCGCATGCGTTCAACGGCAGTTTCCAGCAGGCTCGGGCATATATCGACCAGGGGTTGCATCTCGGCTTCGGCGGCAACCTGACGTTCGAGCGCGCGCGGCAGATCCGGCGTCTTG
The DNA here is from genome assembly GCF_047605525.1 of Paraburkholderia sp. Taxonomy (GTDB): domain Bacteria; phylum Pseudomonadota; class Gammaproteobacteria; order Burkholderiales; family Burkholderiaceae; genus Paraburkholderia. The sequence goes on along the minus strand of NZ_JASGFN010000021.1, from coordinate 128,629 downwards.
CCGAACAGTTGCCGTTCGACGCGCTGGTCGTCGAAACCGACGCGCCGGACATCGCGCCGTCGTGGATGTACAAGCAGCGCAATTCTCCCGAACAGATTCCCGCGATCGGCGCGAGCCTCGCGCAACTGCGCGGTGTCACTTCCGACGCAGCCGCCCTAGGCACAACGGCTAACGCGCTCGCCGCGCTGCCGCGACTCGCGCTTTCCTCTGCATAATCGATCCCGTTGGTCCTGGTTGTTCGCGTCGGGCGACACCCACGCCCGGCGGGCTCGTTGCTGCCTGTTCGCGCGCGTGACAACGTCCGGCGCCGCGGTGCGGAGGGCGAATGCGGGCAGTGTGGTGCGGTTTTGCGTTGGGTGTGATCTGGCTGCAGCGGCAGGCGGCGTTGCCGCAAGCGGCCGGCTGGTGGGCCTTGGTGCTGGGTGCGGGCGCGGCGTTGGGCGTCGCGGTGTGGGGCCTGCGCGGCGATGCGGCTTTTTTTGCGCACGAACGTGAGCAAAGCGGGGCCGCGGGTTCGCTCGCGCGCCGCGTCCGGCGCGTGCGGTACGACGTGCGTGCGCGGCGGATGGCCGGCTGGGGCGCCGTATGGTGCGCGGCGATCTGCGTCGGTTTCGGCTATGCGGCGATGCGCGCGCAGACGCGACTCGCGGTGAGTCTGCCGCACGCATGGGAAGGGCGCGATATCGAGGTCGTCGGCAGCATCAAGGGTTTGCCGTCGCGGCACGATGAGAGCGCGCGTTTTCTGTTCGAGGTCGAGCATAACGACGCCCGACTCGCCGGGTTCCCGCGCGTGATCCAGTTGTCGTGGATCGCTCGTGACACCCCCGTGCCGATACTCGAGCCGGGCGAGCGCTGGCGCCTGACCATGCGGCTCAGGCGGCCGCACGGCAATGCGAACTTCGGCGTGCGCGATGCCGAAGCAAATCTGCTCGCGCGCAACGTACGGGCGACCGGCTACGTGAGCGTGCCGGAACACGCGGTGCGTCTAGCCGGTCATGCGCGTGGCTTCGCCGTGCTGATCGACCGCTGGCGCGCCGCGTTGCGCGCGCGGATCGACACGGTGCTCGCCGCTGCGCCGCATCGGGGGATCGTCGTCGCGCTCGCGATCGGCGCGCAGGACGACGTCAGCGCCGCCGACTGGCAATTGATGCGCGGCACCGGCACGAGTCATCTGGTGGCGATTTCGGGCTTGCATATCGGCTTCGTCGCGGGTCTTGCCGGCTGGCTCGCGGCCGCGGTGTGGCGGCGCTCGGGGTGGCTCGGCCGCAACTGGCCGTTGCGGCTGCCCGCGCAGATCGTCGGCGTGACGGCCGGCGCGTTGTTCGCCGCGCTGCATGCCGCGCTCGCCGGTTTCAACGTGCCGGCGCAGCGCACGCTGTGGATGGCGCTGGTCGTCGCGCTCGCATTCGTCGGCGGGCGTCAGCTCGCGCGTTCGACGGTCCTTGCGTGGGCGCTCGGGCTCGTGCTGCTGATCGATCCATGGGCGGTGGTGTCGGCGGGGTTCTGGCTGTCGTTCGGCGCGGTCGGGGCGATTCTGTTCGCGATCTCGGGACGGCCACGTGGGCGGAAGCGTCAGCCGCTTCACGCCGCCGAGGACGATGAGCGCAATGACACGCGAACCAGGTTTCAGGCGTGGCGCACCGGGTGGATCCGGCATCTTCGCGCGCTCGCCGAACGGCTGCGCGACGCCACGCACGTGCAGTTCGCGGTGACGGTCGCGCTCGCGCCGCTTACCGTCTACTGGTTCTCGCAGATACCGCTGAGCGGTCCGCTCGCGAATGCGTTCGCGATTCCATGGGTGAGCGTGCTGGTCACGCCGGCGGTGCTCGCGGGCGTGGTGTTGCCCGCGCCGCTCGATGCATTCGCGTGGCGTGCGTCGCACGCGCTATTCGAGCTAATGGCGGCTGGCCTGCAACTGCTGACAGACCTGTGCGGCCCTCGCTGGACGCTCTGGTGGCTGCCGCAGCCGAATGCATGGGCGCTCGCCGCGGCGGCGGCCGGCGTGCTCTGGTGTCTCGCGCCGCGCGGCTGGCCGCTGCGCTGGGCCGCGCCGCTGACGTGGCTGCCGCTGCTGGTGCCGGGCGCGGACGGGGCGCTGGCCTCGCCATCGGGGGCGTTCCGTCTGACGGCGCTCGACGTCGGACAGGGCACGTCGGTGCTCGTGCAAACCGCGCATCATGCGTTGCTGTTCGATGCCGGGCCCGGCCCGGAGTCGACCCACGCGGGCGAGCGCGTGGTCGTGCCGTTCCTGCAGGCGCAAGGCGTGACGGCGCTCGACACGCTGATCGTCAGCCACGCCGACTCCGATCATTCCGGTGGCGCGCGTGCCGTGCTCGACACGATCGAAGTGCGTCAGATGGTGGCCGCGCTGGCGCCGGACCACGCGCTCTGGACCCACGCGCGACAACGCGGCGCGCAGACGCTGCCGTGCGCGGCGGGGCAGCGCTGGCAATGGGACGGCGTCGAATTCTCGCTGCTGTGGCCGGACGCCGGGCCGCTGCGCGGCAGGCCGAACGAGCATTGCTGCGTGCTGCGCGTCAGCACGCAGCCGGGCGCCGCGAGCGGGCAGGCCGCGCGAGCCGGCGGCGATGCGAATGCCGGCGCGCCGCGCGTCGCGGCCTTGCTGAGCGCCGACATCGAGGCGCCCGCCGAGCGTGCGCTGCTCGCGCGCGATCGCGGTGCGTTGCGCGCGCAGGTGCTCGTGGTGCCGCACCATGGCAGCAGGACGTCGTCGACCGAGCCATTCCTCGACTCTATCGACCCGGCCATCGCGTTATTTCAGGTAGGCTACGAAAATCGCTTTCATCATCCGGACGTGGGCGTGTTCGAACGCTACAACGCGCGCCGTATCGAACTCGCGCGCAGCGACTGGGACGGCGCGGTGCGCGTGGACGTCGATCCCGGCGCGGATGGCGCCGCGCTCACACTGGAGCGCTATCGCGACACGCAGCGCCGTTACTGGATGGACCGCTGATCGCGTGACGGATCGATGAACATGGAAGAGCGGGCAAGCACGGAAAAAAACGCGGGCAAGGATGCATGCCGGAGCGGGCACGACGCGTACGCAGACCTGCATGCACAAGCACCCATCAAAGGCGCACGCAAAAAACAGAACGGAGATAGCCGCATTTGAAAAACATCATTCATTTCTCGCACGCGAACGGCTTTCCGGCGTCGACCTACCGGACGATCTTCGCCGAACTCTCCGACGATTACGAGGTGCGCTATATCGAACGGATTGGCCACGACGCACGTTTTCCCGTCACGCAGGACTGGCCGCATCTGGTCGAGCAGTTGCTCGACGACATCGGCCGCGCGTATGAGCAGCCGGTGTGGCTCGTCGGGCACTCGCTCGGCGGCTATCTGTCGTTGATGGCGGCGCTGAAGCGGCCGCAGTGGGTGAGGGGCGTCGTGATGCTCGACTCGCCGGTGATCGCCGGCTGGCGCAGCAGCATGCTGCGCGTGTCGCAATGGACCGGGCTCGACGAGCGGCTCTCGCCCGCCGCCGCGACGCGCACGCGGCGCACCCACTGGACGAGCCGCGACGAAGCGTGGCGGCACTTTCACTCGAAGCCCGCGTTCGCGCGCTGGGACGAACGCATGCTGTCCGACTACATCGACTTCGGCATTCCGCAGACTTCGCCCGACGGCGCTCGCGCGCTCGCGTTCGACCGCCGCACCGAATACCAGATCTACCGGACGCTGCCGCACACGCTCGGTGCGCGGCTCGCGCGCGGCGCGCCGGTGCCGGTCGGTTTTATCGCCGGCACGCGCTCGAAGGAAATCCGCCAGGCCGGTCTCGACGCGACGCGCCGCGCGACCGGCGGCCATGTCGAATGGATCGAGGGCAGTCATCTTTATCCGATGGAAAAGCCGCTCGAAACCGCCCGCGCGGTACAGCGGATGCTGCGGCAACTCGAGCGGGGCGCCTGACGGCGTCTGCGTCCGCTTATTGCTTCCGGTTAGCGCCTCTGTCCTGTTGCGTTGGTCTCATTGCATCTGGCTCACCGCTGCTGTCGAGGCGGCCGTTTTGTCGCGCGACGCCGGCCGGCGCGCTATGAAAAAGTGGCCGCGGACCGGTCGTTTTTTGCTGGGTCGGGCCCCTGCTTTACGGTATAATCCGTTTTTCCCGCGAGCATCCAGCGATGACCAAATATGTTTTCGTCACCGGCGGCGTAGTATCTTCCCTCGGCAAGGGTATTGCCGCCGCTTCCCTCGCCGCGATCCTCGAATCGCGCGGTCTCAAGGTCACCCTCCTCAAACTCGATCCCTACATCAACGTCGACCCCGGCACGATGAGCCCGTTTCAACACGGCGAAGTGTTCGTGACGGAAGACGGAGCGGAAACCGACCTCGACCTCGGCCACTATGAGCGCTTCATCAGCACGAAGATGCGCAAGGCCAACAACTTCACCACGGGTCAGATTTACGAATCGGTGATCCGCAAGGAACGCCGCGGCGATTATCTCGGCAAGACCGTACAGGTCATTCCGCACATCACGAACGAAATCCAGGCATTCATCGAGCGCGGCGCCGCATCGGCGACGTGCGGTGAGCCGGATGTCGCGATCGTCGAAGTGGGCGGCACGGTCGGCGATATCGAATCGCTGCCGTTTCTCGAGGCCGCGCGTCAGATGAGCCTGCGCATGGGCCGCAACAGCGCGTGCTTCGTGCACCTGACGCTGGTGCCGTGGGTCGCCACGGCCGGTGAGCTGAAGACCAAGCCTACCCAGCACAGTGTGCAGAAGCTGCGCGAAATCGGTATTTCGCCGCATGTGCTGCTGTGCCGCGCCGACCGCCGCATTCCGGACGACGAGCGCGCGAAGATCTCGCTGTTCTCGAACGTGCCCGAAGACGCGGTCATTTCCGTGTGGGACGCGGACAGCATCTACAAGATTCCGCAGATGCTGCACGACCAGGGTCTGGACGCGATCATCTGCGAAGAGCTGAAGCTCACGCCGAAGGCGGCGGACCTGTCGCTGTGGGCCGAGCTCGTCGAGAAGCTGCAGAATCCAAAGCACGAAGTGACGATCGGCATGGTCGGCAAGTACGTCGATCTGACCGAGTCGTACAAGTCGCTGATCGAAGCATTGCGCCATGCGTCGATGCATACGTCGACGCGCGTGAACATCGAGTACATCGACTCCGAGGAGATCGAGACGCAGGGCGTCGAAAGCCTCCGGCATCTGGACGCGGTGCTGGTGCCGGGTGGCTTCGGCCGTCGCGGTACCGAAGGCAAGATCGCCGCGATCCGCTATGCGCGCGAAGCAAAGGTGCCGTATCTCGGCATCTGCCTCGGCATGCAGCTCGCCGTGATCGAATTCGCCCGCGACGTCGTCGGCCTGAAGGACGCGAACAGCACCGAGTTCGATCAGGAAACGAAGAACCGCGTGGTCGCGCTGATCACCGAGTGGTACGACCGTGAAGGGCGCGTCGAGAAGCGCACCGAAGAGTCCGACCTCGGCGGCACGATGCGTCTCGGCTCGCAGCGCTGCCCGATCAAGCCCGGCACGCTGGCCGAGGAGATCTACGGCAAGGACGTGAACGAGCGCCATCGTCACCGTTATGAGGTGAATAACCGTTTCGTGCCCCAGCTCGAAGGCGGTGGCCTCATCATTAGCGCCCGTACCCCGAGCGAGGATCTGCCGGAAATGATGGAGCTGCCGCGCAGCATGCACCCGTGGTTCGTCGGCGTGCAGTTCCACCCGGAATTCACTTCCACGCCGCGTGACGGTCATCCGCTGTTCAAGTCGTTCGTCGAAGCGGCGCTCGCGCATCAGCAGTCGAGGGTCGAGGAGAAAGCATGAAACTGGGCGATTTCGAAATCGGTCTGGACAAGCCGTTTTTCCTGATCGCCGGTACCTGTGTCGTCGAATCCGAACAGATGACGATCGACACGGCCGGCCGCCTGAAGGAAATCTGCGCGAAGCTGAACATTCCGTTCGTCTACAAATCGTCGTACGACAAGGCCAACCGCAGCAGCGGCAAGTCGTTCCGCGGTCTGGGTATGGACGAAGGTCTGCGCATCCTGTCGGAAGTGAAGCGCCAGCTCGGTTTGCCGGTGCTGACCGACGTCCACGCCGAGCACGAGATCGAACAGGTTGCGTCGGTGGTCGACGTGTTGCAAACGCCCGCGTTCCTGTGCCGTCAGACCGACTTCATCCACGCGTGCGCGCGCTCGGGCAAGCCGGTCAACATCAAGAAGGGCCAGTTTCTCGCGCCGCACGACATGAAGAACGTGATCGACAAGGCGCGCGACGCCGCGCGTGAAGCAGGCTTGTCGGAAGACCGCTTCATGGCCTGCGAGCGCGGCGTATCGTTCGGCTATAACAACCTCGTGTCGGACATGCGTTCGCTCGCGATCATGCGCGAGACCAACGCGCCGGTCGTGTTCGACGCGACGCACTCGGTGCAATTGCCGGGCGGCCAGGGCACGAGCTCGGGCGGCCAGCGCGAATTCGTGCCGGTGCTCGCGCGCGCCGCGGTGGCGGTGGGCGTCGCCGGTCTCTTCATGGAAACGCACCCGAATCCGGCGCAGGCGAAGTCGGACGGGCCGAACGCGGTGCCGCTCAATCGCATGGCCGATCTGCTCGAAACGCTGACGACACTCGACCAGGCCGTCAAGCGCGGGCCGTTCCTCGAAAGTAACTTCAACTGATGCAGGTGCTCACCGCGTGTCGCGATTTTCACGATCTATCTCGATAATCGGCACGCGGCGAATGCGCATAATGGTCGTCGAACGTATCGGCGCGCGAGTTGTCTGTCGGGGAGGCCGGCAGGCGCAAGATACGGTGTCGTAGTCAAGAATTCAACGTCATTTCTTTGAGGAAACCATGAGTGCTATCGTAGACATCATCGGTCGAGAGATTCTCGATTCGCGAGGCAACCCCACCGTCGAATGCGATGTGTTGCTCGAGTCGGGCACGATGGGCCGCGCAGCGGTGCCGTCGGGTGCATCGACCGGTTCGCGCGAAGCGATCGAACTGCGCGACGGCGAAGCTGGCCGTTACGGCGGCAAGGGTGTGCTGAAGGCCGTCGAGCACATCAACACTGAAATTTCCGAAGCGATCATGGGCCTCGACGCTTCCGAGCAGGCCTTCCTCGACAAGACGCTGCTCGAGCTCGACGGCACCGACAACAAATCGCGCCTCGGCGCGAACGCGATGCTGGCCGTGTCGATGGCCGTCGCGAAGGCCGCCGCCGAAGAGGCCGGCCTGCCGCTGTACCGCTACTTCGGCGGCTCGGGCGCGATGCAACTGCCGGTGCCGATGATGAACATCGTCAACGGCGGCGCGCATGCGAACAACAGCCTGGACATCCAGGAATTCATGATCGTTCCAGTCGGCCAGCCGACCTTCCGCGAAGCACTACGCTGCGGCGCCGAAGTGTTCCACGCGCTGAAGAAGATCCTGTCGGATCGCGGCATGAGCACGGCGGTGGGAGACGAAGGCGGCTTCGCGCCGAACTTCGGCAGCAACGACGAATGCCTGTCGACGATCCTGCAGGCGATCGAAAAGGCGGGCTACCGCGCCGGCGAAGACGTGCTGCTCGCGCTCGACTGCGCGGCCAGCGAGTTCTACCACGACGGCAAGTACCAGTTGGCGGGCGAAGGCCTGCAACTGTCGTCGACGGAATTCGCGGACTACCTCGCGAACCTGGCCGACAAGTTCCCGATCGTGTCGATCGAAGACGGCATGCACGAAGGCGACTGGGAAGGCTGGAAGATTCTGACCGACAAGCTCGGCAAGAAGATCCAACTGGTCGGCGACGACCTGTTCGTGACCAACACGCGGATCCTGAAGGAAGGCATCGAGAAGGGCATCGCGAACTCGATCCTGATCAAGATCAACCAGATCGGCACGTTGACGGAAACCTTCGCGGCGATCGAAATGGCCAAGCGTGCGGGTTATACGGCCGTGATCTCGCACCGCTCGGGCGAAACCGAAGACTCGACGATCGCCGATATCGCGGTCGGCCTGAATGCCGGTCAGATCAAGACCGGTTCGCTGTCGCGTTCAGACCGTATCTCGAAGTACAACCAGTTGCTGCGTATCGAGGAAGATCTTGGCGACATCGCCAGCTACCCGGGCAAGTCGGCGTTCTACAATCTGCGTTAAATCACAGCCAGTTTGTTCACGCCGATCGATGAGCCGGTTATCCTCCGTTTCTGATTGACCTCGCCGCCCTGCGTATAGCGCAGGGCGGCGCGTATTTATTGTGCTTACTTCATGCGGCTTGTCACTGCTGTCCTGATCGTTCTGCTGGCGCTGATCCAGTACCCGCTCTGGTGGGGGCACGGCGGCTGGCTGCGCGTGCATGAGTTGCAGCAGCAGCTCGCGCAGCAACTGCAGAAGAATGCCGACGCGAAGTTGCGCAACGAGCGCATCCAGGGCGAAGTGCAGGATCTGCAGAACGGCACGGCCGCGGTCGAGGAGCGGGCGCGCTACGAAATGGGCATGGTCAAGGACGGCGAGGTGTTCGTGCAGTTCGTGTCGCCGAACCAGCCGTTGCCGGCGCCGACCACGCCGTCGGCGAATACGTCGACGCGCGGCGAGGTGTCGGCCGCGCCGCTGCATGTGGTGCCGAATCCGGAATCGCGCGCGAAGCCGGATCGCAAGCATGGCGGCAAGGCGGCTGCGAAAGAGAAGAAGGCGGCGCACTGAGCGAGTGGTATCGGCTCAGGCATCGGCTTAAACGAAGGACGCAAAAAAAGCGCGGTTCAGATGAACCGCGCTTTTTTTATGCAGGCACGCTGGCGTCCGCGGCTCTATTCCCCTCGACTCACCAACCCCAATACGGCCCAAAGCCGATGCCAACTCCGGTTCCCCAGCCGCGTCCCCAGCCACCGGTGGAAAAGCCGCCGGAAAAGGTGACAGGAGGAGGCGAGGGCGAGTAATAACGCGACCAGGCCTGTGCGGCGGCTTCCGCGGCTATCGACTGATCCTGTTCGAACAGGACCTGGCGGTCGATCGCGTCATAGCGTGCGCGCTCCTCGGGCGTGAGCGTCTGGCCGGTGCTGACGGCCTGCGCCTGATCGGGCGGCAGGCGGCTCAGGATTGGCAATGGGCCCGGCGGATCGATCGAGCAGCCAGCCAGCGCGGCACTGCCCGCGATCACGGCCAGTACGGCCAGCACGCGCACATGGGGTATCAACGAAAGGGGATGCTTCATGTTCGAATCTCCATCGGTCCGCCGCTTCGGCAATCTGAACTCACCCGCGCCCGCCGGCATTGCCAGGTAGCGGCCAAGGAGAGATGCTCAAAAGCAACGCGCCGCCCGAGCCGTGACGAGGCAATGGGCGGCGCGGTGAGGACAGCCGTCGTGAAGGGCGGTCAGGCGTCGCGAGGTGGCTCACGGCCCCCATTTCGCCAAGCCTGCCCAATGGGACATTTCAATGCCGTTGATCGGCCGCCGGCGTCACGCCTTGTGAGAGTCCACCGGCAACAAAAAGTTGCGCGACGTCGACCGGGTCGAACTCGTAACGCTGATTGCAGAACTCGCAGTGAATCTCGACGTGGCCGCGCTCCACGATCACCCCATCCACTTCGTCGCGGCCCAGCATTTTCAGCATTGCGCCGACTTTTTCGCGCGAGCACGTGCATTCGAAGCGCGCGGTAGCCGGCTCGAAATGCTGGACGTTTTCCTGCCAGAAGAGCCGGCGGAAAACCGTCTCCGGTTCTTCTTTCAACAGCTCGTCCTGCGAGAGCGTGCTGCCGAGCGTGCACACGCGCTCCCATGTATCCGCGTCGAGCTCGCCCGGATGCGGGACGATGCCGCCATCGCCCGGCAGCTTCTGCAGCAGCATGCCGACCGCGCGCTCGGTGTTCGCCGCGAGCCACATACGCGTGTCGAGCTGCTCCGAGTGATGCATGTAGTGCTCGAGCACTTCGGCGATCGATTTGAGCGGTCCGTCGACGCCCGAGAGCGGCACGATGCTCTGGTACGGCTGCTGGCCGGGCTGCTTGTCGGCCGGGTCGAGCGTGATCACGCAACGGCCGTGGCCGCTCGCGTTCACGAGCTCGACGAGCGACGTTGCGCTGTCGAGCATATGGCTACCGTCGCTGGAGAGCTTGGCGGTCGCGCGCATCGTCAGATTCGAGCTGCACTGCACGACCAGCATCTTGACCGGGCCGTCGCCGAAAATCTGCATGATGAGCGTGCCGTCGAACTTGAGGTTCGCCGACAGCAGCGCGCACGCGGCCATCATTTCGCCCAGAATCGTCCGCACGGGCGCCGGATAATCGCGGCGCGTCAGTACCTCCTGCCACGTATTGCGCAGGGAAACGATCTCGCCGCGCACCGGCGCCGCGCTGAACATGAATTTTTGCAACTGGTCGCTCACAACTTTTCCTCGGTGGAATGACACGGCGTGCTGCCGCGCCGTTGCGCGCCCGCGCGTGCCGGCGGTCTAGCCGATGCGTACGAGCTGCGCCTTGAAATACTCGCGGCGCCCGGCATAGCTTGCCGTGCCGCGCTGCATGTTGGCGATATCCGCTTCCGTCAGTTCACGTACTGCCTTCGCGGGGGCGCCGAGAATCAGCGTATTGTCGGGAAACACCTTGCCCTCGGTGACGATGGCGCCCGCTCCGACCAGACAGTTGCGGCCGATCACCGCGCCATTCAAGACCACGGCCTGAATTCCGATCAGCGCGCCTTCCCGGATCGTGCAGCCGTGCAGCATTGCCTGATGGCCGATCGTGACGTTCGGCTCGACCGTCAGCGGAAAGCCGGGGTCGGTGTGCAGTACCGCGTTTTCCTGCACATTGCTGCCGGCGCCGATCGTGATCGGCTCGTTGTCGCCGCGAAGCGTCGCGCCGAACCATACGCTCGCGTTTTCCTCGAGCGTCACGTTGCCGATGATGTTCGCCGAATCCGCGACGAACACGCTTTCATGGATGATCGGGGCGGCTTCGCCCAGCTTGTAAATCGTCACAATGTCTCCTGTTGATCGGTCGCCGCGCGCGCGGCGGGGCGGCATTGCTCCGGCATGCGGCGTGTGGCCGGGGTGTGCCGTCGCCGGCCTGACGGACGTGCCTGAAGGCGCGTTGGATGGTCGAATCGGCTATTGTAAACGGTTGTGTGCTTCGGTTACCCGGCGTGGTGGCGCGGCGGGTATTGAGCGATTTCGTTCGATTTCGCGCGATGGAACGGGTGTTCGCTCTGGCCAGCGCGCCGCAGCCGGGTATCCTGTTGCCGAGTCGAGCCGCCAGCGCCTGTCGGCTTTTCCGTCTCGCTTGCCGCGACGCGTTCTGCCGTTATTTATCCGTTTATCCGTTGCTTCCGCTGCCTCCGTTGCCGATCCGTTTGTCATGACGTCTGCCGCTTCGCCCCTTTCTTCCGTTTCCTCCGCATCGAATCCCGGCGACGAGCCGTATTGCGCGCGCCGCGCCGCGCTCGCCGCATTGCGTGAAAGCGATCCGGCCACGAAGGCAGCCTCGGCCCGTGCGCTCTACGCAGCCGTGCTCGACGGCCGCGCCATCTGGCGCGCGAGCATCGAACTCGCTGAACCCGCCGAGCTGCCGGGCCGCCCCGCGCGGCCGGAACTGGTCGAACCGCGCCGGCTCGGACGACGCAGCATGCAGTCGCCGCAAGGCCGCGCGGTGCTGCTGCATGCGCTCGCGCACATCGAGTTCAACGCGATCAATCTCGCGCTTGATGCGGTCTGGCGCTTTGGCGGCATGCCCGTCGCGTTCTACACCGACTGGCTGAAGGTTGCCGCCGAGGAGGCCTACCATTACTCGCTGCTTGCCGCGCGTCTCGCCGAATATGAGCACGCCTACGGCGATTTCCCGGCGCATGGCGGCCTGTGGGATATGTGCGAGCGCACCCGCGCCGACGTGCTCGCGCGCATGGCGCTGGTGCCGCGCACGCTCGAAGCACGCGGTCTCGATGCGTCGCCGCCGATTCGCGCGCGCCTGCAACAGGCGGGCGATCAGGCATCGGCGGCGATTCTCGACGTGATCCTGCGCGATGAAATCGGTCATGTGCTGATCGGCAACCGCTGGTTCCGTCACCTGTGCGACGCGGCCGGCCTCGATCCGCACGAGACCTATCTGCGTCTCGCAGACCAGTATCACGCGCCGAAACTGCGCGGCCCGTTCAATTTCGAAGCGCGCCGCGATGCCGGTTTCGACGAGGCGGAGCTGGCCGCGCTCGCGCGCCTCGATGCACAGCCAACCACGCAACCGGCAACGGATGATCAGGCATCGCCTCGATAATCCGTCATCACCTGTCCGCCTCGCTGCCTCTATAATCGAACGACCATTCTTTTTCTGGGCACGCCGTTCATGAATACTTCCCGCTCCGAGTTCGTTGCCGCACGCGGCGTCTGTCTGCATGTGCGGCGCTGGGGCCGTCCCGACGCGCCGATGCTGTTCATGCTGCACGGCTGGATGGACGTCGGGGCATCGTTCCAGTTCGTCGTCGATGCGCTCGGCGGCGACTGGCAGGTGATCGCGCCGGACATGCGCGGTTTCGGTCTGTCCGACTGGCCGGTCGCCGAGCGCGGCGGCGGCAGCTACTGGATACAGGACTATCTCGGCGATCTCGATGCGCTGCTCGATCACTACGCGCCGGCCGGCGAGGTAAATCTCGTCGGTCACAGCATGGGCGCGAACGTCGTGTGCCTGTACGCGGGCGTGCGGCCGCAGCGCGTGCGGCGCGTCGTCGATCTCGAAGGCTTCGGGCTTGCGCCGTCGCATCCGGCCCAGTCGCCGAAGCGGCTGCTCAACTGGCTCGACGAATTGCGCGATCCGCCGCAGCTGAGGCGCTACGCGTCGCTCGACGACGTGGCCGCGCGGCTGATCAGGACCAACCCGCGGCTCGATCCGCGGCGCGCGCAATTTCTCGCCCGCCATTGGTCGAAGCCGGACGGAGAAGGGCGCTTCATGCTGCTCGCCGATCCGGCGCACAAGGTGCGCGGCCCGCTGCTGTACCGGCTCGACGAAGTGATGGCGGTGTGGCGCAAGGTGAGCGCGAAGGTGCTGCACGTCGAGGCCGCTGCTTCGCCGACGCTCGCGCAGATCGCCGGCGAAATCCCGCTCGACGAATTCAAGGCGCGTTTTCAGGCGTTCCCGGACTGGCGCGAGGCGATCATCGACGACGCGGGGCATATGGTTCACCATGACCAGCCGGAGCAGATCGCGGCGCTGATCGAGGAGTTCTGCGCCTGATCCGGTTCCGGGCATCCCTGATTGTCCCCGGCAGATCCCGAATTCGCGTGGCGCGGAAAGACGAACCGGTATCGCGAGATAGCCCAGCGGGCACTTACTGCGTTGCAGTAAAATGACCGCAGAACCTTTCCAGAACCACGATGAACGCCGCGATGAACGCCGATCTTCACTGTCACTCCACCGTTTCCGATGGCCAGTTCGCGCCGGCCGACGTCGCGCGCCGCGCGCACGCGAACGGCGTGACGCTGTGGGCGCTTACCGATCACGACGAAGTGGGCGGTCAGCACGAGGCGCGCGCCACCGCCGAAGCGCTCGGCATGAGCTATCTGAGCGGCGTCGAGATTTCGGTCACGTGGGCGGGGCGCACCGTGCACATCGTCGGGCTCGGCATCGATCCGACCAGCCAGATCCTGATCGACGGTCTCGCCCGTACGCGCGACGGCCGCGCCGCGCGCGCCGAAGCGATCGGCGAGCAACTGGCCACGCTCGGCATTCCAGATGCGTACGAGGGCGCGCTGCAATACGTGTCGAATCCCGACATGATGTCGCGCACGCATTTCGCGCGCTTCATGGTCGAGCACGGTCACTGCGCAAATACCCAGGAAGTGTTCGACCGCTATCTCGGCGACGGCAAGCCGGCCTACATCGCGCACCGCTGGGCCAAACTCGCCGACGCGCTCGGCTGGATCCAGGCCGTGGGCGGCGTCGCGATCGTCGCGCATCCGGGCCGCTACGCGTATTCGCAGCTCGAATTCGACACGTTCTTCGGCGAATTCATCGACCTCGGCGGCAAGGCGATCGAGGTCGTGACAGGCAGCCATACGCCCGACCAGTACCGCGAATACGCGGACGTCGCGCGCCGCTTCGGCTTCGAGGCCTCGCGCGGCTCCGACTTTCACGCCCCCGGCGAAGGCCGCATCGAACTCGGCGCGCTGCCGCCGCTGCCCGCCGATCTCAAGCCCGTCTGGGAACGCTGGCTGTGACCGCGCGCCGTGCCATGACGGCACGTCACGCGCGGTTCATGCGCCCCCGCCCATCCACGGTGCCAGCCCGGTCCACACGCGCTCCACTGCTCACCGCACCCAATCCGCCACGGTTCATCCGCGGTTACCGTAAGCCACCATGTCCCAATACTTCCGGCTTCATCCCGACAATCCGCAGCCACGCCTCGTCAAGCAGGCCGTGCAGATCATCAACGACGGCGGCGTGGTCGCGTTGCCGACCGATTCGACCTATGCGCTCGCCTGCCATCTCGACGACAAGGACGCGGTCGAGCGTCTGCGACGCATTCGCGGGCTCGACGAAAAACAACTGCTATCGCTTCTCGTGCGCGATCTGTCGGAGCTCTCCAATTTCGCGATGGTGGACAACCGGCAGTACCGGCTGATTAAATCGGTGACCCCAGGCCCCTATGTATTCGTGCTGCAGGCGACGAAGGAAGTGCCGCGGCGCGTGTCGCATCCATCGCGCAAGACGATCGGCCTGCGCGTGCCGGATCACGCGATCACGCTTGCGATTCTCGAGGAACTCGGTCAGCCGCTGCTCGGCACGACGCTGATCATGCCCGGCGAAACCGAGCCGCTGAACGACCCCGAGGAAATCCGCGCGCGTCTCGAAAAGCAGCTCGATCTGGTGATCGACGGCGGCGCGTGCGTCTGCGAGCCGTCCACCGTGATCGATCTGACCGGCTCGGAGCCGGTGCTGGTGCGGGCAGGGCGCGGCTCGCTCGCGCCGTTCGGCCTCACCGAAGCGGCATGAGCGAAAGCCGACGGAGGCGCGCAAGCGCGTTGTTACAATAGCGAGCTATGGATTCTTCCCTGATACAGACCATCGCGGTATACGCGCTGCCGGTGATCTTCGCGATCACGCTGCATGAAGCCGCGCATGGCTACGTCGCGCGCTGGCTCGGCGACAACACCGCCTACGTGCTCGGCCGCGTGTCGGTCAATCCGATGCGGCACATCGATCCGCTCGGCACGATCGCAATTCCACTGCTGCTCTATTTCGCGACGAGCGGCGCGTTCATGTTCGGCTACGCGAAACCGGTGCCGGTCGCGTTCGGCAATCTGCGCAATCCGCGCTGGGGCAGCTTGTGGGTCGCGGCGGCGGGGCCCGCGTGCAATTTTGTCCAGGCGCTGATCTGGGGCGTGTTCGGCGTCGCGCTCGCGGTGCTCAATGTCGACGAACCTTTTTTCACGCGCATGGCGGCCGCGGGTGTCGGCGTGAATCTCGTTCTCGGCGTGCTGAACCTCTTTCCGCTGCCGCCGCTCGATGGCGGCCGTGTGCTGATGGCGCTGCTGCCGCCGCGGCAGGCGCTGACGCTGTCGCGGCTCGAGCCGTACGGTTTTTTCATCGTGATGGCGCTCGTCATGACGGGCACGTTGACGCGTTACTGGCTGAACCCGCTCGTGACGTTTGGCTACCACGCGCTGACCGCAGTTCTGACTCCACTTGTTTCGCTTTTCTAATACAACCATGTTCCCAGACCGTATCTTCTCCGGTATGCGGCCCACCGGGTCGCTGCACCTCGGCCACTATCACGGCGTGCTGAAAAACTGGGTGCGGCTGCAGTCCGAATACCCGTGCTTCTTCTGCGTGGTCGACTGGCACGCGCTGACCACGCACTACGAAACGCCCGAAGTGATCGAAAAGAACGTGTGGGACGTGCTGATCGACTGGCTCGCCTCCGGCATCGATCCGGCGCAGGCGACGCTGTTCATCCAGAGCAAGGTGCCCGAGCATGCGGAACTCGCGCTGCTGCTCGGCATGAGCACGCCGCTCGGCTGGCTCGAACGCGTGCCGACCTACAAGGAGCAGATGGAAAAGCTCAAGGACAAGGATCTGTCCACCTATGGCTTTCTCGGCTATCCGGTGCTGATGGCGGCGGACATTCTGCTCTATCGCGGCTCGCTCGTCCCGGTCGGCGAAGACCAGGTGCCGCACGTCGAGATGACGCGTGAAATCGCGCGCCGCTTCAACCATCTGTATGGCCGTGAGCCGGGCTTCGAGGAGAAGGCCAACGAGGCCGCGAAGAAGCTCGGCGGCAAGCGTTCGAAGCTTTATCACGAGCTGCGCAACGCGTATCAGCAGGAAGGCGACGACGAGGCGCTCGAGCGCGCGCGGGCGATGCTGCAGGAGTCGCAGAGCCTGTCGATGAGCGATCGCGAGCGTCTGTTCGGCTACCTCGAAGGCTCGCGCAAGATCATTCTCGTCGAGCCGCAGGCGATGCTGACGGAGGCGTCGCGTATGCCGGGTCTCGACGGCCAGAAGATGTCGAAGTCGTACGGCAACACGATCGGCCTGCGTGAAGACGCGGAAACGATCACGAAGAAGGTCCGCACGATGCCGACCGACCCGGCCCGCGTGCGCCGCACCGATCCGGGCGATCCGGACAAGTGTCCGGTGTGGCAACTGCATCAGGTCTACACCGACGAAGCGACGCACGAGTGGGTGCAGAAGGGTTGCCGCTCCGCGGGCATCGGCTGTCTCGAATGCAAGCAGCCGGTCATCGAAGGGATTCTGCGCGAGCAACAGCCGATGCTCGAGCGCGCGCAGAAGTACATGGACGACCCGTCGCTGTTGCGCGCCATCGTCGCCGACGGCTGCGACAAGGCACGCCGTTTCGCGACCGAGACGATGCGCGACGTCCGCGAGGCGATGGGCCTGTCGTACAACTGAGTCGATGAACACGCTCGCTGTCCCGCACGGCTTGGGCGAGCCGTCGCGCTGGGTGTGCCACTGGACGCATCTGGTCGCGCCGGGCGGCGCGGTGCTCGACGTCGCGTCGGGCGCGGGGCGGCACGCGCGTTTTTTCGCGTCGCGCGGGCATCCGGTGACCGCGCTCGATCGCGACGCGGCCGCGCTCGATTTGCTGCGCGACGCACCGCTCGTCACGCCGCTCGTGGCCGACCTCGAAGGCGCGCCGTGGCCATTGCCCGGCGACGCGGCGTTCGCCGCCGTCATCGTGACGAACTATCTGCACCGGCCGCTCTTTCCACAGTTGCTGCGCGCGCTCGCGCCCGGCGGCGTACTGGTTTACGAGACCTTCGCGCAAGGAAACGAAAGCGTCGGCAAACCTTCCAATCCGGCATTTCTGCTCGCCCCCGGTGAGCTTCTCGACAGGGTGCGCGGCCAGCTCCGGGTGGTCGCGTTTCAGGATGGATTTCTCGCGCAGCCGCGTCCGGCTTACGTTCAGCGGATCTGCGCAATTCGGGAGGCGGCGCGTCCAGACGACCCCACAAAGGCGGTACCTCCACCTTGTTACGAGTTGGCTGGCTAATCCGCTACAATCGCGGTTTACCTGATCAAATTCATGGCTTTTCATGACTAACGGCAACCAGAGCGGTCTCCAGGACGGCGTTCAGATCCGCGGCAGCATTCCTGCCATCATCACCCCGATGCTCGAAGACGGCAGCCTCGATCTGCCGGCGTTTCGCAAACTGATCGACTGGCACATCGAGGAAGGCACGGACGCGCTCGTCGTCGTCGGCACGAGTGGCGAATCGGCCACGCTGTCGGTCGAGGAACACGTGCTGATGGTCAAGACCGCGGTCGAGCACGCCGCGGGCCGGATTCCGGTGATCGCGGGAGCGGGCGCCAATTCCACCGCCGAAGCAATCGAACTTACACAGCACGCGAAAGACGTCGGCGCCGACGCCACGCTGCAGGTCGTGCCGTACTACAACAAGCCGACCCAGGAAGGCATCTACCGCCATTTCGCGAAGATCGCCGAAAGCGTCGATTTGCCGGTCATCCTTTACAACGTGCCGGGCCGCACCGTTGCCGACATGAGCAACGAGACCATTCTGCGCTGCGCGCAGGTGCCGGGCATCGTCGGCGTCAAGGAGGCGACCGGCAACATCGACCGCGCCGCGCACCTGATCAAGTCGGCGCCGTCGCATTTCGGCATTTATAGCGGCGACGATCCCACCGCAATCGCGTTGATGCTGCTCGGCGGCCACGGCAATATCTCGGTCACCGCGAACGTCGCGCCACGCGCGATGAGCGAGCTGTGCAAGGCCGCGCTCGCCGCGGACGCGAAGACGGCGCGCGAAATTCATCTGAAACTCCTGTCGCTGCACAAGTACCTGTTTGCCGAAGCGAATCCGATTCCGGCGAAGTGGGCGCTGCAGCAACTGGGGCGTGTGCAGGGCGGCATCCGCCTGCCGCTCACGCCGCTCGACGCGCAATACCACGAAGTGGTGCGCGGCGCGCTGCGCGAAGCGGGCCTGCTCGGCTGAACGGGGCGACCGCCCAGCCGCCAGCGCCCGCACAAGACCGCCACCGGCATTTCCTTAACCGACGTCGCTTCAGCCCACGTTCCCGGCAGAAAGAACCAGGCATCGCGTTCCAGCATCACGAAGGACCTCATGAAACGTTCCGCACTTTCCCTCCACGCAACCCGCATGGCGGCGCTGGCGCTTGCCCTGACGACGCTCGCCGGCTGTGACACGCTGAACGACTGGTTTGCCTCCGACCGCGTCGACTACAAGACCACGGCGAGTGCGCCGCCGCTTGCCGTGCCGAGCGATCTGAGCACCACGCCGACCGACCAGCGCTATGTGGCGCCGCCCGCCAATCTGGCGTTGGGCGGCGCGACGACGCGCACGGTCACGGCCGCCGGCAATGCGATCGAAGGCCAGCCGACCGGGCAGGATCCGCTCGGCATGCACATCGAGCGCGACGGCGATCGGCGCTGGCTGGTGGTCGACGGCCGCTCACCGGAACAACTGTGGCCG
Organism: Paraburkholderia sp.; assembly: GCF_047605525.1. Classification (GTDB taxonomy): domain Bacteria; phylum Pseudomonadota; class Gammaproteobacteria; order Burkholderiales; family Burkholderiaceae; genus Paraburkholderia. Next base: position 109,719 of record NZ_JASGFN010000021.1, on the reverse strand, counting down.
CAGTTGCAGGAGTTCTGGCAGGACAACGGCTTCGTGCTGAAGACCGACGCGCCGGCCACCGGCATCATGACGACCGACTGGGCTGAAAACCGCGCGAACATTCCGGACGACTGGTTCCGTCGCACGGTGGGCAAGCTGATCGACTTTGCGTATTCGTCGGGCACGCGCGACAGCTTCCGCACGCTCGTGTCGCGCGGGCCGGGCGATACCACGGACATCTCGATCACGCATAGCGCGATGGAGGAAGTGATGACGGGGCAGGACAAGACGTCGTCGCGCTGGGAAGAGCGTCCGCGCGATCCGGCGCTCGAAGCGATGTTCCTGGCCAGGCTGATGGAGAAGTTCGGCCTGACCGAGGCGCAATCGAAGCAGTTGCTGACCGACGCGCGTCCGGGCGCCGTGCCGGCCACGATCGAGCAGAACGCGGGCGCCTCGACGCTCGATCTGCAGGAGTCGTTCGACCGCGCCTGGCTGCGCGTGGGCCTCGCGCTCGACCGCACCAACTTCACCGTCGACAACCGCGACCGCGAGAAGGGCATCTACTATGTGCGCTACGCGGATTCGATGCAGGAGCTGAAGAAAGAGGGGCTCTTCGGCAAATTGTTCTACAGCGGTAATTCGGCGCGCAAGCCGGGCCAGGAATTCCTCGTCAACGTGCGCGCGAAGGGCGATTCGGTCACGCAGGTCGCGGTGCTGGACGCGAACGGACAGATCGATACGTCGTCGGACGCGCAGCGCATCGTGTCGTTGCTGCATGCGCAACTGAACTAAGACAGGCCGTGCGCTTTGCGAGTCTGGGCAGCGGCAGTGAAGGTAACGCGCTGCTGGTGGAAGCGCACAGCGGCGCGACCGCGACGCGCGTGCTGCTCGATTGCGGCTTTTCCGCGCGGGAAGTCGAGCGGCGTCTGACGCGGCTCGGTGTGAGTGCCGAGAGCCTCGACGCGATTCTGATCACGCATGAACATAGCGATCATATCGGCAGTGCACTGACGCTGGCCCGCAAGTGGTCGATTCCGTTGTACATGAGCTGGGGCACCGCCCGCGCGGTGGGCGCCGACGAAGCCGATGTCGACCTGCAGGTGCTGTGGGGCGACGAGGCGGTGGCGATCGGCGACCTCAGCGTGCTCCCTTACACCGTTCCGCACGACGCCCGCGAGCCGCTGCAGTACGTGTTCTCGAACGGCGCGAGCCGGCTCGGCGTGCTGACCGACGTGGGTACGTCCACGCCTCATATCAGCACGGTGCTGAGCGGCTGCGACGCACTCGTGCTCGAATGCAATCACGACGTGCAGATGCTTGCGGGCAGCCGTTACCCGCCGTCGCTGAAGGCGCGAATCGGCGGCAATCACGGGCATCTGAACAACGAGGCGGCGGCCGCCATTCTGGCTTCGCTCGATCGTGCGCGCCTTCGGCATCTGGTCGCCGCGCATCTGAGCCAGCAGAACAATCTGCCCGAGCTGGCACAGGCGGCGCTGGCGGGTGTGCTGGGCGCCGCACCCACGGAGGTGGTGGTGGCATCGCAGAGCGAAGGCTTCGCGTGGTTGACGATCTGACGCCGGCCTGATTGCCGCTTGCGCTGCTGCGCGCGTCGCAGGTATCCATGCAATGAAAAAAGCCCATAACGATTGCTCGTTATGGGCTTTTCTTTCGAGCGCGGCGTTTGTGCGCGCCGCGGATTAGTCAGACTTAATTGCGGTTGCCGCCGAAAATGCCGAGCAGCGCAAGCAGGTTGACGAACACGTTGTACAGATCCAGGTAGATCGCGAGCGTCGCGGTGATGTAGTTCGTCTCACCGCCGTTCACGACGCGCTGCACGTCGAACATGATGTACGCGGAGAAGATCACGATTGCCATGACCGAAACCGTGAGCATCAGCGCCGGCAGTTGCAGGAACACGTTTGCGACCGAGGCGAGCAGCAGCACGATCACGCCCATGAACAGCCACTTGCCGAGCCCCGAAAAATCGCGCTTGCTGACGGTGGCGATGGTCGCCATCGACGCGAAGATCACACCAGTGCCACCGAACGCGAGCATGATCAGCGACGGGCCATTGGAGAAGCCGAGCACGAACGCGAGGATGCGTGACAGCATCAGTCCCATGAAGAACGTGAAGCCGAGCAGCACGAACACGCCGGCGGCGCTGTCCTTGGTGCGCTGGATCGCGAACATGAAGCCGAAGGCGATCGCGAAGAACGCCAGCATGCTCATTGCCGGACTGGTGGCGGCGAACAGCGAAAAGCCGGTGGCGAGGCCGACCCAGGCGCCGAGCACGGTCGGAATCATGGACAGCGCGAGCAGCCAGTAGGTGTTCCGTAGCACGCGGTTGCGTGTTTCGGCCGTACTCACCGCACCGTTGCGGCCAAACATATACGGATGATCGTTCATGGTCTCTCCTTACCTCAGAAGCGTGTTTCGATGGTGATTCGGCAATTCATGGAGTGCCGGCAGGCGCCACATTTACTCCTAAGATTAGCGCGGCGACAAGGAGTTTCAATACCCTCGATTGCCTACAGAACCTACGCTACCAGTATTTCGGTTCTTTTGCGCGCATCCTTTCGATATTGTAAGGGTTCAATCGCAATCATACACCGGAACATGCTACAATTGCGGATTCATTTGAATCTGTAACCTCTTAATTTTTTGGAGTTTTTATGGCGATCGAACGCACCCTGTCGATTATCAAGCCGGACGCAGTGGCAAAGAACGTGATCGGCCAGATCTACAGCCGCTTCGAGAACGCTGGTCTGAAGATCGTGGCATCGCGCATGGTTCACCTGTCGCGTGCTGACGCCGAGAAGTTCTACGCCGTGCACGCAGCGCGTCCGTTCTTCAAGGACCTCGTCGAGTTCATGATTTCGGGTCCGGTGGTTGTGCAGGTGCTGGAAGGCGAAAACGCGATACTGAAGCACCGCGACCTGATGGGTGCGACGGATCCGAAGAAGGCGGACAAGGGCACGATCCGCGCCGACTTCGCCGACAGCATCGACGCCAACGCGGTTCACGGCTCGGACGCGGCGGAAACGGCCGCTGTCGAAATCGCGTTCTTCTTCCCGCAAGTCAACGTCTACTCGCGTTAAGCGCTTACCGCTGGCGCCGTGCATCGGCGTCGGACGGGTAACCGCCAGCCGCCCCCGCGCCACGCGTTTCATGCAGCCGAACTGTTTTATCGCACGAATCGTACGCGGGACCCGGCAAAGTAGTAAGGTAAAAGCAGCAGGAATGGGCGCGAACGGCATTGCGTTCATGCAGCTTGTTGCATGAACGTAGTCTCGCACTGAAATGGCAGGATTCGATATGACGAGCAGTCCCACCGTCAACCTTCTCGACCTCGACGCCCAAGGGCTCGTCGCCTACTGCGACAGCCTGGGCGAAAAGCCGTTTCGCGCCAAACAACTGCAGCGCTGGATTCATCAATACAACGCTGCCGACTTCGACGGCATGACCGATCTCGCGAAGTCCTTGCGCGAAAAGCTCAAGGGGCGCGCTTCGATCACGATGCCGGGCATCGTCAGCGACCATATTTCGACCGACGGCACACGCAAGTGGCTGATCGACGTCGGCAACGGCAACGCCGTTGAAACCGTGTATATCCCCGAAGAAACGCGCGGCACGCTATGCGTGTCGTCGCAGGCTGGGTGCGCGGTCAACTGCCGGTTCTGTTCGACCGGCAAGCAGGGGTTCTCCCGCAATCTCACTACAGGCGAAATCATCGGCCAGTTGCGCATGGCCGAATTTGCGCTGCGCGCGTCGCGCGGCGATGCGACCGGTCGTGCGATGGGCGGCGACGGCAAGGGCGAGCGCGTCGTCACGAACGTCGTCATGATGGGCATGGGCGAGCCACTGCTCAATTACGACGCGGTCGTGCCCGCCATGCGCCTGATGCTCGACGACAACGCGTACGGCCTGTCGCGCCGGCGCGTGACACTATCCACGTCGGGCGTCGTGCCGATGATGGACCGGCTCGGCGCGGATCTGCCGGTGGCGCTCGCGGTGTCGCTGCATGCGTCGAACGATGCGCTGCGCGACGTACTGGTGCCGCTGAACAGGAAGTATCCGTTGCGCGAACTGATGGCGGCATGCGAGCGCTATCTGAAGGTCGCGCCGCGCGATTTCATTACATTCGAATATTGCATGCTCGATGGCGTGAACGACAGAGAGGCGCATGCGCGCGAACTGCTGGCCGTCACGCGCGACGTTCCATGCAAGTTCAATCTGATTCCGTTCAATCCGTTCCCCGAATCGGGCCTCATCCGCTCGAAGCCGGAACAGATCAGGCGGTTTGCGCAGGTGTTGATCGACGCGGGCGTCGTCACCACGGTGCGCAAGACTCGCGGCGACGATATCGATGCTGCCTGCGGTCAGTTGGCCGGCGCGGTGAAAGACCGCACGCGCCTTGCTGAGCGCACCGGGAAGGCAGCGAAGGTGATTGAGCTTCGCGCGGTGTAATCGCGCGGGACGGCGGATGTCGGCGTTCGGCGGAAAGACTGGCGAGCGCGTGAAATTCGCTCATGCCACCGCGGATTGAAAAGAAAGTTTGCAGAATCGATCGGGAGCGGCACACAAAGCCGCACATTTTGTTATAAACGGTTTGCGATTCGGACCCGGGGCTCGAGCCCGTCCAGTTGCACGAGTAAAAAAGAATCGACGCGAAAGGATTTGGGATGAGTGAGCCGCAGCACCCGCAGCCGCACGAGACAGACACGAGCGAAGGCCATCCGGCACCCGTTGCGCGGGCGGTGGTCCAGCCTGTCGTGCAGCCGGCCCTCGATTCGCTCGCGGCGGCTGGTGCGCGTTTGACCCAATTGCGTGAATCGAAGGGCTGGACGATCGAAGACGTGTCGGCTCGTCTGAAGGTGTCGGTCGTCAAGCTGAGCGCACTCGAGGCGGGCGACATCAGTCATCTGCCCGATACGACTTTCGCGCTTGGCGTTGTGCGCAGCTACGCGAAGATGCTCGGCGCCGATCCGGCGCCGTTTACGGCGGCGCTGCGGCGCGAAAAGGGCGTGCCGGCGCCGAATCTGTCGATGCCGGCGTCCTCGGGCAAGGATCTGCCGCGTGGCAAGGTATCGCTGACGCTCGGCGATAGCGGGCATAAAAGCCGTTCATGGTTGTGGGGGATCGCGGCGATCATCGTCGCGGTCATCGCGCTCGGCATGTGGCGTACCAATGGTGGCGATTCGTCCGCGTGGCTCGCGCGTCTGAAGGCTAGCGCCGGTTCGGCGAGCAGCAGCGATACAGGCGCGTCGGGTGCAGTCGCGCAAGGCCCGGCGGCACAGGCGCAAGATGGCGCATCGGCGCCGGAAGCGGCGGCCACGGCGGACAACGCGGCGAGCGCGGACAATGCGGCATCCGTGTCGGCAACGCCGATGCCCACGCCGCTCACCACCGGCACGGCGCCGAATTCGGTGCCAGCAATGAGCGGAACAACGGCGGCATCGAAGGCGGGCTCGCAGGCGCAGGCGACGGTAGCTGGCGCGAGCGCACCGGTGGTTGTAGCAGGCGCGGCGCCGGCGGTCACTGCCGCGCCGGGCGAGACGATCGTCGCGCTGCGCGTGACGCAGGACAGTTGGTTCAGCGTGCGCGGCAAGGACGGCAAGGAACTGTTCTCCGGCCTCGTGCATGCGGGCGATACGAAGGAAGTGAGTGGCGAGGCGCCGTTCAGGGTCACGGTCGGTAACAAGGCCGGTCTCGAATCGCTGACGCTCGACGGTCAGCCGGTCGATCCGGCGAAATATGCGGCAGCCAGGGGGAATGTGGCGCGCTTCGCGCTGCCTTGACAGATACGGTACGCGCCGCGGCCAGCCGGTCCGCGGCGCTTTTTCAATTCAGGCGCTGCGTTTTTGCGTAGCGTGTGTGGCGTAAATGGGTTTTTCGATGCAATCCGAAGCTCAATCCCAATCCTGTAGCAAGATCGTTTCAGACGAGCCGGTGTTCGGCGGCCCCGCGATGCGGCGCAAGTCGCATGCGGTCAACGTCCGCTGGGGCGGCCAACTCGTGACCATCGGCGGCGACGCGCCGGTGCGTGTCCAGTCGATGACCAACACGGATACCGCGGACGCGATCGGTACCGCGATCCAGATCAAGGAACTGGCGCAGGCCGGCTCGGAACTGGTGCGCATTACCGTCAACACGCCGGAAGCGGCGGCGGCCGTGCCGGCTATCCGCGAGCAGCTCGACCGCATGGGCGTGTCGGTGCCGCTCGTGGGCGACTTCCATTACAACGGCCATCTGCTGCTGCGCGATTACCCCGGCTGCGCGGAGTCGCTGTCGAAGTACCGGATCAATCCGGGCAACGTCGGTCATGGCGCGAAGCGCGACACGCAGTTCGCGCAGATGATCGAGGCGGCGGTCCAGTACGACAAGCCGGTGCGCATCGGCGTCAACTGGGGCAGCCTCGACCAGGACCTGCTCGCGAAGATGATGGACGAAAACGCGTCGCGCGCGACACCGTGGGAAGCGCAAAGCGTGATGTACGAGGCGCTGATCCAGTCGGCGATCGGCTCGGCGGAGCGCGCGGTCGAACTCGGCCTCGGGCGCGACAAGATCATCCTGTCATGTAAGGTGAGCGGCGTGCAGGACTTGATCGCCGTATACCGCGAGCTCGCGCGCCGCTGCGATTTCGCGCTGCACCTGGGTCTCACCGAAGCGGGCATGGGCTCGAAGGGCATCGTCGCGTCGACCGCGGCGCTGTCGGTTCTGCTGCAGCAGGGCATCGGCGACACGATCCGTATTTCGCTGACGCCGGAACCGGGTGCGTCGCGTACCGGCGAAGTGATCGTCGGTCAGGAAATCCTGCAGACGATGGGGCTGCGCTCGTTCACGCCGATGGTCATCGCGTGCCCGGGCTGCGGCCGTACCACCAGCACGCTGTTCCAGGAACTCGCTTCGCAGATCCAGACGTATCTGCGCACCCAGATGCCGGTGTGGCGCGATCAGTATCCCGGTGTCGAGCAGATGCACGTCGCGGTGATGGGCTGCATCGTCAACGGACCGGGCGAATCGAAGCAGGCCAATATCGGCATCAGCCTGCCGGGTTCGGGCGAGAATCCGGCCGCGCCGGTGTTCATCGACGGCGAGAAGGTCAAGACGCTGCGCGGCGAAAACATTGCGCAAGAATTCCAGCAAATCGTGAGCGACTACGTCGAGCGCCGCTATGGCCGCGCCGACGCGCTCAACTAAACATCGGCTATCGAACCACAGATGACTGAACAGAAGAAAAAGCTCGAGAAGCTCTCCGGCGTGAAGGGCATGAACGACATCCTTCCGCAGGAAGCCGGGCTCTGGGAATTTTTCGAAACCACCGTCAAGTCGATGCTGCGCGCGTATGGATACCAGAACATCCGCACGCCAATCGTCGAGCATACGCAATTGTTCACGCGCGGTATCGGTGAAGTGACCGACATCGTCGAAAAAGAGATGTACAGCTTCACCGACGCATTGAACGGCGAAAACCTGACGATGCGCCCTGAGAACACGGCGGCGGTGGTACGTGCGTCGATCGAGCACAACATGCTGTACGACGGCCCGAAGCGCCTGTGGTACATCGGCCCGATGTTCCGTCACGAGCGTCCGCAACGCGGCCGTTATCGCCAGTTCCATCAGGTCGGCGTCGAGGCGCTCGGCTTCGCGGGTCCCGATGCGGACGCTGAAATCATCATGATGTGCCAGCGTCTGTGGGACGATCTTGGCCTTACTGGCATCAAGCTCGAAATCAATTCGCTGGGTCTTGCCGAAGAGCGCGCCGCGCATCGCGTCGAACTGATCGCGTACCTCGAAAAGTACAGGGACGTGCTGGACGAAGACGCAAAGCGCCGTCTCTACACGAATCCGCTGCGCGTGCTCGATACGAAGAATCCGGCGCTGCAGGAAATCGCCCAGAACGCACCGAAGCTGATCGACTTTCTCGGTGACGAATCGCGCGCGCATTTCGAAGGCTTACAGCGCATCCTGAAGGCGAACAACATCCCGTTCACGATCAATCCGCGGCTCGTGCGCGGTCTCGATTATTACAATCTGACCGTTTTCGAGTGGGTGACCGACAAGCTGGGCGCGCAGGGCACGGTCGCCGCGGGCGGCCGTTACGATCCGCTGATCGAGCAGCTCGGCGGCAAGCCGACGGCGGCATGCGGCTGGGCGATGGGCATCGAGCGGATTCTCGAACTGCTGAAGGAAGAGGATCTCGTGCCCGAGGCGGAAGGCTGCGACGTGTATGTGGTCCACCAGGGCGACGCCGCGCGCGAGCAGGCGTTCATCATCGCGGAGCGTCTGCGCGACACCGGCCTCGACGTGATCCTGCATTGCAGCGCGGACGGCCAGTCGGCGAGCTTCAAGTCGCAGATGAAGCGGGCCGACGCGAGCGGCGCCGCGTTCGCGGTGGTGCTCGGCGAAGACGAGATCGCCAACGGCACGGTCGGCGTGAAACCGCTGCGTGATACGCAGTCCAACGGCGGTAAGAACGAGCAACAGAACGTGGCCGCCGAAGACTTGACCGAATTTCTAATCAATGCGATGGTTGCAACCGCCGAAGACGGCGACGACTGATCGCGATGTCGTCGGGCCGGCTGGCTCGACACGCACATGTAGCAAGAAAGAGGAAATCGCCGGGCGATGAGTTACCACGACGAACAGGAATCGATTGAAAATCTGAAGGCATGGTGGAAGCAGTGGGGCAATGCGACCACGTGGATCGTGCTGGTAGTGCTGTTGGCGGGCGCCGGCTGGAATGGCTGGAATTTCTGGCAGCGGCGCCAGGCGGCGGAAGCCGCGGTGCTGTATGACCAGGTGCAGCAGGCCGTGGCATCCGGCGACAAGGCGCAGGTCACGCGCGTCGCCACCGACATGGAAGACAAGTTCGGCCGCACCGCTTACGCGCAGATGACCGCGCTCGGCGCCGCCAAGGCACTGTACGTCGCTGGCGACGAAGCCGGCGCGAAAGCGCAGTTGCAGTGGGCCATCGATCACGCGAAAGACAACGAGTTCAAGCAGATCGCGAAGCTGCGCATGGCGTCGCTGCTGCTCGACGACAAGGCTTACGACCAGGGGCTCGCGCTGCTTGCCGAGCCGCAATCCGATGCGTTCAAGGGCGTCGTGGCGGACCGGCGCGGCGACCTGCTCGCGGCCCAGGGCAAGCGCGACGATGCGCGCACGGCCTACAAGCTCGCGCTCGACTCCCTCTCGAAGAACGACACTTCCGCGCGCCAGTTGATCCAGTTCAAGCTGGATGCGCTCGGCGGCTGAGCGTCCCGCGCGGCGCGCCGCGAGCCATGACCGGAACACGGTCTCCTTTAATCAATTTCCTGAATGCTTCGTCCACCGATGAATCTGCTGAAACGTTACGCCGTGCCCGTTATCTGTGCGATGACCGTTGTCACGATGGCGGCTTGCTCATCCACGAAAGACGAGCGCCGTGTGCCGACGCCGCTCACCGAGTTCAAACCCGTGCTGGAGGTGCAGCAGTCCTGGTCGGCAAGCGTGGGCAAGGCGGGCCGCTATCTGTTCTCGCCGGTCGCGGTCGGCAATGCCGTGTTCGCGGCTGGCGCGAACGGCACGGTCGCCAAAATCGATGCGCAAACCGGCAAGGACGTCTGGCGCACCAAGCTGCATGACGACCTGTCGGCGGGCGTCGGCAGCGACGGCACGCTCACGGCGGTCGGCGGCCTGAAGGGCGACGTGTACGTGCTCGACGCGGACGGCAAGCAACTGTGGACGGCCAGGGCGCCGGGCGAAATCATCTCGCCGCCGCTCGTCGGCAACGGTCTCGTGGTGGTGCGCACGATCGACGGTCAGATCGTTGCGTTCAACGCGCAAACGGGCGAGCAGAAATGGAACTTCCGTAACCGCGCGGTACCGCTCAACCTGCGCGTGTCGTCGGGCATGACGTTCGCGGGCGACGCGGCGGTGCTGGCCGGCTTCCCGGGCGGCTCGTTCGCCGCGATCAATCTGCAGACGGGCGACGCCTACTGGCAGACGCCGGTGTCCTATCCGAAGGGCGTGACCGAAGTCGAGCGTATCAACGACGTAACCGGGCCGCCGACGCTGGTGGGTTCGCAAACGTGCGCGGTGACGTTCCAGGGGCAGATTGGCTGCTTCGACGCGAACTCGGGCCGTGCGCTGTGGAGCAAGGCATTCTCGAGCACGACCGGTCTCGCGCAGGATGAGCGCAGCGTGGTAGCCGCCGACGACTGGTCGGTCGTGTCCGCGTTCGATGCGAGCAACGGCTCGGTGCTGTGGAAGAACGAGTCGCTGAAGAGCCGCGACCTGAGCGTGCCGATGCTGCTCGGCCGCGCGGCCGTGTTCGGCGACTACCAGGGTTATGTGCACTTCCTGTCCACTTCCGACGGCGCGCTCGTCGCGCGCGTGAAGACCGACGGCAGCGCGATTACCGCGGCGCCCGTGCTGGCCGGCGACACGCTGGTCGTGCAGACGCGCGACGGCGGTCTGTTCGGCTATCGCCCGCGCTGATCGCGCGAGGCGTGCTGTCTGGCGCGCGGGCCGGTTCTGCCGGCCGCGCGCTTTTTAATTAAGGTTTGAATCGGCTCCTGAGCTGGCCTTTGAGCAAGTTTGCCGGCCGCGTGATCGCGCGGGCTCAATAGAAAAATCGCCGGACGGGCTGGTCCGGCAAGTCGGATTGGAGCTGCCCTGGCCGCCACGCAAGGCGGCCCGCGCGTTTCTTCGACGGCACAGGCAACCGCACGATCGAACGGACGTGCGAGCCGTCGGGCAGCAGAGTGTGAATCTGGCGAGTCCCTTTGGCGCCGCCTGCGCAGCCCACTCCCGTCCACCCGGATGAGTATATTGATTGCACCTCCGGAGCTGGCCGAATTCGTGATAATTTCGCCGGAATGCCGCCGCGTGGCGGCTACCTGGCGTCGCTACGCGAGCGATCGCTTCCGATCCCGCGTTTCACCGTGAACAACATCAGATGAAACCCGTTATTGCCCTCGTCGGGCGCCCCAATGTGGGGAAATCCACGCTGTTCAACCGCCTCACGCGTTCGCGTGACGCGCTGGTTGCCGACCTGCCCGGTCTCACGCGCGATCGCCATTACGGCGAGGGGCGCACCGGTGAGCGGCCGTATCTGGTCGTCGATACCGGCGGCTTCGAGCCGGTCGCGAAAGACGGCATCCTGCACGAGATGGCGCGGCAAACCCGCCAGGCGGTCGAAGAGTCGGACATCGTCGTGTTCATCGTCGACGGCCGCAACGGTCTCGCGCCGCAGGACAAGTCGATCGCGGACTATCTGCGCAAGGTCGGCCGGCCGATTTTCCTCGTCGTCAACAAGGCCGAAGGAATGCGCTATACGACGGTCGCCGCCGACTTCTACGAGCTCGGCCTCGGCGACCCCCGCGCGATTTCGGCCGCGCACGGCGACGGCGTCACCGAGATGATCAACGAGGCGCTCGAAGTCGCGTATGCCGGGCAGCCGGAGGAAAGCGACGAAGACAGGGAAGCGCGCGGCGTGAAGATCGCGATCGTCGGCCGGCCGAATGTCGGCAAGTCGACACTGATCAACGCGCTGGTCGGCGAGGAGCGCGTGATCGCGTTCGACATGCCGGGCACCACGCGCGACTCGATCTATGTCGATTTCGAACGTCAGGGCAAGCCGTACACGCTGATCGACACGGCCGGGCTGCGCCGCCGCGGCAAGGTGTTCGAGGCGATCGAGAAGTTCTCGGTGGTGAAGACGCTGCAGTCGATCTCGGATGCGAACGTCGTGATCCTGCTGCTCGACGCCCGTCAGGATATTTCGGACCAGGACGCGCACATCGCCGGCTTCGTCGTCGAGCAGGGCCGCGCGCTCGTGGTGGGCGTGAACAAGTGGGACGGTCTCGATCCACATGTGCGCGAGCGCACCAAGGCCAACCTCGAGCGCAAACTAAAATTTCTGGACTTCGCCAAGTTCCACTTCATTTCCGCCGCGGAAAAAACCGGAATCGGGCCACTGATGCGTTCGGTCGACGATGCCTACACGGCCGCGATGTCGAAGCTGCCGACGCCGAAGCTGACGCGCGCGTTGATCGAGGCGGTCGAATTCCAGCAGCCGCGCCGCCGTGGGCCGGTGCGGCCGAAACTGCGCTACGCGCACCAGGGCGGGCAGAATCCGCCGATTATCGTGATTCACGGCAATGCGCTCGATGCGATCACCGATACGTATAAGCGCTATCTGGAAAATCGCTTCCGGGAAACTTTCAAGCTGACAGGGACTCCATTGCGAATAGAGTTCAGATCGTCGACGAACCCTTACGCGGACAAAGGCTGAAATCTGGGTCGGCCCGCAGGCTGAAACCCGCGTGTGTGCTGGGTTTGAGCGCAAGGTCCGGGCCCGCGCGCAGAAATGAAAATCAGCTATAGTGTAGCGGTTGGCGGCGGATCTCTTTTTCTTCCCCGTCAATTCAGTCAACCTGCAAAAAAATACGGAGTTTGCTATGAGCAACAAAGGGCAATTGTTACAAGACCCGTTTTTGAACGCACTGCGTAAAGAGCATGTGCCGGTGTCGATCTATCTGGTCAACGGCATCAAGCTTCAAGGGAACATCGAATCGTTCGACCAGTACGTCGTGTTGCTCCGGAATACGGTCACCCAGATGGTCTACAAGCACGCTATTTCGACGGTCGTGCCGGCCCGCCCGGTGAATTTCCACCCGGATTCCGAACAGTCCTAACCCTCGTCGCGGCCGGCACGGTGTCGCCCGTCGGCGATCATTCCCGGCCGCGTCATTTTGATACCCTCCAATTTGATCAATGCAGCGCTAGTCGGCATCGATTTCGGCAAGATCGATTTCGAAGCCAGTCTCGACGAACTCAGCCTGCTCGCGCAAAGCGCGGGCGCGAATCCCGTAGTCACCCTCACCGGGCGCCGTTCCAGCCCCGACGCGAAGATGTTCGTCGGCAGTGGCAAGGCCGAAGAATTGCGCGTTGCGTGCGAAGCGAACGACATCGAACTCGTGATCTTCAATCACGCTCTCGCTCCGGCGCAGCAGCGTAATCTGGAGCAGGCGCTTAATCGGCGCGTGGTCGATCGCACCAGCCTCATCCTCGATATTTTTGCGCAACGCGCCCGCAGCCACGAAGGCAAGCTGCAGGTCGAACTCGCGCAGTTGCAATACCTGTCGACACGGCTGATCCGCGCATGGACCCACCTCGAACGTCAGAAGGGCGGTATCGGTTTGCGCGGTCCGGGCGAAACGCAGCTCGAAACCGACCGCCGGCTGATCGGCGAGCGCATCAAGGCGCTCAAGATCCGGCTCGACAGGCTGCGCCGCCAGCACGGCACGCAGCGCCGCGCGCGCAATCGCAACCAGACGATGTCGGTGTCCCTCGTCGGCTATACGAACGCCGGCAAATCGACGCTCTTCAATGCGCTCACCAAGGCGCAGGCCTATGCCGCCGATCAATTGTTCGCAACGCTCGACACCACCTCGCGGCGCGTCTATCTCGGCGACGAAGCGGGGCAGGTCGTGGTGTCCGACACGGTCGGCTTCATCCGCGAGCTGCCGCACCAGCTCGTCGCGGCATTTCGCGCGACGCTCGAGGAAACCATTCACGCGGACCTGCTGCTGCACGTCGTCGATGCGTCGAGCGCGGTGCGGCTCGATCAGATCGATCAGGTCAACGAGGTGTTGCGCGCGATCGGCGCGGACACGATCCGTCAGGTGCTCGTGTTCAACAAGATCGACGCGGTGCCTGAGTTGGCGGCCCGTGGGGGCGCGGTCGAGCGGGATGAGTATGGTAATATTTCGCGCGTCTTTTTGAGCGCTCGCACCGGCCAGGGGCTTGATGCGTTGCGCGCTGCCATCGCTGAAATCGCTACTGCCGAACCGCTTGCCGATATGCCGCTCGACCCGTCGGAACACGACCGTCTGGCCGAACCGCGCGATAACCACAAGATTCCAGAACTCGGGCACTGACCCGTTCCAATTGCACTGACCCGCTGTCTACTCTGGTGAACGAACACAGGTGAACGATTACAACGAGCGGAGTATCTGGCTGCGCATGCGCGCCTTGCTTGCACTGAACGATCCACGCTGGGGCCGGGGCGACGGCAATGGCGACCGGCAACGGCCGAACGACCCGAAGCGCCCGGGCCGCGACGGTGAAGGTCCGCCCGACCTCGACGAAATGTGGCGCGATTTCAACCGGCGTTTGAGCCGGATCTTCGGGCGCCGGGGCGGTGGTGTCGGCGGCGGCCGGCCGGACAACGGACGCGGCGCGCGCATCGGCGTAGGCATCGTGATCGGTGTACTGATCGCGATTTATCTCGGCAGCGGCGTGTTCGTCGTGCAGGACGGCCAGGCGGCCGTCGTGATGCAGTTCGGCAAGTATCGCTACACAGCGGAGCCGGGCGTGCACTGGCGCCTGCCGTATCCGTTCGAATCACACGAGTTCGTCAATCTCGGGCAGATCCATCAGATCGAGATCGGCCGCACCAACGTGGTGCGCCTCGCCAACGTGAAGGATTCGTCGATGCTCACGCACGACGGCGATATCGTCGACGTGCGTTTCGTGATTCAGTACCAGGTCCGCAAACCTACCGACTATCTTTTCCGTGGTGTCGATCCCGATCAGAGCGTGATGTATGCCGCGCAGGCGGCCGTGCGCGGCATCGTCGGCGCGCAGAGCACGAGCGAGGTTCTCGATCAGGATCATGAAACGCTGCGCCAGCAATTGATGGCATCGATCCAGCAATCGCTCGATCAGCATCAGTCAGGTCTCGCGGTGACGGGCGTGACGATCCAGAGCGTGCAGGTGCCTGAACAGGTGCAGTCCGCGTTCGACGAAGCCGCCAGGGTACACGACGAAAACGAGCGCGCGAAGCGCGATGCGCAGGCCTATGCGGCGGATCTGCTGCCGCGCGCGCAGGCCGATGTCGCGCGGCAGATCGAGGACGCGAAAACCTACAGCGAGAACACGGTGGCGCAGGCGCAGGCCGAGGCCGAACGCTTCAGGCAGGTCTATGCGCAATATTCGAAGGCGCCAGACGTGGTGCGCTTCCGCCTGTACATGGAAACCATGCAGCAGATCTATTCGAATGCGACGAAGGTGTTCGTCGATGCGAAGAACGGCAACAACGTGTTGTATCTGCCGCTAGACAGGCTGGTCGAGCAGAATCGCGAGCGGCAGGCCGCCGCGGCGGCTGCCGCTTCGGGCGCCGCCGCGAGCGCGCCGCAAGTGGAGAGCGCGGCCGTGCCGTCGGCCGCCTCGGCTGCCGATACCGGCGCCGCGGCCGGCGCGTCCGCCGAGGCCGCTTCCGGCCCCGCGGCTTCCGCGCCCACGCCGGCAAGCCGGCCGAGCGCCGCGTCGCTGCGCTCGCGCGAAGCCTTCCGCAATCGCATGCGCGAAGACGACGTTCAATAAGGAGCGCACGAATATGAACCGAATCATTGCGCTCGTCGTCGCCGTCATCATTCTCGTGTTCGCGGCATCGTCGATGGTATTCGTCGTCGATCAACGGCATATGGCCGTGTTGTCCGGGCGCGGCGATGCGGCGCCCACACTGCTCGGCCCCGGCCTGCACGTGAAGCTGCCGCCGCCGCTGCAAACGGTCACGCTCGTCGACAACCGTATCCAGTCTCTCGACGCGCCGGACGAAGATCATTTCGTCACGTCGGATAAAACCGATCTGCTCGTCAATCCGGTCATCAGGTTCCGCGTGACCGACCCGCTGAAGCTGCTCGCCGAAACGAAGGGCGACGTGCAGAGCCTGCCGGACCGGCTCGCGCTGCTGTCGCGCGGCGCGCTCGGCGATGCGCTCGGCAAGCTCACGCTGTCCGACGTGCTCGCGAAGCAGCAGGCCGTCGCCGAAGAGGCGCGTGGCGCGATGAACAACGGCGCGGTGTCGCTCGGCGTGTCGGTGGTGGACGTGCAACTCACGCGCGTCGATTTCCCGGCGGCGATGACCGATTCGGTGTTCAAGCGGATGATCGCCGCGCGCGAACAGATCGCGGCCGACGAACGCGCGAAGGGCGCGGCGCAAGCCGACCAGATCCGCGCGGACGCGCTCGCGAAGCAGCAGGCGGTGCTCGCCGACGGTCTCGCGCAGGCGCAGGGCATTCGCGGCGAAGGCGATGCGAAGGCCGCGGAAATTGCCGCCGAGGCGTTCGGCAAGGACCCGCAGTTCTACCAGTTTTATCAAAGCATGCAGGCGTACCGGAAGACCTTCAAACCGGGCGATCTGATCGTGGTCGACTCGAACAGCGAGTTCTTCCGCTTCATGCGTAGCCCGACCGGCGGCGCCGCCCCGGACGCTTCCGCGCCGACTCCGCGCAAACGCTGATTACCGAAGGCCGCGGCATCCGCATCGCGGCCGCTTCAACTCGCATGGACATAGCCGGTTCGTTATTGCTCGCGATCGCACTGATGCTGATTATCGAGGGAATGTTTCCCTTCGTTTTTCCGGGCGCCTGGCGCGATACGTTCCGTAAAATAGCGGAACGGCCGCCGCATCATATTCGCGTCGGCGGCCTCATCGTCATGCTGCTCGGGCTCGTCCTGCTGTTTATCGCGACCTGAAGGGCGGCTTCGTTGTCCGACGAAGCTGGCGAGCGTCCGCGCGAGTCGCCAAGGCACTGTCCGGGGCATCCGTACGACCCGCCAGAATCAAGCCGTCGCACGCCATTCACACTCATCATCGGCGCTTCACGACGCCGTGTTCAACGTTCAACGCCGTAGGACTGTATCGATGTCGACCTGGTTGCTTCCCGAGAATATTGCCGACGTGCTGCCGTCGGAGGCCCGCAAGATCGAAGAATTGCGGCGTCATTTGCTGGACCGTTTCCGCTCGTACGGCTACGAAATGGTGATGCCGCCGCTGCTCGAATACCTCGAGTCGCTGCTGACGGGCGGTGGCCACGATCTGAATCTGCGCACCTTCAAGCTCGTCGATCAGTTGTCGGGCCGCACGCTCGGCCTGCGCGCCGATATCACGCCGCAGGTCGCGCGCATCGATGCGCACCTGCTGAACCGCCAGGGCGTCACGCGTCTGTGCTACGCGGGCAATGTCGCGCATACGCGGCCGCGTGGCCTGCATGCGACCCGCGAGCAGATCCAGATCGGCGCTGAAATTTACGGTCACGCGGGCCTCGAAGCGGACCTCGAAATCCAGCAACTGATGCTCGACGCGCTGCGTCTCGCCGGTCTCGCGAAGGTGCGCCTCGACCTGTGCCACGCGGGCGTGCTCGCGGCGCTGATCGAAGCGGAGCCGCCCGCGCATGCGCTCGGCGAAGCGCTCTACGACGCGCTCGCGGGCAAGGACGTGCCGCGCCTCGTCGAAATGACCGCGCAGTTCTCGCCGGTGATTCGCGACGCGCTGCGCGCGCTGCCCACACTCTACGGCGATGCCGCGGTACTCGAGGAAGCGCGCGCGCGCCTGCCGAACTCGCCGGCCATCGCCCGCGCGCTCGACGATCTCGCGTTCCTCGCGAGCCAGGTCGACGGCGCCGAAGTGATGATCGATCTCGCGGATCTGCGCGGCTATGCGTACCACAGCGGCGTGATGTTCTCCGCCTACGTGGATGGCGTGCCGAACGCGGTTGCGCGCGGCGGCCGTTATGACCACGTCGGCCAGGCGTACGGACGGGCGCGCGCGGCAACCGGTTTTTCGCTCGATCTGCGCGAGGTCGCGCGCATTTCGCCGATCGAAGCGCGCAGCAGCGCGATTCTCGCGCCATGGCGCCACGACGAAGCGTTGCGCGTCGCGGTCGCCGCGTTGCGCGATGCGGGCGAAGTGGTGATCCAGGCGCTGCCCGGCCACAAGCACGATCTCGATGAATTCGCGTTCGACCGCGTGCTGGTCGAGCGCAACGGCGCGTGGGTGGTCGAACCGCGCGCCTGAGCGTGCGTTCCTGCGTAACCCGGCCGGGCAGCCGCGAGAACCAGGGCGCGCGCCTGCCGATGCAAGCGGCCACGCTTCCTTCGCGATACTCAACATAACGTGCATACCGTTGAGCGGAAACGGAAAAATTCGGAAGCTTCCGCGAACCTAGGTAGAATACGTTTTTAACCAGCTTACGAAACAACATGTCTGCCAGCGCAGTGAATGTGAACCCCGGGCGCAACGTCGTCGTCGTGGGAACCCAATGGGGTGATGAGGGCAAGGGCAAGATCGTCGACTGGCTGACGGACCACGCTCAAGGCGTCGTTCGCTTCCAGGGTGGTCACAATGCCGGTCACACGCTTATCATCGGCGGCAAGAAAACCATCTTGCGTCTGATTCCGTCGGGCATCATGCGTCCCGGCGTCGCGTGCTACATCGGCAATGGCGTCGTGTTGTCGCCGGAAGCGCTGTTCAAGGAAATCGGCGAGCTCGAAGCCGCCGGCATCGACGTCCAGAAACGTCTGTTCATTTCCGAAGCCACCACGCTGATCCTGCCGTATCACATCGCGATCGACCAGGGCCGCGAAGCGCGCCGCGGCGCGGGCAAGATCGGTACCACCGGCCGCGGTATCGGCCCCGCGTACGAAGACAAGGTCGCGCGCCGCGGTCTGCGCGTGCAGGACCTGTTCGACGCACCGGCTTTCTCCGAGCGTCTGCGCGAAAACCTCGACTATCACAACTTCGTGCTCACGCAATACCTCGGCGTCGCCGCGGTCGACTTCCAGCAGACGCTCGACACGATGCTGAGCTACGCCGACCGTCTGAAGCCGATGGTTACCGATGTGTCGCGCCGTCTCTACGACGTGAACGCCGATGGTGGCAATCTGCTGTTCGAAGGCGCGCAGGGCACGCTGCTCGATATCGATCACGGTACCTATCCGTTCGTCACGTCGAGCAACTGCGTCGCGGGCGCGGCGACCGCCGGCGCGGGCGTCGGTCCGCAAAAGCTCAACTACATTCTCGGCATCACGAAGGCGTACTGCACGCGCGTCGGTTCGGGCCCGTTCCCGAGCGAGCTGTACGACGCCGACAACGCATCGCGTCAGGATCCGCTCGGCCTCGAACTGGCCACCGTCGGCAAGGAATTCGGCTCGGTCACCGGCCGTCCGCGCCGCACCGGCTGGCTCGACGTCGCCGCGCTGCGCCGCTCGATCCAGATCAACGGCGTGTCGGGTCTGTGCATGACCAAGCTCGACGTGCTCGACGGCCTCGACGAAGTGAAGCTGTGCGTCGGCTACACGGTCAACGGCAACCAGGTCGATCTGCTGCCGCGCGGTGCGTTGGAAGTCGCGCATTGCGAGCCGGTCTACGAAACGTTTGCGGGCTGGAAGGCAAGCACGGTCGGCATCAAGGAGTGGGACAAGCTGCCCGCCAACGCGCGTGCGTATCTCGCGCGCGTGCAGGAAGTCGCGGGTATTCCGATCGATATGGTGTCCACCGGTCCGGATCGCGACGAAACGATTCTGCTGCGTCATCCGTTCAAGGTCTAAGCGATGCAAGGTGTACCGATGATCGCGATGAAAGATCCGCGTAACGACGACAGGAACCTGTGGGTCGGCTGGGACGAATATCACCGGCTGATCGAATTGCTCGCGTTGACCGTGCACGAATCGGGCTGGAAGTTCGACAAGATCCTGTGCCTCGCGCGCGGCGGTCTGCGCGTCGGCGATCAGCTTTCGCGTATCTACGATCTGCCGCTGGCGATTCTCGCGACGAGTTCGTATCGCGAGGCGGCCGGCACCGAGCAGGGCGAGCTCGACATCGCGCAATACATCACGATGACGCGTGGCGAACTGCACGGCAACGTGCTGCTCGTCGACGATCTCGTCGATTCGGGCGTCACGCTCGCGCGCGTGCAGCAGCATCTGAAGGAGCGTTACCCGGCGATCACCGCGGTGCGCTCGGCGGTACTGTGGTACAAGGCCTGCTCGAAGGTGAAGCCGGACTATCACGTGCAGTATCTGCCGACGAACCCGTGGATTCATCAGCCGTTCGAGGAATGGGACACGGTGCGTCCGCACAACCTTGGCGCATGGATCAAGCGAGGCATCGCGCAGGCCGAGGAATCGTCGTCCAGGTAATGCAAGGGCGCGCGCCTGACGGGTGTTCTGCTTTTGCGGATTGTCTCCCGGGACTTTACGCTCCGGCAGCATGCCGCTTTCAACGCACTTTCCCATCGCAATTTCCGCAAAACGGGGCCCAGTCGGCTCCGTTTTTTTATGCGCGCGCTCCATCCGCAGCGGTGAGCGGTTCGTGAAAGCACGCGCGCCGCTCGCCGTCAGGACGGCCGCCCCGCGGCAGACGCGTCCATATCGCGGTGCTACACTGCGCGGACCATCCACGTGGTGTATCCACAACAAGCCGGGCGGTGTCAGGCGGGCAGTTTAGAATAGCGGTCGTTTTTTCTGCCCGGGAACGGATTCTCTCGCGTCTATGACAGATAACAATCACGTACACAAACAGCCGCTGCCTTCTCTTGCGATTGCCGCGATCGGCGTGGTGTTCGGTGACATTGGCACGAGCCCGTTGTATTCGCTTAAAGAGGCTTTCAGCCCGTCGCACGGCATTCCGCTGACCGATCAATCGATTCTCGGCGTGATCTCGCTGCTGTTCTGGGCGATCGTGATCGTGGTCGGCGTCAAGTACGTGCTGTTCGTGATGCGCGCCGACAACAACGGCGAGGGCGGTGTGCTCGCACTGATGGCGCTGGCGCTGCGCTCGTTCGATCAGAAATCGAAAGTGGCCGGCGTTCTGATGATGCTCGGCATCTTCGGCGCCTGCATGTTTTACGGCGACGCGGTGATCACCCCCGCGATCTCCGTGATCTCGGCGGTCGAGGGTCTCGAGATCGCCGCTCCTCATCTGTCGCATCTGGTGATTCCGCTCACGATCGTGATCCTGATCGTGCTGTTCTGGATCCAGCGGCATGGCACGGCCACGGTCGGCCGCCTGTTCGGCCCGATCATGACGCTGTGGTTCCTCGTGCTCGCAGCGCTCGGCCTGTGGCACATCGTGCAGTCGCCGAACGTCATCCGCGCGCTGAATCCGTACTACGCGTACACGTTCATGGCCGCGCACGTGCTGCAGGCCTATGTGGTGCTCGGTTCGGTCGTGCTGGTGCTGACCGGCGCCGAGGCGCTGTATGCGGACATGGGCCACTTCGGCGCGCAGCCGATTCGCATGGCGTGGTATGTGCTCGTGATGCCGTCGCTGGTGCTGAACTACTTCGGCCAGGGCGCGCTGCTGATGCACGACGCGAGGGCCATCGAAAATCCGTTCTTTCTGCTCGCGCCGGACTGGGCGCTGCTGCCGCTCGTCGTGCTGTCGACGGTGGCGACGGTGATCGCGTCGCAGGCGGTGATCTCGGGCGCGTATTCGCTGACGAGCCAGGCGATCCAGCTCGGTTATGTTCCGCGTATGAAGATCCTGCACACGTCGGAACTGGCGATCGGGCAGATCTATGTGCCGGTGGTGAACTGGATGCTGCTGTTCATCATTCTGTGCATCGTGATCGCGTTCAAGAGTTCGGACAATCTGGCGGCCGCGTACGGTATCGCCGTGACCGCGACGATGGTGATCACCACGATCCTCGCATGCGTCGTAATGGTGAAGGTGTGGAACTGGAACAAGTTCCTCGTCGCGCTGATCATCGGCGTGTTCATGGTGGTCGACCTGGGCTTTTTCGGCGCGAACCTGCTGAAGGTCGAAGAGGGCGGCTGGTTGCCGCTGTGCATTGGCGGGCTGCTGTTCTTCCTGCTGATGACGTGGTTCAAGGGCAGGATGATCGTCAAGGAGCGCACGGCCGCCGACGGTATTCCGCTGATGCCGTTCCTGCAGGGGCTGCTCGCGCATCCGCCGCATCGCGTGTCGGGCACGGCGATCTATCTGACCGGCAGCGACACGCTGGTGCCGGTGAGCCTGCTGCACAACCTGAAGCACAACAAGGTGCTGCATGAGCGCACGATCTTCCTGACCTTCGTCACGCGCGACATTCCCTATGTGAACGACGCGGAGCGCGTGACGGTCAGGGATATGGACGGCGGCCTGTACCTGGTGAAGGCGGCCTACGGCTTTAACGAGACCCCGGACGTGAAGGCGGTGTTGCTCGAAGTCGGCCGCACGCACGACATGACCTTCGAGATGATGGACACGTCGTTCTTCCTCGCGCGCGAGACGGTGGTGCCCACGCAGTTGCCGGGCATGTCGGTGTGGCGCGAACGCGTATTCGCGTGGATGCACCAGAACGCGGCGAAGCCGACCGATTTCTTCAGTATTCCGGCGAACCGCGTCGTGGAGCTGGGGACCAAGATTGAGATCTGATAGCGCTCTGTTTCCAGCCGACTGGTTGCTCCCACGCGTTGCATAGGGGAGCGCAAACAAAAAGCCCACGCATTGCGTGGGCTTTTTGGTTTCTGTGCGTAAGAGCATCGAAGCTACACAGCGCTCGCTATACGAAGGTACGCGGGCCTGCGTTCAGGCGAAGAGGCTCGCGCGTACGGAGAAGTGCACCAATCCGATGTGCCTGCACCGCACGCGCTGCGTGCCTACTTCTGCTTGAGCTTCGCAAACGCGGCGGCCATCGCGCCAGCGGGCTCGGGTTCGCGCGAGCGCTGCGGCGCGCCGCGTCCCGCACCGCCGCGATTGAAGCCGCCACGATCCTGCTGCGCGCCACCTCCACCGCCGCGGGCAGCCGTCGCGCCGGGTTCGTCGTCGAGACGCATCGTCAGCGCAATACGCTGGCGCTTCACGTCGACTTCGAGCACCTTGACCTTGACGATCTGGCCGGCCTTCACGACCTCGTGCGGATCCTTCACGAACTTCGTCGACATCGCCGATACGTGCACGAGACCATCCTGATGCACGCCGACGTCGATGAACGCGCCGAACGCCGCGACGTTCGTCACGACGCCTTCGAGCACCATGCCCGGGATCAGGTCGCTGACCTTCTCGACGCCTTCGCGGAACGTCGCGGTCTTGAATTCGGGACGCGGATCGCGGCCCGGCTTTTCGAGCTCGACCAGAATGTCTCGCACGGTCGGCAAGCCGAAACGCTCGTCGACGAATTCGTTCGGCGACAGCCCGCGCAATGCGTCGCGGTTGCCGAGCACTTCGCCGACCTGCTTGCTGATCTTCGCGAGAATCCGCTCGACGACCGGATACGCCTCCGGGTGCACCGATGAACGATCGAGCGGATTCTCGCCGTTGTTGATGCGCAGGAAGCCGGCCGCCTGCTCGAACGTCTTGTCGCCGAGCCGCGGCACGCGGCGCAGATGCTCGCGCGACGGGAACGGACCGTTCGCATCGCGATAGTCGACGATATTGCGCGCGAGCGTCGCATTCAGACCCGACACGCGCGCGAGCAGCGCGACCGACGCGGTGTTCGCATCGACGCCCACCGCGTTCACGCAATCCTCGACGACCGCATCGAGCGAACGCGCGAGTTCGCGCTGGTTCACGTCGTGCTGGTACTGGCCGACGCCGATCGCCTTCGGCTCGATCTTCACGAGCTCGGCGAGCGGATCCTGCAGGCGGCGCGCGATCGACACCGCGCCGCGCAGCGACACGTCCATGTCGGGGAATTCCTTCGCGGCGAGCTCGGACGCCGAGTACACCGACGCGCCCGCTTCGGACACGACGATCTTCCGCAGCTTGAGCTCCGGATGACGCGCGATCAGCTCGCTCGCGAGCTTGTCGGTCTCGCGCGACGCCGTACCGTTGCCGATGCTGATCAGCTCGGCCTGCGTTTGCGCGGCGAGGCGCGCGAGCTTCGCGAGCGAGCCGTCCCAGTCGCGGCGCGGCTCGTGCGGGTAGATCGTGTCGGTCGCGAGCACCTTGCCGGTACGATCGACCACCGCGACCTTGACGCCGGTGCGCAGCCCCGGATCGAGACCGATTACCGCCTTCGGGCCGGCCGGCGCCGCGAGCAGCAGGTCCTTCAGATTGCGCGCGAACACGCGGATCGCCTCGTGCTCGGCTTCGTCGCGCAGATTGGTCAGCAGCTCGTTCTCGAGATGCGGCTGCACCTTCACGCGCCAGCACCAGCGGCACACGTCGGAGAGCCACTTGTCGGCGGGGCGGTTCTGATTGGCGATGCCGAAGTGCCGCGCGATCAGCGCTTCGCCCGGATGCGGCACCTGTGCGTCGAGTTCCTCGCCGAGCCCCAGCCTGATCATCAGCACGCCGGCATTACGGCCGCGGAACAGCGCGAGCGCGCGATGCGACGGCACCGTGCGGATGGTTTCCGAGTAGTCGTAGTAGTCGCGGAATTTCTCCTCCTCGGCGGTTTCCTTGCCTTCCACCACCTTCGACGACACCACGCCCTGGTTGTACAGGTAGTCGCGCAGCTTGCCGAGCAGCTCGGCGGTTTCGCCGAACTGCTCGGAGAGGATGTCACGCGCGCCGTCGAGCGCGGCCTTGGCATCGGCGACG
This sequence comes from Paraburkholderia sp., assembly GCF_047605525.1. GTDB lineage: Bacteria > Pseudomonadota > Gammaproteobacteria > Burkholderiales > Burkholderiaceae > Paraburkholderia. The sequence goes on along the minus strand of NZ_JASGFN010000021.1, from coordinate 85,418 downwards.
CCTTTGTCCGCGTCCACGTAGGCGGCCGCCTCGCTTTGCGGGTCCAGCAGCGGATTGCCCAGCAGCGCGTCGGCGAGCGGCTGCAGGCCGGCCTCGCGGGCGATCTGCGCACGCGTGCGGCGCTTCGGCTTGTACGGCAGATACAGATCTTCCAGCACCTGCTTGCTGTCGGCGGCTTCGAGCGCGCCGCGCAGTTCGTCGGTGAGCTTGCCCTGTTCGTCGATGCTCGCGATGATCGCGGCGCGCCGGTCTTCCAGCTCGCGCAGATACAGCAGGCGTTCCTCGAGATTGCGCAGTTGCGTGTCGTCGAGATTGCCAGTCACTTCCTTGCGGTAACGGGCGATGAACGGAACGGTCGCGCCTTCGTCGAGAAGTTCCACCGCGGCCGCGACCTGGCGCGGCTGGACGGACAATTCGACGGCGATGCGCTGGACGATCTTGAGTGCTACGGTTTCCGTCATAAGGTCAAGGTGTTCCTGCGGACTCAGTGAGGGGCCGCGCGCGGGCGGCGGGTCGGGACAGGCCGGGCGTGCGCCGCGACCAGGAGCGGGGCATTTTGCCATAAATGCCAGAGGGCTCAATCGCGGGATGTTAGAATTTCGGGCATGTTCCGTTGACCCCCTACGACGTTGCCAATCTCCTTGTCCCTCAACCGCCGGGTCTCTTTTCTGTCGTCAGATTCGCTGCCGGGTTCGTCTCAATTGCCGCTCACTTCGTTGCGTTCGCCGCTCGTTTCGCGCACGTCGGTTGCGTCGGCGGCGCGTGCAGTTTCGCGTGTGGTGGCCACGGTGAGCGCGGCGTGCGTGGTCGCCGCGGCGGCTGCCGTGCCGGCGTCCGCTGTCGCGCAAACGGCGGCCCAGACCGCAACGCCCGGGCAGGGCATCGCGCCGGTCGCGGCGCCGGGCAACGCAGCCACGTCAGCCGCTGGAGCCGCGCTACCCGCCCAGACGGCGGACGCGGTAACCGCCGGCAGCGCGCAGAGCGCGAGCGAGGCGGCCGCGCTGGACCAATCGTTCGAGGAACGGCAACAGTCGCTCGACCAGCGTACCGACGACAACAACTATCAATACGCGGTCGCGCAGCACAACTGCTATAGCCGCTTCTTCGTCAACCACTGCCTGAACCGCGCGCGCGACTCGATGCGCTCCGCGCAAGTGGAAATCCGCAAGGAACAGCTCGCACTGGATGCCGAACAACGCGCGCAACGCGCGCGAGAGCGCGATGAGCGCACGGCGCTGCGGCGCGCGCAAGCCCAGGCGGAAGCGCCGCAGCGTGCCGCTGAAGACGCGCGCAACGAGCAGGCGTATCAGGACAAGCAGCGTCAGCACGCACTCGACGAGGCGCAGCGCAACGCCGAGGCGCCGCAGCGCGCGGCCAACGCGCAGGCCTACGAGGACAAGCAGCATCAGCACGCGCTTGATCAGGCGCAACGCAATGCCGAGGCGCCGCAGCGCGCGGCCAACGCCCAGGCCTACGACGAAAAGCAGCGCCAGCACGCGCTGGATCAGACGCAGCGCGGCATCACGCCGGCGCAGGCGGCGGCCAACCAGCAGGCTTACGATCAGAAGCAGGGCGATTTTCAGCGCAAGCTCGAGGAAGCGCGCCAGCAGGGCGCGCAAAAGGCGCTCGAGCGTCAGCAGAAGCAGGAAAATTTCGAGAAGAAGCAGGCCGACGCGGCGCAGCACAAGCTCGACGTCGAGGCGCGTCAGAAGCAGGCCGCCGAGAAAGCCGAGCAGAAGCGTCAGGACCAGTTGAAGCAGCAGCAACTCGAAGAGCAGCAAAAACAGCAACAGCAAGAGTAAATGTGCTGTAGTCAGTGACTGTGCTGTAATGATCCCGGCGGTCGTCGCCAGGATCGCCGTAGTCGCCGTAACGCGTTTTGAGCCGGACAGCAACCTCAGGCATCGGGCTGCGCGCACGCGGTCCATGCCGCAGACGAGAGGAGGCGAGCATGCGCGATCATCGTCACGTCATCGACGCGAACACACTTCGTGACCGCATTCTGCAACTGGAATCGGAGCATAGTGGGCTCGACCGGTTGATCGAGCGGATATCGGATGAGCCCGGCATCGACGACTTCGAGTTGCAGCGCCTGAAAAAGCGCAAACTCAAAGTCAAGGACACCATCATCTTGCTGCAATTGCAGCTCGAACCGGACGCACGCGCCTGAGTTCGCGGCCTGGCAGGCGCCGGGCGCGCAGCGCGCGAGCCGGACCTAGCAGGAACGCTTGCCTTGAATTCACCGCACGAAACCTCACCCCGGGGCGCGCCGGGTAACGCTTCCACCAGCGACACGCCGGCGCCGCGCGCGGCCGCGTCCGTGGCGGGCGTCACGCTGAGCCGGCGCCGCGCGACGGAGCTCGACGAGATCTTCGCCGACAACGGGCTGCTCGCGCGCCAGATCGACGGCTATCGGCCGCGCGCGTCGCAGATCGAGATGGCGCGCGCCGTCGCCGCCGCGATGGAAGCGTCGGGCCGCGCGATGCCCGAGCCCGCGATGTTCGAGGCGCAGAAGCGTCCGGCGCGACGTGTCCAATCGATGGGCGCCGATCGCGCCGCCTCGGCCGACAGTGCCGACCGTGCCGACAGCACGGAAGCGGACGGCGGCGACGACGACGGCGAGAACACGCTGATCGTCGAGGCGGGCACGGGCACCGGCAAGACTTATGCGTACCTGGTGCCGGCGATGCTGTGGGGCGGCAAGGTGATCGTCTCCACCGGCACCAAGCATCTTCAGGATCAACTGTTCCAGCGCGATATTCCGACCGTGCGCGACGCGCTCGCGGTGCCGGTGTCGGTTGCGATGCTGAAGGGGCGCGCGAACTATCTGTGCCACTACTACCTGCAACGCACCGCGGACAACGGCCGCCTGCCGTCGCGCCAGGAAACCTCGTATCTGCAGGACATCGTGCGCTTCGCGAAGATCACGCGCACCGGCGACAAGGCCGAGCTCGCGAGCGTGCCGGAGACCGCGGCGGTGTGGTCGATGGTGACGTCGACACGCGATAACTGTCTCGGCCAGGAGTGCCCGCATTACAAGGACTGTTTCGTGATGCAGGCACGCCGCGAAGCGCAGCAGGCAGACATCGTGGTGGTCAACCACCATCTCTTTTTCGCCGACATCATGTTGCGCGATACCGGCATGGCCGAGTTGCTGCCGACCGCCAACACGGTGATCTTCGACGAAGCGCATCAACTGCCCGAAACCGCGACGCTGTTCTTCGGCGAGACACTGTCCACCGCGCAGTTCCTCGAGCTCGCGCGCGATTCGGTGGCCGAGGGCCTCGGCCATGCGCGCGATGCGGTCGACTGGGTCAAGCTCGGCGCGACGCTCGAGCGCGCGGCGCGCGACGTGCGGCTTGCGTTCAAGGAAGACACGGTGCGGCTGTCGATTGGCCAGTTGCCCGACGATCATCCGCTGTTCCCCGCGCTCGGGACGCTCGAAGCGGAACTCGATGCGCTGGCCGCCGCGCTGGCAGGGCAGGCCGAGCGGGCCGAATCGCTCGGTGCCTGTCTGCGCCGCGCGCGCGAGTTGCAGGACGTGCTGAGCGGCTGGACCACGCCGCCTACCAGCGCCGAGCGCGACGCGGCTGATACGCGCGATGGCGCCGTGGCCAACACCGATGCACAGCGCGCCGACCCGAATGAAAAGGTGCGTTGGATCGAGGTGTTCTCGCATACGGTGCAATTGCACGAAACGCCGCTGTCGGTCGCGCCCATTTTCGCGAAGCAGCGCGCCGGCGTGCCGCGCGCATGGATCTTCACGTCGGCCACGCTGTCGGTGCGCGGCGACTTCACGCACTACGCGGCGCAGATGGGGCTGAATTCGAAACGTTCGATGACGCTGCCGAGCCCGTTCGATTATCCGTCGCAGGGGTTGCTGTACGTACCGCGCAATCTGCCGCAGCCGTCGTCGCCGATGTTCACCGACGCGGTGTTCGATGCCGCGCTGCCCGCGATCGAAGCATCGGGCGGCGGCGTCTTCATGCTGTGTACGACGCTGCGCGCGGTGGACCGCATTTCGGCGAAGCTGCGCGACGCGATCGAGGCGCGCGGCTGGGACTATCCGCTGCTGGTGCAGGGCGATGCGAGCCGCACGGAATTGCTCGAGCGCTTTCGCGCATACGGCAACGCGATTCTGGTCGGCAGCCAGAGTTTCTGGGAGGGGGTGGACGTGCGCGGCGATGCGTTGTCGCTTGTCGTGATCGACAAGCTGCCGTTTGCGCCGCCCGACGACCCGGTGCTGTCCGCGCGGCTCGATGCGCTTACGAAAAAGGGCTTGAGCCCGTTCGCCGTGCATCAGTTGCCGCAGGCCGTGATTACGCTGAAGCAGGGCGCGGGCCGGCTGATTCGCGCGGAGACCGATCGCGGCGTGCTGATGATCTGCGACACGCGTCTCGTCGACAAACCGTACGGGCGCCGTATCTGGCAAAGTCTGCCGCCGTTCAAGCGGACCCGTGAGATCGACGTGGTGCGCGAATTTTTTGAAGAGAGTGCCGTGCCGGGCGCGGCGGCTCAACAATAGATCCGTTCTGGGCTGGTGCTAAAAAGCCGCCGCTGTAAAAAGCGGCGGCTTTTTCAATCGTTTTCAAATGATTCGGCCGTGCAAAGCCTGCGCGGGATCAAAAAATCCAATCCAAAAAGCAAAACGCCACGGAGATGAATCCGTGGCGTTTTGCCTGACTGCCCGGGAAACCGAACCGATTTCCCGAAGCAGTTCTCGCCCGGAGGCGAACCCTACGCGACAGCTTACTGGCTTGCGCCCGAAGCCGGAGCAGCAGCCGAAGCAGCAGCGTCCGACGCGGCAGCGCTAGCGTCCGAAGCAGCAGCCGAAGCCGAAGCAGCAGCGTCGCTCGCAGCAGCAGCAGCACCCGAAGCAGCCGTAGCTGCATCCGAAGCCGCGGCAGCCGGTGCCGAAGCAGCCGCTGCGTCGCTAGCCGGTGCAGCGGCCTGGTCGTTGCTCTTGTTGCAAGCAGCCAGTGCCACAGCTGCCAACAGGGATGCTACGAGGAGGGATTTCTTCATGATCACGTCCTTTTATGGTTTAAAGGTAAGCAACAGCGCAAAATAAAACCGGTAATGTGCTCCAACACCGACCTGGGCCGCTGGTGGAGATGCTCTTTCGACGAGCTGAAATCTTCCCTACGGCTTGGGCGGAAATTATATGCACTTTCGTACTGACAGTCGATAAATCCGGGGTCAATACGTTGTCTTTCTCATACAAAATTTCACTGTACGGTATAACAGGCGGGCAGAGTTACGCAAGCTCGCCTACCTGTATCCAGCCCGCACAATACCACTCGTGTAGTCGTGCTGTCACCGACGAATCGTGTGAGAGTGTTACAAAGCGTTTCGCACTCATGCAGCGCTGATTTGCGAAATCAAACAGCCATTTTTTTGTACCGTCCAGCGAGATTTCTTCTCCATTTACGAAGAAAAAACGGCTTTCATACAACAGGTTAGTCTTGCGATCGAGCCGTAGACCGCTTTTCCTCGCCGCGCCGATGAAACGCGCTTCGTTGAGCGGCCGATGCGGCGGATCGAAGACCACACTCGGCTTGGGTTCGCTGAGGTAGGTGCCAAGGAACGACGCAATATCCTGCTCATTCCATTTGATCCGAGCAAGGATCGCGCCAACCCGTTCGACGAGCGCCGGGGGCAGCTCGGCCGGCCGCTCGACGGCGGATTGCCGTGGGTCGCGATAAAGCGCGCCGGCCTTGCCCGCGGCCTCACCCCGCTCGGCCAGATAATAGAGAAACTGCGCGGCCAGCTCGCCCTCTGAGGGCGCGCGAAAACCGATCGAACAGGTCATGCATTCGCCCTCGGCGGTGCCGTCGTGCGCGATATGCGGCGGCAGGTACAGCATGTCGCCGGGCTCCAGCACCCACTCTTCCTCGGGTTCGAAGTTCTGTAAAACTTTCAATGGCAAACCGGCTTGCAGCGTCAGATCTTTCTGCGCGCTGATGCGCCAGCGGCGCTTGCCTTTTACTTGCAAAAGAAACACATCGTAGGAATCGAAGTGGGGGCCGACGCCGCCGCCGTCGCTCGCGTACGAGATCATCAGATCGTCGAGACGCGCGTCCGGCACGAAGCGGAAACGGTCGAGCAATGCGCGCGCGCGGTCGTCGTGCAGATCGACACCCTGCACGAGGAGCGTCCATGCGCGCTGCGTCACCGACGGCAGTTCGTCGGGTGCGAACGGTCCGTGCTCGAGTTGCCATTTGTTGCGGAAGTGAGTGATCAGACGCGCTTCGACTTCGTCCTGATCGGCCAGCGCGAAAAGTTGATCACGCGAGAGCGGTGCTTCGATGTTCGGCATCGCCTGACGGATCAGGAGCGGCTTTTTCTGCCAGTACCGGCGCATGAATTGCGACGGGCTCAGATTGCCGAGCAATGCGGTCGGAACATCGGGCGAAAGTGGACGAATCGGCTGGGTGGAGAGCTCTGAAGCAGGCGACGAATTGCGTGTCGAAGCTGCCTCGGCCGGGTGGTGAGCGGGCCGCCTGGGCATCGTATAATGTGAGTTGTATTCTGGAGAGTCGAATGAAAATCGCAAAGAACACCGTCGTGTCGGTCGCCTACAAGCTGTCGGATGCGCAGGGCAATCTGATTGAGGAAAGCGACGAGCCGATGGTCTATCTGCACGGCGGCTATGATGGCACGTTCCCCAAGATCGAGGAAGAGCTCGACGGCCACGAGGCCGGCTTCGAGACCCAGATCCAGCTCGAGCCGCAAGACGCGTTCGGCGAGTACGATCCCGAGCTCGTGAAGATCGAGCCGCGTGATCGCTTCCCGGAGCCGCTCGAAGTCGGCATGCAGTTCGAAGGCACGCCGGAAGACGGCGACGAGGACATCGATGCGCTGGTCTACGTGGTGACCGACGTCGCGGAAGACAAGGTCGTGCTCGATGGCAATCATCCGCTCGCCGGCATGGCGCTGCGTTTCGCGTTGACCGTGAAAGACGTGCGCCCGGCTACCGAAGACGAAATCGAACACGAACACGCGCATGGCGCGGACGGCCTCGAAGTCCTCGACGACGATGAGGACGAAGACGAAGAAGGCAACTCAAAACCCACTCTGCACTGAACTCGCCGGTTTGCCGGGCACGCCCGACGGGGCGTCCGGCACGCGCGGCACCGTCGCGGGGGCAGGCGGCGCCGACGCAGGTAAAACGGGCGTGGCCGGAAGTATCGACCCCGGCGGCATCGAGATCGCCGGCCCGTAGCCGCCACCGCCCTGGTCGGACGGGATGCGTGGCAACTGATCCTGCGGCGACTCTCCCGGCGTTGGCAATAGCGGCGGCAATTCCGACGCCGGCCCGAACCTTTCCACATTCGGCATATCCGGCGCACCCGGCATCGACGCGCCGGATTCGTCGCGCGGCGATCCTGGCGGCGGCAAAACCGGCGGCGTAGCCGGCAGCGGCATCTGCTTCGGCACATCGCGCACGCTCACGCGAAATGGCGGTTTCCTGCCGAAATCTGCTTCAATCTCAACCCACTCGTTAAGACGATCACGCGGTGCAAGCCCGATACGCGTGAGATTCGTCACGGTCATACCTTTGTCGTTGCGTAACGGCTGATCGATGACGAAGCCGCCGGCCGCGCGCTCGTCGTCGGAATGAACCACGACCACCGGTCCGTGGAAGATCTGCGCGAGCTTGACGAGATTGCGCTTGAATTCCAGGAAGCCGTCGCGCCGCGGGCTGTGCGCGAAGTGCAGCCATGCGAACCGTTCGGGCCGTTCATAACGCTCCGGGTCGAAGTCGCCCTGAATGAAGATGACGATCGCGCGCGCATCGCGGCGTTTCGCGTATTCGCCCGCGTGCTCGAGCCAGAACGCGTTGGCGATTACGCGATCCTCGAACTCGCCATTGCGGCCGCCCGCGGTCAGATAGTGATTGTTCGGGCCCGGCGCGTTCAGACCGACGAACACGATGTCGCCGGCTTTGTCATTCACGACCCAGCGCACGTTCTCGCGGAACGGACGAAAGCGCGAGACTTCGCTTTCACGCGTCAACGCGATGGGGTTCTGGCCCATCGACGTCGGATCGGCGAACAGCGTTTGCCGCAGCAGATCGAGCCGCTCGACCGGATCGAAGCCGCCGGCTTCGGCCGTGCCGCAATCGACCCAGTCGTGCTGACCGGGAATGAAGAAGAGGGCAGGCCGCGCGCTTTCGAGCAGCATGTAGCGGCGCTCGTAGAGCGCGTCGCGGCAGGCTTCCTTCGGCCCTTTCAGATTGCCGTTGTAGACGATGAAGCTCACGTCGCGCTCGCGGCCGATCGCCTCGAGCAGCCGCCGCGTGGACGCTTCGTCGGCGGGGCTGTGCATCGTGTCGGCGATGACCGCGAACGCGAGGCGCGAGGCTTCGGCGTGCACCGGCGGCGTCCATGCGCACAGCACCGTGAGCGAAACGATACCGCCCGTCAAGGCGCGTGCGTGGCGCAGCGCCGCGCGAAACCCGCGCGGGCGCCGCGAATACTCCGATGTGTCAGTGGTCCGCATCCGGCGCGACGGCCAGTTCGTGCAGTTCGTACAGCAGCTCGAGTGCCTCGCGCGGCCGCAGATCGTTCGGATCGATGCCGCGCAGACGCTCGACGAGCGTCTCCATGGCGGGCGATGCGGGCCTGACTTCGTTGTCGGCATCGTAGTCGTCGTCGGCGTCTTCGGCGAGCATTGCCGGCGGTGCGGCAAACAGATCGAGTTGCGGCGCGGGCTGCGCGGCCGATTGCTGTTCCAGATGCGCGAGATGCTTGCGCGCCGCGCGGATCACCGCGTTCGGCACGCCGGCGAGTTGCGCGACCTGCAGGCCGTAGCTTTGATTGGCCGGCCCCTCGTTGACCGCGTGCAAAAACACGATGCCGTGCCCATGCTCGACCGCCGACAGATGCACGTTGGCCGCATGCGGAAACTCCGCCGGCAGTTGCGTCAGTTCGAAGTAATGCGTCGCGAAGAGCGTGTAGCAGCCGTTGTGCGCGAGCAGGTGGCGCGCGATCGCCCAGGCGAGCGCGAGGCCGTCGAACGTCGACGTGCCGCGGCCGATCTCGTCCATCAGCACCAGACTGCGCGGCGTCGCGTCGTTGAGGATCGCGGCGGCTTCGGTCATTTCGACCATAAAGGTGGAGCGGCCGCCGGCGAGGTCGTCGGCCGCGCCGATGCGCGTGAAGATGCGGTCGATCGGTCCAAAGGCCGCGCGCCGCGCGGGCACGTAGCTGCCCACGTATGCGAGCAGCGCGATCAGCGCCGTCTGGCGCATGAAGGTCGACTTACCGCCCATGTTCGGGCCGGTGATCAGCAGCAGCTTGCGCTCGGCGTCGAGCGAGCAGTCGTTGGCGATGAACTGCTCGACCTGCGCCTCGACGACCGGATGGCGGCCCTGTTCGATGTCGATGCCGGCCTCCGCCGGGAACGTCGGCGCAACCCAGTCGAGCGCGCGGGCGCGCTCGCCGAAAGCGGCCAGCAGATCGAGCTCGGCGAGCGCCGACGCGACGCGCTGGCAGTCCGGAATGAACGGCAGCAACGATTGCAGCAGCGCGTCGTACAACGCGCGTTCACGGGCAAGCGCGCGTTCCTGCGCGGACAGCGCCTTGTCCTCGAAGGTTTTCAGCTCGGGCGTGATGTAGCGCTCGGCGTTCTTCAGCGTCTGACGGCGTCGATAGTCGTCCGGCACCTTGTCGGTCTGGCCGCGCGTGACTTCGATATAGAAGCCGTGCACCTTGTTGTACTCGACGCGCAGATTGCCGATGCCGGTGCGCGCGCGTTCGCGCGTTTCGAGATCGATCAGGAACTGGCCGCAGTTTTCCGAAATATCGCGCAGCTCGTCGAGCTCCGCATCGTAGCCGCGGGCGATCACGCCGCCGTCGCGCACCATCGCCGCGGGTTCCTGCGCGACCGCGTGCCGGAGCAGTTCGACACAGGCTGGCGGCGGCTCGAGCGCCGCATCGAGACGCGTGAGCGAATCGGCCTGCGGCGCAACAGCCGCGAGTTGCGCGCGCAACGCGGGCAGCGCGATGAACGTATCGCGCAGGCTCGACAGATCGCGCGGGCGCGCCGACAGCAGCGCGAGACGTCCGGTGATCCGTTCGATGTCCGATATCTGCCGCAGCGCGTGGCGCAATGTGTCGAGATCGGCGCCGGGCGGTGCGTCGAGCAGCGCGCCGATGGCCTGCTGGCGCGCCTGCGCGATTGCCGGATCGCGCGGCGGATGATGCAGCCAGTGACGCAGCAGGCGGCTGCCCATCGTCGTGCAGCAGGTGTCGAGCAGTGAGCACAGCGTCGGCGATTCGGTGCCGCGCAGCGTCTCGGTGAGTTCGAGGTTGCGGCGGGTCGCCGGATCGAGACCGATATATTCGGATTCGTATTCGACTTTCAGACTGCGTACATGACGCAATTGCTGGCCTTGCGTGGATGCCGCGTACAGCAGCAACGCGCCGGCCGCGCCGCATGCGCAGCCGAGCGAATGCGCGCCGAAGCCGTCGAGGCTCGCTACTTCGAGTTGATCGCACAGACGCTTGGTGCCCGACGCGATATCGAAATGCCACGCCGGCACGCGCGTTAGCGCGCCCGCGTTGGTGGGAGGTGTCCAGCTTGCCGAATCGGCGGTGCTGTCGGCGACGAGAATTTCCGCGGGACGGATGCGCTCGAGCGCGGCGGCGACCTGATCGGGCGCGACCTCGGCGAGCCGCAGCGCGCCGCTTGCGAGATTGAGCCACGCGAGGCCGACGCTCGTCGCGACGCCGCGGCGGTTATGCGCGACGCACATCGAGAGCAGGTAGACGTCGTTCTTGTCGGACAGCAGCGCGGCGTCCGTCAGCGTGCCCGGCGTGACCACGCGCACGACCTTGCGCTCGACCGGCCCCTTCGACGTGGCCGGGTCGCCGATCTGTTCGCAGATCGCGACGGATTCGCCGAGCTTCACGAGCCTCGCCAGGTACTGTTCGACCGCGTGATGCGGCACGCCCGCCATCTTGATCGGATTGCCCGCCGACGCGCCGCGCTGCGTGAGTGTCAGATCGAGCAGACGCGCGGCTTTTTCCGCGTCGTCGAAAAAGAGTTCGTAGAAGTCGCCCATCCGGTAGAACACCAGAGTGCCCGGATGTTCCGCCTTGATGCGCAGGTACTGCTGCATCATCGGTGTGTGTTGTGCGACGTCGTTGGCCGCTGCGGTTTGAGTGCCCATCCTCGGTGTCTTCTTGCGGTAGATGCCCAGGGCGTGAGTTTAACCCGCCGGGGCGGCGAACGGACCCTGGCCGAATGGCCGATCCTCAATGCAGTGTCGCTATGTCAGCATGGCGGCATGCATACCGAACCACTCATGAAACCCCTGCGACAGGACCGTCATGCATTCATTCCTCGACCATCGCACGCACGTCCACCGTGCGCTCATTCGCGGCGCTGCGCCGTTTCGCGAGCCACATCAGCAGCGTGATGAAACTGCCGAACACGACGATGATCCATTGCGCCGGCATCTTCGCGGTGAGCAGCAGCGCGTAAGTACCGAGCATCAGCAGCACGGCGAGATTCTGGTTGAAGTTCTGCACGGCGATCGAGTGACCAGCCGACAGCAGCGTCGCGCCGCGATGCTGGAGAATCGCGTTCATCGGCACGATGAAAAAGCCCGACAGCCCACCGAGCACGATCATCAGCGGATAGGCGAGCAGGATATAGAAGGGCGCGACGTGCGAGCCGAAGCGCAGGCCCGCGCCTGGCGGGAACAGGTCCTTGTTGTAGAAGGCCATCGCAATCGCCACCGCGCCGGTCAGCACGCCGACCGGCAGCACGCGCAGCGATTTGCGCAGCGGAATCAGCGCCGCCGCCGCTGCCGCGCCGATTGCGATGCCGACGCCCGTCACGCCCTGCATCACCGCGGCCTTCGACAGCGACAGCCCGAGGTTCACGTTTGCCCATTTGAGCACCAGCAACTGCATCGTCACCGCGGCGCCCCACATCAGTGTCGTCACCCACAGCGCGATCTGCGCGAGCTTGTCGGCCCACAGCACGTGGAAGCAGTGATGGAAGTCGCTGAGCAGCTTCTTCGGCTCCGACAGACGGTTCGGATAGCGTGCGCCGGTATCGGGAATGAAGATGTTGATCGCGGCGGCGATCGCATAGGTGAGCATGACCGCGAACATCGCGAGATCGGCGGCGGAGCCCATCAGCGGCAGATGCGCGCGCGCGACGAAACGCTCGACGACCGCACTGATCAGCGCGCCACCGAGCATCGTGCCGACGATCGTCGACAGCACCGTCGCCGATTCGAGCCACGCGTTCGCCTTCACCAGTTTTTCGGCGGGCAGCAGCTCGGTGAGGATGCCGTACTTGGCCGGCGAATACGCGGCCGCGCCGAAGCCGACCACGCCGTAGGCAATCATCGGATGAACGCCCGCGATCATCAGCAGGCAGCCGCCCGCTTTCAGCGCGTTGGAGATGAACATCACGTGGCGCTTCTGCATCGAGTCGGCGAACGCGCCGACGAACGGCGCGAGCAGCACGTACGAGATCGTGAAGAAAATCTGCAGCAGCGGCGTGACCCAGGCGGCCGAACGAAGCACGGAAAGCAGCGCGATGGCGGCGATCAGCAGCGCATTGTCCGCCAGCGACGAAATGAACTGCGCCGCGATGATCGTGTAGAAGCCTTTTTTCATGAAGCAGGTGAGAGGCTGCGCGCTGGTCGTGAATGGGGCGGAATCAAGGTGGCGGGGAGCAGGGAACGGTCCTCGTCGCGGCTCGGGTCGGCGGGCGGGACCACGGCAGGGCATGCCGCCGCGCAAGCGAAACCGCGCCCACGCGGTTCTCCGCTTTGTAGCACGATCGTCCACACGCTGCAGCCCCGCCGACCAGAAAGCGGCCGAAGCCGCTTTCTCGCACAACGATTAACGATTACGCTGTCCCGCGCACGAGCCGCGGCGGAGACTTCAAGCCGACTGCTGGCGCGTGCGGCTGTAGCGCGAGAGGATCGGGATCATCTGCGCGTAGACCTTCGGGTTGCCCGTGACGATTTCGCCGACGTGCAGGAAATTCGAATCGCCCGTGTAGTTGCCGACCAGACCGCCGGCTTCGGTGATCAGCAGGCTGCCCGCCGCGACGTCCCATGCATTGAGGCCCTGCTCGAAGAAACCGTCCATGCGGCCGGCCGCGACGTTCGCCAGATCGAGCGCGGCGGCGCCCGGCCGGCGCAGGCCGGCGCAGGCTTCGGTCATTTCGGCGAACTGGCGGCCGTACGATTCGAGGCTGTCCTTTTCGCGGAACGGGAAGCCGGTGCCGATCAGGCAGTCGGCGAGACGGTCGCGTTTGGCGACGCGGATGCGGCGATCGTTGACGAACGCGCCACGGCCGCGCGACGCGGTGAACAGATCGTTGCGGTTCGGATCGTAGACGACGGCCTGAGTGACGACGCCCTTGTGCGCGAGCGCGATCGACACGCAGTAGTACGGAAAACCGTGGATGAAGTTGGTGGTGCCGTCGAGCGGATCGATGATCCACTGATATTCGGAATCGTCATCCGATTTGCCGGACTCTTCGGCAAGGATCGCATGATCGGGGTAGGCGGTCTTCAGCGTTTCGATGATCGCCGCTTCAGACGCTTTGTCGACCTCCGTGACGAAATCGTTGTGCTGCTTCTTGCTGACCTGGATCAGGTCGAGATCGAGCGACGCGCGGTTGATGATCTGGGCTGCGCGGCGCGCGGCCTTCACAGCGATATTGAGCATGGGATGCATAAACTGGTCCTTGTGCCGGCGCAGCACGGCTGCTTGCCGGTAAATAAGCGCGAAACCTGCGCTGACGGGCGCCACAAAGGCGCGGAAACAGCACGGAAAACAGCACGGAACGCCAGGCCGGACAGCACCGGTGCGCATTTCGCGCATTGCATTCCGCGCATTGCATTCCGTCCACGGAGACAAATTGAATAAGAACGTAGCGGCCGGCTGGCGAGGGCCTCGGGCAAATGCAGGCGCCGCCGGACGCGAAGGGCGCTATTTTACCTGAGTTAATCGGGTTTTACGTGAGCCCGGGCGCCGCCGCGCATGCGCGGCGATTTCGCGCCGCCGCCGGTTGGGGCTACCATACGCGTCTTCAGTTTGTCTTCATTCAGCTTTCATTCAGTCCCTGGCCAGCCGAGTTTCATCGTGGATCACACCCACCATTCCTCCGACCCCGCCGTGGCCGACCTGCGCGGCGGCTTTACGTCGACGCGCTTCGTGCTCGTCGAACCCAGTCATCCGGGCAACGTCGGCGCCGCGGCGCGCGCGTTGAAAACCATGGGCTTCTCGAGACTCGTGCTGGTGTCGCCGCGCGTGCCGAACGTGCAGAACGATCCGGAGGCGATCGCAATGGCAAGCGGCGCCGACGACGTGCTCGCTTCCGTGCACGTCGTGCCGACGCTCGCCGACGCGCTCGCCGGCGTGCACTGGTCGGTCGCGCTGACCGCGCGGCTGCGCGAATATGGTCCCCCGCAACGGACGCCGCGCGCCGCCGCGGCCATCGCGCACGAGCAGGCGGTACACGGCGAGATCGCGCTGGTGTTCGGCAACGAGCGTACCGGGCTGTCGAACGAGGACGTCGAGCGTTGCAGCGCGCTCGCGCATATTCCCGCCAATCCGGCCTACAGCTCGCTCAATCTCGCGCAGGCGGTGCAGGTGCTCGCATACGAATTGCGCACCGCGTATCTCGCCATCGATGAGACGGGCGGCGGCGCGTCCGCGGTGGCCGGCGCAGGCGCGGGGCAGGCGGAGCCCGCCGGCGCGCGCGCACGGATGGCGGCGAGCGACGAGATCGAAAGCATGTTCACGCATCTGGAAAGCGCGCTCATCGCGCTCGAATTTCTTGATCCGGCCAATCCGAAGAAACTGATGTCGCGGCTACGGCGGCTTTTCGCGCGTTCGGGGCTCGAACGCGAGGAGGTCAACATCGTGCGCGGCATTGCCAGGCACATCCTGCTGAAGACGAAACGGACCGACTGACGCTTCGACCGAACGCCTGACCGGGGCGAACCGCACGACGCTGGCCTCGGTGCCCGCGCGCGCCGCATTGCTCTTATGACGACCTTGCGACGACCTTGCGAGCAGCGTGGGCTTCCGGCAGGTTTCGCGCAATCGCCCTACAATCCACGAAACGTTCGAAGCAAAGCTGCCACCGCGATAAGCGGCAGCGTTGCCGTCATGCGTGGCGCGAAATGCAGAGGCGTGCGGAATCGCGCTCAAAAGTACGACTCAAGCGCACGACGCCAAAACACGCAGACGCTTTTCCCCCCCCCCACAACACAATCCCTGCCATGTTCACGAGACTTCGCGAAGATATCGCCACGATCCGCGAGCGCGACCCCGCCGCCCGCAGCGCATGGGAAGTGCTCACGTGTTATCCGGGCCTGCACGCGCTCGTGCTGCACCGGTTCGCGCACGCATGCTGGCGGGCCAAACGCCGCTGGCTTGCGCGTTTCGTCTCGCAGATGGCGCGCTTCATGACCGGCATCGAAATCCATCCGGGCGCGACGGTGGGGCGACGCGTGTTCATCGATCATGGGATGGGCGTCGTGATCGGCGAGACCGCGCAGATCGGCGACGACTGCACGATCTACCAGGGCGTGACGCTCGGCGGCACGTCGCTCACGCGCGGCGCGAAACGGCATCCGACGCTCGAGCGCGGCGTGATCGTCGGCGCCGGCGCGAAGGTGCTCGGCGGCTTCACGGTCGGCGCGGACGCGAAAATCGGTTCGAACGCGGTCGTGACCAAACCGGTGCCCGCGCGCGGCACGGCGGTCGGCAATCCGGCGCGGATCATCGTGCCGGCGCCAGCTTCGGCTGCCACGGCCGATGCCGGCGCGGATTCGAAGCACGCCGCGCGCGACGCGAAACGCGGCAGTGAAACCAGCGCGTTCTGCGCGTACGGCATCACGCCTAACGCGGACGATCCGGTGTCGCTCGCGATTCACGGTCTGATCGATCACGCGGCCACGCAGTCGCGGCGCATCGACGAAATCGTCGATGCGCTCGAGCGGCTCGGTACCAGTCTCGAAGGGCTGCAGGGCGCGGATGCCGCGTTGCTCGATCTGCGGCGCCTGTCGGCGGCGATCGCGGGCAAGGTGGATGGGGCGGCGGTTGAGCGCCAGGCTCCGGTTTAACGAAGAACCGGGGCGGAATTCACGAAGAACAGCGCGCGACGCGGCGCTACCGCCTCAATCCAGCGGCACCGCCCGAATTCCCTCGGCATCGATCCGCAGATATCCGCCACGATGCCCGCCGTGGTCGAGATCCCAATCCGGCAGAACCCAGCGCGTGCCGCCCGGTTCGCGATGCCGCGCAGGCAGATGCGTGTGCCCGTGGATGATCGTCGCCGTTTTCGACGCCTTGAAAAGCGCGGCGACGCCCTTTGGCGTCACGTCATATTTCATCGATATCGGCCGCATCCGGCCGTGCTCGCTTTTCGAGCGCATGTTCTCGGCGAGTTTGCGGCGCCAGCGGAACGGCGACGCGAGAAACAGCATCTGCGCGAGTCGATTGCGCGCGAAACGCCTGAACAGTTGATAGCCGCGATCCGCGGTGCACAGACCATCTCCGTGCGCGAGCGCGATGCGCATGCCGAACGCGGTGATCACGAACGGGTCGGGCAGCCAGATCGCGCCGGCCGCTTTCATGAAACGCTTGCCGAGCAGGAAGTCGCGATTGCCGTGCATGATGTAGAGCGCGATGCCGCGCTCGGACAGCGTATGCAGCAACGCGGCGATATGCGCGACGAACGGCTCCGCGAGCATGTCGTCGCCGACCCAGTACTCGAACAGGTCGCCGAGGATGAACACCGAGTCTGCCGCTTCGGCGGTGACGCGGATGAAATGCTCGAACGCGGCGACCGTGTGCGGAATCGCCTCGCTCAGATGCAGGTCGGAAAGGAAAAAAAACGGGCGTGCGGCGTGCGGGCGTTGGCCCTCGCCCGGCACGCCCGCGGCGACGCTTCGCAGCGGCGTCTCTTGCAGCATTGAAGGTGCCTGATTCCAGTTCAAACGGGTCGAGGCCCGAACGATGCCTGAGCGATCGCTTAGTCGACGACCACGGCCTTTTCGATCACGACGTCGTCGAGCGGCACGTCCTGATGGAAGCCCTTCGAGCCGGTCTTGACCTTCTTGATCTTCTCGACGACGTCCATGCCTTCGACGACCTTGCCGAACACCGCGTAGCCCCAGCCCTGCGGCGTCGGCGACGAGTGGTTCAGGAAGTCGTTGTCGTTCACGTTGATGAAGAATTGCGCGGTCGCCGAATGCGGATCGTTCGTGCGGGCCATCGCGATCGAGCCGCTCTCGTTCTTCAGACCGTTGTTTGCCTCGTTGGTGATCGGCTCGGCCGTCGGCTTCTGCTTCATGCCCGGTTCGAAGCCGCCGCCCTGGATCATGAAGCCGTCGATCACGCGGTGAAACACCGTGTTGTCGTAGTGGCCGGCCTTCACGTAGTTGAGGAAGTTCTCGACCGACTTCGGCGCCTTCTCGGCGTCCAGTTCGAGTTTGATGACGCCGTGGTTCGTATGCAGTTCAACCATGATGGAATCCTTTGATGAACGGGGTGGATAAAAGGCGCGGCGTGTCGTCATACGCTGACGACGTGCCGCGCCGGGGCGTGGGTTGCGCGCTCGCGCGTTCGCCTGTCTGCCTGCTCGTCTCGCGACTACTTGCTCACCACGGTGGCCGACTGGATCACGATCGGCTTCTGCGGCACGTCGCTCATCGGGCCGCGCGTGGTGGTCGGCGTCGCCTCGATGCGCTTGACGACGTCCATGCCGCTCGTGACCTTGCCGAACACCGCGTAGCCGTTGCCGTCCGGATTCGGGTAGTCGAGGTTGGCGTTGTCCACCGTGTTGATGAAGAACTGCGCGGTGGCTGAATTGGGATCGCTGGTGCGCGCCATCGCGATCGTGCCCGCGGTGTTCTTCAGACCGTTGCGGCTTTCGAGCGGAATCGGCGCGCGCGTCGGCTTCTCGACGAAGCTCTGCGTATAGCCGCCGCCCTGGATCATGAAGCCCGGAATCACGCGATGGAAAATCGTGCCGCTGTACTGGCCGGCCTTCACGTAGTCGAGGAAATTCGCGACCGTCTTCGGCGCCTTCTCGGGATACAGCTCGACGCGGATGTCACCCTCCGACGTCTTGAGCAGGACGGACGGATGCGCAGCCTGTGAGCCGGCCTGCGCAAAGACAGGTGCGTTTGCGATCAGGGCGGCGCTGCCGAGCGCCAACATCAACCATTTCATGAAGATCCTCGAGGTTGGAAAAAACGTGCTGCGGGCAGTGCAGTGAAAGGCGTTAGTTCGACGGCGCCATGTAAGGCGGCATCGCGAGCGAACCGTTCGCGCCGCCGAACTGGAAGCTCGGCGTCTGCGTCATGTTCGACGTGGCGCGCGCCGTATAGTCGTTGGACTGCGTGGCGGCCGGTTGCGCGGGCTTGTGGCCGGCCGTAGGCGACACGATTTTCTGGATGTCCGCGAGACGCTGCGTGGTCGTCGCGCTCGCGTTGCCGAGGCTCTGCGCGCGGCGATACGCTGCATCGGCCATGCGCAGATAGAGGTCGCCGAGGTTCTCGTACGCGAGACCGTAGTTCGGATTGACCTGGGTCGCCGTTTCGAGCGCGGCGCGCGCTTCGGACAGGCGGCCGTGCTTCGCGTAGAGCGACGCGAGGTTGTTGTACGGTTCAGGCAGCTCGGGGTAGAGCTGCGTGAGTTCGGTGAAGGCGGCAATCGCTTCGTCGTCGCGACCGAGGTGTGCAAGCACCGTGCCGCGTTTGAACCTGGCCTGCGCGTCGTGCGGATTCGACGCGATGCGCGCGTCGAGCTGGGTCAGCGCGGCCTGCCAGTTTTTCTGCGCGATCGACGCGTCGATTTCCGGCGTGTTGTCGCGCACGGCCGGGCCTTGCGGCATGACGGCGGCCTTCTGTGCATACGCGCCGGCGAGCGGCACGATGGCAAGCGCGGCAGCCACGGTGACACGCCCCGCGAGGGTGCGCGCCGCATCGAAAGCAACGCCGCCGACGATGCGGTCAAATGCGCCGCCGAACGCAGTCGCGGCGAGGGTCGCAGCGCTGCGCGCGCGGCCGCTGGAGTGTTTCATAGGCTCAGGTCTGGGTGTTATACTCCGAGCCATTCTAACAAAAGGTCTGCGCGTTCCGTCGAACCGCCGACTGTCTTTTCGCCACTCGTGGCCGTCTCCGCCTGGTTCGCCGTATCGCCTGCAGCCTGATCGCCGCGCGAGGTGCGCCGGTTTCAACTGTATGCGACGCACCCGCAGTCCTGTTCGTTTCGCGGGTCGCGGCACTCATGAAGCACAATGCGGACTTCTTTCGGCCCACGCACCGTTCTCTATGGAATCTCTGCGCATCTACAACACGCTCGCGCGTGACAAGCAAACTTTCGTGCCGCTGCGGGAGGGCGTCGTGCGGATGTACGTCTGCGGGATGACCGTATACGACTATTGTCACGTCGGCCATGCGCGGGTGATGGTCGTGTTCGACATCGTGCAGCGCTGGCTGCGCGCGCTCGGCTACGACGTGACCTACGTGCGCAACATCACCGACATCGACGACAAGATCATTCGCCGCGCGCTCGAGAACGGGGAAACCATCAAGTCGTTGACCGACCGCTTCATCGCCGCGCTGCATGAAGACGCGGACGCGCTCGGCATTGCGCGTCCCGACATCGAGCCGCGCGCGACCGACTTCATTCCGCAGATGCTCGGCATGATCGAGACGCTGGAGAAAAACGGCTACGCGTACCAGGCGAGCGACGGCGACGTCAACTACGCTGTACGCAAATTCGCGGGCTACGGCAAGCTCTCGGGCAAGTCGCTCGAAGATCTGCGCGCGGGCGAGCGCGTCGCGGCCAACGACGCGAAACAGGATCCGCTCGACTTCGTGCTGTGGAAACAGGCGAAGCCCGGCGAACCCGCCGACACCGGCTGGGATTCGAAGTACGGGCGCGGCCGTCCCGGCTGGCATATCGAGTGCTCGGCGATGGGCTGCACGCTGCTCGGCGACCAGTTCGACATTCACGGCGGCGGCCAGGACCTGCAGTTTCCGCACCACGAAAACGAGATTGCGCAAAGCGAGGCCGCGACCGGTCAAACTTTCGTCAATTACTGGATGCACAACGGCTACGTACAGATCGACAATGAGAAGATGTCGAAGTCGTTGAACAATTTTTTTACCATCCGCGAGGTGCTTGCGCAGTACGATGCGGAGGTCGTGCGCTTCTTCATCGCACGCGCGCATTACCGCTCGCCGCTGAACTACAGCGACGTGCATATCGACGACGCGCGCAACGCCCTGGCGCGTCTGTATACGGCGCTGAAGGACGTCACGCCCGATAACGCCGCGCTCGACTGGAACGAAGCGTACGCGCGGCGTTTCCGGGCCGCCATGAACGACGACTTCAACACGCCGGTGGCGGTGTCGGTGCTGTTCGAACTGGCAACTGAAGTGAACCGCACGCGCGACCCCGCGCTGGCCCGGCAATTGCGCGCGCTGGGCGCGGTGCTCGGCCTGCTCGGCCGCGAGCCGCGTGCATATCTGCAGCAGGCGGCGGGTGCCGCGGCCGAAGGCGCGCTCGAGCCCGCCGCGATCGAAGCGAAGATCGCGGCGCGCATCGCCGCCAAGAAGGCAAAGGACTATGCGGCAGCAGACCGGATCCGGGCCGAATTGCTCGAGGCCGGTGTTGCCCTTGAAGACAAACCCGGCGGGTTGACCGAGTGGCGGCGCGTGTGAGCGCACCTCGTACTTCCCTCTGATCGACTCGCCAGGCAGGAGGCAGGATGGCAACGGCCACGAAGACGCCGGCTAAACGCGCGGCGTCTCAAACCAGGGCGGCAGCCGCGGCGTCGGCCGCCGCGGCGAAGTCGGCGCGCGCGCGCGGCGGCGCGGTGAAGAAAGCGTCGTCGAAGGCGGCCGGGGCAGCGGCGAAAGCCGGTGCCGCGACCGGCGCGGCGAAAAAGAGCCCGGCGAGGCGTTTGCTCAACGGCGCGGATGGCGCGGGTGTCGGAGGCGCGCTGGCGCCGGCCGCGAAGCGCGCGAAGGGCAACGGCGCATCGCGCGCGAAAAGCAATGGCGCGTTGCCGGCCGGTCTCGGCGGCGACGTGCAGGAACTCGCGCGCGACACCAACGCGGGCGAGGTCGTGCGCAAGACGCGCGTGTCCGCCACCTCGGCGAGCACGGCCAGCGCAAACGGCGAAGCAGCTGGCGCGAGCGCGCTCGCCAGCGAAGTCGCGGTGCCAGTGCAGATCGGCGGCCTCGCGCCCGAAGTCACGCGCCCCGCATACTGGGACAAGGCGTGCGCGGACCTCGTCAAGCGCGACCGCATTCTCAAAAAGCTGATTCCGAAATTCGGCCCCGTGCATCTGCTAAGCCGCGGCGATCCGTTCGTCACGCTCGCGCGCTCGGTGGTCGGGCAGCAGATTTCCGTTGCCGCCGCGCAGGCGGTGTGGGGGAGGGTCGAAGCCGCCTGTCCGAAGCTCGTGCCGCAGCAGTTCATCAAGCTCGGTCAGGAGAAGCTGACCGCCTGCGGCCTGTCGAGGCGCAAGGCCGAGTACGTGCTCGATCTCGCGCGGCATTTCGTGTCGGGCGCGCTGCACGTGGGCAAATGGACGTCGATGGACGACGAGGCAGTGATCGCCGAGCTTACGCAGATTCGCGGCATCGGCCGCTGGACCGCGGAGATGTTCCTGATCTTCAATCTGTCGCGTCCCGACGTGCTGCCGCTCGACGACCTCGGTCTGATCCGCGCGATCAGCGTCAACTATTTCAGCGGCGAACCGGTCACGCGCAGCGAAGCGCGCGAGGTCGCGGCGAACTGGGAACCGTGGCGCACCGTCGCGACCTGGTATATGTGGCGTAGTCTCGATCCGTTGCCGGTCGACTACTGAAGAAGAACAGGAAACGCGGCCGTTTCAAAGGCTATCGCATATATGATGTCGATAGTTGAGAAAAGGTTTTGACATCGGCGCGCGCGGTTAGAATACGCGCTGCCCGGTAAGTCCAAGGATTACAACCAATGAAGACCACGTTTCTGGATTTCGAACAGCCGATCGCTGAACTCGAAGCGAAGATCGAAGAATTGCGCTTCGTGCAGGACGATTCGGCCGTCGATATTTCGGAAGAGATCGAGCGGCTGTCGAAGAAGAGCCAGCAACTCACCAAAGATCTGTACGCGAACCTCACGCCGTGGCAGGTTTCGCAAATCGCCCGTCATCCGCAGCGTCCGTACACGTTCGACTACGTGAACGAGCTGTTCACCGACTTCCATGAACTGCACGGCGACCGCAGCTTCGCGGACGACCAGTCGATCGTCGGCGGTCTCGCGCGTTTCAATGGCCAGGCGTGCATGGTGATCGGCCACCAGAAGGGCCGCGACACCAAGGAGCGCGCGCTGCGCAACTTCGGCATGCCGCGCCCCGAAGGCTATCGCAAGGCCGAGCGCCTGATGCGTCTCGCCGAGAAATTCGGCTTGCCTATTTTCACGTTCATCGACACGCCCGGCGCGTATCCGGGCATCGGCGCGGAAGAGCGCGGCCAGTCGGAAGCGATCGGCCGCAATCTGTATGTGATGGCCGAACTGAAGACGCCGCTGATCGCGACGATCATCGGCGAGGGCGGCTCGGGCGGCGCGCTCGCGATCGCGGTCGCCGACAGCGTGCTGATGCTGCAATTTTCGACCTATTCGGTGATCTCGCCGGAAGGCTGCGCGTCGATTCTGTGGAAGAGCGCCGCGAAAGCGCCGGAAGCCGCGGAAGCGCTTGGCCTGACCGCGCATCGACTGAAGGCGCTCGGTTTGATCGACAAGATCGTCAACGAGCCGCTCGGCGGCGCGCATCGCGATCCGAAGGGCATGGCCGCGCTGCTGCGCCGCGCGCTCGCGGATTCGCTGCGTCAGTTCCAGGGCATGAGCATCAACGACCTGCGCGAACGCCGTTTCGAACGGCTGATGGCGTACGGCAAATTCAAGGAAACGACGCCGGGCGCGTAAGCCTGAGCGCGCGTTTGTCTTCGTCTATCTTTTTCGTCCATCCGCGCGCCACGCGCTAACGACGTGACCACCACCGCCGATTCGTCCGCCGAGCGCCCCGTGATCGAGGCGCTCGGCGCGGCACTCTCCGCGCTCGATGCGCGCGCGCCGAACGCGCGCATCGCGGTCGCGTTCAGTGGCGGTGTCGATTCGAGTGTGCTGCTCGATGCTGTGGTGCGCGTCGCGGGCGCTCCGCGTGTCGTTGCGCTGCATGTGCATCACGGACTGAGTCCTCACGCCGATGCGTGGCTCGCGCAGTGCGACGCGTTTGCGCGCGAGCGTGGCGTCGAATTCGACGCACGGCGCGTGGAGGTGTCGCGCGCGAGCGGTGTGAGCGTCGAGGCGGCGGCGCGCGATGCGCGTTATCGGGCGCTCGATGCGATGTGCGCGGCGCACGATATTCACGTACTGTGGCTCGCGCAGCATGCGGACGACCAGGCCGAGACCGTGCTGCTGCAACTGCTGCGCGGCGCGGGCCTCGCGGGTCTCGCGGCGATGGCGCCGGAATTTCTGGCGACGGGTGCAGCGGCGACGCGCGTGCGGCCGTTATTGCATCTGCTGCGCGCGCAGCTCGATCACTACGCGAGCGCGCGCAAACTGCGCTGGATCGACGACGAATCGAACGCTGACACCCGTTACGCGCGCAATGCGCTGCGTCATCAGGTGATGCCGGCGCTGGCGGTGCATTTTCCCGGTTTTCGCGACGCGCTTGCGCGCACGGCCGCGCATGCGGCGTCGGCGCAGCGTCTGCTCGACACGCTTGCGCGCATCGACATGGAGACGGCGTCACGCGACGAAGGGCGCGCACTCGATCAGCACGCGCTGCTCGCACTCGACGACGATCGCGCGCTCAACCTGCTGCGCTACTGGATGCGCACGCTCGGCTTCGTCGCGGCATCGAACGCGCGTCTCGCCGATGCGCTGCGGCAACTGCGCGAAGTCGGCGCGGGGCGGGACGGGCATCGTCTGCGCATCGATCACGCGGGCCATGCGCTGCGCGGCTATCGCGGACTTGTCTACTGGGAAGCGGGCGACAGCAGCGAGCCAGCCGACGAAACCGCGCTCGTCGAGCGCGAGATCAGCGAACTCACGTGGCGGGGCGAAGCGGTCTGGCATTTGCCGCAATGGCGCGGCACGTTCGTGTTTGCGATGGTGGATGCCACTGCCGATGCCGCCGGCGTTTCGCATGGTACGGCCTCGCACATCGAAGCCGTCGACACTGTTCCACTCAGCGTTCTCCAGCGCGCACCGCTCAGCGCGCGAGCGCGCCGTGGCGGCGAACGCATGCGCGCAAGCGCGTCGAATGCGCCGGGCCGCACGTTGAAGAATCTGTTCCAGGAGCGCGGCATCCCTGCCTGGAAGCGCGACGTGCCATTGCTTTACGTCGGCGACGAGCTGCTGTTCGTGCCGCTCATCGGCGTAAATCGCGCAACGGTGCGCGAAGCATCGTCGATCGGCGAGGCGCGCGTGAAAATCATCTGGCGCGAGGATCTGCTGATCGCCTGACCGACCGGTCGGGCGATCCCGAGGCACGCGCGGGCGAAAACCGGAATCGCGAAACAGCGCGCAAATCCGCGAAAAACAGGCCTTTGCAGGCTGGATTCAACGCGTTTGAACGCTCCCTGTGTCTTGTCTTTTTACGCCTAATCGGGTACTTTAGCTCGTTTGCCCGACCCGATTTCGCCGTCGCTTTTGTCGCTATCGTTCGTTATTGCCGGTTTGCGAGCGTGATCCGTCGTTGCCGTTATTTCCGATCAGCCACTAGCGACCCTGTTTCCGGGCAAATCCGCGCCTGCTGCACGCGCGCTGCATTTACGCCGCCACACACTTCGCCGCCGTTCACGAGACGTTGCGCGCCTCTGTGCTTTCCGTGCGGTCGTCTCCAGCGCGCCCGCGCGGTTTCTCTCCTAGTTCAGAACGACAATGGCACTCATCGTACATAAATACGGCGGCACCTCGATGGGCTCGGTCGAGCGCATCAAGAACGTCGCCAGGCGCGTCGCGAAATGGCACAAGGCCGGCCACAAGATGGTCGTCGTGCCGTCGGCAATGTCCGGCGAAACCAATCGCCTGCTTGGCCTCGCGAAAGAAATTACGACCCAACCGAGCCCGCGCGAACTCGACATGATCGCCGCCACCGGCGAGCAGGTCAGCTCGGGGCTGCTCTCGATCGCGCTGCAGGAAGCCGGCGTCGAGGCGGTCAGTTATGCAGGCTGGCAGGTGCCGGTCAAAACGGATAGTGCGTTCACGAAAGCGCGTATTAGCGACATCGATGGCGAGCGTGTCATGCGCGACCTCGACGCAGGCAAGGTGGTGGTGATCACCGGCTTCCAGGGCATCGACCCCGAAGGCAACATCACGACGCTCGGCCGCGGCGGCTCGGACACGTCCGCGGTTGCGGTCGCGGCCGCGCTGAAGGCCGACGAGTGCCTGATCTACACGGACGTCGACGGTGTTTATACGACGGACCCGCGCGTCGTCGAAGAAGCGCGCCGGCTCGATCGCGTGACGTTCGAGGAAATGCTGGAAATGGCCAGCCTGGGTTCGAAGGTGCTGCAGATCCGCTCGGTGGAATTCGCCGGCAAATATCAGGTGAAGACACGCGTGCTGTCGAGTCTGACCGACCCGTTGATGTCGCTCGAAGAGGAAATGAAGTCGGGCACCCTGATTACTTTTGAAGAAGACGAGACCATGGAAAAAGCTGTCATCTCGGGCATCGCGTTTCAGCGCGACGAAGCTCGTATCGCCGTGATGGGTGTGCCCGACAAGCCGGGCATTGCATATCAGATTCTCGGCCCGGTGGCGGACGCGAATATCGACGTCGACATGATCATCCAGAACCAGAGCGTCGAAGGCAAAACGGCGTTCACGTTCACGGTCGGCCGCGGCGACTATGCTCGCGCAATGGAAATCCTCACCGGCACGGTGAAGGCGCATGTGCAGGCTGAGCAGGTGCTCGGCGACCCGAAGGTGTCGAAGGTGTCGGTGGTCGGCGTTGGCATGCGTTCGCACGTCGGTATCGCGAGCAAGATGTTCCGCACGTTGTCGGAAGAGGGCATCAACATCCAGATGATCTCCACCTCCGAAATCAAGATTTCGGTGCTGATCGACGAGAAGTACATGGAGCTCGCCGTGCGCGCGCTGCATAAGGCCTTCGAACTGGATCAGGCATAAATTGCTGGAACAACGGGGCGCGAAGAAGCGCCCCGTTTGTTTTGTGGCGTCTGTGTGAACAAATTGCGTCGCCAATCGCAAGGTTGGCACAAAAAATGTTCTTCGGACATTGACCTGATCGACCCGGCCCGCTATCATCTTGGCTTCGTTGCACTGACTCCCTGTGCAACAGAAAGTTTGGGAGACGTGGCCGAGAGGTCGAAGGCACTCCCCTGCTAAGGGAGCATCTGGGCCAAAACCTGGATCGAGGGTTCGAATCCCTCCGTCTCCGCCAGGAGTTTGAGCAAGAAAGCCCCGTAAGTTTAAGGACTTACGGGGCTTTTCTCATTGTGTTTCGAGTACCTTGTTTGCCCCTCCACCCTTGATGCCGGAAAACGCGCGCGAGTCGACGATGCTCCACAGGAGCCTGATGCCCGCCCGGTAGGCTTGGGACCGATCGTAACTGGTGTCGAGCGCGGCAAGATGGATCCCGGGCGGCGTGAACGGATCCGGGGTCGCTGCTCGAACGCGCCCGCGGGCCGCGTCGAGATACGCGCGGGCACTGCTGTGACGTCGATTTTTTCGTGTAGAAGTCTGATATCGCCCGAAGCTGTCCTGAACCGGGCCATTGAAGTCGGGATTCCGCGCGAGTCCTTTCTCGCTGGTTGCCGAAAGGAAAATGCTGTTCAGTGCGTCGTCCGGACCATCGGAGACCTCATCGGCCCGTCGACATCATGGAAAGCGTCCGGACCGCGCTCCTGATGCTTGGCCTTCTTGAAGTAGGGGATCTTCAAAAGTTCATAACACGCTCCAGTCGTCCATCTATTAGAACGTGCGAGTACGTGTGGGAGCCGGGTCCGGTTCAGGCTTCCGGATGGATCATTTTCCCCGCTTGGACACGCGTTCTCGCCAACTCCTCTTCGTCGGCTTTTTCAATCGCTTTTCTCGCGATATCTTTGATATGTGCCTGCGGAATGATGAGCACGCCATCATCGTCGCCGACCACGAAATCTCCCGGTGAAACCTTCACGCCGTTCGAAAAGACGACGTCACAGCGAAAATTCACCGCCGCGCCACGGCCCTTGCTGGTCTGGCCATAACCGCCCATCGAAAACACGGGCAGATCGATCTCACCGATTTTTGTCGAGTCACGATGAAAGCCTTCGAGCACGGCACCGGTCGCACCCAATGCACGTGCCCGCGTGCTCATCAAATCGCCCCACAGTGCATAATTCGGCGACCCTCCGGTACAGAGGTAAACCTCGCCCGGCTTCAGGTCTTCTATCGCTTTCAGCATCACGTCGAAGTTGCCTTCGTCGGTGTTCATCATCTGTACCGGCATCGCGCGCCCGACCACGATTTTATGCCTTTCCGAAGAGCGAATCGACGGCGGAAGGAAGCGATTACGAAACCCTAAAGATTCCATTACGTCTCCAATCAGCGTTGTGCTGAGGCGGTTCTTGATCGTCCCGAAATAGTCGCTCGTCATGGTTGCCTCTTGATACTCTATCGAATCATTTCAACGACAATAGGAAGAACTGGAAATTATTGAAGGCTATCGTCGAAATAATCGATTCCTCGCAAATAGCGTCAATAAAGCCGGCCTCCGAAGGCCGGCCCACGAAGCGCCGACTAACGCTTGCGCTTATTCAGAATTTCCGTATAACCGAGCCTGGCGGAAACAGCTTCGGCACCCGCCACGATGATCGCCGACAGATTGTGAATTGCGTCCGCACTCGGATAGCGATCCTTCGGTGTCGACACATTGATCGCCGCAATCGCGCGGCCGGCTGCGTCGAAAACGGGAGCGGAAATGGAGAGGTTCCCGGGCATCAACGCATCTTTCGTCACGCAGACCCGTTGCTCGCGGATCGACGCCAGCTCTGCCTGCAGCGCGGAAAATTTCCTGGCTGCATCGTCGTCCTGTGACGAATCCAGATCTAATGCGCTTTTGACTTCCTCGGGCGAAAGCCATGCGAGCAACATCAGCCCCGACGTCGCGAGATTGGCCGGAAAGCGCATGCCAACGGTCACGTTCAGCGAATCGATATGACGCCCCGGGATCGAAGACAGCACAACGATTTCCGCCCCCTCGAGCATGGCGAGCACGCACGTGTCACCGCATTCCTTGTTGATGCTAACCAGTTCATCGTGAGCTTCGCGAACGAGGTCGGACGTCTGCACGAGCGCGTAGCCGCGAAGAAAGACTTTCGACGATAGCCGGTATTTGCGCGTGACCGGATTGCGTCGCAAATATCCGAGCTGCAGCAATGTATACACCAGACGCTGCGCGCCGCTTTTTCCCTGTCCCGCCGCGTCGGCTATTTGCTGAAGCCCCAATTCCGTCGTCATGTCTTCGAAGGCCTCCAACACTTTCAAGCCCTTTTCGAGCGAACTGATAAACAGTCGTTCGTCCCGTTCCGTACCTTCCATACCGTTCCTTGTTTTCGTCGCCATAGTGCATGTTTCAGTCGAGCAACCACTCGGAGAATCGCGCATTCAGCTTCTCGTAATGATCTGCCCAATACGTGTCGCTAATGAAGATGTGCTGCTTGTCGTTGATGTCCGGCATCCATCGGCGTGCGGAAGGGTCGACGAGCTCGAGCGCACCCTTCGCGTTCGGTATTGCAGTGATGTAGTACGCGAAATTCGCCTGCCGGACGGGATTGAGCGCAAAGTTAATGAAGCGCATCGCGGCATCTCTGTTCCGACTGTTTCGCACTACCCCGAGATATTCGGAGCCTATCACGCACTGGCTCAGCGACATGTCCAGCGGAATGCCGGCACGCTGCGCCTCGCGCACCCGGCTGTTATAGACGTAACCAAAATCAACTTCGCCAGTTTGCAGCAGGGCAGTCAATTGCGGCGTTTCTCCAACCCATTTGCGAATATTAGGCTTAATTTTATCGAGCATCGCAAAGCCACGATCGACATCGAGCGGGTACAGCTTGCTCGGCTCGACGCCCGAACCAACGAGCGCGAGTTCGAGCGTTTCGGCGATGCGCGAGCGAAGCGTGCGTGCACCGGGAAAGCGCTTGAAATCGAAATATTCCTGCACGTTGGTCGGATGCGAGCCGGCCGCGTATCGTTTCGAATCCCATCCCACTCCGCCGGCGAACGTTGACATCCGGACAAGGTAAGGCGACGGGCTGGCGATGACGAGTCCGGATTGATCGACGATATTCGGATCGACTCTTTCGAGCAGGCCTGCGTGGGCGGCCGTCACGGCCATCGCGCCCGGCAGGTCGACCAGATCCCATCCCGGGTTGCCGCCTTGCACCTGTGCTTTCATCTTCGCGAGGTCTGGGCCGTCAGCGATCGTGACCGGAATGCCGGTTGCTGCCGTGAACGGCTCCGCCCATGCGACGCGCGTGGCCTTCGTCGCGAGGCCGCCCCATGTTGCGATGACGAGCGGTGTCGCTGCCCGCGTGCGGCGCGGAATGATCAGCGCCGGCGCGGCGACGGAAAGCAGGGCGCCTTTAACGAAAGTCCGCCTGGAGTTCGACTGGTCGTTCATGTAGAAGCCATCCTTGTGTGGCGTTGGGGTGTAGCGTAACCGCGGACAGGAAGCAAAAGCGGACAGCCGTTCAGGTTCGAATGGATTCAACTTGCCGAATGAAGGAATCCCGCAGAAGTCCGATATCGGAGCCGATCGTCAGCATCAGGTGTCCGCGTGCGATGAGCTCGTCGACGGTATAGGGGCCATGGGGCGCCGTACCCAGAATCTTGCCTGCCATCCTGGTTCCGTTTTCGATTGCGTCGAGACATTGGCGATAACGCGGATTGGCAAAATCGCCGATCGAGCCGAGGTCGCCGGACAAGTCAAATGGGCCGACGATCACCGCATCGACGCCGTCGACGGAAGCGATCTGCGACGCACACGAAGACGCGAATTCGCTTTCGATCATCGTTACGATGATGAAATCGTTCACCGATGAATCAGATGCGTGTTGAGGGTCTACACCATATTTCAAGGCGCGGACAGTACTTGCATGGCCCCGTGTTCCGAGTGGTGGGTAGCAGCAGAGCGAGACCAATTCTCTGGTTTGCTCGTCATCTTTGACATTCGGAACGAGCACGCCGTCATAACCTAGATCCATGATCTTTTCGATCGAGCGCCGGTCGCCGCCGGGCACTCGTACTAACGCACTGGTACGGCCGCCTTCCAGGGCGAGCCGCAACTGAAACAGCACGTCGTCGTCGACGAAGCCATGTTCCATGTCGACGACGACGAAATCGTATTGCGCGATCTTCGCCAGTTCGGCCGCGACGACGCTTCCGCTTGCCAGTACGATTCCATAAGCAGGCTTGCGATCTCGCCAAAGTGACTTCAGATGCTGATTGCCGTTCATTCGGATTTCCTTCCGCTCGAATCGGTTTATCGGAGTGCGTTTTGACCACTGTTCATGGGAGGGGGAATATCGCCCGATACGCCTTTGTGCGCTGCATCGCGTCATGCTGCATCACCATTGCCAGACGTCCGTGTCCCGAATGTCCCAGATTTCGAACGGCGTCTTTCCGGCCGGCTGCCGTGTAACCGACAACCGTCCGTTGATGACGCGAGCCGCGGTGGTGAAAAACTCGAAATGCGAGCGCCTGGTCTCCTCGCGCAACTCGTCGTCGAATGGCTGTAAATGCGGCGAAACGTGCATCCGGATGTGACTGGACGTCGACGTGACGATCTCGTGATCCTGTTCGCACGCGGTCAGCAGTGAACTGACGAAGGCACCATACGCCGCTGCACCGGAACCCTCGATCGCCTGGGACTTCATCAGTGCACCGGTAAACTGCACAGCGAGGCATCGCTGGCTTTGCGCGAGAAGGTATTGCGCAACCGTCTCACCGTGGCGTGCAACGAGTGATTCGAAAGCGGCTTTGAAATAACTGCCGACATATCGTCTCCGCGCCTTGAGCACGCGAGCCTGCGGCCACAGAATCGCATCGAGCTTCGGCTGTTCCGACACGATACATTCGGGCGTCCGCCCGGCCACCTCGTAACGCACGCGTTCGTCGGTGCGCAAGTCGTATGGGTATTCGAAAAAATAGCCTTCGTCATACGGATGACCTTCGGTCATCGTCTTCGTAATCACCCAGCCGAGACGCGCGGATCCCAGCAATGCGCCGTCGTTCGGATGCCAGATACCCATAATTTCGCGGCGTATCGTCGAGGGGATGGAGAGCATCGATAGACCCGGAAACGCCCACATCGGCCCCAAGTTTCTGTTCCATACGCGGCTCTGCGATTCCTCGATGTACTGCATATGCAAACCGCCGATCAGGTTGGTAAAGAAGTGATACTTGCCGGCGACGACCGCGGGCGGTCCAGAGCTATCGATGCCTAGTTTCTCCAGACCGCGAAGAAACTGCGACTGAGACGATGCGCCCAGCAGGCCGCGCCAGAGATGGCCGAGTTCCGCTGCGCCTTTCTCCCGATACGTAATCAGATTGAGTGCCGAAAATTGAAGCTGCCATAGCCGGCACGCTAACGCGCATCGCGCCGCATCGGGTGCCGTAGGATCGTGGATCAAAAGATCTTTCATGTCCGATCCGAAATGATCTTCATCGCTTCATTCGCCCATCCGAGGCGTACGCCGTCGCCCGGTTTTAGATCGATCTCGTCCGTTCCTGTCGGTTGTTTCGCGACGATGCTGTGCCCGTTGATCGAAGCGCTGATTCGCGTCTGACCGCCGAAAAAGATAACGTCGTCGACTGTCGCGGAGACTACGTTGTCCGCATCGCTGCGCTCGTCAAGTATCCGTACGTTCTCTGGCCGCAGCAGCAGCAGATGGTTACTATCGATGGCGGCATCGGTCGAAGGCGGCAGGTAAAGTGTCTCGCCGCCCAGTCCTTCAAAGCGTGCGCGGTTTCGCTGACCGACGAACTTTACTTCGAGCAGATTTGCTTCGCCGAGGAAATTCGCCGCGAACTGCGATCGCGGTCTGAAATAGAGGTCTTTCGGGCTGTCGATCTGGACGATTCTTCCCGCATCCATCAGGCAAATGCGGTCCGACATGGACATCGCTTCGTCCTGATCGTGTGTCACATACAATGCGGTGAAGCCGAGCCGATCGTGCAGGCGCTTGATCTCGATTTGCAACTGCGTTCTCAGTTTCTTGTCGAGTGCGCCGAGCGGTTCGTCCATCAGAATGATCGACGGCTCGTACACGAGGCAGCGTGCGATCGACACGCGCTGTTGCTGTCCACCCGACAACTGTTTCGGACGGCGATCGGCGAATTGCTCCATGTCGACGAGCGAAAGCGCACGTTCGACGCGCGAACGAATCTCGGCTTTCGCCATTCTGCGGATTCGCAGCGGAAACGCGACGTTCTCGAACACGGTGAGGTGTGGCATCAACGCATAATTCTGAAACACCATGCCGATGCCGCGTTGGCCCGAGGACAAGTTCGTCACGTTGCGACCGTCGATCCATAGTTCACCGTCGCTTGGTTCAGTAATACCGGCGAGAATGTTCAGCAGCGTCGTTTTACCTGAACCGCTCGGTCCGAGCAGCGTCAGAAACTCACCGGCACGGATATCGAGATCAGTTGGCGCCAGCACGGTGCTGTTGCCATAGCACTTTTGTACGCCGCGAAACGAAATCTTCGTTTCTCTTTGCTGGGCAGTGGGTTCGGCGCGCTTTTCCGATGTCGGTTTGGCATTACGACGAAGCTTATAACCGGACGCATCGAGATCCCAGCAATCGTTAAGGGATCGGGGTAAATCGGGCTTCCTGATGCGATGCGTGGGCGTGCGAGGAAAGTCGTCGACGAACGTTACGTAGCGTGGAATCTGGAAGTACGGCATTTTGTCTTCGCACCACCGGATGAGGTCTTCCGGCTGGAGTGTCGCGCCGGCCGTAGTCCGAATGAAGATTTTCAGATCGTCCTCGCCGACGTCGCTCGGCACACCGATCAGCGCGGATTCCTCGACGCACGGATGCTGATTGATCACCCGCTCGACTTCCCACGCAGAGATGTTTTCTCCACGGCGGCGCACGCTATCTTTCTTTCGACCAACGAAATAGAAATATCCATCTTTATCCCGGTAGCCGAGATCGCCGGAAAAGAATTGGCCGTCACGCGTCATTGCGGCACTCGCTTCGGGGTTGCGGAAATATCCTTTCGAAGTCAGACCGGGAAATTCCGGCCGTACGACGATTTCTCCCGTCACGTTATCGCCGACCGGTCGACCGGCCTCGTCCACGATATAGACGTTAAAAGGCGAAATGGCCTGGCCAATCGATCCTTCGCGTCCGGTCCGGTTCGCTGTGACGAAACTCGTCACTTCCGTGAGGCCGTATCCTTCGCGGATCGTCACGCCGAAGCGTGCTTCGGCTGCATGCCAAACCTGCGCCGGGCAGCCGCCGCCCCATGCGATCCGAACGCGGTGATCGGACTCGGCCGGGCTTGGCGGTTGCTTTAGCAGGATGGGCAGTACGCCACCGAGATAATGAATATGCGTGACGTTATAAAGCTTCGCATCGGACCAGAAGCGCGACGCGCTGAAATTCCTGACAAGTGCGAATGTCGCTTTTTTCAGCAGTGCAATGAGCGGAACCTGCCCGCCCGCCAAATGGTGGAGCGGCTCCCACAACAGCATGACGTCGCCTGCTTCCATACCGGCCACATGGATGCATGTTCCGGCGCTGGCACGCAACGCGCGATCCGTGACGAGCGAGCCTTTCGGCTCGCCAGTCGTGCCGGAGCTGTAACTGAGACACAGCACGTCGTCGGGTGCCGGCGACGGCAACGCGTTTCTCGTCGGAGGTGTGTTCAGCATCTGTTCGAAGCTGAGTTTGGACGTGCCGCCGTCACGCCAGATGACGAGTGGAATCGATTGCGTTTCCAGCAGCCGTTCGAATGTATCGCGATATGTGGCGTCGACGATAGCGGCGGCGGGATCGGCATGGCCGGCCAGAAACGCCAATGCGTCGCCTTTGCTGTGAATGTTGATCGGCACCCAGATTATGCCGGTCCGGAGCATCGCGAAGATCGTGATCACATGATCGATGTGCTGTGGCAACATTACGAGCACACGCTGGCCTGCTTCGATTCCGGTATCAAGCAGCGCGGATGCAAGACGATCGGCTTTCTCCGAGAGTTCGCGAATTGTATAAGCGCGATTCTCAAAATGGCAAAGCACATGATCAGGATCGCTTTCGACGAGCCCGTCGATTAGCTTGCGAATCGTGTAGTCGGAAATGAAGTCTTGAATGGCGCTGGATTGCACTTCGACGTCTCCGGAAAATGACGACTAATACTAAAAATCAGGCGATCGGCTTTTCGGACCGGCTGAAAAATGCCGCGACGCAGATCAGCAACGATCCCATGGTCAACACCGTGGAGACAGCGGCGAGCACTGGCGAAACTTCCCATTGAATCGAGCTGTACATCTTGACTGGCAGCGTCTGCGTGCTGGTACCCGTAATGAACCACGCGATCACTACTTCGTCGAACGACATCAGGAACGCGAGCAATGCGCCGGAAAACACCGAATGCCACATCTGCGGAAGCGTTACCCGAATGAAAATCGTGAACCAGTTCGCGCCCATCAGCCTCGCCGCGACTTCGGCGCCTTGCTCGACCTGCTTTAATCCGGAGGTCGCGGTGACGAAAACGTACGGCATGATGAATGCGGCATGTGCGAAGACGAGTCCGTACAAAGAATCGATCACATGCAGCGGCGAAAAGAGCAGATAGATACCGAGCGCGATGACGACCGTCGGCAGCACGAGTGGACCGACGAACGTCCCGTTCAGGAAGGAGCCAATGAACGTCCGGTAGCGGCCGCGCAATACACGATTGAGCGCGAATGCAGCCGGAACGCCGGTCAGTATCGCGATCGCCGTGCTGCAGACGGCGACGATCATGCTGCGTCCCAGCGCATCCGTCCAGGCCGAGTCGCCGAGGAACGCGCGATAGAGGTCCAGTGACGGATGCGACAGCGCAAGCGTGCCGGTCGGGCTGAACGAGATTGGAATGACGATCAGTGTCGGCAATAGCAGGAACGCATAAATTAGCGTGACGAGAATATTGAGCGGCCGGAATGCCGTGCGCAGCGACGCGGACTTGCGTTGCGATCCCATCGTCAGATCTCCGACTTGTATCGGCGCAGCAACCGCGACCCGACAATCAACAGGCCGGCGATCACGGTCAACGTGATTGCGATCGCCGATGCACCAGGCCAGTCCAGTGTTTCGCGCAGCCGAAGGTCGATCAGGTTGGCGATCATCAAATCGGAGCGACCGCCGAGAAGGGCAGGGGTGATATAAGCGCCGAGACCCAACGTGAACGAAATCATGAACGCCGCGGCGATACCGGGCAACGTCAGTGGTAGCGTCACGCGCCAGAAGACTTCGAATGGCGATGCACCCATAAGCTTTGCGGCGCGCAGAAGGTTCTGATCGATCGACAGAAGATTCGACAGCAACGGGAGTACAACGAACGGAATGATCTGGTGCGCCATCGCGATCGCCACGCCTGTCCGCGTAAAAAGCACCTCGACCGGACCGAACGGGAAAAAGGATGCACGCAGGGCCTGATTGAGCAAACCATCACGCCCAAAGATCACGATAAAGGCATAGCTCTTGACCAGAATGCTTGTCCAGAACGGAATGAGGACGAGCATCGTAAGAAAGCGGCGCGTTCGTTCGCTACGCGCCGACATATGCAGTGCGAGCGGATAGCCAAGCAATATGGCTGCGATGCTTGAAAAGAATGCGATCTGAAACGTGTTGTCGATTACGCGCCAGAAAAGCGAATTCTTCGCGAGCAACCTATAGGCCTCGGTCGTCCAACCATCCGCGCCGTGGAAGCTCGTCCAGATTGCGAGGCCGAGCGGCAGAAGAAAGGCGACCAGCATGATCGCGGTACCTGGCGTCAAGAACACGACAGTGTGTGAATACTTCGGTTGGCGAACTAAAGTTATCACTCGTTCGGCTGGCTTTTGACGGATGCTGCTCACGTCACTCTGATGACGGGGTATCGCGGTCATATTCGTAAGATATATTGATATCCAATATATGTGTTGTGCTTTGCAATACTATTGCTTGCCAAAACGGCAAAGTCAAGCGTCCATGGTGCGGGGTCGATGCACGACGCGATGCGCGGCCTGGCGACGGCAGCGAAGGAAACGGAGCGCTCGAGGCCGCTCGTTGTCGATCCGCCAAAGCCGGTCAGAACCGCGTGCGAAGCCCGAGCGCGACCTGTGTGCTGGAGCGTCCGCCGTTGAAGGTGCCTGACGGTACGAACTTGTCGTTGATCTCCGCTCCGCTGAGACGCGTAAATGCGGCCTCCACATACACGTCGGTCCGCTTTGACAGTAAATAGTCGAGGACCGAATAGACGGTCGTCACGTCGCCTCGTCCGCCGTCGATAGCACCGCTGACGTGATCGCGAAAGAAGCCCACCGAGCCCTGCAATGCCGGCACGAAAAGATAGCTCGCGCCGAGCACGATCACGCCGTCGCGGCGCGTGTTGGGATTGCCGGCGTTGGAAAGCAGGCTTGCGTTTGCCAGCGGCGTGGTCGTGCCCGACGCACCAGGCGTGAAATCCGGGTCACGCAGCGAAAGCAGATATTGCGCATAGAGTTTGGCGTTGCCGAGTGAGAGCCCGGCGTGAATACCGGCGTAATTCATCGTTTTATCGTTCGCGTCGCGCGATTTTTCGAATGTTCCGCCAAGTGTGAAAGGCCCGGTTGAATACATCGCACTGCCGGCCAGGGTGGAACCGACAGTGACGCTGCCCGGTGTGCCGCCGACCGAATATTGGAGCATCGTATTAATCCCGTAGCCGCTGAAGCTGTATTGAATCGTATTGTCGAAACGGCAACCCATCAGCAACGAGGGCCAACTCAACGACAGCGGGTTCGCCCATTGCAGCGCGTCGAACAAGCTCGAGATCAGGAACGGTGCCGTGTACTGACGCCCGAAGGTCAGAGACTGCGTCGTAGCGCTGCCTTTATACGATAGTCCGACGAATGCCTGGCGGCCGAAAAGCTGGCCTTGCTGGCCAAGCTTGCCGTTATAGACGGCGAAGCCGTTTTCCAACGTGAAAATCGCTTTCCAGCCGCCGCCGAGTTCTTCGGCGCCCTTCAGGCCGAAGCGGCTGCCCTGTAGCGCGCCTTCGCTCATCATCGTCTCGCTGCCACCCGCTACGCCTGTCTGGTGATAGACGGCGACGTCGATGAGGCCGTACAGCGTCACGCTCGACTGCGCGTGTGCCGACGACGTACCGCAGCTCACTGCCGCGATCGCCAGAGCCATGCATGGAACGCCGATGGATTTCCGGCGAGTGAATGTGCTCGACGATGAGCGCGTACATTCATGCGTAAGTCGTTCGGCTTTGTTGTTCACATATTCATTGGTATCACGCATTTCGATCAATCCTGACATGGTGTTCCCCGTTGACGGTGAGATGATGGAAATCCTGACGGCAGCACATCGTTCCAGGATCATGTTTGTGAAATGTTAATTAGTAAAACTGAAAAAATTAGGCGCGTTGTCCGTCAAGTTGTTCTAAAAATAGACGGTGAAAGATCTCCAGGAATGCGCAAGACGTCTGCGTTTCGCCTTGGCTGACGGTAAATCAGTGTTGATGCAGGCTTTAGAGATTTTCCGAGGATGTTCCTAGCTCAGCATCCATTCCATGAAACGCGCGTTCAATGCGTCGTAGTGCGTTGCCCAGTAGACATCGTCAACGACGATGTGATTCGGGTCAGCGAGATTCGGAATCCATTTGAGCGCGGAAGGTTGCATCATTTCGCGCGCTGTTCTCGTATTAGGGATGCCGCTCATCGCATTGCCGAATGCAGCCTGCCTGTCGGGTCGCAGCGCGAAGTTGATGAATTTCATTGCCGCTTCCTTGTTTTTGCTGCCTTTGACTACGCAGTAATAAATCGAGGCAAGCGTGCATTGCGCCAAAGACATATCGAGCGCGATGCCGGACGCCTGCGCTGCACGGATCCGGCTGTTGTACGCGTAGCTGAAATCGACTTCGCCCGTCTGCAGAAGACTCGTCATTTGCGCCGTTTCGGCTGCCCATTTACGAACGTAGGGCTTGATTTGATCAAGCGCGCGGAAACCGCGTTCGACATCGAGCGGATAAAGGCCTTTCGGCGAGACACCCGATCCGACGAGGGCCATCTCGAGCGTTTCGCTGACCCGTGCGCGTAGCGCACGCGCACCGGGGAAGGCCGCGGTGTCGAACAATTGCGGGAAGTTCACGGGATGCTTGCCCGCTGCCGCATGCTTGGAGCCCCACGCGGCGCCGCCCGGATAGAGGTACATCCGCACCATGTCGTGTGACGTGCTGGGGAGCAACGCTTTCGACTGGTCGACGATATGTGTGTCGACGGTCTCCCAGAACCCGTTCCGTGCGCCGGCCATCGCCATCGAACCGGGCATGTCGACGATATCCCAGTCGATATTGCCCGTCTGAATCTGTGCCTTAACTTTGGCGAGATCGGGGCCTTCTGCGATGATTACCGGGATTCCCGTTTCCTGCGTGAATGGATCGCTCCATTCGCGTTTGATCGTTTGCGCGGCAAGGCCGCCCCAACTGACGAGAACGAGCGGTTTCTGACTCGCGCGTACGCGGCCCGGAATCAGAATGAAAGGTGCCGCAATCGCTGCGCCGGCCGCTCCGACGAATGCCCGGCGCTTCAACGATATGTTCGAATCCGAAGAACTTGACATGGAATCTCCCGCAATTTTCAACATCGTTTCGCAATCGCGAGCGGCGTTTCGACTGCCGCCCGAGCGACCCCGTCTCACTCGTCGCGTATTTCCGCGGCTGAGCGTAGAGCGCTCGCAATGAAACCGATATCGGGCTGTGTTTCGAGCGTCTTTACCTTTTCCAGCAATTCATGCGCGCCGTGGGGTGGCAGCAGCGCGGACACCTTGTCGGCGAGTTCCTTGTCACCCCAGCGTGTTTCTGCATTCCACGGATCGCCCCACGCGTAATCGCTCTCCGCGCGGAACGTATCGGTACGGGTCCGCAAAACGATCGCGCTCGGCATGTACTTGACGATGCGGTCGCTCGATTTCTCCATCGATTCGAGAAATTCCGACGCGCGGGCGTGTTCGACGACCTTCACGCAATCGCGCAGACGTCGCACGCGCGGATCGTTATCGACGTTGGCGGATAGCCATTGTTCACCGGGTGGCACGTTTAGAAGCCTCATCGCGGTTGCATGAGGATAACTAAACTGTCTACTGATGAAATTGGACGGATTCGGATTCAAAAAACGCTCCGACATCGCACAGAAATTCGTTTCGATGACAATTTCTTCGATGTCTTCCGGCACGATCGTGTGCTGCTCGAGTAGGTGTTCGAGGGCGGTGAGCGGGTAGTGCATCCAGCGGCAGCAGGGCCATGGCTTGTACATGATGTCGCGCAACAGCCAACGCTCGCCGAGACGGTCGAGCAGTGCGTCGAAATCCGGTTCCATGATCGCCGTCATCCGAAACAGCCCGCGCGGGCCGTCGAGAAGCGTCGGTATGGCGGTTGAGCCGGCTTCGGCCGACAACGCGCCGAATACGCCGGCCAGCGTGCACCAGCCGGTGTCGCAATATTTGGTGTTCGGCAGATCGACTTCGACCGACCATTTCGCACCGATCGGGACGGGCGTGTTCGAGCCCGCGATGCCGAAGGCTTGCGCAATCAGCGGCGTGTCGAAATTGAGTGCCTTCGCCGCCGCGCCGACCGCCGCAAAAACGACGCAGGTAGCGATGCCCCATACGTCGGGCAAGCCGACGACCTGACCGTTTTCGACTTTCAGATATGTGCCGCATGCCTCGGAGATGCGGCCGCCGAGTTCGTATCCGGCGATGACGGCAAGCAGGAATTCGCGGCCAGACAGCTTGCGCGCTTCCGCAATCGCCAGCGCGGCCGCGAACGCACCGCAGCCGAAATGAACGCCGGACGGATAGGCCTCTTCGAAGTCCATCGAGTTGCCGAGCCGGCCGTTCGCGTAAGCGGCCGCGGCGACCGTGAATCGCTGCGCGCTGCCGGCAACTGACGCTTCGCTTCCGCTGCCGAGTATGCGAGCGAGTTCGGTGCTCAAGGGGCCGATTTCCGAGCGGGCGGCCGCGCCGACACACGCCGTCAGATCGAGCACGAAGCGCTTTGCTTCGGCGACAACGTCCGCGGGGACGTCCTCCAGACGCAAGTTTGCAATATAGTGCGCGAGCTGCTCGGTCGGATTGGGTACTGGTTCCGAAGCGACGCCGTTGTCATTCATCAATTCTCTCCGAGCCGTTTTTGCGATTAACGAATTGCCTGGTGCGATCCGACATTTCGCCATGCTCGAGCGCCGCGATTTGCGCGGCCTCGGCAAATTCGAACGCTGCATCGATATGCGATTGTTCCCAGCGGCGAAACCATTCCTTCGTCAGCCGGACCGCAGTCGACGATTTCGAGCCGAGCATTGCGGCGACATCGATCGCTTCCCGTAGAACCTGTTCGCGCGGTACGACGCGGTCAATCAACCCCAGCGCCAGTGCTTCTGTCGAATCCAGGGTTCTACCGCTCAGAGACAGCTCGCGCGCACGCGCGGTGCCAATCCGCAGCGACATGATCAGCGAGCCCGTTATGCTCGGAATGCCCGAATTGATTTCGACCTGACCGATGCGCACGTCGGCATGGGCGACGCGAAAGTCGGCGAGCAAGGCGATCTGGAAACCAGAGCCAACCGCGAGTCCGTTCAGCGCGGCGACGAGCGGCTTGCCGAAGCCGCGAATCGATGCATAAAAGCGTCGCCAGGAATCCAGACTATTTTTGACATCGGAAGGCAAAGCGTGACGCGCGATTTCGCCGATATCGGCGCCGGCACAGAACGACTTCTCGCCGGCCCCCGTCAGCACGACGGCGGCAATATCGGCGTCAGCGTCGGCCGCACGCAATGCAGATGAAAGCTGCTCGCGCATCGGCAGATTCCATGCGTTGAGCTTGTCAGATCTCTGCAGCGTGATAACGAGCACATCGCCACGGAGATCCGTCGAAATATACGTTATCGACGTCATTTGTATTGAATAGCAATATTATAGATTCGATAATCGATACTATCTACAGCTAAAATACCCCTGTCAAGCGCGTCAGGATGGGTATTTAACCTGGATGGAGCCGGAAACCGCGCATGCGCTTGCTTCCGGTCCAAGCGGACGGAAGAGGGCGCGCACGTGCTTGAGGAGCAGAATAGGGACGCGTCTCTTGCGGGCGATATCAATGCATGCCCAGATCAGTCACGCTCAGAAGAAGAGGTACACGCTGGAAGAAATCGTGCAGCGGCTTGCTCAGGACGGAGAGCTTTGTCTCGCTTGCGCTGGCCGATTACCTGCAGAAGCAGGATATCCATGTCGTACTGGTGGAAACCGATACCTCGAATCCAGACGTTTCGTGTGGCCGAATGAAACGTGTGTGACATCGTGCAGTAACGCAGCTACGCCGCTGCTTCGTCGAGATCGGCACGACCCCAAGGCCCGAGCGGCGCAGCGTGGCGACGATCCGGTGCGTGGCTGCACAGGCGCCGCATCTCCGGAAGGCCGGGCGGCCACCCGACAAAAAAGCCAATCGCCGCGACTATCGTTCGCTCACTCCACGGACGCACTACGTCGCCGTAGAGCGGCCGCGTGTTTCCGGCATGCGCAGA
This sequence comes from Paraburkholderia sp., assembly GCF_047605525.1. Classification (GTDB taxonomy): domain Bacteria; phylum Pseudomonadota; class Gammaproteobacteria; order Burkholderiales; family Burkholderiaceae; genus Paraburkholderia. Next base: position 43,592 of record NZ_JASGFN010000021.1, on the reverse strand, counting down.
TAGACTACGAGCGAGATCGCCGCCCACACCGTCACGTACCAGTAGAAGTACGGTTCGTGTCCGCTCGCCTTGAACCGCAAGGCGACGAATTCGGTCGTGCCGCCCAGGATGGCGGTCGTCAACGCGTAGGGCAATCCCACCGCAAGCGCACGGATGCGCACGGGGAACAGTTCCGTTTTCGCGAGCATGTGGACCGACGTGAACCCGCTCAGCATGACGAGGCCGGCGAACGCCAGCAAAAACGCGACCAGCGGATTGTGGGTGACACTCAGCGCGGTGAAGAGCGGCACGGAGAAGACCGCGGTCGACAACCCGAAGCAGATCAGCACCGGGCGTCGCCCGAACACATCGGAGGCCAGACCGAACAGTGGTTGCAGCGGCATATAAAGCAGCAGCGCGGCGGCCGACACCAGCGTCGACATCTCCTTCGAGAGCCCCACTGTGTTCACCAGATACTTCTGCATGTACACGGTGTAGGTGTAGAAGCCGACGGTGCCGCCAACCGTGATGCCGATCGCCAGCAGAATCTGTCGCCAGTGCGTGCGCAGTTGCGTGACGACGGATGGTCCCGCCTCGCGCGCGCCGCGCTGGAACGCCTCCGACTCGACCACGTTGCGCCGCATGTACAGTGCGAACAGCGCGAGCGCGCCACCGACCAGGAAGGGCACACGCCATCCCCAGCGCTCGATCTGGTCCGCGGTCATCAGCAGGTTCTGCATGAGCAGCATCAGCGCCAGCGCGACGAGTTGCCCGGCGACCACGCTGACCTGCAGGAATCCGAGGTAGTACCCGCGGCGATTGGCGGGCGCGATCTCGCTCAGGTAGGTCGCGCTGGTGCCGTACTCGCCGCCCATGCTGAGCCCTTGCAGCAGACGGGCCGCGATCAGCACGGTCGGCGCGAGCACGCCAATCGTCGCATAGCCCGGCGTCAGCGCAATCATCAGTGAGCCGATGCACATCGCGGTCACCGACCACGTCAGGGCCGACTTGCGACCGTGCCGGTCCGCATAGAAACCGATGAGCCAACTGCCGAGCGGACGCGCGACATAGCCGACGGCCGCGATTGCCGCGGTGTTCATCAGTTGCACCGTCGGCCTGTCACTCGGGAAGAACGACTTCGCGAAATAGATCGAGAAAATGCTGTACGCCAGAAAGTCGTACCACTCGATCAGGTTGCCTGCCAGTCCACCGACGATCGAGCGGATACGCGGCCGCGCAGCGACGCCAGCCGGTTGCGTGCCAATCCGCGAATTTCCCATGCCCAAATCGGATCTGTCTGTCACCTCATTCTCTCCTGACGGGTTCTTTTAATGACAAACGAACCAGCGGCCTGCCCGCCGCCGGATCGCATGAAGGTAAGACCAATCGCATCTGAAGTCCAGGAAGCTCGCATCTCCCGCGGGCAGATTGGTAATCTATGAATGCAATGCGCCCCGTGCCACGGGCACGGCGCACTACGCCCCCCAATTCTGGCGAGGAGCAAAGCATGGCCTACCGCAACTATCACAAACGCAAGATTGCCGATCGGGAACTGCACCCTGAAACGCAGATGATGTCATATGGCTACGATCCCTTCCTGTCGGAAGGCTCGGTCAAGCCGCCCGTGTTTCTGACGTCGACGTTTGCATTTCGCACCGCGGAAGACGGCGCCGAATTCTTCGATGTCGTCTCGGGTCGAAAGCCCGCGCCGGACGGAGAAGGCTCGGGGCTCGTGTACAGCCGCTTCAACCATCCGAATCTGGAAATCGTCGAGGATCGTCTGGCGCTTCTCGACGACTCCGAATCCGCGGTGGTGACGTCCAGCGGGATGTCCGCCATCGCGGCCATTCTGCTGGCATTCCTCCGACCGGGCGACTGCGTGGTTCAATCCGCGCCGCTTTACGGCGGAACCGAAACGCTGATTTCGAAGTTCCTGCCCGAATGGGGCATCCGTTCCCAGGTGATCAACGATGGTCTTTCCGTGTCATCGATCCGCGACGCGCTCGAAGCGGCTGCGCGGAAAGGTAACGTGCGTATGTGCTACATCGAGACACCGGCCAATCCGACCAATGCGCTGTTCGATCTGGAAGGTTTGCGCCACGAGATCGATGCGTTCGAAGCGCGGCACGGCTACCGTCCTCTTTCGATATGCGACAACACGTTGCTCGGTCCGCTGTACCAGAAGCCGGCGCGCCAGGGCATCGACCTGAGCGTGTACTCGCTGACAAAGTATATCGGTGGGCACAGTGATCTGGTGGCGGGGGGCGTCACGGGCAGCCGCGCCCTCGTCACGAAAGTGCGCGCCATCCGCAGCGCGCTGGGGTCCCAGCTCGATCCGCATTCGTCGTGGATGATTGCGCGCTCGATGGAGACGCTCGTGCTGCGGATGGAACAGGCCGCTCGCAGCGGCGGCACCGTCGCTCGATGGCTCGCCGGCAATCCCTATCGTCCCGTGCGCGTGCTGCATCCGGAGCTCATCGATGACCCGGCATACCAGGACGTTTATCAGCGTCAATGCAGTGGACCAGGCTCGACGTTCGCTTTCATCCTGGATGGTGGCCGCGAGCAGGCGTTCCGCTTCATCAACCACCTCACGCTGTTCAGGTCGGCCGTCAGCCTCGGCGGCACGGAGTCGCTGATCTGCCATCCTGCCTCGACGACGCACTCCGGCGTTCCGGTCGACGCGCGCGCGGCTGCGGGAGTGTCGGAGGGGCTGATCCGCGTATCAGTCGGTCTCGAACATCCGGACGACCTGATCGCCGACCTTGCATACGCACTGGAGCACTGCTGAAGCAGGGAATTTACTTCTCACTCCAGCCAGCGTGCGGCGCTCCTCATTCAGGGAAAAGAGCGCCGCCCGCCACGTTCACGCGGCTCAGAACGCGTGTCGCAACCCCACCATCCCCACGAACTGCGACGGGCCCGACGAGGGCGTCGTATTCTGCGAGTCGCCGACCACCGCGACCGCGTCGGCAATGCCCACGCCGCTGCCCGCCGCGATCAGCGACTTGCCGCTCGCATGCTGATACGCCTCGAGCGCATACAGCGTCGTGCGCGTCGAAAGGTTGTAGGTCTGTTCCAGCGAGATCTGGTGATAGTGCGCGGGATCGCTGATGCCGTTCGCCTTGCTCGCCTGCGTGAAGCTGTAGCCGCCGCCGACGGTCACGCTCGGCGTGAGCCGGTAGGTCGAAATCACGCCGTACGTGTTGAACACGGCCTTGTCGAGGAACAGCGAGCCGTTACCCGGCGCGTATTGCACGTTCGAGTAGTTGACGCCGACCATCAGGTCATGCCAGCTATAGCGGCCCGCGGCGGCGAACAGTTGCGCGCTGCGCGCGCTCGCGTAGCCGTTGTTGACCGGCGAGTTGATCGCGAAGCTGCCGAGCGCCGCGCTCGTCGCGATGTCCTTGAGCTTCACGTAGCCGGCCGCGACCGACACCGGCTGGTAGTCGTAACGGAACGCCGCGCTGAAATGACTGCCGTTCGCGATGCTGCCCGGCACGCCGCCGAGACCGTATTGCGCGCTTGCCTGCAGGCCCGCGACCGTCGGCGACAGATAGGTGACCGAGTTGTTGAAGCGCAACGTCGTATCGAGTGCATCGATATCGCCGGGGTGCGCGCCGGTCGCGCCGGTCAGCACGCCGGTCGGCCCGAGCGCGCCGACCATCTGGAAGTAGGGTGTGTATTGCCGGCCGAGCGTCACGGTGCCGTAGCGGTCGTTCGCGAGGCCGACATACGCCTGGCGATTGAACAGGTAGCCCGCGGTGCTTTGCGCGCCCGTCAGCGAATTGAAGCCGCTTTCGAGCCGGAAGATCGCCTTCGTGCCGCCGCCGAGATCTTCCGAGCCGAGGAAGCCGAACTTGCTCGCCTGCAGGTTGCCCTGGCTCATGTAGAAATTCGAGTGGCCGTGCTGGTTGCTCACGTAGCTGAACGCGTTGTCGACGACGCCGTACAGCGTGACGCTGCTTTGCGCCGCCGCGCTGGTCGAAAACGCCGCGCCCGCAAACGGCAGGCAGCAGAGGGCGAACGCGCGGGTACGCGTGCACTGGATGGATTTCATGATGGACGTGTCTCCGGATTCAGATGGATGGCCTGATCGCTCAGGCCGCTGCGGTTTGTTTTCAGTGCCTCGTCGTGCTTTCGGGTGCTTCGCGTGCCTTGGTGCTTCGCGGTGCGCCCGTGTTTCAGTGCGGCGGCGCAATCGTCAGGCAGCGCCAGCCGTCCGCGGTATGGTCCGCCTCGAGCGTACCGTTCTCGCAGACAATCGCGCGCGTCTCGTGCATCGGCACGAAGATGCGCACTCGCGGCTGCGCGTGCTGCATCCAGCGTGGACGTTCGACCGAAATGCGCAACGTGCTTGCGTCGCCGCTCAGCGTGACGTTCCAGCGGCCTTGCTCGCCGCTGCGCCATGCTTCGCTGTCGCCGTCGTCCTCGATGCAGCCGCCTTGCGCGGTGCCCGCGCCGGCATACGGCACCGCGAGAAACGCGCGTTCGTCGGCGGGACGGCCGAAGTGCTGCCCGGCGATGTTCAGCGGAATCACGCCGCCTTCGCGCACCAGGAACACGGGCCGCTCGAACGGCGCGGGCAGCGTGACCGTCCGACCGCCGTCGAACGCCTCGCCGCTCCAGTACGACACCCAGCGCGAGCCGGCCGGCAGATAAACGTCGCGCGTGGTCCGGCCCGCGTCGACTACCGGCGCGACCAGCATCGACGAGCCGAGCATCATGTCGTCGCCGTCGGCGAGGCAGCGCGGGTCATGCGGAAACTCCGCGAACATCGGCCGCGACACCGGTTCGTACGCGCTATGCGACTGCCACAGCAGTTCGTACAGATAGGGGATCAGCCGGTAGCGCAGCTTGATCAGGTCCGCCACCTGCCGCGTCACTTCAGGGTGCATCCACGGTTCGTTGACGGTGCCGTCGTCGTTCCACGAGTGAATCGAAAAGCGCGGCAGGAAGATGCCGAACGCGACCCAGCGCGCGAACAGCTCCGGTTCCGGCGCGGGACCCGAAAAGCCGCCGATGTCGTGCCCGCTATTCGACACGCCCGACATCGCCAGTCCGAGGCCCATCTTCAGATTGAAGCGCAGTGTTTCCCACGACGTGTAGTTGTCGCCGGACCACGTCTGCACGTAGCGGTGCATGCCGACGCCGCCCGAGCGCGACACGAGGAACGGGCGCTTGTCGGGCGCATGTTCGCGCTGCGCGTCGCGCGACGCGCGCATCATCAGTTGCGTTTGCAGCACCTTCGCCTGGTGCGCGGGATACGCGTTGCCGAAGCCGCGCGCGATCGCATGCGGCGACCAGATCTCGAACTCGTTGTTGTCGTTCCACGTCGATGCGATGCCGTATTTCAGCAGCGCATCCTTCACGCGTGCTTTCCACCAGTCGATCGTCGCGGGATTCGTGAAGTCCAGATACGCGCCGACTTCGTCCCAGAACTGCACCCATGCAGGTTCGCCGTCGGGCGCTTCGATCAGCATCCCGGCCTGCGCGACTTCATCGAACGCCGGATGGTCCTGCAGCAGGCACGGCTTGATGTTCGCGCACAGACGCACGCCGTGGTCGAGATAGCTCCGCACGAAGCCGTCGATGTCGGGAAACTTCTCGTGATTCCAGTTGAACACGTAGCGCTTCGGACCGATCGACGTATAGCCCGACGACAGATGGAACGAATCGCACAGCACGTCGTGCTCGCGGCAGCGTTCGATGAATTCGCCCATCTGCTGCTGCGCGTCCGGCGCGTCGGTGTAGCTCATCGTCGAGCCCGAGTAGCCGAGGCCCCACTTCGGCATCCACGCGGGGCGCCCGGTGAGCCACGTGAAGCGGCGCACCGCGTCGAGCGGCGTGCCTGGGGACGCGATGAAGTAGTAGTCGAGATCGCCATGCTCGGCGATGAAGTGGCGATAGTGGCCGTGGTAGTTGTCGAGCTCGCGGCCCATGTCGAAGCGGCAATCGGCGAGTGTGTCGTAGAAGATGCCGAAGCCCGTCGACGTTTGCGGCTGCCACGTGACGTAGAACGGAATGTGCTTGTAGAGCGGGTCGGTGGTGCGCGCGCTGTAGCCCATCGCGTCGATGTTGCGCATCTCGAAGCTCTGATGCGCGCGATCGAGCGAGCCGGCGCGCTCGCCGAGGCCCACGTACATTTCGTCGCGGCGCCGCTCGACATAGTGATAGATGCGCGAGTCCCACCAGCCGAAGTTGTACGCCTGGGTCTTGCGGTCGTTCATCACGCGATGCCATGCGCCGTCGTGCTGGATGTCCCACGCGCAGGCGCCGCCGTCGAGCGCGACGCTCACGCGCGCGCGCGGTCTCGATCACGACGTGTCCGGCGTTTTCTGTCACCGTGAACGGCGGCGGCGTGAAGCCGCTCAGGTCGCGGCGCTCGCGGCCTTCGAGCGGCACGTCGTCGGCGCCGGGCGCGATCGCCCAGGTGCGCGGGCCGCGCGTGTCGCCGTCCGGCAGCACGAGCACGCGGATGATGTCTTGCGCGAGCACGAACAGCTCGATGCGGCAGTTCGGCTGCGCGGTGAGAACGATCGGGTTGCCGGCCGTGGACGACAACGCGAAGCGCGGCGGATGTTTGAGATTGGTCAGTGATCGCATGATGAGTCTTCGATAAAGGTCACGCAGCAGGATTGGCGCTGAGCTCGGCGCGGCGCGCGCGGCCGTGGCGCGGCACGCCGCGCATCAGGAAGATCAGCAGCGCCGCGCCGATGATGTCGAACGCGCCGAGCGCGCCGAAGAGCGGCGTATAGCCGATCGAATCGGCGAGCGCGCCGACCATCAGCGAGAAACCGAGGCCGCCGATCCACGCGGCCATGCCCGCGAAGCCGGCGACGGTGCCGACCTCGCCCGGATCGAACACGTCGGCGGCAAGCGTGTTGACGAGCGCCGAGATCATCTGGTGCGCGAAGCCGCCGACGCAGAAGAGGGCGATGGCCTGATAAGGCGATGCGACGAGCCCGATCGACGCCGGGCCGAGCATCATCAGCGCGCCGAGCACGACGCCCGAGATGCGCGACCAGATCAGCGGCACGCGCAGATGCTTCATCAGGAACGGCGACAGGTAGCCGCCGAACAGGCCGCCCAGATCGGCGGCGAGAAACGGTAGCCACGCGAACATCGCGATCTGCTTCAGATCCATATGACGCTGTGTGGCGAGGTAAAGCGGAATCCAGAAGCTGAAGGTTTGCCATGCGGGCTCGGCGAAAAAGCGCGCCTGCGCGATCGCCCAGAAGCGGCGCGTGCGCAGTACCTCGCGTACTTTCGCGCGCTGCGGCGCGGGCGGCGCCTGGCCGTCGAGGATTTTCGTGCGTTCGGCTTCGGTGACGCGCGTGTGATCGGCGGGCGAACGGTACAGCAGATACCACGCGGCGGCCCACACGAAGCCGAGCGCGCCGGTCACCGCGAACGCGCTCTGCCAGCCGTAGCGCAGCGACAGGAACACGACGAGCGGCGGCGCGAGCAGCGAGCCGAGCGACGTGCCCGCATTGAAGTAGCCGACCGCGACGGACTTCTCGCGATCGGGAAACCATTCGGCGACCACCTTCATGCCGGCCGGAATCGCGACCGCCTCGGAGAGGCCCATCAAGCCGCGCAGCGCCGCGAGCGACAGCCAGCCGCTCGCGAAACCGTGGAACACGCCGGTCAGCGACCACAGGCAGGCGAAAAGAGCAAAACCGAGCCGCAGACCGATCAGATCGATGATCAGGCCGCACACCGGCTGCATCAGCGTATAGCCGGCCTGGAATGCGCCCACCACATACGAGTACTGCCGCGTGCTCATGTTCAGCAGCTTCATCAGCTCGGGCGCCATCACGCCGAGCGCGTTGCGCGACAGATAGTTGACGATCGTCCCGACGCACACGAGGGCGATGATCCACCAGCGCAATCCCTTGATCGTTTTCAAAATCAGTCTCCGTGGCACATGGAGCCGCCGCCGGGAGACGGACGGTCATGCGCGAATTCGAACATTTGTTAGTCTTCAGTGTCGGTCATCCTATCACTAGGAACGAACGTTGATATAAGGGGAAACCATGATGTATCGGGTAATGTTCCTTGATTTACAGGAAAAATTTAACGAATACCTCATCAGGCAAGAAGAGTGATCTGATGACTGCATGTAAGAATATAGGTCGTTAATTTTCTTTCGAACATAAAAATGTTCGTTTGTGATGAGTGAGGCAAGCGCAGGCGCCGGGACCATGCGGATCGCCGTTAACGGCGCCCTTTGCGGCGTTTTTTCACCACCGTCTGTCCGATGTAACCAGACGTTACCCGTCGGCTGAACGCGCGATTTTCAGCATCAGTTATTACAAAGTTGAAATACGCGCCACGCTGCCTTGCGCTATATTTCCGCCAACAAAACACGTTCCTATAAAGGGTGATCAATGAAGTCCGCTCGTCTTGTTCCGCTTCTGCTCGGGGTGTTGACGTTGGGTGCATCGGGCGCCGCGATGGCTTCCGGCCTCAATGTCGGCGTCAATATCGGCATTCCCGCACCGGTCTACGTTGCACCGGCTCCGGTCTACGCACCGCCGCCGCCTCCGCCGCCGCCCGTCGTCTATCAGCCGGCGCCCGTGTACGGCGGTCCGGCAATCGTGATCGGCTGGCATGGCGACCGCTATTGGGACGGCCATCGCTACTGGGCGCGCGATGACTGGTATCGCCACCATCCGCCGGGCCGCGGCTATGGTCACGACCGCTACGATCACGGTCGCGGCTGGCATTGAGTTGCGCCGCGCCGATGAAAGGAACCGCCCGCAAGGGCGGTTTTTCTTTGGCGCGCGCGTTTGACGGCGGGGCAGGTCGTTGCATCGAGCCGGCTGACTGCGCGGACGAATTGGGTAGAATTCCCCCCACCGCCATTGCCCACTCACCAGCAAGACCTCTATGACAACTGGCTCGCGACGGGTTCAAACGCCTGCTGCATTTCGACACAGCGTGATCCACGGACCCTTGCGCGCCGCGCTCGCCATCATGCTGGCCTTCGCCAGTCTGCTTGCCGCGCCGCGGGCCTACGCGGTTCATGCGATCGCGCAATACGGCGAGCCGAAATATCCGGCCGGCTTCAAACATTTCGATTACGTCAATCCCGATGCGCCGAAGGGCGGCACGCTGGTACTCGCGAACCCGAACCGTCTGACGAGCTTCGACAAGTTCAATCCGTTCACGCTGCGCGGCAATCCGGCGCCGGGCCTCGAATTGATGTTCGAGAGCCTGACGATCGGCAGCGCCGACGAAGTCGCGTCCGCATACGGGCTGCTTGCCGACGACATCGTCGTCGCGCCCGATGGCCTGTCAGTCACGTTCCACATCAACCCGCGCGCGCGCTTTTCGAACGGCGACGCCGTCACCGCCGACGACGTCAAGTTCTCGCTCGACACGCTGAAAAGCCCGCAGGCCGCGCCGCAATACGCGTCGATTTTCGGTGAGATCAAGCGCGCGGTCGTCGTCGATCCGCACACGGTGCGTTTCGAGTTTCGCGATCGCAACCGCGAGTTGCCGCTACTCGCGGGCAGCATGCCGGTGTTCTCGCGCAAATGGGGGATGAAGCCGGACGGCAGCCGCACTCCGTTCGATCAGCTCGCGTTCGAAAAGCCGATCGGCAGCGGCCCGTATCTGATCGAGAGCTACGACAACGGCCGCACGATCACCTTCAGGCGCGACCCGAACTACTGGGGCGCCGATCTGCCGGTGCGCGTCGGCACGAACAACTTCGAGCGCATCGTCTACAAGCTGTATGCCGACCCCACCGCGCGGCTGGAAGCGTTCAAGGCCGGCGAGTACGACGCGCTCGTCGAGTACGTCGCGCGCAACTGGGTGCGGCGCGACGTCGGCAAGAAATTCGACAGCGGCGAGCTGATCAAGCGGGAATTCCCGCAACACAACGGCACCGGCATGCAGGGCTTCATCCTGAACACGCGCCGGCCGCTGTTCCAGGACGTGCGCGTGCGCCGCGCGCTCGATCTCGCGCTCGATTTTCAATGGCTGAACCGGCAACTGTTCTTCAATCAATACACGCGCATCGACAGCTATTTCGCCAACACCGAATGGCAGGCGAAGGGGCTGCCGTCGCCGGGCGAACTCGCGCTGCTGGAACCGTGGCGCGACAAGCTCGACCCGGCCGTGTTCGGCCCGATGCCGAAGCAGCCCGATACCGATCCGCCCGGCTCGCTGCGCGCCAATCTGCTCGAGGCGCGCGATCTGTTGCAGCAGGCCGGCTGGGTCTATCGCGACGGCGCGTTGCGCAACGCGAAGGGCGAGCCGTTCCAGTTCGAGATCCTCGACGATTCGGGCTCGGCCGCGTCGATGGAGCCGATCGTCGCGACCTTCACGCGCAATCTGCAGAAGCTCGGCATTACCGCGACGTTTCGCGCGGCGGACTACGCGGTGTATCAGAAGCGTCTCGACGCGTTCGATTTCGACGTGACGACGATCCGCATGCCGGACGTGCAGGTGCCGGGCTCCGAGCAGATCAACCGCTTCGGCAGCAAGGCCGCCGATACGACCGGCTCGGACAATGTGATCGGCGTGAAGTCGCCCGCGGTCGACGCGGTGCTCGACGCGCTCGTGCATGCGCAAACGCGCGAGCAGTTGACCGACGCGGCGCATGCGCTCGACCGTCTGCTGATGCATGGCTACTATGTGGTGCCGCACTGGTACAGCGGCACGCACCGTGTCGCGTTCAAGCGCGGCCTTGCGTGGCCGAAGACCTTGCCGCTGTACTATGGCGCGGAAGGCTGGATCACCTCGATGTGGTGGTACGGGGAGCCGCAAACGGATGCGCAAACGCATGCGCAAACGCCGCCGCCGGCCGACATACAGCCGAAACCGTAGCCGCGCCGACGCATCGGTCGCGTATCGACGATTGCCGACTGATTGATCTGATCGCTTACTCCAACGCCTTCGCACCGGAATACCGTCTATGTGGAGCTACATCCTCAAACGCCTGCTGCTGATGATCCCCACGTTGCTCGGCGTGCTGACGCTGACCTTCGTCGTGATCCAGTTCGTGCCGGGCGGCCCGGTCGAGCAGATGCAGCATGAGTTGCGCAAGGGCGCGGAGAGCGCGTCGCCGTTCGGGCTGCGCGCGCATAGCGGCGTCGACGCGCAACAGCTCGCGCAACTGAAGCAGCTCTACGGCTTCGACAAACCGCCGCTCGAACGCTATGTGCTGATGCTCAAACGCTTCGCGACCTTCGATCTCGGGCAGAGCTATTTCCGCCATCAAAGCGTGTGGTCGCTGATCGTGTCGAAGCTGCCGGTGTCGATCAGCATCGGTTTATGGACGTTCTTTCTCACGTATCTGATATCGGTCCCGCTCGGCATCGCGAAGGCGGTACGCAACGGCTCGCACTTCGATGTCGCAACCAGTCTCGTCGTGCTGATCGGCTACGCGATTCCGGGCTTCGTGCTCGGCGTACTGCTGCTCGTGCTGTTCGGCGGCGGCACGTTTCTGCAGCTCTTCCCGTTGCGCAACCTCACCTCGGACAACTGGGATCAACTGAGCACCGTCGGCAAGATCCTCGACTATCTGTGGCATATCACGTTGCCGGTCACCGCGTCGGTGGTCGGCAGCTTCGCGGTCGTCACGATGCTGACCAAGAACGCGTTTCTCGACGAAATCCGCAAGCAGTACGTGTTGACCGCGCGCGCGAAGGGGCTGTCGGAAAAACGCGTGCTGTGGAAGCACGTGTTCCGCAATGCGCTGCTGCCGCTGATCGTCGGTTTCCCGGCGGCGTTCATCGGTGCGTTCTTCACCGGCAGCCTGCTGATCGAAACGCTGTTTTCGCTCGACGGGCTCGGGCTGCTGTCGTATGAGTCCGTGATGCGGCGCGACTATCCGGTCGTGCTCGGCACGCTGTACGTGTTCACGCTGATCGGCCTCGTGACGAAGCTGATCTCCGACCTCTGCTATGTGTGGGTCGATCCCCGCATCCAATTCGAACAGCTGGAGCGCTGATGAATCGAGCCCGCCTTTCCGCCGACGCGGCGGCGCGCACCGAACCCGCGCGCGCACTGGTATCGCCGACGCCGGCGCGCCGCGTATGGCGACGTTTTCGCCAGCAGCGCCTCGGCTACTGGAGCCTGATCATCTTCGTTGTCGCATTCGCGGCGAGCCTCGCGGGGCCGCTATGGTCGAACGACAAGCCGCTCGTGGTGCGCTACGACGGTCACCTGTATTTCCCGATGTTCAGGACCTACGCGGAGACCACCTTCGGCGGCGACTTCCCGACGCCGGCCGATTATCTCGATCCGTATATCAAGCATCGTTTCGACGCGCCGGGCAACTTCGCGCTGTATCCGCCCAACCGCTACTACTACGACACGCTCAATTACTTCTCGAAGGTGCCGAACCCGGCGCCGCCGTCGCGCGATAACTGGCTCGGCACCGACGACCGCGGCCGCGATCTGTTCGCGCGTCTGCTCTATGGGTTCCGCGTGTCGGTCGAGTTCGGTCTCGTGCTGACGTTGATCGGCACGATACTTGGCATCGCCGCGGGCGCCGTGCAAGGTTATTTCGGCGGGCGGACCGACATCATCGGGCAGCGCCTGATCGAAATCTGGAGCGCGATGCCCGAGCTGTATCTGCTGATCATTTTTTCGGCGATCTTCGAGCCGGGTTTCATTCTGCTGATCGTGCTGCTGTCGCTGTTCGGCTGGATCGGACTGTCCGATTACGTGCGCGCGGAGTTTCTGCGCAACCGCCAGCAGGACTACGTGCGCGCGGCGCGCGCGATGGGGCTGTCGAACTGGCAGATCATGTGGCGCCACGTGCTGCCCAACAGCCTGACGCCGGTCATCACGTTTCTGCCGTTCCGGATGAGCGGCGCGATTCTCGCGTTGACGAGTCTCGACTTTCTCGGCCTCGGCGTGCCGGCGCCGACGCCGAGCCTCGGCGAACTGCTCGCGCAAGGCAAGGCGAATCTCGACGCGTGGTGGATCTCGGTGTCGACCTTCGGCGTGCTGGTGGCGATGCTGCTGTTGCTCACCTTCATGGGCGACGCGCTGCGCAATGCGCTCGACACGCGTATCTCCGACGCGATGCGCGCGGGAGGCAATCAATGAGCGCATTGCCGCAAAACCATCCGCGGCAGACGGATACGCCGCTGCTCGAACTCGACCGTCTGCATGTCGCGTTCGGCGATACGGTCGCGGTGAACGACGTATCGCTCGCGATCGCGCGTGGCGAGCGTGTCGCGCTCGTCGGCGAATCGGGCTCGGGCAAGAGCGTGACCGCGCTCTCGGTGCTGCGCCTGCTGACCGACGCGCGGGTGAGCGGCACGATCCGCTTCGACGGCGAGGACCTGCTTGCGAAAAGCGAACGCGCGATGCGCGGCCTGCGCGGCTCGGATATCGCGATGATCTTCCAGGAGCCGATGACCGCGCTCAATCCGCTGTATACGATCGGCGACCAGATCGCGGAGACGATCGTTGCGCATGACGGCGTGAGCGCGAACGAGGCGGCGAAGCGCGCGGTCGCGCTGCTCGCGCGCACCGGCATCGCCGAGCCGGGCAAGCGCGTGAACAGCTATCCGCATGAGCTCTCCGGCGGGCAGCGGCAGCGCGCGATGATCGCGATGGCGCTCGCGTGCCGGCCGCGTCTTTTGCTCGCCGACGAGCCGACCACGGCGCTCGACGTGACGATCCGCGCGCAGATCGTCGAGCTGCTGCTCGAACTGCAGCGCGACGAAGCGCAAAAGCGCGGCATGGCCGTGCTGCTGATCACGCACGACCTCAATCTGGTGCGTCACTTCGCGCAGCGCGTCGCGGTGATGGAGCAGGGCGTGCTGGTCGAAACCGGCCCGGTCGAGCAGGTGTTCGACGCGCCGCGGCATCCGTATACGCAGCGCCTGCTCGCGAGCCGGCCGCAGCGCACGGTGGTGCCGGTGCTGCCGATTTCGCCGGTGCTGCTCGAGGCGCGCGACGTATCGGTCGATTTCAGGACGAAGCTGCCCGGCCTGCGCGGCTGGTTCGGCTCGGGGCGGTTTCGAGCAGTCGAGCGGGCGAACGTGTCGGTGCGCCAGGGGGAGACGCTCGGGATCGTCGGCGAATCGGGGTCCGGCAAGTCGACCCTCGCGATGGCGCTGCTCGGCCTGCAGCGCACCGCGCACGGCGAGATCGAGTTTCAGGGCAGGACGCTCGGCAGCTATCGGGGTATCGAAAAGACTGCCTTACGGTCGAATATGCAGGTCGTCTTTCAGGATCCGTTCAGCTCGCTTTCGCCGCGGCAGACGATCGAGCGGATCGTCGGCGAGGGGCTTGCGCTGCACCGGCCGCAGATGACGCCGCAGGCGCGCCGCGACAAGGTGGTGGCGGTGCTGCGCGAAGTCGGTATCGACCGCACGGCGCTGTATCGCTATCCACACGAATTTTCAGGTGGCCAGCGCCAGCGCATCGCGATCGCGCGGGCACTGGTACTGGAGCCGCGCCTGCTGATCCTCGACGAGCCGACGAGCGCGCTCGACGTGTCGATCCAGCAGCAGGTGTTGAAGCTGCTCGCCGGTTTGCAGCAGAAATACAATCTCGGCTTCGTGTTCATTAGCCACGATCTCGAGGTGATCGGGGCAATGGCGCATCGTGTCGTGGTGATGCAAAACGGATCGATTGTGGAGACCGGCGACGTCGAGAAAATTTTTGCGGCGCCATCGCATCCTTACACGCGAAAGCTGCTGAAAGCAGCGCTTGACCATTGATTTTTCACCCATTCACCAATTAAGTGCGTTACTCGATTGATTTTTTCTATTTCTTTTGACACACAAATACTTACTGGCTAGTATCGAGCAAACTTTTTTTCGCAGACCACTGATTTTCAGGCAAAAACTACCGACCAATGCAGCACAGAAACCTAACCCAGGCTCGCACGCGCGTCGTCGCCGGGATGTTCATTGGCGTCTTGATGGCAGCAGCTCCCGGCGCGTTCGCCGACGAAGTCAGCAGTTTCAATCAGACAGTCTCCTCTTCGACCACCACCGGGTCGAATTCTTTCTCCCTCTCCAGTCCCCAGACCCCGGCTGCCAGCAGCGATAGCGGCGGCGCGAGGTCGTTTCTTTCCGGCATGGCTGGCAAAGCGGGTGACGTCGTGGTCGGCGCGCTGAACATGATCGGCGTTCGCTACCGTTGGGGGGGCAATACGCCCGATTCGGGGCTCGATTGCAGCGGTTTCGTGCGTTACGTGTTCCAGGACACGCTCGGCCTCGCGTTGCCGCGCCGTGCCGAGGAGATGAGCCGCATAGGCGAGAAGGTGCGCGTGAGCGACCTGAAGCCGGGCGATCTGGTGTTCTTCAATACGATGCGCCGCACGTTCTCGCACGTCGGCATTTATATCGGCGACAACAAGTTCGTGCATTCGCCGTCCACCGGCAGCACGATCCGCGTAGACGACCTGGATGACGGCTACTGGGAAAAACGCTTCACGGGTGCACGCCGTATCGAGACCTCGTATCAGGGCGACGATCTGCGCAAGCGCGTGAATGCGACCATCGGCGGGAATAACTGATTCCGGTCTGAACTGACGATAAAAAAGCCTGCTTCATCGAAGCAGGCTTTTTGCTTTGTGAGTTCGGGCGCGGATTTCCCGGACGGCGCCGATGCCGTCCGCACCGATTACGTCGACATCCGACGCGCCGCGAGCTTGCGCTGCAGCTCCGGCATCATTTTCGCGACCGCTTCCTCGCCCGCGAGAATCGCCGCGTTACGTTGCGAGAAATCGCTGCCGCTCATTGCGGCGAGATTCGGACGGATCACGACGTCCGCATATTTGTCGAGTTCGTAGGCCTTGATCGTCTGGCCCATGATCGTGAAGGTCTGCATCAGCACGTCGAACGAACTCGTGGTCACGCCGGTTTCCGGACGCTGCGAGATATCGACGGCGATCACGAAATCGGCACCCATGCGGCGCGCGAACGAGGCCGGCACCGGACTCACCAGCCCGCCATCCACATACTCGTGACCGCCGATCTTCACCGGCTCGAAAATCGACGGCACGCTGCACGACGCGCGCACCGCGACACCGGTGTTGCCGCGCTGGAACAGGATCGGCTGACCGGTCTGCAGATCGGTCGCGACCACGCCGAGCGGTTTGGCCATCTTTTCGATCGGACGGTTGTTCAGCGTCGTGTTCAGGTAGTTCTGCAACGCGACGCCTTGCAGGAAGCCACGCGTGCGAAACGGCATCGCCCAGTCGCTGATCGACGCTTCGTCCATGCTGAGCGCGAGCTTGTTCAGCGCGAAGCCGTTCATCCCCGATGCGTACAGCGCGCCGACCACCGAGCCGGCGCTCGTGCCGACGACCAGGTCGATCTGGATATTGCGCGCCTCGAGCGCCTTGATTACGCCGATGTGCGCGAAGCCGCGCGCGGCGCCGCCGCCGAGCGCGAGCGCGATCCGTACCTGCTTCCGCGCTTTGTCGGGCGACGGCGGCGGGACGGTGGGCGTGGCGGTGATCGGTGCGCTATCGAGTTTGCCGCCGGTCGTGGTGCAGGCGGCGAGTACTGCGGATGCGGCTGCCAGCGAAAAATTGCGGCGACTCAATCGTGGAAATGAGCGTAGGGATGAGCGTGGGGACGGGGGTTTCAACGAGTTCTCCAGCAACGGCGCGGGCGAAGCATGCGAGCTCACGCGTGCCGCGATCAGGCAGAGGATCAAACCAGGCGGACCGCCGGCGATGATTCCGCGCGCCAGCGAGCGTGCGTGTGCAACCGGTATTCAGCCGGTGCCCACTCGCAGCGCGCGCACATCATAAAGCAAAGGATCGGCTTGCGCGGTGGGCTGTAATGAAACGTTGCAGAGGAAGTATTCGGGAACGGCGCGGGGACGGCGACGCGCTTTTTCAGGACAGCTTGGGCGAGATGCGGGATGGTGCGCGCGCCAGCGCCACAATGAGTGAGATGCGGCGCTGAAATGCGGATTTTTCGAATCGCATCCGCGCCGCGGGAGGCCTTGCGCGCATGCGCCATCGGCCATCCGGACGAGGGCGGCAACGCATGTGCGGAAGGTATAATCCGGCTCTTGTACTTATTTCCTTTGTGTTCATGCGCGGCATCGCGCGCGGCATGGGCACGCTTCGCTGCCGCGCTTCGCGCGGCATGTTTGCCTGGGCGCCGGCGCCTGCTTTCCGAGTAACCGCTAATGACCACCTCCGTTCGTACCCGTTTCGCACCGAGTCCCACCGGCTTCATCCACCTCGGCAACATCCGCTCCGCGCTCTATCCGTGGGCGTTCGCGCGCAAGATGAAAGGGACCTTCGTGCTGCGGGTCGAGGACACCGACGTCGAGCGCTCCACGACCGAATCAGTCGACGCGATTCTCGAAGGCATGGCATGGCTCGGTCTCGATTTCGACGAAGGCCCGTTCTACCAGATGCAGCGCATGGACCGTTACCGCGAAGTGCTCAGGCAGATGCAGGACGCCGGGCTGGTCTACCCGTGCTACATGTCGACCGAGGAACTCGACGCGCTGCGCGAGCGGCAGCGCGAGGCGGGCGAGAAACCTCGCTACGACGGCACGTGGCGCCCGGAGCCGGGCAAGGTGCTGCCGGAGCCGCCGGCGGGCGTGAAGCCGGTGCTGCGCTTCCGCAATCCGTTGACGGGCGTGGTCGCATGGGACGATGCAGTGAAAGGCCGCATCGAAATCTCGAACGAAGAACTCGACGATCTCGTGATCGCGCGTCCGGACGGCACGCCGACGTATAACTTCTGCGTCGTCGTCGACGATCTCGACATGCGCATTACCCACGTCATTCGCGGCGACGACCACGTGAACAACACGCCGCGTCAGATCAATATCCTGCGCGCGCTCGGCGGCGAACCGCCCGTGTACGCGCACCTGCCTACCGTGCTGAACGAGCAGGGCGAGAAGATGAGCAAGCGTCACGGCGCGATGAGCGTGATGGGTTATCGCGATGCCGGCTATCTGCCGGAAGCGGTCGTCAACTATCTGGCGCGCCTCGGCTGGTCGCATGGCGACGCGGAGATTTTTACGCGCGAGCAGTTCATCGAATGGTTCGATCTCGAGCACCTCGGCAAGTCGCCGGCACAGTACGACCACGACAAGCTGAACTGGCTCAACGCGCACTACATCAAGGAAGCGGATAACGCGCGCCTTGCTGAACTGGCGAAGCCGTTCTTCGCGGAACTCGGCATCAGCGCGGACACGCTTGCGCAAGGCCCGGATCTGACGGGCGTGGTGGGCCTGATGAAGGACCGCGCGTCCACGGTGAAGGAGATCGCGCAGAACGCCGCGATGTTCTATCGCACACCAGCGCCGGATGCTGAATCGCTCGCGCAGCATGTGACCGATGCGGTCCGTCCGGCGCTCGCCGAGCTGGCCGCCGCGCTGAAGAGCGTCGAGTGGACGAAGGAGGCAATCGCCGCCGCGCTGAAGACCACACTCGGCGCGCACAAGCTGAAGATGCCGCAGCTCGCGATGCCGGTTCGTCTGCTGGTCGCGGGCACGACGCATACGCCGTCGATCGATAGCGTGCTGATGCTGTTCGGGCGCGAGGTCGTCGTTAGCCGCATCGAAAAAGCGCTCGGTTAATGAGTACGTTCAGCCGCGTGAAGAGGACTTGCACGTGACCTGAAAAAATCCGCATGTAATTGCTCAAAGGGTATTTACAAAGCGCAGATTGGTCTCTAAAATCTCGTTTCTCTGATGCAGGGGGTATAGCTCAGCTGGGAGAGCGCTTGCATGGCATGCAAGAGGTCAGCGGTTCGATCCCGCTTACCTCCACCAACAGAGCAGAGTAAAGTGGTTGCGAAGTCTTGAAGTTGTAGTAAAAAGACTTCACAAATTACCGAAGCGTAGTTAAAATAGCGGTCTTCACAGTTGACGGAAAAACAACTAGCGAATTAACTGAAAAGTTAGCGCGAGTTGAAGAAAGTTAGCGGTGAATCAAGACAGATCTGAAAAGATTATGTCCCCTTCGTCTAGAGGCCTAGGACATCACCCTTTCACGGTGAGTACAGGGGTTCGAATCCCCTAGGGGACGCCAGACATCAGCGTCGCTTTAGTGTTCGAGTCGTAGCAGTAAAGCAGCGCAGCTTGCAGAGAATTAACCGACGCTCGCAAGCAAGGGTGTAAAGACTGGAGTGGTAGTTCAGTCGGTTAGAATACCGGCCTGTCACGCCGGGGGTCGCGGGTTCGAGTCCCGTCCACTCCGCCAGACAAAGCCCGTTCAAGCAAACCTGAACGGGCTTTTTCATTAAAGGTGTAAGCAGTACGTTGTCCCCTTCGTCTAGAGGCCTAGGACATCACCCTTTCACGGTGAGTACAGGGGTTCGAATCCCCTAGGGGACGCCAGAACATCGGCGTCGTTCGGTTGGAAGTTTGAACGGTGCAGCAGGTAAGCGGACATGACACCGCAAGCTGCGATGGCAGATCTGGAGCGGTAGTTCAGTTGGTTAGAATACCGGCCTGTCACGCCGGGGGTCGCGGGTTCGAGTCCCGTCCGCTCCGCCAGATTTGAGAAAGCCCACTTCGAGAGAAGTGGGCTTTTTTACTTCTACTGCGTTATTTCACAACCTGTCGCGTGTCGCCTCGAAACGGCTCGGGACAAACAGCCATTGCCAGCGCGCGTAGCCTGTTTTACCGTTGATCCGATTCATCCTCGCGGTCTCGTCATGTTCGATCCTACCGAAGCCCCGTCACCGTTTCACCTGCGCACGGCCAGCATGGATGATTTCGAGTTTGCCGAGGCGCTGACGCGCAACAACATGGGTGGCTATTATCGCCGCCATCATCTGGTCTGGCGAAGCGATCTGTTTCTCGGTAGCTGGCGCGAGTCGGAGAATTTCATTCTCGAAGTGGATGGCGTGCCGATGGGGGTGCTACGCATCACCGAAGAGGGCGATTCGCTGCACATCCGCGACGTACAGATCGCCGAGGGTTATCGGCGGCTCGGCGCGGGGACGTTTCTGCTCGACATCTCGCATCAATGGGCACGCGAGCGCGGACTGCGCGAGTTGCAGTTGCGCGTGTTTGTCGATAATCCCGCGGCGCGGTTGTATCAGCGCAAGGGGTATAAGCTCGCCGGGCCAAGGCTCGCGCAGTTAGGCGCAATCCGTCATCTCGCGCGGCGGGTTTGAGGCGGGGCTGAAACCGGTAGCTGGCATTCGGCATCCGGCATTCTGGGCTCTCCAGGCGAGCGTTCGTCGCGTATCTGCTATTCAGCGCCCGGCACCACCCGTTGTGTCTCCGCGATCCTGCGCCGTTTCTTCATCCTCCGGCGAATCATCATGTTCGCCATTGGCCGCGCGATGCTCGGCCCCTCGCTCGATAAACGCGCGCGGGCTCGCGCCGAACGCGCGCCGGAACATCGCGGAAAAAGCGCTCTGGCTTTGATAGCCCAACTCCTGCGCCACATGCGACAGCGGCCGCCCCTGGCTAAGCAGCGGAATGGCGCGCGCGAGAATCGCCTGCTGGCGCCATTGCGAAAAACTCACACCGAGTTCCTGACGGAATAGCCGCGCGATCGTGCGCGTGCTCGCGCCGACCGTCGACGCCCATTGTTCGAGCGACTCGCCATGCGTCGGGTCTGCGATCACGGCCTCGCAGAGCGCGCGCAGTCTCTTTTCGTTGGGCATCGGCACGGACAGCGGCAGCGGCTCGGAGCGCGTCAGCTCATCGAGCGCGAGTGCTCCAAGCAACTGCTCGCGCGCGGCGGAGAGGCCGGGTGTGTCGAGCGCGGCGATCACTTCGCGCAGCAGGTTCGACACCTCGACGACGCGCGGCGTATCGAGCCCGGCCGGCACGGTACTTTCGGTGATGTAGAGCGTGCGCAGGAACGCATCCTCGACGGCAATCACTTCGTGCGTCACATGCGGCGGCACCCAGATCGCGCGCGACGGCGGCACCATCCACGTGCTGCCCGTCGTCGCGACGCGCAACACGCCGCGCGACGCATACGCCACTTGCGCCCATGCATGCGTATGACGCGGAATATGCCAGCCGGCCGGCATCGGCCGCGAGCGCACGCGGATCGGGTGGATCTGCGTCGGCGCAAACTCGGGCGGAATCTCGGCGAAGCGGACGCGGCTCAACAACTCTGAGTCGGTGGACGAAGTCATGGCCAGACCGGTTTGGATAACGGCGTGCGGCGGGCAACGGACGAAGCGTTCGGCCGCCGCCACTTACCGCGGATCTCACCATTGTAGAGGCTGCCCGCGCCCGATGTTCTCCGCGAGACGCATTGCCCGGCCCGGTGCGACCTGCCCACGGCCGTTGCATAATGTGCCGGTTGCCTCGCGCCTCCAGGAGACCCTATGAGCTTTGCTACCGCGGACTTGTGCGATGCGCACGAAGAGCAGGGCGCAGGCCGTGTGCTGGCCGCCGATGGCGTGCTCGTCGCGAACGCGGCGCTGGACTGAAGCCGCAACTGACACGGCTCTATCCCGACCCCCCAACACTTACTCCCCAGGAGACTCAACGACGATGCAGACCGTCTTTGTCTACGGCACGCTGCGTGCCGGTGAAGCGAACGATATCAGCGAAGCCGCGGCGCGCAACGACATCGCCGCGCCGACCCTGCTCGGCAGTACGACTGTGCGCGGCCATCTGTTCGACTTTGGCAGCTATCCTGGCCTCGTCGTCGACGAAGCGGGTGTCGACGTGCGTGGCGACGTCTACGAAATCGACGATGCGCTCGTCGCGGTGCTCGACGAAATCGAAGCGGTGTACCCGGGCGTCGAGGATCGCTTCCTCGCGCGCGACGTGATGGTGAAAGTGGACGGCAACGTTGTGAATTGCCGCTTCTATCCGGTCACGCCGAGCGCGGTGAAGGGGCTGCCCGAGATTCGATCGGGCGACTGGGTCGAGCATCGGCGCACGCGCTGACCGCGCGCCGACGCGAAGCGAAATGAAGCGAAGCACGTCAGACTCTGGGCATCACCCCACGAGCCGCCACATCGGCCACCTCAGATTTCCTCATAAAGCGGCAGCGTCAGAAAATCGGTGAACTGCTCCGCGGTCGACATCTGCTCGAAGATCTGCGCGGCGCGCTCGTAGGGCTTCGTGTCGCCGCCGACCGTCTGCTTCACCTTGTCGAGTTCCTGCACCGCCAGCTCGCGCACCAGTTCGACCGTCACCTTGCGGCCGTCATCGAGCTTGCCCTTCTGCGAGCGGATCCACTGCCACACTTGCGAGCGCGAAATTTCCGCGGTCGCCGCGTCTTCCATCAGGTTGTGAATCGGCACGCAGCCATTGCCCGCGAGCCACGAGCCGAGATAGTGAATGCCGACGTTGATGTTGTTGCGCAAGCCCGCTTCGGTGATTGGCGTTTCCGGGCAGAAGTCGAGCAGATCGGTGGCCGTCACGAGCACGTCGTCGCGTTGCTTGCCGATCTGGTTCGGCTTGTCGCCGAGCACCTTGACGAACTCTTCCATCGCCACCGGCACGAGGCCCGGATGCGCGACCCAGCCGCCGTCGTAGCCGTCACCCGCATCGCGCGCCTTGTCCGAGCGCACGCCGGCCATCGCCTTGTCGTTGGCCGCCGGGTCGTTCCTGATCGGAATCAGCGCGCTCATGCCGCCGATCGCCGGCGCGTTGCGACGGTGGCAGGTCTTCAGCAGCAGCAACGCGTACGCGCGCATGAACGGCGACGTCATCGTGATCTGCGAACGGTCGGCGAGACAGAAGTCGCGGTCGGCCTTGAACTTCTTGATCGCGGAGAAGATGTAGTCCCAGCGGCCGGCGTTCAGGCCCGAGCTATGTTCGCGCAGCTCGTACAGGATCTCGTCCATTTCGAACGCGGCGACGATCGTTTCGATCAGCACCGTCGCGCGAATCGTGCCGAGCGGCACGCCGACCGCTTCCTGCGCGGCGACGAAGATGTCGTTCCACAGACGCGCTTCGAGATGGCTCTCCATCTTCGGCAGATAGAAGTACGGGCCCGAGCCGCGCGCGACCAGTTCCTTCGCGTTGTGCACCATGTACAGCGCGAAATCGAAGATGCCGCCCGACACGCGCTTGCCGTCGACCGTCACGTGCTTCTCGTCGAGATGCCAGCCGCGCGGACGCACGATCAGCGTCGCGGTCTTGTCGTTGAGCCGGTACGACTTGCCGTTCTGCTCGAGCGCAATCGTGCGGCGCACCGCGTCCTTCAGATTGATATGGCCGGTGATCTGGTTGTCCCAGCTCGGCGCATTCGAATCCTCGAAGTCGGTCATGTAGGAATCCGCGCCGGAGTTGAGCGCGTTGATGATCATCTTGCGCTCGACGGGACCCGTGATCTCGACGCGCCGGCATTGCAGATCGTGCGGCAGCGGCGCGATGGTCCAGTCGCCTTCGCGCACGCTCTTCGTGGCGGCGAGGAAGTCGGGCCGCTCGCCGGCGTCGAGCCTTTGCGCGCGCTCGATGCGCGCCTGCAGCAACTGCTGACGGCGCGATTCGAACGTGCGATGCAACGCGGCGACGAGTTCCAGTGCCTCGCGCGTGAGGATCGCCTCAAAGCCGGGCTTGATGTCGCCGGTGATTTCCATGCCCTGCGGCAGCGACAGCGAGTTCGTCATGTTTTCTCCTTGGTCGGTCAGATTGCAGAAATGAGAAGGTTGAAAAGTAATCCGTGTGTTGCCGGATGCGGTGGCCGTCGTCATACGCGCGGGCTGGCGCGCTTGCGGCTCGCGCTGCCGTGAGTTCCGGTTTGACGGCTGCCGGGTAACGGCGGGGTCGAGGGGGAGCGCGCCGGAAGCGTCCGCAGAAAGTCCGGCAGATCGCTCATGCCGCTACCCGTGCCATGCGGCGCGACACCGAGTTCCTCGACCGGCGCGTTCTGCCGGTTGAGCCAGAACGTCGTGAAGCCGAACCACGTTGCGCCCGCCACGTCCCAGCCGTTCGAGGACACGAAGACGATCTCGCGCGCGGACACCCCGAACGCTTCGGGAGCAAGCGCATAGGCGGCGGGCGACGGCTTGTACGCGCGCACGGCGTCGACGGACAGCACGTGGTCGAAGAGGGTGCTCATGCCCGCGCTCTTGACCGCGATGTCGAGCATCTGCGGATTGCCGTTCGAGAGAATTGCGAGACCGATACGCGGCGCGTCGGTGGGCTCGCGCAATGCGCGCAGCACCGGCACCGTATCGGGAAACGCTGACAGGCACGCGTATTCGTCCATCAGACGTTTTTCGGCCGTGCGGCCCAGCGTGAGCTGCAGTTTTTTCGCGGCGAAGCGCAGCGCGTCGAGTGTGATGTCCCAGAACAGGCGGTAGTGTGCGCCGGGTGCGTCGGCCCGCGCGGCGAGCGTGCGCAGTTGCGTGTATTCGATCTGCTTCTGACGCCACAACTGCGACAGCGCATCGCCGTGGCCGGGGAACAGTTGCTCCGCGGCGGCGATCACCGAATGCACGTCGAAGAGCGTGCCGTAGGCGTCGAAGATCACTGCTCGCGGGAAAGGTGTCGTTGTGGCCGACATTGCCGTGCGCTCCATTCAGAGGTCGGGATCGATTGTATTGGTGGTATTATAGGTAAAGAAATAGGCTAAATATCACTTGATCTTTTACTTTTATATATCTAATCTGACGCGCACCACCTACTTTGCCGCGTGACTGCGGCGCGCATCGTTCATGGACCGTTTCAAGCAGATCGAGACTTTCGTCATCGTCGCGGCGAGAGGCAGCCTGTCCGCGGCGGCGCTCGCCGAGGGCGTCGCGCCCGCGATCATCGGCCGCCGCATCGATGCGCTCGAGGAGCGTCTGGGTGTCAAGCTGCTCGTGCGCACGACCCGCAAGATCACGCTGACCTTCGAAGGCTCGGCGTTTCTCGAAGACTGCCAGCGCATCATTCACGACATGCAGAACGCGGAGGCGAGCGTATCGGCGGGCGGCGTGAAGGCGAGCGGCCATCTGCGGCTGTCGGCGCCGGCCGGCTTCGGGCGACGACACGTCGCGCCGCTCGTGCCGGCGTTCACGGTCGCGCATCCGGATGTGTCGATCACGCTCGATCTGTCCGACCGCCTCGTCGATCTGGTCAACGAAGGCTTCGATTGCGCGGTGCGTCTCGGTGAGTTGCCGGATTCGTCGCTCGTGTCGTTGAAGCTCGCCGAGAACCGCCGCGTGTGTGTCGCGTCGCCTTCGTATCTGAGCCGGCGCGGCGCGCCGCATAGCCTCGCCGATCTCGCGCGTCACAACTGCCTCGCGCTCGGCGCGAGCGCGAACCAGCAGCGCGGCTGGATGTTCCAGCAGGACGGCAAGGTCGTGTCGATCAAGGTGTCCGGCACGATGGAATGCTCGGACGGCGCGGTGCTGCACGAATGGTGTCTGGCGGGACATGGTCTCGCGTGGCGCTCGTGGTGGGAGGTCGGCGCGGAGATCTCCGCCGGCCGCCTCGTCAGTGTGCTCGATGAATTCGCCGCGCCGCCGATCGGCATTCACGCGGTGTTTCCGCAGCGCCGCCATTTGCCGCTGCGGGTGCGACTGTTTCTCGACTTTCTCAAGCATACGTACGGCGAACCGGGTTACTGGGACTGATTGCGCTGATACAGGCGCGTGTTCGGCCGCGCGGCACGACGCGACGACGCAATGCGCAATGGATTTCCGATATCCGGACAGACCCTCGACTGGTCGTTACCCCCATTCGCGCGCACTACAATCGATTCGAGCGGCCCGCGGGCCGGGCTTCGTTGAACGCTGACGCCGCGCTGCGCGCAGCCGGCGACGGAGGACATCATGTTCACGCACATCCTGGTTCCGACCGATGGTTCAGACCTGTCACGCAAGGCGATAGCGGGCGCGATCGATCTCGCGCAGGCGGTCGGCGCGCGTGTCACCGCGTATGCGTGTCTGCCGCAATATCCGTACTCGCCGTTCTCCGACGTCGTGGTCGAACCGCCCGGCGAGTTCCTGCAGCGCAGCGAGCGCGAGGCGCGCGTGCATCTGCGCGAAGTGGAATTGGCCGCGCACCGCGTCGGCGTGAGCGTCGAGAGCCGCGCCAGCGTGCATCCGGCGCCGTATCTCGGCATCATCGAAGCGGCCGAGCAGGGCGGCTGCGATGTGATCTTCATGGCTTCGCACGGGCGGCGCGGGCTCGGCAGCCTGCTGATCGGCAGCGAAACGCAGCGGGTACTCACGCATACGAAGATTCCGGTGATCGTGTATCGCTGAAACGGCGCGCCGTTCGCATCATCCCGCTCTGATGGTTTCGAAAAAAAACGCGCCGGCGGTCACGCCGGCGCGTTCAGGTGCGCCGCACGCTTCGAGCGTGCTGGCTTCTCTCAGATTCTGGCCGCCGGAGCTTGCTCCAAGGCTTACTGCTCATTCACCACGGCACAGTTTCCTCCCTGTGTCGGCGGCACTCTGCCGGCGCCGCTCGACGTTTTGCCGATCGTTCCTGCGATCAGGTGGCGGAACCGGCAAGCGGCCGGTCCGTCTGCCCTCAGCGTCAGGCAACCTTTTTGTCGAAGAACTGCTCGTCTTCCGTCGAGCCATGCAGCGCGGTCGTCGATGCTTCGCGCTCGACCGTCTGCGTCACCGCGTCGAAGTAGCCGGTGCCGACTTCGCGCTGATGCTTCACCGCGGTGAAGCCCTTTTCGGCCGCCGCGAATTCCGCCTGCTGCATTTCGACGAAGGCGGTCATCTGGTTGCGGGCGTAGCCGTGCGCGAGGTTGAACATCGAGTAGTTCAGCGCATGGAAGCCCGCCAGCGTGATGAACTGGAACTTGTAGCCCATCGCGCCCAACTCGCGCTGGAACTTCGCGATCGTCGCGTCGTCGAGGTTCTTCTTCCAGTTGAACGACGGCGAGCAGTTATACGACAGCAACTGGTCCGGGTACTCCTTGTGAATCGCGTCGGCGAATTTCTTCGCGAACTCGAGGTCCGGCTTGCCGGTTTCACACCAGATCATGTCCGCATACGGCGCATACGCGAGACCGCGCGAGATCGCCTGCTCGAGACCCGGCCGGGTGCGGAAGAAACCCTCCACGGTGCGCTCGCCGGTCAGGAACGGGCGGTCGTTGTCGTCGATGTCCGAGGTGACGAGGTCGGCGGCTTCCGCATCGGTGCGCGCGAGCAGCACGGTCGGCGTGCCCGACACGTCGGCGGCCAGACGCGCGGCGGTCAGCTTTGCGACGGCTTCGCGGGTCGGCACCAGCACCTTGCCGCCCATGTGGCCGCACTTCTTGACCGACGCGAGCTGATCTTCGAAGTGCACGCCCGACGCGCCGGCTTCGATCATCGCCTTCATCAACTCGAACGCGTTCAGCACGCCGCCGAAGCCGGCTTCCGCATCGGCCACGATCGGCGCGAAGTAGTCGACATAGCCTTCGTCGCCCGGATTCTTGCCTTCCGACCACTGGATCTGGTCAGCGCGCGTGAGCGTGTTGTTGATGCGCTTCACGACGAGCGGCACTGAGTTGGCCGGATACAGCGACTGGTCCGGGTACATTTCGCCAGCGACGTTCGCATCGCCCGCCACTTGCCAGCCCGACAGGTAGATCGCCTTGAGGCCGGCCTTGACCTGCTGCATCGCCTGGTTGCCGGTCAGCGCGCCGAGCGAATTCACGAACGGCTCGTTGTTCACGGCGGCCCACAGTTTTTCCGCGCCGCGTTTTGCGAGCGTGTGCTCGACCTGCACCGAGCCGCGCAGACGGACCACGTCTTCGGCCGAATAGGTGCGCTTGACGCCCTTCCAGCGCGGATCGGTTTCCCATTGTTGCTGGAGCTGCTTCACTTGCTGCTCGCGGGTCATGGTCATGATGTGCTCCTTCTTTGCCTGTTATGGAGGATGAGTGAACTCTGTCTTCGTCGAAGCATTGGGCCCGGTTGGGCGTTCTGTTTCGTGAAGTCTTATATAAGAGTCTAGGCAAATCGATGATCCCGCAATAGACGCCGCAAAGCGTTTTCCAAATATTTATTTTTTATAAAAATCAATGCGTTGAATTCAGTGTTTCGTATTGAGAAACGATATTTTCCATATTGCAATTGCGATCTTGTGCCTTGCAACATGATTTTTTACGACGCAAAAAATTTTTTTATATCGTGAAATTTGGGGTGGGCGAGCTGGGGACGAAAAAAAACCGGTGCCTGAGCACCGGTTTTTTCTTCGACTGATGGACGGTACGAAACCGTCCGGGTCTACCGTATCGGGATGGTCGTGTGGCAGGTAGCAGCCCTGGTGGGCCGCTGGCCTGCGTTTCGCCGCGATTAGCGGCGATTGACAACGATCAATGGCGATTAACCGCCGCGACGTGCCGAACGCGGGCCGTCGTTACGGCGCGCGCCGTAACCGTCACGCGAGCCGTAGCCGTCGCGGGAACCGCCGTAGCCTTCGCGCGAGCCATGGCCGCCTTCACGCGAACCGCCGGCCGACTTGTTGCCCCAGCTATTGCCGTTGCCGTTGCGCGAGCCTGCGTAGCCGCCCGGCTTGCCCGAACCGCTGCCGAAGCGGCGGCCATTGCCGCCCGGACGGCCGCGGCCGCCGAAGCCGGGACGGCCATTGCCCGAAGGCGGCGCCTTGCGCGGCTCGAAGCCTTCGACGACGTTGACCGGCAACGGCGTGCGCACGAAACGCTCGATGCGCTTGAGCGCGCCCTGTTCCGCGTGATGCACGAGGCTCACCGCGACACCCGAGCGGCCCGCGCGGCCGGTACGGCCGATACGGTGCACGTAGTCTTCGGCGAACTTCGGCAGGTCGTAGTTGAACACGTGCGTGATGCCGGGGATGTCGATACCGCGCGCGGCGACATCGGTGGCCACCAGCACGCGCACGCGGCGCTCGCGCAGCGCGCGGATCGTGCGGTTACGGGCGCCTTGTGGCAGGTCGCCGTGCAGCGCGGCCGATTCGAAGCCGGCGTCGGCAAGACGGCCCGCGAGCTGATCGGCGTCCATCTTGGTGGCCGTGAAGACGATGGCCTGATCGAGACCGGCGTCGCGCAGCAGATGGTCGAGCAGACGGTCCTTGTGATCGCGGTCGTCGACGTAGTGGACGGTTTGCGCGATGTTGGTGCGCTGCTCCATGCGCTGGACGATCTCGATACGCTCCGGATCCTTCAGCAGACGGCCGGTCAGCGAACCGATCTTGCCGTCGAGCGTGGCCGAGAACAGCATGGTCTGACGCGTGGCCGGCGTTTCGGCGACGATCGTGTCGATGTCGTCGATGAAGCCCATGTCGAGCATGCGGTCGGCTTCGTCGAGCACGAGGATCTGCAGTTGCGACAGGTCGATGCGGCCGCGCTCGAGGTGGTCGATCAGACGGCCCGGCGTGGCGACGAGGATTTCGGGGTTCTTCGCCAGCAGCATCAACTGCTGGCCGTACGCGACGCCGCCGAGAATGCTGACGGTGCGCAGGCGTTTCAGGTGCTTGCCGTACGTCGCGGCGGCGGTCGTGACCTGCATCGCGAGTTCGCGGGTCGGCGTCAGGACCAGCATGGTCGGGCGCGCGACCGGCTGCGGACGGCGGCCGCGGCCACCGTCGGCCGGGCGCGGTTCGCGCGGCTGGCCTGCCTGGGTCTTTTGCAACTGCGCGAAACGCTCGATTGCGGGCAGCATGAACGCAGCGGTCTTGCCCGAGCCCGTCGGGCTCGAAACCAGCAGGTCGCGGCCGGCGATACCGGCGGGCACCGCGCGTTGTTGAACGGGAGTCGGGTACTCGTAGCCGGCGGCGGTCAACGCGGAGACGACTTCCGCGGACAGGCCTAGCGACGCGAAGGTCGGCTTGGCGGCTTCAGCCGGGGCATTGGTTGCAGCGGGGGCAAGACCGAGCGCCTCGTCGGCGATGGCGTTCAACGGGCTGCTGGAAGTGTTGCTCAAAGTCATGTGAATCCTTGAAAACGATCCTGGGAGGTTCATCAAATGAAAACGTCAACGCCAATCGGCATACCCAAGTCGTCGGATTCAGCGAGCAAAGAAGCAGCGAGCAAATCAAAAAACGGGGGCAACTCGCGACAATGAAGGCGAGCTTTTCGTTAGAAGCTGTATCGAATGCGACATGCCACTATGGCGTGCCGCCAGCCTGGGACTTGAGCCCGTAGGGGGCTAGGCAGAAGGGGACAGGTTCTAAACTGGATTGGAGCAAACGCTATGGGACGCTGCGCCGCGAGAGCCACCTGGGAAAGTAAGGCCACGCAGTGAAGCGCAGGCGGCATTATAGCGGGATTTGTTGCACTGCGCCACTATCCGCACATTTTCTGAGAAAAAGAGTGCCGGAATGAGGCGAGGAGGCCGCGGGCCGCGACTCGAGGCTTGTCGCCTGGGAAGTGTTCCGAAGCCGCCCCGAGGCTGCCACCGCGTTGCCGGGTGGTCATCCTGGGGCAGTGGGGCAAGCATAATGGTCTCAGGCCGCGGCGCCGCTCTTCAACGATTCGACGAGTTCGACGTATTGCTGCTTCGCAGCGTCGTGCGCGGTACCCTTCAGCGCGGCCCAGGCGTCGTACTTGTATTTGCCGACGATGTCGGTGAAGCCCGGCTTGTCGCCGTGCACGTCGCCTTCACTGGCCTGCTTGAAGAGCGCATAGAGACGCAGCAGCGTGAGATTGCCCGGGCGCTCGGGCAGTTGCTTGACGTCTTCCTGGGCTTGCGCGAACTGGGTATTGATATCGGTCATGGTCGTTTGACCCGCGAGGCGGGATTGGATGAGATCGGCTGAAAATCATAACAACGGAGCGACGTCACGGGGCCGAGGACTTATTCCAAACGGCGGCGGTTGCGAACGCGAGCCGCGCACCCGCGCAAACCGCCCGCAAACCACCATCCGCGCGCACGGTGCCGATTACAATACGGTCCATGACTCAAACAGTGCTCCTTGCCCTCGATACCTCGACCGAATTCTGTTCGGCGGCGTTGCTGTCCGTGTCCGTCGATGCCGCTGGTCAGCCCACCGCCGAACCTCGCATCTGGTTGCGCCACGAACAGACCGGCGCGGTTTCCAGCACGCGCCTGCTCCCCGCGATCCGTGAACTGTTCGACGAAGCCGGTCTCGCGCTCGGAGACTGCGATGCGATCGCATTCGGTTCCGGTCCCGGCTCGTTTACCGGTCTGCGCACGGCGACCGGCGTCGCGCAGGGGCTCGCATTCGGCCTGAATCTGCCGGTCGTGCCGATCGGCACACTGCTCGCGTGCGCGGAGAGCGCCCGCCTGCGCAATCCGTCGACCACGCGCGTGCTCGCCGCGCTCGACGCGCGCATGGACGAAATCTATTGGGCCGACTACGCGTGGGACGACGCGCAGCGCGAATGGCGCACGGTGCAGGCAGCTTCGCTCGATGCGCCGGACCGGCTGGTGCTGCCCGACGTGCCGTTCACGCTTGCCGGCAACGCGGCCGCCGCGTTCGGTGAACGGTTGCCCGCGGTCGCGGCTGCGCGGAATGTCGATGGCGAAGCGCTGCCGCATGCGGTGCCGCTCGCGTACGCGGCACTGCGCGCGTTTCACGCCGGGCGCACGGTGTCCGCGGAGCAGGCCGCGCCCGAATACGTGCGCAACAAGGTCGCGCAGACCACGGCCGAGCGCATCGCCGAGAAGGCGGCCAAAGCGGGGCAGGCGGCCAGGCGCTCGCGCGACGGCGCGCCCGCGCACACGCCCAGCGACGAGGCGCGTCCATGAGCGGCGTGCTGCTCGCGGACCGCTACATGTCGCCGATGACCGAAAGCGACCTGGACGAGGTCGCCGCAATCGAGAAGCTCGCGTATGAATTTCCGTGGAGCCGCGGCAATTTCGGCGACTCGCTGCGCAACGGCTATTTCGGCGTCTGTCTGCGGCACGTCACCGGGACGCTGATCGGTTATTGCGTGCTGATGCCGGTGGTCGACGAAATGCATCTGCTCAACCTATGCGTCACGCCGCAGGCGCAGGGCGCGGGCGCGGGCCTCGCACTGCTGCGCGAGGCGGTGCGCGTCACGCGCGCCGAAAAGCTCGAGGGTCTGCTGCTCGAAGTGCGGCCGTCGAATCATCGGGCGATCCGGTTGTACGAACGCTTCGGCTTCGCATCGATCGGTCGGCGCAAAAATTACTATCCGGCGCGTCATCGCGGCCGGGAAGACGCGATCGTGATGCGTCTTTCGTTTGTCACGGAGGGCGCAGATGGCGCTGCATGAATCGGTGCTGGAAGAATTCGGACTCGCGCCGTTGTGGGTGCGTCGCGGGATGGCGGCGGGGGAGGCAGCGGCTGAGGCGGGCGCTGCGCAGGATGCCGCCGCGTCGACGCAAGCGGATGCGGTGTCGCAATCCGCGCAGGAAGGCCCGCGCAGCGCACCTCGCGCGGAGCCCGCGCCGCAGGCCGCTGGCGAGCCGACGCGCGCATCCGCCGACATACGGCAGCCACAGGCACAACGTAACTCGGCGCCGCCATACGAAGACGCCGCGCCGCGGCAGCAGGCAACGCAACAGCGGCCGCCATTACCCGAACCGCCACACTTCGACGCTCCACCCGACGACGACTTCGCGTGGTTCGACGATGCAGCCGCGAGCGCGCCCACACCCACCGAAGCGCATCGCGACGCGCCCGCGCTGCCGGCCATCCACACGCTCGACTGGGATGCGCTCGCTGCGCGCGTTGCCACATGTCAGTCGTGCCGGCTCTGCGAGAGGCGCACGAACACGGTATTCGGCGTCGGCGATCGCAATGCCGACTGGATGCTCGTCGGTGAAGCGCCCGGCGAGAACGAGGATCGCCAGGGCGAGCCGTTCGTCGGCCAGGCGGGCAAGCTGCTCGACAACATGCTGCGTTCGCTCGCGCTCGCGCGCGGTACGAACGTCTATATCGCGAACGTGATCAAGTGCCGTCCACCCGGCAACCGCAATCCGCAGCCGGACGAAGTCGCGCGTTGCGAGCCGTATCTGCAACGCCAGGTGTCGCTCGTGAAGCCGAAGCTGATCGTCGCGCTCGGCCGTTTCGCCGCGCAAAGCCTGTTGAAGACCGAGGCGAGCATTTCGTCGCTGCGCGGCCGCGTGCACAAATACGAGGGCGTGCCGGTGATCGTCACGTATCACCCCGCGTATCTGCTGCGCAGTCTGCCCGACAAGTCGAAGGCCTGGGCGGATCTGTGCCTCGCGCGCGATACGTGGCTCGCGGGCGGCGGCGCGCCGTCGAACGAATCAAAGTGACCCCGCGCGATGAAGAGCCGGCGGCGCGTGATGCCGCCGTGCCCCCCCGCCGTGCCGAGCTTTTCGGCGCGCTGCTCGGTATGCGAGGCGATGCGCGGTTTGGCGTGCATTCCGGCATTCGATCCGGTATGCCGTTCAGCGTAACGCCCGATTCACCACGCGATCTGCCGCGCGAGCCACTGCGCGACCCGGCCGTCCGCGATCTTGCGTGGCTGCTGCTGAGTCCCGATCTGCTGCGCCCGCAACTTCCGATGGGCGCGCTCGCGAATCCCTTCGACACGCCGCAAGAATTGCCGGCCACGATCGACTGGCTATATGCGCTCGACGCCGTGCCCGAGCCGCTGCATCGCGATCTCGCGGCGACGCGCATCACGCGTCTTGGCCGCTACGCCGAACGGCTGCTCGGCTGGTTCCTGCAGCATGGCCCGGCGGCCCGGCTCATTGCGGCCGGTGTGCCTTTGCGGCACGCGGGCGTCACGCTCGGCGAATGCGATTTTCTGGTGCAGAGCCGGCAGGGCGCGCGGCTGCATTGGGAGCTCGCGGTGAAATGCTATCTGCATGCGGGCAATGCAGGCGATTCAGCGACGGGACGTCTCGCCGATTACGTCGGTCCCAATCTGAAGGACCGCTTTGACCTCAAGCTCGCGCATCTGCTCAATCATCAGTTGCCATTGAGCGCGCGCGACGAGTTTGCATCGACCGGCTATGCAGGGACGTGGACGCCGCAGATGTTCGTCAAAGGCTGGCTGTTCTACCGGCATGGCGACACGCCGCAGGATCCGGTCGAACTCGACCCGGCGCACGGTCGCGGCTGGTGGGCGACGCGCGGCGACTGGCCGGCTTTCGCGCTCGCGCATGCAAACAGGTGGCGCGCGTTGCCGCGGCTCGAATGGCTTGCGCCGCGATCGACGACGGTGCAACGCGAGCAACCCGAAGCAGCGGATGCGTCGTACGTCGATGCACTTATGCTCGCCGCGCAGATTTCAGATCAGCATGGACCGGTCATGGTTGCCGCGTTCGCCGAAGACGACGCGGGCCATCTGATCGAACGCTCGCGCGGCTTTATCGTGCCCGACGAATGGCCCGCGCAGGCACGGCGTTACGCGCAGCAATAACGCGGCGTCGCAAGAGGCGAACCCGGCCCGTCACCACCACCGATGAAAATGATGCACGGGCCCAACCCCGCTGCCGACATCGAGCCGTTCGCTCGCCTGCAGCGCGCCGGTCAGATAAACCTTCGCATCCGCGACCGCGCCCGCCAGATCGTCACGCTGCGGAATCAGCGCCGCGATTGCCGACGACAGCGTGCAGCCTGTTCCATGCGTATTCTTCACCGGCACGCGCGGGCCGCCGAGACGCAGCGTGCCGCTTTCCTGCACGAGCCAATCGGGGCTGTCGGCCGCGCTCAGATGGCCGCCTTTCATCAGCACCGCGCGTGCGCCGAGCGCGCGTAGCGCCTCGCCCTGTTCGACCATGCCGGCTTCGTCGGTAGCGGGCTGAGTGCCGAGCAGCGCCGCCGCTTCCGGCAGATTCGGCGTCAGCAGATCGGCGAGCGGCAGCAGTTCGTCGCGCACCGCCGCGACTGCATCGGGCAACAGCAGCGCATGATTGCTCTTCGAGATCATCACCGTGTCGAGTACGATGTGTTTCGGTTTGTGACGCCGCAACGCGTCGGCGACCGCGCGCGCGATCGGCGCATTCGCGAGCATGCCGATCTTCACCGCGTCGATGCGGATATCGTCGAACACCGCATCGAGCTGCGCGGTGACGAAGCCGGCATCCGGCGCATGAATCGCGCTCACGCCGCACGTGTTCTGCGCGGTCAGCGCGGTAATCACGCTCGCGCCATAGGCGCCGAGCGCGGAGAAAGTCTTCAGATCGGCCTGGATGCCGGCGCCGCCGCCGGAATCGGAACCGGCGATCGTCAGCACATTGGGAATCGGTTGGGTCATGGTCGGGCGAGGAAGAAGGAGGGCGCGCGCAGGTTTGCCGCGGCCGGCTGGCGATTGAAACGGCCCGCCGGCTAGTCGCGGTTCAGTGCTTGGCTTCGCCGATCAGCGCGACGGAATCGAACGCGCGCTGGTTCGCCTGGTGGCGCCGCATCACGAGCCACATCATCAGGCAGACGAAGGTGCCGAACAGCACGATCACCGCGGTGACCGGCACGTCGAGCCACACGAGCACCGCATACAGGCACAGCATCACGAGCACCGACAGATTTTCGTTGAAGTTCTGCACGGCAATCGAGTGCCCCGCCGACAGCAGCACGTGCCCGCGATGCTGCAGGAGCGCGTTCATCGGCACGACGAAAAAGCCCGACAGCCCGCCCACGAGCATCAGGAATATGTACGCGAAGACCAGATAGCCCGGTATGTGCATGCGGCCGAAATAGACGCCCCAGTGCGGCGGGAACAGCTCGCGCGTGTAGAACGCCATCAGCATCACGGCGATGCCCATCATGATGCCGACCGGCAGCACCGACAGCGACTTCTTCAGCGGCACGCGCGAGGCCGCGAAGATCGCGCCGCCCGCCACGCCGACGGCCACCACCGCCTGCAGGATCGCCGCTTCGGAGAGCGACATGCCGAGCGACACCTCGGCCCACTTCAGCACGATGAATTGCAGCGTCGCGCCCGCGCCCCAGAATAGTGTCGTCACGGCGAGCGAAATCTGCCCGAGTTTGTCGCGCCACAGGACGAGAAAGCAGTCGGCGAAATCGGTGATGAGACGGATCGGCCCGTGCTCCTGTTTCGGATAGCGCGCGCCGGTGTCGGGAATGCGCAGATTGAAGAGCGCGGCGACGATATAGATGCCCATGATCACGAGCATCGCGGCTTCGGCCGGAGTATTGACGGTGGGAATATGCTGCCTGAGAACCGGCGCGGCGATATGCGGGCTGATCAGCGCGCCGCCGAGCACCGTGCCGAGAATGATCGAGCCGACCGTGGTGCCCTCGATCCAGCCGTTCGCGGCGACGAGCCGGTCAGGCGGCAGCAGTTCGGTGAGAATGCCGTACTTGGCGGGCGAGTAGGCCGCCGCGCCGAAACCGACGATGCCATAGGCAATCAGCGGATGCGCGCCGATCAGCATCGTCACGCAGCCGACGACCTTGATGGTATTGGTGATGAACATCACGCGTCCTTTCGGACGGGAGTCGGCGAAGGCGCCGACGAAGGCGGCAAGAACGACGTACGACAGCACGAAGAACAGCTTGAGCAGCGGCGTCATCCAGTTCGGAGCGTGAAGATCTTTCAGCAGTGCGATAGCGGCGATCAGAAGCGCATTGTCGGCCAGCGACGAAAAAAACTGCGCGGCCATGATGGTGTAAAAACCTTTTTTCATCTGATGCGATGCTGTCCTCGCTGCGGTCTGTCCGCCCCGGCCGTTTGTCATGCGTCCGGGCTTATGCCGATCGAAATGGGTTGTGCGCACGGCTTTATATCATGAAAATAGCTGGATTCAGACTAGCAGAATCCTTGATCGCACCGCCCAGCGGGCCGCTGAGCGCTGAAAACGCCCTGTAAGCCGCTGATTCGCAAGTGTCTTTACGAAAAATTCCCATGCCGCGCCCCCTCTCAGCCACGATTCATACCGCCGCTCTCGCCAATAATCTCGCCGTCGCCCGGCGTTATGCGCCGAAATCCAAAATCTGGGCCGTCGTGAAGGCCAATGCGTACGGGCATGGCCTCGCGCGCGTGTTTCCGGGTTTGCGCGCAACCGACGGCTTTGGGTTGCTGGACCTCGAAGAAGCGGTGAAGTTGCGTGAATTGGGGTGGGCGGGCCCGATTCTTCTGCTTGAAGGCTTTTTTCGTCCGACCGATATCGATGTGATCGACCGCTACAGCCTGACCACCGCGCTGCATTCGGACGAGCAGTTGCGCATGCTCGAAATGGCGCGCCTGTCCAAACCGGTCAATATCCAGTTGAAGATGAACACCGGCATGAACCGGCTCGGCTATACGGTCGAAAAATTCCATGCCGCGTGGGAACGCGCGCGCGCGTGCCAGGGCGTCGGCCAGATCACCTTGATGACCCATTTTTCCGATGCCGATGGCGAGCGCGGCATCGCGTATCAGATGGAAGCGTTCGAGCGCGGCGCGCAAGGCATTGCTGGCGCGCGCAGCCTCGCGAATTCGGCGGCGACGCTGTGGCACCCGAGCGCGCATTTCGACTGGGTGCGTCCCGGCATCATCCTGTACGGCGCGTCGCCGTCGGGCGTGACGGCCGCGATCGAGGGCACGGGCCTGCAGCCCGCGATGACGTTCGCGGCGGAACTGATTGCCGTGCAGACGCTCAGCGAGGGCAGCACGGTCGGCTACGGTTCGTCGTTTACCGCGCGCGGGCCGATGCGCATCGGCGTGGTCGCGTGCGGGTACGCGGACGGCTATCCGCGTATCGCGCCGGAAGGCACGCCGGTGATCGTCGACGGTGTGCGCACGCGGATCGTCGGGCGCGTATCGATGGACATGCTGACGGTCGACCTGAGCCCGGTGCCGACCGCCAATGTCGGCTCGCGCGTCGAGCTGTGGGGCAACGCGCTGCCGATCGACGACGTCGCGCAGGCCTGCGGCACGATCGGCTACGAGCTGATGTGCGCGATCGCGCAGCGTGTGCCGGTCCGCGCGGAGTAACGTGTGGCGAAACCGAAGACGTTGTACGTTTGCAGCGAATGCGGCGGACAGTCGCCGAAGTGGTCCGGTCAATGTCCTGCGTGCCAGGCGTGGAATACGCTGGTCGAATCGGTCGCCGAGACGCCGTCCACGCACCGTTTCCAGTCGCTCGCGAAGAATACGCCGGTGCGGCGTCTCGCCGACATCGAAGCCTCGGACGTGCCGCGCTTTTCCACCGGCGTCGGCGAATTCGACCGCGTGCTCGGCGGCGGCCTCGTGCCGGGCGGCGTGGTGTTGATCGGCGGCGATCCGGGCATCGGCAAATCGACGCTGCTGCTGCAATCGCTCGCGGAAATCGCCGCGGACAAACGCGCGCTGTATATCAGCGGCGAGGAATCGGACGCGCAGATCGCGTTGCGCGCGCAACGGCTCTCGCTGCTCGAACCCGGTTCGAAGGCGAGTGAGCTGCAATTGCTCGCGGAAATCCAGCTCGAAAAAATCCAGGCGGCGATCGCCGGGCAGCAGCCCGACGTCGCCGTGATCGACTCGATCCAGACCGTCTATTCGGATGCGCTGACTTCGGCGCCGGGCTCGGTCGCGCAGGTGCGCGAGTGCGCGGCGCAGTTGACGCGCATCGCCAAGCAGTCGGGCACGACGATCATCATGGTCGGCCACGTGACGAAGGAGGGCGCGCTCGCCGGTCCGCGCGTGCTCGAGCACATCGTCGATACGGTGCTGTATTTCGAGGGCGACACGCATTCGTCGTATCGCCTCGTGCGCGCGATCAAGAACCGCTTCGGCGCGGTCAACGAGCTCGGCGTATTCGCGATGACCGAGCGTGGCTTGCGCGGCGTGGCGAATCCGTCGGCATTGTTTCTGTCGCAGCATGAGCAGTCGGTATCGGGCTCGTGCGTGCTGGTCACGCAGGAGGGCACGCGGCCGTTGCTGGTCGAGGTGCAGGCGCTCGTCGACGCGGCCAACGCGCCGAATCCGCGGCGCCTCGCGGTCGGCCTCGAACAGAACCGGCTCGCGATGCTGCTCGCGGTGCTGCATCGCCATGCGGGCATTGCCTGTTTCGATCAGGACGTGTTTCTGAACGCGGTAGGCGGCGTGAAGATTTCCGAGCCCGCCGCCGATCTCGCGGTGCTGCTCGCGATCCATTCGTCGATGCGCAACAAACCACTGCCGAAGGGGCTCGTCGTGTTCGGCGAAGTCGGGCTCGCCGGAGAAATCCGGCCGTCGCCGCGCGGTCAGGAGCGTCTGAAGGAAGCGGCCAAGCTCGGCTTTTCGGTGGCGGTGATTCCGAAGGCCAATGCGCCGAAACAGCCGATCGAAGGCTTACAGGTCGTCGCGGTCGAACGGATCGAGCAGGCGATCGACCGGGTCCGCTCGCTCGACTAGATGGGCTTGCGGGGGGAGCACGCGCGAGGGACGCGTGGCGAACCTTGCACGCCGTAATGCCCCGTAAATATCTCCATATTGTCTGTAACCTGGCCGCCATGCCTTTTTTCTAAGCTGCGGGGGAATGCATCCCTTCCGATGCCCGAAAAAGGATCGCGCTTTGAAACAACCATACGAAACCGCAGCCGAGCGTCCCATCCACGTGCGCGGCTGCCGGGTCTCCGCACCGATTCTCCAGCCTTGGGGCGGCGCCTGCCGGATCGTCGAATGGATCGACACGACCGGGCAGATATCGCGGCGGGTGGTGGCCGAAGACGTGACGGCCGCCGAAGTGCGCGCCACGATCAGCCGCCATGTGGAAGGCCGCAAGCATCTGCTGTACGACGACGAAAAATCGCCGCGCCAGACTCTGCCGAGACAGACTGTGACGCGGCGCTGAAGGTAGGGGCGGGCGCTTGATTTGCTGTTTATCTGCATCCGCTGTGATTCGTGCTCATGCGTTGGCGGGTGGTTGGCCCGTTGTTTTACTCGCCGTGTTTTTTCCTGCCGAGCGATGGCGACTCGAGCTCACTCCATCTCGCTACATTTTTCCCGCAACTTTCGATAAACCCGCCTGAAGCCACGGCGAGCCTTCTCTCTTCATGGCTTCCGTGGCCTGGCCGTCGGCGCTAGTCCACCCGGCCGGTGCCGCTGCTCGCACCGTTGTCCGCTTCGTCTACGCTCCCACTTGCCGCCGCCGTATACGTCCGCGGATCGAACAGCGGATGCCGCGCGGCTTCGGCCGGCGTCAACACCGGCGACACGCAGCAGTCGAGCGATTCGAGCGCCTGTACCCACTCGTCGAGCGTACGCGTGCCGATCACGCCGGCGAGTTCCTGAATCAGCGCCACCGAGTCCGGCCCGCCGATCGCCTGACCGAGACTCCAATGACGCGTCGCCCACTCGGGCCGATCGAGCGCCATGCACAGCGTTTCCCAGAACTTCAGCTCGAGCGCGCCGACCGCGAGCCAGCGGCCGTCGCTGGTGCGATACAGGTTGTAGCAGGGCACGCCGCCGTTGAGCAGACCGGCGCCCGCGGCCGGCGCGGTGCCGTCGTTGGCGAGCGCGACCTGCGCGACGACGTTGTGCGCGTAGCTCGCGTGCGTCATCGATACGTCGACGAAGCGGCCTTCGCCGCCGCGCGCGACGTGCCACAGCGCGGCGAGAATCTGCGTGACCGCGGCGAGCGCGCCGCCGAGCAGATCGGCGATCTGGAAGTTGGGCAGGAT
Organism: Paraburkholderia sp.; assembly: GCF_047605525.1. Lineage (GTDB taxonomy): Bacteria > Pseudomonadota > Gammaproteobacteria > Burkholderiales > Burkholderiaceae > Paraburkholderia. Next base: position 3,305 of record NZ_JASGFN010000021.1, on the reverse strand, counting down.
CGGCGCGCCATCGCGGCCCGCCAGTTGATCGAGCACGCCCGCATAGCCGATGTAGTTCAGATCGTGGCCGGCGTGGTCCGCGAACGGGCCGCTCGCGCCATAGCCGGTGATCGCACAATAGACGAGCCGCGGATTGGCCGCGCGCAGCGTGTCGTAACCGAGGCCGAGACGTTCCATCACACCGGGCCGGAAGCTCTCGATCAGTACGTCGGCTTCGGCCGCGAGCGCGCGCAGCACGTTGCGTCCCGCGTCCGATTTGAGGTCGAGGCGCGTCTCGCGCTTGCCGCGGTTGACCATCCGGTAAAACGCGCCGGGCCGGCCCGCGACGCGGTCGCTCGACGATTGCATCATCGTGCGCGTCGGGTCGCCCGCACCGGGCGCTTCGATTTTCAGCACGTCGGCGCCGAGCTCGGCGAGGCGCAGCGCGGCCACCGGGCCGGGCAGCAGACGCGTGAGGTCGAGCACGCGCAGCCCTTGCAACGGCGGCGGCGCGGGCGGCGCCGTGAGCGTCTGCGCCGCCTGTGACCCGGACGATGAGTTCGCAAATGACAAAGCCAAGCTCCCGTGGATGCCGGCGCGGCGCGGCCAACAACGCGTCGCCAGGTGCCGCTAGCCGATCTGTTCGAGTTCCTCGTGCGTCTCGAGCCATTCGGCTTCGAGCGTGTCGAGGCGCGCGTTCACGTCTGCCTGACGGCGGATCGCGTCCGTCAGCCTGCTCTTGTGCTCGGGCTCGTAGCTCGCGGGATTGGCGACGAATGCATCGAGCGTCGCCTTCTCCGCGTTGAGCGCGTCCATTTCCTTTTCGATCTTCGCGATACGGCTTTGCAGCGGCTTTTTCAGATGCGAGAGCTTCTGACGCGTTTCCGCTTCGAGGCGGCGCTGCTCCTTGCGATTGACCCCGTTGTCGGCATTGCCCGCGCCGTTCGCCGTACCGGCCGCGCCCGCACCGGCTTTCAGCGCCGTGCGCTGCTCGGCCGCGTGCTGCAGCAGCCAGTCGCGATAGTCGTCGAGATCGCCGTCGAATTCCTGCAGACGATGCTTCGCGACGAGCATGAACTGATCCGTGGTCGCGCGCAGCAGATGCCGGTCGTGCGACACCAGAATCAACGTGCCTTCGAATTGCGCGAGCGCCATCGTCAGCGCGTGCCGCGTTTCCAGGTCGAGGTGGTTGGTCGGCTCGTCGAGCAGCAGCAGGTTCGGCTTCTGCCAGATGATCAGCGCGAGCGCGAGGCGTGCCTTCTCGCCGCCGGAGAACGGCGCGATCTTCGCGGTCGCCATGTCGCCGGAGAAGTTGAAGCTGCCGAGGAAATCGCGCAGTTCCTGCTCGCGCGTATCCGGCGCGAGGCGCGCGAGATGCTGCAACGGCGTGTCGTCCGGGCGCAGCGTTTCCAGTTGATGCTGCGCGAAGTAGCCGATGCGCAGCCCCTTGCCTTCGCGCACATGGCCGCTCAATGCTTCGAGCGTGCCCGCGAGCGTTTTGATCAGCGTCGACTTGCCCTGACCGTTCGCGCCGAGCAGACCGATGCGCTGACCGTTCTGGATCGACAGCATCACGCGCTCGACGATCGGAATCTCGCTGCCGTCCTCGCCACGATAGCCGCAGCGCACGTCCTCCATCACCATCATCGGATTCGGTGCGGAGTCGGGCGTGCGGAACTCGAACGTGAACGGCGAAGCCACGTGCGCGGGCGCGATCAGCTCCATCTTCTCGAGCGCCTTCACACGGCTTTGCGCCTGGCGCGCCTTGGTGGCCTGCGCCTTGAAGCGGTTGATGTAGCTCTGCAGATGCGCGACCGTGCGCTGCTGCTTTTCGTACGCGCTCTGTTGCAGCGCCATCTGTTGCGCGCGCAGCACTTCGAATTGCGAGTAGTTGCCGCCGTAACGCCTGATCTGCTGGTTCTCGAGATGCAGCGTCACGTTGCAGACGGAGTCGAGAAACTCGCGGTCGTGCGAAATCACGATCAGCGTGCCCGCGTAGCGATGCAGCCAGTCTTCGAGCCAGACGATCGCGTCGAGGTCGAGGTGATTGGTCGGTTCGTCGAGCAGCAGCAGGTCGGAGCGGCACATCAGCGCCTGCGCGAGATTCAGGCGCATGCGCCAGCCGCCGGAGAAGCTGCCGACCGGCTCGCGGGTCTGTTCGAGCGTGAAGCCGAGGCCGAGCAGCAGCGCTTCGGCGCGCGCCGGCGCGGTATAGCCGTCGGCATCCGCGAATGCCGCGTGCGCCTCGGCTTCGGCCGCGCCGTCGTGCGCCGCGGACGCGGCGGCGATGCGTGCCTCGATGTCGCGCAGCGCGGCGTCGCCGTCGAGCGTGTAGGCGAGCGCGGTTTTGTCGACGGCGGGCGTTTCCTGCGCGACGTGCGCGATGCGCCAGGTCGGCGGGATCGAGAAATCGCCGCCGTCCGCATGCAGCTCGCCGAGCAGCACGGCGAACAGCGTCGACTTGCCCGCGCCGTTCGCCCCGACGAGGCCGGCTTTTTCACCGGGGTTCAGGGTGAACGTGGTGTTGTCGAAAAGCGGCTTGGTGCCGCGCGCGAGGCTGAACTGATTGAAGCGGATCACGACGTGGCCGGCTGAAGAAAACCGCTATTCTAGACTGCCCGGCGCGTCGCCGGGCGGCAGGCGACGATCGCCCGGCTGTCGCTTCGCGCCAGGCCGCCATCGGCCATCCGGCCGACTGTATCGGCGAGGCTTTTGGCATAGACTGACGGCTTTCACGGGGAGGGCACATGACATCGATCTATTCGTTTTCGGCGCGCACGCTCGGCGGCGAGGAAGTGAGTCTCGCGCAATATCAGGGCAAGGTTCTGCTGATCGTCAATACCGCGAGCGAATGCGGATTCACGCCGCAGTACGCGGGCCTGCAGAAGCTCTACGATTCGTACGCGGCGCGCGGGCTGGCGGTGCTCGGTTTTCCGTGCAACCAGTTCGGCAAGCAGGAGCCGGGCGACGCCGCGCAGATCGGCGCGTTTTGCGAAAAGAATTACAGCGTGACTTTCCCGATGTTCGACAAGATCGACGTGAACGGCTCGAACGCTCATCCGCTGTTCCGCTATCTGACCGGCGAGGCGCCGGGGCTGCTCGGCCTCGAGGCGATCAAATGGAATTTCACGAAGTTCCTGATCGGCCGCGACGGCAACGTCGTCAAGCGCTATGCGCCGCTGACGAAGCCCGAGGCGATCACCGAGGATATCGAAGCGCTGCTGTAACGCCGCTCACCGCGCCCTGCTCGTTGCGAATACCGCCAGGGCCTGTGAACAGGCCCTAGCAGGCTGTTGAATTTGGATCCCGTGTAAACGGGGTTTGAG